>JBGSIJ010000043.1:0-7723 GCA_041742595.1 Fimbriimonadaceae bacterium | reverse complement strand
GCGCCGCCCGCTCCGGGACGTGCGTTCGGCCGCGTGCCGCCACCCATTCGACCGCCACCCGCGAGGCCGCCGCCTTGCTGGACTTCCATCATCTTCTTCTGGGTCTCCCGGAGCGCGGCAAGGTCGATTTCGGCGGTGACGACTTCTTCACCTTCCTTCAGGCCGGAAATGACTTCCAGACCCTCGTTGCCCTCGTCGCCAACCACGATCTCGCGGGACTCCGGCTTCAGAGGATCGGCGGTCTTCACGCGAACCGTCGGCTTCTCCCCGTCTCGGTTGACCGCCTGCGCGGGCACCACCAGCACGCCCTTCTTCTCGAGGGTGATGAACTCGCAAGTGGCGTTCATGCCCGGCACGAGGTTGAGCTTGAAGCCGGGGTTCAGCTTCACGCGGACCTTGACCGCCGTGATGTTGTTGGCGGTGGTGGCACTGGGGTTGACCCGCTCCACGAAGCCGTCCACGTTTTGGCCGGGGAAGGCTTCGGTGGTTACGCGCACGCGCTGGCCCGTCTTGACGTTTCCGATGTCGGCCTCGTCGACCGCGCATTCCACGAACATCTGGGTCACGTCAGAGATCTGAACCAGGCTGGTGCCCTGGGCAAACGTGCTGGTTCCGGGCGGGATGATCGTGCCCTCTTCCAGATACTTCATGGTGACCACGCCGTCCCGCGGGGCCAGCACGTCGGTGCTGTCCAACTGGACCTTGGCGTTGTCGAGGGAGACCTGGTTGCGGACCGTGCTGGACTTCGCGGCAACGAACTCGTTGTAGCGGATCTGGTTCTGCATCCGCGCGTCCTTGGCTTCCTGAAGGGCGATCTGAGCGCTTCGGACTGCCTGGCGAGCCTCTTCCAGGTCCTTGGCAGAGATGCCCACCTGGGTGCTGTTGGCTCTGGCTTGCCGGACTACCGCTTCGGCTTGGGCGACCGAAAGGCGCTGATTCCGCAGGTCGGCGGCGATCTGCTGATCGATCGTGGAGAGGCGCTGCTTGGCAGTCCCCGCCGCAGATCGCGCAGCGGCGGCGCTGGAGCGCGCGCTGTCCACTTCCGCGCCGCTCACGAATCCTTTGCCCTCGAGGGTCTGGAGCCGAGATAGGTTGGCTTCGGCCGCTTCCAGCGCGGACTGCGTTCGATCGACCTCTCCCTGGGCGTCGTTTCGAGTCTGGGGGATCGTGACCTGTTCCAGCTTCTGGAGCGCGGCACGGGCCGATTCCAGCGAAGCCTGTGCGTTGGCCATGTTGGAGCTGGTCAGCATGGGCTGCCGGTTGCTCTCCATGGTGACCCGCTCCAGTCGAATCTGCGCGCTGCGCAGAGCGGACTCGGCGTTTGCCACGTTGGTAATGCTGTTGGCAAGCTGAAGCTGATAGTTTTGGCTGGCCTGGCCGGCCCGGGCCTGCGCAGAATCGAGGTCGGCCTTGGCCTGGCGGAACGCGGCTTCGGTGTCGGCGGGGTCGATCTGGGCGATCAACTGTCCCTGCTTGACTTTCGCCCCTTCCTGGACGAGAAGCTTGACCACCTTTCCACCGGCCTTGGACTTCACGTCTACGGTGGTGAGGGCCACCAGCTGCCCGGTGGCACTAATGCTACGCACAAGCTCGCCCTTGGCAATCGGGGCGTAGTTGTACTGGATCTCCGGTGCCGCCTCCCCCTTGCCCGAGAAGTACGCGTATGCGCCTCCCAGGACGACCAGTGCGGTGACGATGAGGGGGAGGCGCTTCTTCATGCTTCTTATACTTCGCCAGGAATCATCTGGCCGGTCGCCAGTTTGAGCCGGACGTCGTTGATGTAGTAGTCGTAGATGGCGTTGATGTAGTTGCTTTCGGCGGTCACGAGGCTGACCTGTGCCGTGGACACCTGGATGATGTCGTAGACGCCGACCTTCTGAGACTCGACGGCGGCCTCGTAGTTTCTACGCGCGGCATCCAGCGCCGTCCGCGCCGCCTGCACGCGGCGGACATTCAGCTGGTAGCCCTTGACCTGGGATTCGATTTCCTGTCGGGCTACTCGCTCGGACTGGGCAAGGGTGGCTTTGCCGCCCTCGAAGTTGGCCTTGGCCTCGCGGTAGGCCGCTCGTCGCTCGCCGCCGTCGAACAGCGGGAGGCTCAGGAACAGGCCGGCCGCACGGTTCTCGAGGGAGACCGGGGTGAGCTGCTGGGTGAAACTGACGTCCAGCGAGAGGCTTCCGAAGGCCTGTCGCTCTGCGAGGAGCTGGCGGGCCCGGGTGGCTTCCAGTTGCTTTCGCTCTGCCGTCAGGTCGGCGCGGTCGCGGAGGCCCATTTCGGTCAGCCGATTGAGGTCGCCCGCGTCGGCGAAGTTGGTCGGCTCGGGGAAGGAGGAGAGCTTGGGCAGATCCTCGTTCCGATCCCAGCCGATGATCGCCTTCAGGGAGGCTTCCGAGGTGACGACTTTGTTCTGGGATTCCAGCGAGTTCACGCGGGCGTTCTCCGCGTCGGCAAGGGCCTGCATCACGCTGATCGCGGCGGCGGCTTTGACCTCAACCCGCGCCTTCGCCTGCTCGAGGATCAGGTCGGTTCGAGCTTCCTGCACCTTGGAGAGGCGCAACAAATCCTGGGAGCGCAGGGCTTCCAGGTAGGACTCGTGGACGTTCACCAGGATGTTGCGGAGGGTTCCAAGCGACTGGGCGGCCGTGGATTCGGCGGAGCGACGGCTCTGCTGGTAGTTCAGGTTGCGCTCGCCGCTGTCCAGGATCTTCCAGCGGGCTTCGATTTCGGTCGTCAGGCCCTCGGTCTGGGAGAAGCGGGGACCGGTGTTGACGTCGATCTCGCGGCGGTTGCTGGTGTAGGTTGCAGAGGGCGTTAGGGTGGGGAGGAAGGCGGCGTAGCTCTGGTTGGTGCGCTCCCGCGCGGCCTTCACATTCTCGAAGCTACGACGGATGTCTCCGTTGCGCTCCCGAGCCAATTTCAGCGCCTGGTCTAGCGAAAGGTCTTGCGCAACGCCGAGCGCGCACAACATCCCCATCGCGAGCGCGGCGAGCCCTCGCGTATTCCGTGTCATTGCCCTCATTGATTCCCCAGATAACGTACGTTGCATGGTTTCCTCGCGGTTCCCGCTAAAGACGCGGGCCGTGAACTTTACTTCCCGGCCCAATGGCGCGTTGCGCGTCTCGAGTCAGGTGGATGTTATCCCCAGATCAGGTCGGGGCGCAGGACGATGGTCTCGTCGCGGTCCGGCCCGATGGATAGGATCGCGACCGGCGTGCCGGTTTGCTCTTCCACGAACCGGAGGTAGTTAAGCGCGTTCGCCGGCAGATCGTCGATCGAGCGGACGCTTCGCAGGTCCTCCTGCCATCCGTCCAGCTCGTGGTAGATCGGCTTGACGCGCGCAAACTCGTGGATCTCCGCCGGGATGTGGTCGATCACCTTGCCGTCGAGGTCGTAACCCACGCAGACCTGGACCTTCTCCAGGGTGCTGAGGATGTCCAGCCGGGTGAGCACCCATCCGCTGAGCGAGTTCAGCAGCGCCGACTGCTTGAGGACCACCAGGTCTAGCCAGCCGCAGCGGCGGTTTCGTCCGGTGGTGGTGCCGTACTCCTGCCCGGTCTCGCGGATCCACTCGCCGGTCTCGTCTAGAAGTTCGGTGGGGAAGGGGCCGGCACCCACGCGGGTGGTGTACGCCTTGGCTACGCCCAGGACCGAGTCGATCGCGCGCGGTCCAATTCCCGTGCCGAGGCAGGCGCCTCCGGAGATCGGGTGGCTGCTGGTTACGTAGGGGTAGGTTCCGCTGTCGAGATCCAGGAAGGTCCCCTGAGCACCCTCGAAGAGGATTCGGTCTCCGTTCCGGTAGGCGGCCTGTACGAGGGCCTCGGTGTCCTGCACGAAGGGCCGGATGCGGTCCGCGTAGGCGGAGTACTCGGCGTACAGCGAATCGAAGTCTATTGGGGGCTCGCCGAACATCTCGAGCAGGCGGTTCTTGTAGGCCAGAACCTCGCGAAGACGAACCGGGAAGACGGCCGGGTTGACGAACTCGCCCATCCGAATGCCGAGCCGAGCAACCTTGTCCTGGTACGCCGGGCCGATTCCTCGGCTGGTGGTTCCGATCTTGTTCTCGCCGCGGGCCTCTTCCTCAAGGCGGTCCAGCATGCGGTGGTACGGGAAGACCACGTGCGCGGCGCTGGAGATGATGAGGTCGCCGATCTCCGGAGACAGGGCAAGGGTGGCGTCGAGTTCTGTGAGCAGGCCGGCCGGGCAAACGACCATTCCGCTGCCCAGGATGGCCTTGGTTCCGGGGTGCAGGATTCCCGCGGGAATCAGGTGAAACTTGTAGGTCTTCCCGCCGGTGATGACGGTGTGGCCGGCGTTGTTCCCGCCCGAATAGCGGACGACCGCGTCGGCCTCATGGCCGAGAACATCGACGAGTTTCCCCTTGGCTTCGTCGCCCCACTGGGCGCCGACGATAACGAGCGTTGGCATCTTGATCCTCCTAACTCTACGGGCGTGCCCGCAAGCGTCGAGGATCCGCCGGGTGTCTCCCAGTTGCCTTCTCTCAACCGGACAAGTATACGATACGTTGCCAACCGGGCGATGCAGGCGCCGTGCCTGGGTTTGTTTCAGACATGTTTTTCGCGATCCCGTCTATTCAAATGAGCGCTCATGTGGTTCATCATAGGTGGTCATGGCACTCGCCGAAAGTCTGAACCAACTGGCCGAAGAAAGGAAGCTGACGGCTTTTTCCACCTGGCCCAAGACGGGATCGCCCGCGGGCTACTTCCGCCTTCCGGTGACCGAGGAGGCCGTGGAGTTCTACCGGCAGAACGGCTTCCTCGTCCTTGAGGATGCTTTGGATGCGGATGAGGTCCAAGCCCTCCGAGACGAGGCCCTCGCCATCTGCAAGGAGGAGCGCGGCCCCCTTCCGGGCGCGACCCAAGGGCTCCCGGGCGAGACCGACGAGGAGACGATGCGGCGCTACTTGTGCATCCACTTCCCGCACAAGGTTTCCGAGCTCATGGAGCGCACCCTTGCCCATCCCAGCATGGTCGAGGTCCTAACCGGAATCATCGGGCCCAACGTGAAGTGCATGCAGTCCATGTTGTTCATCAAGGCTTCCGGCAAGCCAGGCCAGGCCTGGCACCAGGACGAGGTTTACATCCCAACTCGGGACCGCTCGCTGACGGGGGGCTGGATCGCGATGGACGACGCCACGGTGGAGAACGGTTGCCTCTGGGTGATCCCCGGGTCTCAGAAGCGAGGGATCATGTACTTCCAGGAGTGGCACGGCGACAAGCGATTTGATTGCGCCGCCGAGGCCAAGCGCTTCCCCTACTCCAACGACGACGCCGTTCCGGTCGAAGTGAAGGCGGGCAGCATCGTCTTCTTCAACGGCTACTTGTTGCACCGGTCCCTGCCCAACTACGCGTCAAGCGGGTTCCGGCGCTCGCTCGTGAACCACTACATGAGCGCGGAATCTCTGCTCCCCTGGTTCGGAAGTGAAGTCCCCAAGGGCGAGTACGTTTCCATCGCCGACCATCGGGACATCACGATGGTCGCGGGGGAGGACCCTTACGCGTTCAAAGGCATCGAGAGCCGTCACGGACCGCATGTCCGCCCGAGCGGGGAAGGCGGGTGCGGCGACCTTAAGTACAACGAGGACGCTGCCCGCAAGCGCGCCTAGACCTTCTCGAACGGGAACGGGTTGCGCTTGAACCCGAACTGGTGCCAGTAAGGGTAGGCCAACGGAACGGCGCTTGCCGCGTCTAGCTTGGCCACCTGCTCGCGCGTCAGGTTCCAACCCACCGCTCCAAGGTTCTGCTTGAGCTGTTCCTCGTTGCGGGCGCCCACGATGAGCGTCGCCACGGTGGGACGCTGGAGCAGCCAGTTGAGCGCGACCTGCGGAACCGTTTTGCCGGTCTCGGCCGCGATCTCGTCTAGGGCGTCGACGACCGTGTACAGGTACTCGTCGGGCACCTGGGGGCCGCCTTCCATCGTCACGGGATTTCGCACGCGGGAGTTCTCGGGCGCCGCCTGTCCGCGCCGCACTTTGCCGGCGAGGCGGCCCCACCCGAGCGGGCTCCAGACCACGGTGCCCACGCCTTGGTCCAACGCCAGCGGCATCAACTCCCACTCGTAGTCGCGCCCGACCAGCGAGTAGTAGGCCTGGTGCGCCACGTAGCGCGGCAGGTTGTACTTCTCGGAGGTCGCCAGCGACTTCATCAGGTGCCATCCGGAAAAGTTGGAGCATCCGACGTAGAGGATCTTGCCCGCCCGAACGAGGTCGTCGAGGACGCCCAAGGTCTCCTCGACCGGGGTCATGGCATCGAAGGCGTGAAGCTGGAACAGGTCGATGTAGTCCGTTCCCAACCTTCGAAGGCTGCCTTCGACGGCACGGATGAGGTGGAACCGCGAGGAGCCCACGTCGTTGGGGCCGGGGCCGAAGGTGAACGTGGCCTTGGTGGAGATCAGCGCCTTGTCTCGGCGGCCCTTGAGGGCCTTGCCCAGGATCTCCTCGGAGGCGCCCCCCGAGTAAACGTCCGCGGAGTCGAACATGTTGACCCCGGCGTCGAGGCAGAGGTCCACCATGCGGGTCGCTTCCTCCACGTCGCTGGAGCCGAAGCCCTCGAAGAAGGCGCCCTTGCCGCCAAACGTTCCGGTGCCGAGGCTGAGGGCGGGGACCATGAGGCCGGATCGGCCGAGCTTACGCGTTTCCATAGTTCTGTTCTACCGGCAGGAACCTTGGTTTGGTTCGGGAGCCCAGGGCCGTCCTAGTACACTGGGAGGGTGGAGGACCGCAAGCTCAGCCTAGTGGGAATGGATCGCGCTGAGCTGATGGCCGCTCTGGGCGATCGTTCGGACGCCAAGCTTCGGTCCAAGCAGATCGCCTGGCACCTCTACCGCCGCGCCGAGTCCGACATCGCGACGATGGCGGACCTGCCGCAATCGCTGCGCGACGAGCTTGTCGAGCGGTTCGTCGGCAACCCGCTACACGTGGCGACCCACAAGACCTCTACCGATGGGGTGGATAAGCTGCTCGTCCACAACGGAGACCATCAGGTGTACGAATGCGTGCTGCTGCCGTACGCAGACCGGGTGTCCTGCTGCATCTCCAGCCAGGTCGGATGCCCCATGGGCTGCAAGTTCTGCGCCACCGGGTTGGGCGGCTTCGACCGAAACCTCGAGCCGGGCGAGATCGTGGGCCAGTACCTGCTTCTGCAAAGCCTGACCGAGCGCCGCGTCAGCCACGTGGTGTTCATGGGGATGGGCGAGCCCCTGCTCAACCTGCCTGGAGTGGTTAAGACCCTTCGTCTCCTGCACGACGAGGTCGGCCTCAGCTACCGGCACCTCACCGTTTCCACCGTCGGCCTCGTCCCTCAAATCCGCGAGCTGGCCGAGCTGAACCTCCCGATCCATTTGGCCCTGAGCCTGCACTCGCCGATCGACGAGATCCGGGACCGCTTGATGCCGGTCAACCACAAGTGGCCGGTCGCTGAAGTGGTGGGCGCGATGAAGGACTACGGCAAAGCTACCGGTCGCAAGGTCACGTTCGAGTACCTCCTGATCAAGGAGGTCACCGATACGCCAGACCAGGCACGCGAACTGGCCCGCCTTGTGAAGGGGTTCCCCAACGTGGTTAACCTGATCCCGTTCAACTGGGTGGACACGGAGCAGGGCTTCGCGCGGCCCGAGCGGGAACGCGTTCGCAAGTTCCGAAGCATCCTGGAGGCCGCGGGCGTGAACGTCACCGAGCGGACCGAGCGCGGCCACGAGATCGCGGCCG
>JBGSIJ010000042.1:0-48004 GCA_041742595.1 Fimbriimonadaceae bacterium | reverse complement strand
TCACGGCCAACGTTGAGGCCGTTCCCGAGCCTGCAACCATGGCCGTTCTCGGCCTTGGTCTCGCTGCCGCCGCTCGCAAGCGACGCAAGTAAGGCACTCGCCTGACGAAAAGCCCCCGGCTCCGCAAGGAGTCGGGGGCTTCTTTGCGTCTAGGAGGTCGGAGCGGTGGCCAGCGGCGCATCGACGGGGCGGACCATCGCGCTGCCGGCTTCCACGATCATCCACGCCGCGAGGACCAGCAGGATCGATCCGGCCACCGGAACGGGGCCGGTGCCCCGGCGGACGAGGTCGGCAAGCGCCCAGGCGCTCATGCAGGTCATCCACAGGCATGGCAGCCCAACTACGGCCCAGACCCACCGGGCGCGCCGGGTCCGCCAGATCCAGACGGTGATGCCCAGGAGGGCGAGGGCAGCCAGCAACTGGTTGCTGGCCCCGAAGAGGCCCCAGTAAGTCTGCCAGGCCGGGACTTTGCCTTGGTCGGTGACCAGCACGGCCAGCGGGATGCCTACGGTGGCCAGGGTGCCGGCCGCGAGGCCTGCCCGACCTTTGAGTCCGGTGAGCTCCTGGATGATGTAGCGGCCGAGGCGGGTGCAGACATCGAGCGTGTCGTAGACGAACGTCGTAAACGCCATGAGGGCGAACGAGACGGCGAGGGTCGCCGGCAACCCGAAGGTGGACAGGTATGCGCCGATGCCTTGCGCGTAGATGAGGTTGGGCTTGGGGTCTTTCGCGAGGGGTGAATCGGGCGCGAGGGTCATGACGGTGGTGAGGGCAAGCACGGCCACCATCGCCTCGAGGAGCATAGAGCCGTAGGCGACGGGGCGCGCGTCGCCCTCGTTTCGGAGTTGCTTGGAAGTGGTTCCGCTGCTGATCAGCGAGTGGAATCCGGAGCAAGCTCCGCAAGCGATCGTTACGAAGAGGAACGGCGTGAGGGTTTCGCCTCGCACGTTCTGCCAGCCGAGGTAGGCCGGGTACTGGATCTGCTTGCCGCTGAAAAGGACGCCCACTACTCCCGCCGCGAGCGCGGCATACAGGAAGTAGCCGCCAAGGAGCCCTCGCGGCTGGAGGATCAGCCAGACCGGGGCTGCGGCGGCAACGATGCAGTAAAGGAGAATGATCGCACCCCAGACCTTGATTGCGCCGACGGAGTCCATCGGGAAGTCCAGGGGAATCGACTGGCCGCCCCAGATCGAGAGGGCGATCAGCGGAAGCGCGATCGCGGTGAGGGCGGCCAGCGACAGCTTGGTGAATCGGAGCGCAAGCCCCACCCCTACGGGTATCAGCAGGTACAGCAAGGAAGAGGTGGCAATGCCGCCACCGCGAACCACGGAGCCGTTCTCCAAAGTCTGGTTGCCCACGAAGGCCCGGGCCGTCACGTCGGTAAACGCGACGATGATGTAGACCAGCGCGATCCAGATGAAACTGAGGAAAAGCAGATAGCTTCGCCGCGACATGTGCTCGCGAACGACCTCCGCAATGCTGGTGGCCCGGTGCCGGAGCGACGCGGCGAGGGAACCGAAGTCGTGGACCCCTCCGATGAAGATGGAGCCCACGAGGATCCAGATCAGGGCGGGCACCCATCCGAACAAAACTCCGGCAAGGATGGGTCCGACGATCGGCCCGGCGGCCGCGATGGCGGAGAAGTGCTGGCCCAGCAGGTACCCAGGAGGTGCGGGTTCGAAGTCTTGCCCGTCGGCAAGCTCTACCGCGGGAGTGGTTCGCTTGGGGTCCATCCCGAAGAGTCGGTCGAGGACCTTGCCGTAGGTTCGGTAGGCAACGAACAGAACCACGGCGCTGAGGAGGACGACGCTGATCAACTCCATAGGGAGCTATTGTCCTAGGATCGAGGGCAAAGTGGAAGTCCGCCCAAGGAAAAGAAAGAGAGAATATGCGCGACTTGTTATGCGCGACACAAATTGCGTATATACTAAGTCGTAAGTTATGGTGAAGACGCTCTTCGGGTCCAGCTTCCAGCTTCCAGGCTTCGCAACCAACGCCGCAGAGCGAACGGCGCGGGCTGCGCTGGACGAGTGGTTTGCCGCCCTTCAGGCCCGAGACGCCCAGCGAGTCACCGATCTGTATGCGCCCGATGCGCTCCTGCTGGCCACTTTTGCTTCGGAGCCGCTCACCAGCCCGAAGGAAGTCCTCGCCTACTTCGAGCGGTTGGTTGCCAACGAAGGGCTCCGCGCCGAACTCGACCAGATTCGATTCTATGGCGATGCCAACGTTTCCGTGGCGAGCGGACTCTACACCTTCCGGTTCATTCAGGACGGAAAGCCGATCTCGATACCCGCCCGGTTCACCCTCACGTTCGAGCGGAAGGGCGGTCGCTGGCTCATCACCTCCCACCACTCCTCGGTTCAACCGTCTCCGCTCTAGCCTAGCGGGTCGCGAATACATTGATGGAGAGTTGCAGGTTGCATCTCCAGGGTGTACTCTTGAACAGACAGTTGCCAGGGGAGCTATGGCGGAGAGTACACATCACAAGATCATCGAGGATCTTCATCGTCTGATTGCCAGCGGAGCCTACGAGCCTGGCGGGAGGTTCCTGACCGAGCGCGAGATCGCCGAAGACCACCACGTGAGTCGCATTACCGCCAACAAAGCGCTTGCCAGCTTGGTGGGAGAAGGCCTTCTCGAGTTCCGTCGAGGGGTGGGTACGTTCGTTCGCGAGCAGGTTCCCCATGCCGTCCTCAAAGGGTTTAGCCAAGGGGCCGTGGAACAAGGAGTTCCGATCGAGACTCGCGTGATCGCGCTTCGCCCGGCTTCTCGAACGGAAGCGGTGGAGGTTTCCTCCAAACTCGCGGTGGCGACGAGCGAGAGCCTCTGGTACGCGGAGCGTCTCCGGTCGGTGGCAGGCGACCCGGTTCGGCTAGAGAGGATCGTCCTCAAGGCCTCCAAGTTTCCCGGCCTCACGAAGGACCAGCTAACGGGCTCTCTCATGGCTCTCTCCGCGCAGTGCGGCCTGAGAGTCTTGCGAGAAGACCTCACCGTCCGCGCCATGACGCTCAACGCCGTGGAGGCTGCCCACCTTGGCGGCAGGGCCGGCGACGCCGCCCTGGTCACCGAGGGGATTGCCATTGCCGAGTGCGCCGGGCCGGTATGGTTTGCGCGCTGCCTTGCCAGGGCCGATGCGCTCAGCCTCCAATCGGGGGTAGGACTAGGGCAGGAGTCGGCTGGTCTGCACTGGGCATTCCCAACCCCGCGTGCAGTGCGGCCGCGCTCCTAGGAAAGAACCATGGACTACACCTACGCCGACGTCTCCAAGATGATCGATCACTCGTTGCTGAATCCGACCCTGACGGCGGACGACTTGGCAAAGGGCATCGACCTAGCCATCGCCTACGACGTGGCCAGCATCTGCATCCTGCCGTACGCCCTAGAGGCCTGCGCGGGGCGGCTGAAGGGAACCACGATCAAGGCCAGCACGACGATCGGCTTCCCGCATGGCGGGCACACCACGGAGATCAAGCTCAAAGAAGCACAACGCGCTTTAGACGACGGGTGCGAAGAACTGGACATGGTCGTCAACATCAGCCAAGTGCTGAGCGGCGAGTACGGATACGTACAGGACGAGGTCGGTGCGATCGTGAACCTGGCGCATAGCGCAGGACAGAAGGTCAAGGTGATCTTTGAGAACGCCTATCTGCAGGATGCGCACAAGATCAAGCTCTGCGAAATCTGCGGAGCGGTCAATGCGGATTGGGTGAAGACCTCCACCGGCTATGCGCCGGGCGGCGCCACCATCGAGGACCTGAAGCTGATGCGGGCTCACTCGCCGGCCCACGTTCAGGTGAAGGCGGCGGGCGGAGTTCGGGATCTGACAACGCTTCTGCAAGTGAGGTCCATCGGGGTTTCGCGGTGCGGGGCGAGCCGGACCGCCGAGATGCTGGACGAGGCGCGGGTCCAACTTGGCCTTCCGGCCATCGAGGTCGCCCGAACCGCCGTCGCGGGCTACTAGCCGATGGATCCGCTTCAGGAGGAGCTGCAGAGGACGAGGAAGGCCCTCGAACGCCAGAACGAACTCCTTGAGAAGTGGATTCAGGTCGAGTCCAACTGGAAGCGTAAGCTCCTGCAAGCGATGTTCAATGGGCTGATGACGGTAGTCGGCGCAACCCTGCTCGTGTCGCTGCTGGTCAGGGTTCTCTTGCCGCTATCCGGCTTCGACCAGCTGAAGCCGACGATCGAGCGCTTAACCGAGGCGCTGCAGCAGCCCCGGAAATAGAGAAGGGGACGCCATTCAGCGTCCCCTTCTGGGCGGATACGTAGCTGGCTTAGGCTCGCTCGAGCTTGACCTTGGCGTTGGCGGGGCCAACCATGGGGAACGGCGCACCGGTCCACACTCCCTCGTACTTCACGAGGGACGCATCCTTCACGGACAACCAGACCGTTCCGGTGGCGGAGGCGGGGTCGGCGCCTTCCGTCTCCTTGACGGTGAAGGTGATCTTGTAGGTATCGAACTCGCCAACCTTCTCGGCTGCCTCGATCTTGCAGTCGGTCTTCACGCCGCGCGGATTCTTGGCCTCTTTGGCCTTCAGGTCGGTGGTCCAGGTATCCCCAACCTTCAGGGCCTTGTCCGGAAACTCAAAGGCTTGAAGGGAAGACATCCGCATGGACTCTTCGCTTGTGTCGCCACCCTTGCTCTCGAGCAACCGGCCCAGGGAGGTGTAGGTGGAGGTGGTGGCCTGAGCGTCCATGGGGGCGTCCTGTCCGTTGAGCTTCATCTCGGACTGGGAGCTCTCAACGGAGTACTTACCCTCTTCGACGGCAACGACCTTCTCGGTGACGAGCGCGTTGACCGTGAAAGGCTGGCCCTGGATCTCAAGCTCCACGTTCAGCTTGAACTTCTGAACGTCGCCCACTTTGGGCAGTCGCTTAAGGACGACTCCGTCCTGCACCGCCGCCGCCAACGAAAGCATGAGCGCAACCCCGGCGAGCGCTCCCAAGAATCGAAACTTCTGCATCTTAATAGTCATTCCTCTAGGAGCCTAGTTTACTGGCTACCTGTCCAGTTATACGAACGGCGGCCCACCGGGTTCCGCCCGACCCTCGCATTGTCGGCTGTAAACTCTGACCTATGGAACACCTGGGTCGAGGCTTGGTTCTAGCGGGGCTGGCCATTGCCTTAGTTGGTGGGCTCCTGTGGTCGGGCTGGTTCCGCTACCTGCCCTTTGGCCGGCTGCCGGGAGACATCTCGTATCGGAGAGACGGATTCTCTCTCTTCGTTCCCTTGGGTTCGATGCTGCTGGTCAGCCTGGTGTTGACCCTTGGCTCCTGGTTGGTCGCGAGTTGGCGTCGATGAAGCCGACCCTGCTGACCCTCGACTGCGCGGAGACGCTGCTCGGCGTGCGCTGGACGCCGGGAGGCTTCGCCGTCGACGCCGCCCGCGAGTGCGGGCTCGAGCCGTCAGAATCTGCGGACGGCGCTTACCATGCGCTGTTCGGCCAGCGATACTCCCGGTTTCGGGAGGTAAACCTCCAGCCGGAGGCTGGGCCCAGGCGGGCGTTCTGGCTTGAGCTAACACAGGCCTGGCTATTCGAGATCGGCTTGCCGGTGGAGCGCGCCCCGGACCTTTTGTTGGCGGCGGACTCGATGTTGCACGAGACCCCGGAGCGGCACTTTCCAGCGTTTGTCGACACCCGGCCTGCGTTGGAGGCGCTTCGCGAACTCGGGGTGCGGATGGCGGTGGTCTCGAACTGGGACTATTCGTTGGGAGGGATTCTGCGGGCCCACCGGATGGACCACTTTTTTGAGGGCATCTACGCCTCGATGGAGGTGGGCTATGAGAAGCCGGACCCCCGCTTTTTCAACCACGTCCTGAATCTTCACCGGGTGGAGCCCGAGGCGGTCTTGCACGTGGGAGACAATCCGGTGGACGACCTGCTTGGGGCGCGCAACGCCGGGTTGAAGTCGGTCCTTCTGGATCGCTCCGAAGGTCGCAGCGCGAGTTCCTTAGGAACCCTTCTGGATCTGGTGGACCGGTGTCGCTAGGGTTCCTGGACTACGAGCTTCCGCCGGAGCAGATCGCCCAGGAACCCCTGGCGGATCGTTCGGCGTCTCGGATGCTCCATCTGAGCCGCGCGACCGGCGAGATCTTCCATCGCGGATTCCGGGACTGCTTGGACCTGCTGCGCGAGGGCGACCTCCTCGTCATGAACGACACAAGGGTAACGGCGCTGCGTCTGATGGGCCGCAAGCCCACCGGGGCGGCGGTGGAAGCCCTGCTGATGAAGCGCTTAGGACCCCTGCGGTTTGAGGCGCTGACGAGACCGGGGAAGCGGCTTCAACTGGGCGCCGTAATCTTGTTCGAGGAGGGTCTTCGCGCCACGGTGGAGGAGGCCAAAGGGCCCCTGAGGGTTCTGCGGTTCGATCCTGAACCGGACTTTGAGGAGCGCTTAGACCAGGTGGGATTGGCCCCGTTGCCACCCTACATCGGGACTCCGCTGCGCGATCGGGAACGGTATCAGACCGTCTACGCCCGCGTGGGCGGCAGCGCGGCGGCCCCCACCGCTGGGCTCCACTTCACCCCAGAACTGCTAGGCTCCCTAACGAACAAGGGCGTAGGGATTGCGCACGTCACCTTGGACGTAGGGCTGGACACCTTTAAGCCGATCGACGTGGAGGACGTGTCTCAACACCCGATGCATGGGGAGCGGTGCTCGGTTCCGCCGGAGACGGTAGCGGCGGTGGCAGCGTGCTCCGGGAGGGTGGTCGCAGTCGGGACGACGTCGGCGCGGACCCTGGAAAGCTTTGCGACCGGACCTCGAGCATTGGAGGCGGGAACCCAGGTTTCGCGCCTCTTCATCTCGCCGGGCTACCGCTTCCAGGTGGTGGACGGGATGTTCACGAACTTCCACATGCCGCGCACCACGATGCTGCTGATGATCTCGGCGCTGGCTTCCGAGGAAGCTATCGAAAGGGCCTATTCCGAGGCGTTGAAGGAGGGGTATCGCTTCCTCAGCTTCGGCGACTCGATGCTCATCCTCTAACCGATCGCGCCAACTTTAAGTACAATCCCTCTACGTTTCGCAGAGGTTCTCCGTTGAAGTCTAAAGAGTTTGATCCGCTTGCCTATATCGAGAGTGCCTTCCTAGACGTCCCGGAGAAGCCGCTGGACAAGAAGGCCTCGCCCAACGGCAAGGTGGATTCCAACTCCCGCGTCAAGTTCCGAAAGACCGATATGAGCGCCCCGCGGCCCCGCCGCGTGCGCGAGACGAAAGAAGGCCCTCAGATCGATCCGGACCTGCAGGAGATCTGGGAAGCGCTTCCCAAGAACCTGCGCTTTCTCTTCGGTTTCTTCGATGATTCGGTGACCGCGAACTACTACCAAGGGGAATTCAAGGAGAGTCGGCACGAGCTCGTGCGTCGCCTTCTGGACCCTCAGCTGACCCTGGAGGAGACCAGCCGCCTACTGGGCGTCTGCCCGGCAACCGTGCGCCGCTATACCAACCGGGGCTGGCTGTCTCACCACCGCACCGACGGCGGCCAGCGGCGGTTCCGCCTTAGCGACGTGGTGAAGTTCGTGGAGAAGCACGGACGCCTTCCCGAAGGCGCGTAGGCCAACTCACTACGCAATCACTACCGGGTCGGAGTGCTTCTGGTAGAGCTCGATCTCGTCGGCATTCCTGATCGGGATTCCGTTCAGCTGAAGGCTTTCGATGCGGACATTCGAGACTCGATGGTTGGCGTCGATCCCTCCGATGAGGGAATGCGAGTATCCAGCGTTGTATGGGAGCATGTTCACCAGGATGTTCCTCAGGCGAATGTTGTCGATTCGTCCCCGCTCCAGGTCACGACCCCAGCGGGACTGAACCACCCGCAGGCTGATCAGCCGGTCATAGTGGTGCTCGACGCGAATGTCATCCCACGAAACGTCGCTGACCGTCGCGTGGTCCGAGTTGTGGACGCCGAAGACGGAGCCGAACCCGTGGACCGCCATCACATCGATGTCCCGGAACCGGATGTTGCGCACCGAGTCGCAGCGAAGCTCGTAGCCGATCTCCATGGCAGAGCCGCCCTTGTCGTTGTAGAACACGCACCGCTCGACGAGAACATCCTCCACGTCTAGGGTCATGTCCGAATGGATTCGGGGGTCGTGCTCGGAGAGATCGAGCGACTTGACGACCACGCAATCGTCGCCGTTGCGCAGCATGCAATCCGAGATGTGGACGCGCCTAGAGCCCACCACATCGATGCCGTCGCTGCTCAGAACGTGGCCGATCTGGCGGAGGCCCTGGATCTCGACCGAGTCGCAGCCTCCAACCACCACCATCCAGCTGGTGGGCCGGATCATCAGGAGGTCTCGGATCGCGGCTCGGCTACCGTTCTCGAGCACGAGGGATCGGACGTGCTCGCCGCGCTCCGCGTAGTAGCCGCCGTCCAAGACTCCCGGGCCGTGGATGAGGACGCCGTCTGCCTTTGGGGCGGCAATGCGGCCGCGTAGGACGGCGCCCGGCTCCAGGTACAGCGACTGATAGGGCTCTAGCAGCACTTCTCCTTCATCGTGGATCCGTCCGGCCGCGAAGACGCGGGCCGCGGGGTCCGGGCCGGGAAGATCGACCGGGTCAACGTAGAGAAACAAACCCAGCGCGGGCCCAAAGTCGATGCGGAGGTTGATCGGCCCAGGAATCGTGAATGAGAGCTTGTTCTCATCTCGGATTCCCTCGATGCCGTGCCGAAGCGGTCGGACGACTGGGGCGTCGTAGCCCTCCGGCAACTCGACTTCGATGCGGGCCGGGCCGTCCACCGCAAACCGGGCGAAGGCGTCGCCGTCGGTTGCAAACACGTCCATCGGTTCGCCGGTTACGGTCAGCCGGAAGCGGGGATCTCGGGCGAAGTCGTCGGGGAACAGGTAGCGCAGCACCGCCAGAGCTTAGCGCAAGGCGGACGGTTCGGTTATCATGTTAACTATGGAAGCCGAGGTCACCCTTGCCGAAGTGGAGTCCGTTGGATACCTGCCCGGCGTCTCCGACCCGAACGTGCCGGGCGCAAACTTCTACGAGGACGTTCCCCTCGAGTGGCTGAGCGTGCACCGGGACCACAAGCGGGAAGCCGGCAGCGCCCGGCCAAGGATCGTCTTCCTGGGGGACTCCATTACGGAGGGATGGTGCGGCTCGGGGAAGACCGGTTGGGATCGGAGTTTTGCGCCTTACGGGGCCAGCAACTTTGGCAAGGGCGGGGACAAAGCCCAGCACCTCGTATGGCGGCTACGCGACGGACTTCTGGCGGAGGCCAAACCCGAGGTGTTGGTGGCGATGATCGGAGTAAACAACCTGTGGTATGACGCCGACCAGTTTGCAATACAGGCGGTTGCAGACGCGGTGGTTCGGGTTGGATCCCACCTTCGGACCACCCATCCGGGAGCGGCGATCCTCCAACTCTCCGTCCTTCCCGCGCTGGCGGACCCCGACCGGGGTCCGCCGGCACGTTGAGGACTTGAACCGAATCGTGGAGTCCATGACCCCGAGCTACGGAGCGAGTTTCGTTCGCTTGGAACACCTGTTTCAGGACAGGCAGGGCCGCCTGTCGGCGGCCCTCATGCCGGATTTTGTCCACCTCTCGGAGGTGGGCTACGCCCTCCTTGAAACGACCCTAGCCCCGGTGGTTCACGCTTCGCTACATCGCTGACCGCTAGGCCCGAAGGGCTAGGTCCTGACCAGCACCACGCGGTCGATCCAGACGGCTTTCGAGCCCTGATCGGCGGGAGCGGCCCACACATAGCAGCCCTTGGTTAGGGAAGTGGTCGTGAGCAGATAGGTCCGGTAACCCGGGCCGGCTTGGGCGCCGGTAGGTTGGATGCCGCCGAGACCTTTCTTCTCGTCGGCGCTGTACACGCCGGCGGTGAACGCCACCTGCGCCGGATCGGCTCCTTGGTCTATCCGGGCCACCACGTAAACCTTCCACGTGCCCTCAAGCACCGCAGCGGGCATGCGGCTCGCACTAAGTTGGAAGGCCCACTCGTGGTGGGTGCCGGGGAGGCGGCAGGCGACCTTGTCCGAGGCGAGGAGATCCGGGCGGGTTTCGCAGAGGTCTCCTTCGCCAACTAGATTGGCTTCCTCGTCTTGGACCACCACGACTTGGGCGCCTGCAGGAACCTCCAGATCGGGCGGGAGGCTCTTGGAAGGCACTCTCGTCGGATTTACGAACGGCTCGGGATCCTCCGCGAAGCGCTCGATCCAGCGCTGAGGGGTGAGGCCGCTTTCGCTCATGTGGGTGATCGGGCTCCAGCCTTTGGGGCCGGGTCCGCTTGCCAAGCGAATCCAGTCGTCGGCGATCGCTTTGCGCGAGGGGCCTAGCGTCCAGGCCAAGTTCTTCTTCGCGGCTTCGGCGCGAAGCTGGTTCCAGCGACTGAGGATGACGTAGCGGGGGCTGAGGTGGCCGATGCGGACCCGCCAGAGCAGGTCGGGCTGGGATGCCACGGCGGCCTCGGCCTGGTCCCAGAGCTTTTCGGCTTGGAGCATGGTCTTGGCGTCGAAGAACGGAGACTCCGGGCCGACCCAGATGTTCATCGGGAAGTCCTTGGCCTTGCTCGCCAGGAGGTCAAGGTACGCCTGGATCGGCTTGGCAGCGCGGCCGTAGTAGCCGGAAAGGAACTCCCGAATCAGCGCTCGGTCGTCCTGCTTGGGGTTCCAGAGAAGTTGGGATTGCAGCCAGGCGTGGAGCTCCGCCATGGACGAGCCGAACGACTGGTAGGCGCCCTGCTCGAAGAGCCCCTTGACGCCGTTCTCGGCGAAGAACCGCTCGTTCGGGCCAATCACGTACCAGTTGGGGAAGGGCTGCATGTAGTGGGGGAAGTCGGTGACGTAGTTCCACACGTACAGGCGGCTGGTCAGGCGGCTCCAGTCCCGCACGTCCCGGGCAAAGGTCTCGTTGGCGGGGGAATCGAGGGGCTGGGAGAAACTGCACTCGATGCTGCATAGGCGCACGATCACGTTGGGCCGGGGCCGCATCGTCTTCGGTGCCTTGCGGGTGTATTGGTAGGCCAAGGTATCGATGGCGACGCTCGGGTAGTCCGCCTCGATCTTCTCGGCGACGTAGTTGGCGAGGTCCAGGACCCCGGCGGATTCCGAGCCTTGCTCGGCGTACTGGGCTTTGCAGCGGTCGCATTGGCATGCGCCGTACCAGTCGTTCTGGCTAACGGACACGATGCGGACGCCCGGGTTCTTGGCCAGGAGCGCCCGGACTTGCGCGACCACGAAGTCGCGGAGCTCCGGGTTGGTGGTGCATAACTGGGCGCCCTGCCAGCGCCGCGCCCCGTCGATCAAGCTGTACCACTCCGGGTGGTCTTTGAAATGCTGCTCCGGCGGCACGAGGGGGAAGAAGGTGTGGACGAAGCCCGCATAGGTGATCTTGCCGCCGTCCTGCTCGGTGAGCCTAGACGAGGAACTATTGGAGCTGTTGCGGCGCGCCCAATCCCGGTCGAAGGCGTGAAACCAGAACGGGTCTCGAGACTCGAAGGCGGGCGTCTCGCGGATTTCCAAGTCTTTGAAAGTGAGCCGTGCCTTCTTGGGAACGGTGGTCGCCCAGGGAGCCCACCACCTCACTCCTTGTCGGTGGAGGAGCCGGTTCACCGCGTACACGGTTCCCCTCGGGCGGCCTCCGCCGACGAGGAGGCGGCCGTCCCGATTCTGGATCAGGACCTCCTCGCTGCCCAGCTTGGCCCAGTCGATGTCGGGCGCCAGTAGAGTGGATTGCCCGACCACGATGGCGTTGGCCGGGGGAGCGCTCGATTCCTGGACTCGGGCGAGGAGGCCCAGGATGTCGCCGAGACCCTTGGCCAGCTCCTCGGCGGCGAGTTTCTCGGGTGCGGTGGCATTCGGCGCGACCACCACCACCGGCGGCCGAGAGCGGCTGAACTGCACCGGCGCCCCGGGCTGGGCGGCGGTGAGGAGAAGGAGGGCCATGCAGGCTTGCATGGCTCATTCTAGTCCTGCGGCGCACGGAATGAGGGGCTTAGTCTGGGAGGCCCGCCGACGCCTTGACCACCCCACCCCGTCCCGACTACGCCAGAGCGAAGTCGGGACTCCCGCGTCGGCGGGCTGCAACCTCCTCGAGGTTTTGCGCCGTGGGGCTCGGCTCGGCCAAGAACGGCTGGCCCAGCCGAAGGCTTGTAGTAGCGCGATCCCTCAGCAGCTTGCTGTTGAGGGTTGGAGGCGCGAGCTTCAAGCCTCCACAGCGAGCTGCGGAGGCATCAGAATTCCGCGTCTCGGCGGGCCGCCGGGCTCACGCCCAGGTCTTGCTGACTCTGATGCCTCCGCAGCTCTTGCTTCGAAGGCTTCGCCGGACTGAAGTCCGGCGCCCGGATGCGGGCTGAAGCCCGCGCTCCCTTACTTGCTTAGCCGTAATCCTAACTCGGCCCACTGTTGCGGGTCGATGGTGGAGGGGGCGTCCATCATGGGGTCGTAGCCGTTGCCCATCTTGGGGAACGCGATTACCTCGCGGATGTTCTCCGTGTCGGTCAGTACCATCACCATCCGGTCAATGCCCGGAGCAATGCCGCCATGGGGGGGCGCGCCGTACTCGAACGCCTCGATGATGTGGCCGAAGCGCTCGGTCTGAGTAGCCTCGTCGATGCCTAGCAAGCTAAATACGCGCTGCTGCACGGAAGGGCTGTGAATCCGGATGGAACCAGAGGCGAACTCGGAGCCGTTGCAGACCAGGTCGAAGCAGTCGGCCCGAACCTTGCCCGGTTCGGTCTCCAGCAAGGCCATGTCCTCGGCCTTGGGCGAGGTGAACGGGTGGTGCGAGGGCGACCAGCGGCCGTTCTCGGCATCCCACTCCACCAGCGGGAAGTCCACCACCCAGCAGAACTTCATGGTCTTGGGGTCGCGGAGGCCGGCGCGGTCCCCGATCTCGTTGCGAAGGCGGTAGAGCACCGAGTTGCCGGCGGCGTACTCGTCGGCGATGAAGCAGAGCAGGTCGCCCGGCTCGGCCGAGGCGGCAGCCCCGATGGCGGCTAGCTCGTCGTCGGTGAAGAACTTGGCGATGGAACTCTTGAACCCAAGGCTGCCAACCGTGCGGACGCCCTCGTCTCCGGAGGGGGCGACCACGCCGATGCTGGCCATGCCCTTGGCGCCGAGCTCCTTGCAGAAATCCTCCAGTGCGCCGACTTCCTTGCGCGAGAGCAGCGCTCCGCCCGGGAAGCGGACTCCGCGGACCTTGCCACCGTGCTCGACGGTGGTCTTGAAAACGCCAAACTCGGTGGCTCCGGCGATCTCGGTGATGTCGAACAGCGGCAATCTAAAGCGCATGTCTGGCTTGTCGCAGCCGTAGAGGCGCATGGCCTCGGCGTAGGTCAGGGTCTCGAAGGCTTCGAGCGGCTTCTTGTCCAGGGAGAACTCGTTGATGAGGCCGTTGACCGTCTCGATCATCATTTTCTCGACCAGGGTGAGGATGTCTTCCTGGGTGACGAAGGACATCTCAAGGTCGAGCTGGGTGAACTCGGGCTGGCGGTCGGCGCGCTGGCTTTCGTCTCGGAAACACCGAGCGATCTGGTAGTACCGCTCCACGCCGGAGACCATCAAGAGCTGCTTGTACTGCTGCGGGCTCTGGGGCAGCGCGTACCATTTGCCCGGGTCCAGGCGGTAGGCAACCAGGTAGTCGCGGGCGCCTTCGGGGGTGGATTTGGTGATGATTGGGGTCTCAACTTCTACAAAAGACTCGGCGTCGAGAAAGTTGCGAAGCCGTCGGATCAGCGAGGCCCGGATCGCCAGACGGCGCAGCATGGAAGGCCGGCGCAGGTCGAGGTAGCGGTGCTTGACTCGGAGTTCCTCGCTGACGTTGAGCATGTGCGCCTCATCCGAAACGGGGAAGGGAAGCGGCTTGGCCATGCTGAGCACCTCGTAGGACTCGACGTTCAGGTCGATGTCGCCGGTGGGCATGTTGGGATTGCGGTTGGCTTCCGCGCGCATCGCGATCGTGCCGGTCACGCTGAGGCAACTCTCCTGGCGGATATCGCGCGCCTCGGGATGCTCCTTGGGGTCCAAGAAGAGCTGGATGAGTCCGGTGCGGTCCCGCAGGTCGATGAACAGCAGTCCTCCCAAGTCGCGGACGCGGTGCGCCCACCCGTTCAGGGTCACCCGGGTTCCGGCGTGCTCGGCCCGGAACTCTCCACAGGAATGCGTACGCTGAGAGAAGGACATTTGAACTAGCAAGGATACCTTTCAGCTTCGGCGCATCTTGAGCCGGGTCTTGGGCGTACATTCCTATGGAAATGGCGGCAGTCTCCGAGCGAACATCCCCGACAAACGAGATTCCCAACTATCGCCAGCAGGTGCGGCGCGCCCTGCCGGACCACCTGTTCAAGCCCGACCTCAGCCTCCTCTGGTGGTTCCCCGTCCACATTGCCGTGATCGGGGGCTGCTACGGGTTGCTGGCAACCCAGTTCACGTGGTGGCTCGCACCGATCTGCGCGCTCGCCATTGGCCACAGCTTCGGATGCATGGGCTTTATAGCCCACGACATCGCGCACGGCGCCAGCGTGCGCAACCCGCACTTGCGCGATTGGCTCGCCGGGATCGGGTTCTCGCCCTTTGCCATCGGCCCCCTGCTCTGGCGCAAGTGGCACAACGCCGAGCATCACAACAACACGAACATCGAGGGCGAAGACCCCGACCACCTGTTCACCATCGAGAACTATCACAAGTCTCCGGTTCTCCGGCTTCTATACAGGATTTCGCCCCTGCTCCGAAACCTGATCATCTTCGGCTCTTTCACCTTCCGAATGGACCAACAGATGGGGCTGATGCTGATTGCCCAGTGGAGGAAGTGCCGCCCGCGCGACCGGGCGATCATGCTGGCGCAGGTCATCGCGCCGCTGGCGTTTTGGTGTGCGCTGACGTTGTCGCTGGGCACGCAGGTCTTCTGGTGGGGGTACGTCGTGCCGCTCATGGTGGGCAACGCCATGGTGATCTCGTACATCGTCACGAACCACTTCCTGAACCCGCTGGCGGATGAGCGCGATGTCCTGGCTACCTCGCTGACGGTGACCTTGCCCAAGGGGCTGGGCTGGCTAGATGCTTGGCACAACCACTTTGGCGCCCACGTGGCGCACCACCTCTTCCCGAACGCCCCCGCCAAGAGCGGCCGGATCATCGAGGCCAAGGTGCAGGAGCTGTTTCCAGATCGGTACCACTCCATGACGATCACCCGGGCGCTCTACCTGCTCTGGAAGACGCCCTGGGTGTACGAGGACCACGATACGCTGATCGATCCGCAACGGCAGGTGCGCTCTAAGACCCTGGGCAAGGGCCTCAAGCCGTAGCGAATTCTGTGTACACACAGCCGATCGCCGAAAGCGGCTCCGGTAACGTGACTTCATGGTCACGTTGGTCCTTGCCGCGGTCGCCCTCCAGAGCTCTCTCGTAGCCCAAGCCGATTTCGGCGATGGGGCCTCGCAGTGGAAGAAGCCGGAGGGCGCCGTGGTCTTCGACACCAGCGACTACCGGGTAGGCAAAGCCATGCGCATGCCGGTAGGACGCTTGGAAGGAAAACCCATCTGGGACGAAGCGCTCGCCCAAGTCGTTGCGGTCCCGATCGCGGCTTCCCGGTCCCTTGAGCTTTCGTTCTGGGCGCGCAGCCCGGAAGGGTGCCGGGTAAGCGCATTTGTCCAGTCCGGCAAGCCGCCCTTCCCGGACGCGGCTCGGCGCGAGCTTAAGCTGACGCCGGATTGGGCGCGCTACGCGCTGCGGTTGGTGTCCCCGGGGTACGCGGCGGGAGAGGCGATTTTCGGCCTGCACCTCAACCTGGACAAGGGGATCGTGGAGGTCGGAGGGTTCAAGTTCGGCGACTTGGCCAGAGCGCCCGGTGAGCCAGTGTTCCCTTATTCGCTGATGCCGGCGAGCGGCCTTGGCGGATTGACGGCGGCCGGGCCGGCAACGATCGCGGCGGCCGGGGGCGGAATCCGGGTGAAGGTCTCGGCGAAGCCGGAGGCGCAGCCGTGGGAGACGATCATCCACGTACCCGCCACCCAGGCGATCCGCTCGGGTGAGGTCGTTTCGATCCGTGCGAAGATGCGCAGCGCGGTGCGGTCGAAGGTGAGTTTCAACTACGAGATGACCGCGGCCCCTAACTCGAAGTTCCTGAGCCAGATGGTGCGGGTGAGCAGCGACTGGCGCGAGTACAAATTCGCGGCGGTGGCTCCGAGCTCCTTTGCGGCCGGCGAGGCTCGACTGGCGATCTTCCTGGGCTACGGACCGGGCGAGGTCGAGATCGCCGAGCTGGAGGTGATGAACCAGGGGCCGGGAGAGCCGGGGCGTTTCCGGGGTCCGATCGACTTCTTCGGCGGCGAACTGAATCCGGACACCTGGCGAGCCGGGGCGGAGGCCCGGATCGAGAAGATCCGTAAGGGGAACCTGAAGGTCGTGATCGTAGACCCGTCGGGCAACCCGATCCCGGGGGCCAAGATCCAGGTGGAGCAGGTTCGGCACGCGTTCAAGTTCGGCACGGCGGCCCCGGCCTTCCTGCTGGCGGGCAAGGACGAGACCGCCCAGAAGTTCCGGCAGACGTTGCTTCGCCTTTTCAACACCGTCACTTTTGAGAACGACCTCAAGTGGCAGACGCTGGGCGAGCCAAACTACGGCGCGGTAGACGAGGCGATGAAGTTCCTCAGAGCCAACGATATTGCCGTGCGGGGCCATAACTTCGTCTGGGGCAGCCGTCGCAACCTGCCGACGGGGCTGTGGGAGAAGACGGACGACCAAGTGCGCGCCATCCTCGACGAGAGAATCTCTTCGAACGCCGCTCGCTTCAAGGGGCAGCTCTACCTCTGGGACGTGGTGAACGAAGCGGTCTCCGAGCGCGAGCTTTGGGACCGGCTCGGGTGGAAGGACTTCGCGAAGACCTTCAAGACCGCCCGTGCCGCGGATCCGACCGTCCATCTCTGTTACAACGACTTCAATTGGACCGAGGAGAACGCGGTGGGCAAGGCTCCTAGGCTGCGGGGGCAGGAGTTGCTGCGAGACGCCTTGGCCCAAGGCGCGCCGATCGACGTGATCGGGTTGCAGTGCCACCTCGGCCCTCCGCTCACGCCGGTCAAGCGGGTGCTGGAGATCGTGGACTCGCTGGCTGCGGAGTTCAACAAGCCGATGGAGGTCACCGAGTTCGACATGGGCGGGATCAACGATCCCAAGTTCCAGGCCGCCTATACCGCCGACTACCTCACCGCCATGTTCAGCCATCCCAAGGTTCAGGGCTTCATCTGGTGGGGCTTCTGGGAAGGGGCCCACTGGCGGGCCGCCGAAGGTGGGGCGATCGTGAAGCGCGACTGGTCTTCCACGCCATCTTTGGAGGCGTACGAGGGGTTGGTGAAAGGGAAGTGGTGGACGAAGGCGGACCTGGTGGGGAACGCGCGGGGCGCTACCCAGGTCCGGGCCTTCTACGGCACCCATCGGGTGACGGCGACGCTGGGCGGCCGCACGGTTTCGCAGACGGTGGATCTCCCAAAGGGGCGAGACCTGACGGCGACAATCGTGCTCCGCTAGGGCGAGACCCGGGCTGGCGGAATTCGGGCCGCTGTGTCGGGAGACCGGAGGAGGTCGACTTTTCCTGGTACCTGGCCCCTCCCCATAATCGGTGGGAGCCCCATGGCCTCCCGCCGGGTATCGGCCTCCCGCCGAAAGCCCTCGTACACCGCGCCAAGCTGGGTATCCGCCCGGACCTCCCAGATCACCGAGGCCACGTAGAGGACCGAGATACCGGCGAGGATTGGCGGAAGGCACCTCTCCGGACGCAGGCGGGCGGGGCTCACCGCGGCCGCTAAGCCGAACAGGGCCACCGCAAAAGCAGTCGAGGTTCCGGCATCTGCTTTGCCGGCTGCCGCGAAACTGACTCCGAGGGCGCCGAACCCGACCGCGAGCACCAAACCCGCACCTCCAGGTTTCAAGGCGAGCTTGGTCTGGGCGAAGAGCCACGCCAACAGCGCGAGCAAAAGCCAAGCCGATGGTCTGGGTTCGCCCAGGAGTCCAAGAACCCCCGCAGCGACCAGGGCCGATCCGACGGCGCCTACCAACTGCCCTGCCCAAGGTCGCCATCGGCCCAGCAAGAACGCGACGATTGGGATCGGGAGAATGACGAGTGGGCCGATGATCTCTTGGCTCGCCGCCAAAAGTGCGGGGATCCCTAGCCAAAGGGCAAAGTGCGTGAGTGCCCGAGAGTCGACGAGGCGGCTAGAAAGCAACCCAACAAGGGTTAGGCCTAGGCATGCCGCGATCAGGGCGACCAAGAGGCCAGCCCCAACCTGCGTTCGCGGCGCGGCTAGGGACTCTAGCGCGTCCAGAGGCTGCGACGTCCGCTCAAGCTCCTTGAGGGCATCCTGCACGAGGGGCGTGATTGGTGGTCCTTCGATCTGGCGGTCGATGGCCGCCGTGGCTGCCAAGTACCGGTTGCGCCACCCTTGATCCCCAAGCTTGACGGTTGGCCCCAAACCGAGCATGCGGGCCAGAACTCCAGGCGCCACCATCATGCCCACCGGCGCTTCAGATCGGGCCATCAATAGCCGGAACACCCGCGCGGCGGCTGCCCTCTCTTCCCGGTCTCCGCCGCGTTTTCCAAGGTAATCCGAAGCAGATCCGATCGCGGAGAAGTGGCCGTAGAGACTCCCCCCGACTAGCGCAATCCTGGGCAACTGGCCCCGGTAGCCAAAGGTTCCCTCCATCAAGGCTATCCGCATGTCAGATTCGGCAAACCCGTACTCCGTGAACTCCGGCAGTCTGGAAGCGTGCAGAAGTGCGCGCTTGGCGTCGACTTCCCTAAGCCCGCTTAGGTATGCCCACTCCATCAGCGGAAAGAAGGCGTTCTGCGGGTCAAGACGCTGGCCCTCCCTTGCGACCTCCGCCAGCAGAAGACGGACGGCAGAGGTGTCGATCTCCTTGGTCTTGGGGTGAAGCGGCAGCGAGCTATTGCGCAGGATGCAGGCGAGGGCGACCTTTTTAGGCTCTACATCGAACTCTTGGAGGGCACGGCGGAGGTCTTCGACCTTGGTTTCGAAGGGCATCGCTCTACGGAAGGCCACTCCGTTTGGCAAAGTTTGATCCCAGTTCCTGGGGTCCACGATGTGCCTTGGCCAAGCCGTCGTATCGTTTGGACCAATGGCACTGGCCCCGTACCAACCCCGCAAGTAGTCGATGTGGTTCTTCACCACCCAACTCGTCTTCGGGACAACGGATAGCGCTAACAGGAGGCCCGCGGTCGCCCAGACAAGCGGGTTCCTCAGGATTCGTTCCATCGAGCACTCCTAGCCTCTTCTCTCAAGGCCTGCAACTGAGCCAGGCCTCGGGCGGCGTCTTGGGCGGCGGGCAGGTCTGGCGTGCCCGGAAGATAGGCCAGCAGAGTCGCGATCAGGAACCCCACCGCGAATCCCGCGAAGGGCCCTCTTGAGCGCCGAATCGCTGCTCGACGGAAGTCGCCTTGAGCCACCGCAGCGGGCACCGGGGCGTCGTCGATACTGCGGAAATAGGACTGTAGCGGGTCGTTCATGATCCCTCCCATGCCCGTCGAAATCCCGCCTTGGCATGGTGCAGCCGCGAAGCGACCGTGCCCTCAGGGATGTCTAGGGCAGCTGCCATCTCGGAGTAACTCAGCTCCTCGAAGTACGCCAACGCAAGGACCAGTCGGTGCTCGGCGGGGAGCCCATCGAGAACCTGTCGTACGAGAACCGATTCCTCATGGCCTGGATGGTCCTCCGCCGTTTTGGGAAGGTCCCGGCGCGACCGCAGGAGTCTCGAGGACTCGTGGACCACGACTCGGCGAAGCCATGCCTTCGGCGAGTCCACCGACCGGAGGGTGTCCTTCGCGGAATACGCCCGAATCAGAGCCTCCTGCGAGGCGTCTTCGGCTAACTCCGAGCGTCCGAGGATCGCAAGAGCCAGCCTGAAGGCCCAGGGTCGCGAGTCCCGAAGGAAGGCCTCTACCTCCTCCAATTCTCTTCGCACCGAGCCAGCGACGAAGCCGGCACACATGACCTTCGGTCCCACCATTGCTACTATGACCCGAGCATCGCGGGATTCCTTCACATCATGTGCGTAAGGGGCCAAGGGTGGCTCCCTCTAGTCGGTTTCGGCCTTTCGGGAATGTGCTTCGGGTTGAGCGGTTGGAGGTTTAGTCCTCGGAATTCGCCACGCTTCGGGCGGCCTTCACATCGGTAGCCTCGCGATATGGTTCCGTCTCCTGACGCCGACCCTCGGCCAGCCGGCCCTGCCGTGATTGATCTCGATGCTTACTCGCCGGCGCGGATTGCGGAGCGGGTGGAGAGTGCCGGCGTCGGCAAGGCTCGGCTGGGGTTCCTGAACACCTTTCTGCTCGGAGTCCTGGGCGGCGGGTTCATTGGGCTGGGCGCGATGTACTTCACGATCATCGTGAGCGACGCCAGCCTTCCTTTCGCGGCTCAGCGGGCAGTGGGTGGGCTGGTGTTCTCTCTGGGGCTGATCTTGGTGGTCCTAGCGGGAGCCGAGCTCTTCACCGGAAACATCCTGCTCGTGATGGCGCTCGCGGCGGGGCGGATCACCTTGCGCGAGCTGCTGGCGAACTGGGGCACCGTGTTCCTGGGGAACGTGGTGGGAGCGGTGGGCCTCGCGGTCCTTTTCGCCGCTTCCGGGTCTTGGAAGTTGGGGGAGATCGAGGCGACGGCGGTCCACATCGCGGCGGCCAAGGCGTCCTTGCCGCCGCTGGAGGCGTTTGTCCGTGGGATTCTGTGCAATGTGCTGGTGTGCCTAGGAGTTTGGCTGGCGATGGGCGGGCGGTCCGCGGTGGACAAGATCGCCGCGATCCTCTTTCCGGTCTCGGCGTTTGTGGCGGCCGGGTTCGAGCACAGTACCGCCAACCTGTACTTCATCCCCCTCGGCATCTTCCTGCACTCGATGCACCCCGGCGTCGCCGAGACCGGCCCCACCTGGATGGGGTTCCTGCAGAACATCGTGCCGGTGTCGCTGGGCAACATCGTGGGCGGCGGAGTGATGGTGGGTGTGGTGTACTCGGCGATCTACCGGCGCCGAGTTGAGTCGAAGCCAGAGGAGCCATCCCAGCCTCCCAAGAGCTAGTCTCAAGCCCGCGTTTGCCTCTTCTGACTTGTCTGACCTAGGTGATTCTTGAACGCCCCGCGACGCGCCCCCAAGGGCTGCGCTCCTAGCTGGCCATGGCCAGCTGAATGAGGTCTCGCGAGGGGCGGAAGTTCACGTCCTCGCGCACCGTCTCTAGGATCTCCATGGTGGCGGCGGGGTTGGCCTTCATGAGTTCGCCGATGACGTCCTCAACGAGGATCTCGGGCGTGGATGCGCCGGAGGAAATACCTACGGTTCGGTAGTCGTGCTTCCAGACTTCCTGCACGCCGGCGGCGCCGTTGATCAGATGGGCTTCCGCGCCGTACTCCTCGGCCACCTCGCGCAGGCGGTTGGAGTTGGAGGAGGTGTTGGAACCCACGATCAGCACCAGGTCGCTTTGCTGGGCTAGCTCGCGGATGGCGGTCTGGCGGTTGGTGGTGGCGTAGCAGATGTCCTCTTTGGGCGGCTTCTGCAGGTGGGGGAAGCGGCGGTGCAGGACCTCCATGGTGGCGGTGACCTCGCCCACGCTGAGAGTGGTTTGGGTGAGGAGGGCCAGCTTGTCGTAGTGGGGAATCTCTAGCTTTTCCGCGTCTTCTGGGGTTTCCACCAAGACCATTCGGCCGGGAGCTTCGCCCATGGTGCCCTCGGCTTCCACGTGGCCCTCGTGGCCGATGTAGATCATGAAGTAGCCCTTGGCGGCGTAGTGCTTGGCCTCGTTGTGGACCTTGGTGACGAGGGGGCAGGTCGCGTCGATGATTGTCAGGCCACGCTCGGCGGACTGTCGCCGGACCTCGGGAGAGACTCCGTGCGCGGAGTAGACCACGACGCTGCCCTCCGGGATGTCGGAGATGTCCTCGACGAAGATGACGCCCTGATCCTCGAAACTCTTGACCACCCACTCGTTGTGGACGATCGCGTGGCGCACATACAGGGGCGCGCCGTGGATCTTGAGGGCGAGGTCCACGACCTCGATGGCGTAGGCGACGCCGGCGCAAAAGCCCCGCGGGGCGGCAAGGATAATCTTCTCCACTACCCTTAAGTGTACGCCCTGTTCCGCTAGGCGATCCGCTGGCGTAGCGACAGCATCTCTGCCCACTCGCGCGCGCCGGGCAGGTTGTCGGGCTGGGCGTTCTGGATCGTGAACGCCTGAGGGTCGAAGGCTTCCAACTGCGCCCATGGCACCGGGCAGGAGATGGTGGCCCAGGGAGCCGCGCGGGGCGAATAGATGCTGGCGAGGGTTTTGCCCCGCACGTTCTGGTTGTGGTCGAAGAAGACCTTGTTGGGGCGCTTGCTGACCGTCCACTCCATGGTCACGTCCTGCGGCATGATCCGCTCCAGGTGGCGGCCGAAGGCCTCTGCCATCGCACGGACCTCGTCGTAGTCGTAGACCCGGGCGAGGGGCACGTAGATGTGGAGGCCCGATTTGCCTGAGCTCTTGACGAACGAGCGCAACCCCAGCGGCTCCAGCATCTCCTTGAGCTTCAGAGCTACCCGCACGGTTCGCGCGTACTGGTCTCGCACAAAGGTGCCCTTGGCCTCCTCTTTCAGGTTGGGGTCGAGGTCGAAAACCATGAAGTCCGGGACGTTGAGGGCGGATCGGTCCATCGCTTCGTCGCTGCTCCAGGTGTCGTATTGTTCAGGCTTCAGGTCGGGATCCGTGACGTTTCGCGAGTACCACGGATGCAGCTCCAGCGAGGCTAGCTGTCCGAGCCAGAGGAGAGTAGCGAGGTTGTTGCAGGTTAGGAACTCGCGCGCGCCCTTGTTGTGGCTGGACCAAAGGCGGATGTGCTCAACGAAGTCCGGCGACGCTCCCTCTAGGTGCTTCTGGAAGAAGCTCTCGCCGCCCAAGCCATCGGGATACCGGACGATGGAAAGCGGCCGGTTCTGCAAGTGGGGCAGGATCAGGGGGGAGATTCGGGCTAGGTACTTCAGGAGGTCCCGCTTGGTCAGTCCGGGCCCCGGCCAGAGGACGCGGGACAGGCTGGTAACGCGGAACCGGTCTTCGCCGACCTCCAGTTGGATCTCCTCCTTGTTGGTTTCTAGCTGGGCGAGAACGCTCTCGATCCAGTCCGAGGGGCCCTTGGGTACGGGACCGCCGGCGGCCAGATCCGGGCGAAGGCGCTCAAAGATCGGGAAGCGCAGGAGGCCCTCGGCGGTGGTGGTTCCGTAGCGGACCTCGGCCCAGTGCTTGGGTTCCACAAAGGTGGGCTTTCCATTGGTTTCGATCGGGCCGGAGAACGGGCTCTCCGCTTGCGATTCGCCCAGCAGGTCCCGGACCTCGCGGAGGGCGGAATCGGTGAAGCCACCGCCCACGCTGCCCGCGAACTGGAGCTTCCCGTCCTCCCCCGGTCGGCCCACGAGGAGCGCCCCAAACGAATCCGAGCGGGAGTTCTGGCCGTCTGTGAAGCCGCCGATGAGGAACTCCTCGGTGTGCACCTTCTTGAGCTTGAGCCAGTTGGCGGAGCGCACGCCGTAGTCGTATCCGCTGCTCAGCTTCTTGGCGACCACTCCCTCGAATCCTAGGGCGGTGGCTTGCTCAAATACCAGCTCACCTTCGGTGGGGAAGGAGTCCACGCGGCGAAGGTACGGGGAGGCAGGGTCGACCTCGGCGAGCGCTTTGATCCGATCTTCCAGGGCGGATTTGGTCAAGTCCCAGCCGTTCAAATAGGTGAGATCGAAGATGCAGAAGACGACCGGGTTCAGGGAGTCTTGACGGCGAATCTCCCGCTCGTTCTCCAGGTGGAAGCGCTCCATCAGCTGGCCGAAGCTCGCCTTGCCGTCCTCGCCGAAGCGCACAACTTCGCCGTCGAGGATCGCCGATTGCACGGGCAGGGCCCGCAGGTGCTCGGTAAGGCCGGGGAATTTGGCGGCGACGTCTCGCCCGCTTCGGGTGACGAGCTTGACCTTCGGCTTTTCGATGACCGCGAGCAAGCGGATGCCATCGAGCTTGGTTTCAAAGGTCCAGCCCTCGCGCCGGAACGGCTTGTCCACCTCGGTGGGCAGCATGGGGAGGGGTTTGGCGGGAAGGGGTGATTGGACCGCCCCCGCCATCCAGCGGAACTCGGAGTTGGCCGTCGCGCCGGATTCCAGATCTTCGGGCGTGCGACCCGAGCGCACGGACCGGTCCTGGAGCAGCACGTCCTCGGTGGTCACCGCGCCGTCCTGGTGCTTGATCAGCAGCCAGTCTCCTTTGGATGTCTTGACGAGAGTGAACGAGCCCTTGAGCTTCTTGCCGTAGAGGGTGAACGAGAGCTTGCCGAGGGGAATGCCTTCGCGGATGCGGCGCTCGGTTTCGCCTCGCTCAGGGAAGATTTTGCCGGGGCCGTCGTCCGCGACGTAGACGCCTTCGTCCCAGATGATGACCTCCCCTCCGCCGTACTGGCCGGCGGGGATCACGCCCTCAAAATCCGCGTAGCTGAGGGGGTGGTCCTCGGTCATCACCGCCAGCCGCCGGTCGGCGGTGTTCAGGGAGGGGCCTTTGGGCACCGCCCAAGATTTGAGGACGCCATCGCATTCCAGCCGCAGATCGTAGTGGAGGCGGCGGGCGGCGTGTTTTTGGACGACGAATCGGAGCGGCCCTACGCCGGAAACCGCCCCGTCCGGGGGAGGCTCCGGGGTGATGCGGAAGTCTCGCTTTCGCTGGTACTCGTGGGGCATGGCTTATTGCAGGAGAGCCAGCGCCTCGGTGGGGGTTACGACCCGGGTTACGCCGATCGGGTGCAGGGCGAGGAGGTCTCTGTCTCCTGAGATAAGTAGGTCTGGCTGATGGGCTGCGGCCAGGTCGGCCAGGTACTGGTCCTTCGGGTCACGACAAGGCGGCCCGGAACCGGCGATGTCCGGCACCGGATGGCACCGGATGCTGAACTCTGCGAGGCGCTTAGCACGTGCCATCGCAGGCAGGTACCGGTCGAGCTTCGGTCGCGTCGTTGCGGAAAGGAGCTCGGTGAGCATTTTCTCAGATATGAGGACCTGGTGGTAACGGAGAGCTAGCTCCAGGACCCTTGCTGGGGTTCCCTGAGCCGTAATCAGGGCGCTGACGAAGACGTTGGAATCAGTCAGGATCCTCATCGCGCCACTTCTTCTGCATGAGGTATTCGTCCAGCTCGGCAAGCTCTTCGGGAGTCACCCCGTTGGCTTCCTGGTAGGCCTTCGTTTCTGCTTCCATTGCCTGCCAGTTGAGTGGATCGAGGTTTAGGGCGGGCTTGGGAACGCGTAGCGCCAAGCCAATCATCGTAAGCACGAAGTCCCGCAGTTCGGGGGTGGCGGCCTCAAACTCCGGTGGGACAGGAATCTCGATCGTCTTCATAGCCAATCCTACGCCGCCTTCTTCTGCTTCGCGGCCTCGAGGCTCTGCCGAAGGGCTTCCATGAGGTCGATGACGTGGGTGGGCGCGGCGGCTTCCGCGACGTGCTGAAGTTCCTGCCCGGCGATCTTGGCTTCAATGCGTTCCAGGAGCTTGGCGCGGTACTCGTCTTTGTACTTTGCGGGCTGGAATTCCTCGTGGAGGAGGTCCACGAGGGACTTTGCCATGCTCAGCTCGCGGTCTTCCACGTTCACGTCGTCTAGTCCGAGGTCGCTGGGCTGGCGAAGCTCGTCCGGATAGTAGAGGGTTTCCAGAACCAGGCCCTTGTCGGTGGGCCGAATCAAGCAGAGGCTCTCTTTGTTACGGACCGCGATCTTGGCGACCGCGTTGACCCCTTTCTCCTTGAGCGCCTTGTAGAGAAGCGCGTAGGGCTTCTTGCCGAGCTCTTCGGGTTCTAGGAAGTAGGTGGTGTCGTAGTAGATCGGGTCCACCTCGTCGGCTTGGACAAAGGCGTCCACGGAGATCACTCGCTTGGAGGGAACGGGGAGGTCCTCGAAGTCGGCGTCGTCCATCAGCACGTAGTTGCCCTTGCTGACCTCGTAGCCTTTGACGATGTCGTCCGGAGCCACGACTTCGTCGTTGCTGGCATCGACCTTCTGGTACTTGATGCGAGACATCGTCTTCTTGTTCAGCTGGTTGAAGCTGAGGTCCTTGGACTGGGTGGCGGTGTAAAGACCCACCGGAATCCCGACCATTCCGAACGAGATCGTTCCGCTCCAAATTGCACGTGCCATAGCCCTATCACTATAGGCCAAAGGCGCTCCTCAAGGCACCTCTGCGCCTCACTCGGGAAGAACGGAATCCATGGAGTGGGCGCTCGATCGTTCTCCCACAAACCGGCCCGCAAGGGCGAGCAACGCGGCAACCGCCAACTGGGAAAGCATGTTCTGGTTCGATGCTGGGCCCGCCTGAACGATCACTCCCAGCGCGATCGCCGCGCCGCCCGATACGGCGGAAACTCGCGATCCGGCGTAACGGCCCCACGCCGCAGGTACCCCGACGTAGCCAACAAAGGCGTAGGCTCCGGCGAGCCCGGCGCCGAAGGCTTCGGGCTGCGAGGGCAGGAAGCCGCCGAGGACCACGTAGAGCAAGCAGGCGAGAGCACACCACGGCTGGTCGGCCGCTCTCCCTCCAATCGCCGCTCGGTCCGGGCTCATGTCTCTACAATACGGCAGGAGGCCGGGCAAGGCGGAGCGGGTGGGGATAAGGTCCTAGCCGACCGAATGAACGCCCCTTCCGGAAAACGGGCAGGTTCCCGTAGGATGGAGGGCTGGGGTGGGACGCGCGTTCGTGTCAACATTCCGTTTGATCCAGCGCGCAAGGTCGCGAGGCAGGAATCGACAACTTGAACCCAAACCACCTGAACAAGATCGCCGGTCCCGGCGCCCCCGATCCAGCGGAGTCGCTGGCCAAGCTGGAGGCCGCCTTCACGCACATGCGGGCGCACTTCATCCACCGCGACGAGGTGCTGGAACAGATTTTCTACGCCCTCCTCACCCGCGAGCACTCGCTGATCATCGGCGACCGGGGCCTCGCCAAGTCCCGTTTGGCCCGAAGCGTCTTTGCCCACTTCCAGGACGACCGGGAGCCCTTCTCCCTGCAGCTCACGCGAACCACCTCGGTGGGCCAGCTTGTGGGAGGCTTGGACCTCCGGGAGTTTGAGAAGGGAACCTACGTGCACAACTTGGACGGGTACATCGTCCGAGCACACTTCGCGTTCTTGGACGAGCTTTTCGACGCCAACGACTTCGTGCTTCGAGCGCTGAACGGAATCCTGAACGAGCGCCAGTTCCTGAACGGGCCGCAGATGGAGCATGCCGCGCTTCACACCGCGATCGCCACCACCAACTACATCCGCGACACCCGAGAGAGCCGCGCCGTGCTGGATCGATTCCTGTTTAAGAGCATCGTTCACCGGGCCGAGAGCGCTTCCGAACGGCTTTCGATCCGTCGGGAGTTCATCACTTCTCACGGAGGGATGGTGGGCGCGGGGGTTGGCCAAGGCGTCCCCTATTGCGAACTTGAGTACGTCAGTGGAATTGTGGTGGGGGAGAACCCCAACCACCGTATCGCGGTACCGCCCCATATCCTGGTGATCCTCGACGAGTTGATCTCGCGGTACGAGCGGAAAATGAACGAGAAGATGGGGGACGCCGAGCGTTTCGTGTTCAGCGACCGCACCAAGAACAAGGCCATCCACGTGCTGTTCGCATCTGCCCTGCGCAGCGGGAGACGATCCGTTGAGATGCGGGATCTCTCCACCCTCCAGTTCCTTGTGCCCACGATCGGGAGCCCGGAGGAGGAGGAGGTTTTCGACGACACCCTCAGTCTCACCCTTAAGGGGTTCGGAACCCAGGACCGGGAGTCGATCGACCGCGCCAGCGGGATGATCGACCTGCTCGCCGAGGTCGTAACCCAGCATCAGATCGGGACGCTGGAGGAAGCCACTTGGAGCGAGATCACGCTCAGCAAGGTGGAGCGTTTGTTCCTGCACCGCAAGTCCGCCACCCTTACGTTGGGCGGGATCATGGAGGAGGCTCGGGGCCTTCACGCCGACCACGCGGTGGTTCGGCAGCTGAAGGACGAGCTGATCGCCGCGATCGGAATGGCGCACGAAAAGCACCGAATCAGCTTCGAGCAGAAGCTAACCCACTAGAGCATGCCTTCGGCGCGGAGGCGGTCTTCGTCGAGCAAGACCAGCCGGCCCTCCACGCTTCCAAGCACCTTCTGACGCCGCATCTGGGCAAGGGTGGCGCTCACCGCCTCGCGATTGGACCCGATGAGGTCCGCGAGTTCGGCGTGGGTCAGGCGCAGATTGACGAAGCGGCGTCCAAGCTTGGTGACACCCGGGAACTCCTCGGCGAGGCGAAGCGAGAGCCGTGCGAGGCGCTGGGGAACCGTCATGAAGAGGACGTCGCGGAGGCGGTTGACGACCTCCATGCGGCGGCGGCGGTGGGTCTTCTGGATGGCGAGCCCCATCTCAGGATGGCGGTCGGCAAGTTCACGAAGAAGCGTGATCGGGACCTGGAGAAGTTTGGCGGGGGACATGGTCTCGGCGCTTTCGCCGGCTTCGTCGGTGCTCTCCACTAGGTCCAGGTCGCCGATCATCTCGCCGGGCTTGAGGATCGCCAGGGTCAGACGCTTGCCGGTCGGACTGTGGGCCATCAGGCGAACCGTGCCTTCGCGAATCAGGAAGGCGTGGCTGTGCTGAACGCCGCTCATGCAAACGTGCTGCCCGCGGTCCAGCTCAACGATACGGGACTTGGCCGCGATCTCCTCGATATCCGCTTCGGACAGGCCGCGAAAGAGGTCGAGATTACGGATCGTCCAGCGCCCTGCGCCAGACTCGGTCTCAAAAATGGGGGCAGCCGCCATGCTGGGAAGGTACCTCGGGAGGCTTGGGATGTCGTAGGAGATGGGCTATCCTCATGCAAGTGAAGCCACCCATTGCGCCCGGAAGACAGCTGCTTCAGCTTGCGGAGAACCTGTTTCCGGACGAGTCCGAGCGTGCAGAGTTCCTGCAGGCGATGATGGCGGGTGAGTCTCGCGAGCAGGCGATCGTCGTCCTCCAAGACCAAGCGGCGGTCCGCACGTTCCCGCGACAAGGCTCGCTCGATTGGCAACCCGATTGGGTGATCCGGATCAACGAAGGCTTCCGCCCTGGCAAGCACCCGCTCCACGATAAGGGCGCGTACTACTGCATGGACTTCTCCAGCGTGTTCGCGGCAAGTGCGATGCTCTCGATCGAGGAAGCGCCCCGGCGCGTGCTGGACCTTTGCGCCTCGCCGGGCGGCAAGGCGATCTTCGCCTGGAAGGCGTTCCATCCGGAACTGCTCATCGCCAACGAGACGATGCGCAAGCGCACCAGCATCCTGATCAACAACTTCGATCGGTGCCAGGTGGAATCCGGCATGGTGGGCTCTGCGGACCCCACGGTCTGGGCCCGTCGGGCGCCCGGCTACTTCGACTTGGTGACGGTGGACGCGCCTTGCTCGGGACAGAGCCTCCTGGCTAAGGGCGACCAAGCTCCGGGCTGCTTCAGCGCGGAGATGATCGACATGTGCGTGGGCCGCCAGCGCCGGATCATGGGTACCGCGATCAAGTGCGTGGCCCCCGGCGGGCACCTTCTCTATATGACCTGCACCTACACGATGAAGGAGAACGAGAAAGTCATCGCCTGGCTACTCGAGCGTTACCCCACCGTGAAGGCGGTCGAGGTCCCGCACCTTGCGGAGTTCCGATCCCCGCACGCCGAGTTCCCCTGCTACCGGTTGTTCCCGCAGTCTGGTTATGGAGCGGGCGCCTTCGTCTGCCTCCTTCAGAAGCCGGGCGAACGGCCCGACGAGGTACCGGACCTGGAGCAAGTGCCGATCATCTGGCGCTTTGGCGATGCGCCTCGGCGTCCGCAGGTGAACAAACCCTCGACGAAGGACGGAACCGAGCCATTCGAGATTCCGAAGGAGAAGCCCAAGAAAAAGGCGGCTCCCAAGAAGAAGGTTTGGGAGCCGCGAAAGCCGCCGAAGGCACCAACGGCGCGCCGTGGGCGAAACCGCAAGTAGGGATTGGCGGCGAACCGGAGGTTGATCTCTCTCTCAACAGCACCCTCCGGCGGGACGGGCGGCCCTCCCCAACCGGCGCGGCCTAACCGCGCTGAGTCTGGAGCGAACCTTCGCCCGCTTCCGAATAAGTCGACGAGTTCGAGTTCGGCTCGAAGGGGAGGAGGCCCAGACGCCAGGCTTGGCGGATCGCCAGCATCCGGTTGCCGACGTTGAGCTTTGCGTAGGCCTTGGTCAGGTGGTAGTCCACCATGCGCTTCGAGATCTCGAGCTGCTCGGCAACACCCTGGTTCGGGTGGCCTTCTGCGATCAGGCGCAGGACGGCGACTTCTCCTTTCGACAGGCGAACATTGGTTTCGGGGGTGAGGCGAATGGAGAGCATCGGCGTGGTTTGGTTGGTTTCCATGGGTGGTTCACGGTCAGGCGTGCATTGAATTGGCAGGTGAGGCAATATCAGTCTCCGATTCTTCTGGAGTCCAAACCAGTCTTCGTTTTTGCTGTCGGACGAGGAACGTCCACCAAACCGCAGACAAAGTCCAGCGGAACAATCGGCGGCGGTTTGCGGTCCGGGGTAGCGTTCAGGAATGAGTCCGCTCCTAGCGCTCGCCCTTCTTTCCGGCTTTACCGCTCAAGGCACGAGCCCTGACCCCTACGCAACCGAAACCAAGTCTCAGCGCGATGCGCGGATGAAGTGGTTCCGCGAGGCTCGCTTTGGGATGTTCATCCATTGGGGCGTGTACTCCGTGCCTGCCGGGAGGTACCAGAACAGGGAGATCGGCGGCATCGGGGAGTGGATCATGAACTCGGCCAAGATCCCGACCGCTACTTACCAGGGCTACGCCAAGGAGTTCAACCCGGTCAAGTACAACGCCGACGAGTGGGTGCGGCTGGCCAAAAACGCGGGCATGAAGTACATCGTGATCACCTCCAAGCACCACGACGGCTTCGCGATGTTCGACAGCAAGGCGTCCGACTGGAACATCGTCAAGGCCAGCCCGTTTGGTCGAGATCCCCTGATGGAGTTGGCGAAGGCCTGCAAGAAGCATGGGCTCCGGCTGGGCTTCTACTACTCGCAAGCCCAGGACTGGAACAATCCGGGCGGCTCGGCGGCGGGCGGCCACTGGGACAAGGCCCAAGAGGGCGACATGACCGAGTACATCAAGAAGGTCGCGGTGCCCCAGGTCAAGGAGATCCTGACCAAGTACGGCAAGATCTCCGTGCTTTGGTGGGACACGCCGGTGGACATGACCAAGGAGCGCGCCGACCTCCTGATCCCGCTCCTCAAACTGCAGCCCGGCATCATCCACAACAACCGTCTGGGCGTCTATCGGGGCGACACGGAGACCCCGGAGCAGTTCGTTCCCGCCACCGGCTACCCCGGCCGCGACTGGGAGACCTGCATGACGATGAACGACACGTGGGGGTTCAAGAGCGACGACCACAACTGGAAGTCCAAGGAGCAACTGGTCCGAACCCTGGTGGACATCGCCAGCAAGGGCGGCAACTTCCTCCTCAACGTCGGGCCCACCCGCCTCGGCGAGATTCCTGGGCCCTCGGTTGAGCGGCTCCAGGCGGTAGGCGCATGGATGAAGAAGAACGGCAAGGCGATCTATGCCACTACGCCCAGCCCCTTCAAGAAGCTGCCTTGGGGCAGGGCGACGAAAGTGGTAGACGCCAAGGGCGCGACCCTCTACCTTCACGTGTTCGATTGGCCGGCGACCGGCAAGCTGCTCGTTCCGGGCCTGCGATCTGCGGCGGCGGGAGCCTCCCTGTTGGTTGGCGGGGCTAAGCTGGCCGTCCGCAACACGGCGGACGGAGTGGAGATCGACGTACCCACGAAGGCGCCGGACCCAATCTCCAGCACGGTGGTCCTCAAGGTTCGAGGCTCGATCGACGTTGTGCAACCGGAGGTCTCCCAGCGGGCGGACGGCTCGCTCGACCTCCTGCCGGACGACGCGGTGGTCCACGGGGAGACCGTGCAGTCGGAGGAGAAGGGCGGCAAGCCGAACTTCGGCTTCTGGACGAACTCGGGCGATTGGCTGGAATGGAAGTTCGTGGCCACGAAGACCGGCACGGTGTCCCTCTCCACGGAGATCGCGGGGACGGGAAGCCCCCGGTTCACGGTGACCATGGGCGGCAAGACAGTGACGGTGGAGGCGCCGGCCACGGGCAGCTACGAGAAGTTCGTCCCGGTGCAACTCGGCACGTTCGAGATCAGGTCGCTCGGCAAGGTGTCGGTGCAGGTCCGCCCGGTGGCGGCGGGTTGGCAGCCGATCAACCTTCGGGCGATCAAGATGGCACGGGTTTCGCTTTAGGCTTGGATTCGGGATGACAGCGGGGAGTGGGTGTTCCGGGGATGCCATAGCGCTCCCTAGTCGGAATGTGCCACAATCGCTTCAATACTCCAAAGACAGCCGGTGGCATCAAGCCGTAATGGACCGCAAGGTTCGCCAGCCGAGGGGCGAGAAAAAGGAAACGCGAGGGGATTCGTTCTCTCAAGTGGATCTTCGCCTATTCGTGCTGGGGCGAGGGTCCTTTTTGTTTTTGGAGAAGGTGCTCATCAATGCCAACCGCAGAGAAACAGCGCACGATCGAACAAGCGCAACAGTGGTACTCCCAATCGACGGGCGTGCTCTTCACGGACTACCGAGGCCTTAAGGTCAAGGAAATGCAGCAGCTTCGCCGAGACCTTCGGGCCAAGGGCGGAGAGTTGCACGTTCTGAAGAACACCCTGTTCCGCATCGCGGCCGGAAGCGATTCCGCCCAGATGCCTTTGGAGCACCACAATGGGACCACCGCGGTCGCGTTCGTATTTGCGAACGAGTCCGAGGTTGCCAAAGCGCTTCTCGATTACGCGCGAACAAACAAGAAGCTCATCGTCAAAGGCGGCTTCTTTGGTGGAAAGGCCATGGATGCCAAGGGAGTTGAGGCGCTTAGCACGCTTCCGCCCCGCGACGTCCTTATTTCTCAAGTCATCGGCGCAATCGCCGCTCCGCTTACCAACCTGGTTGGCGTGATCGAGGCTCTGTACGCAGACCCGATCCGCGTAATCGGAGCCGTTGCGGACAAGGTTGCCGAGGGTAGCCCCGTGCCCGCGCCGAAAGTTGAGGAAGCCCCCGCCGAAGCCCCGATCGCAATTTCTGAGGAGCCCGCCGTAGAGGCAGAATCTCCCGCAACCGAGGAAGCGCCCGCTTCCGAAACCCCTACGGAGTAAGAACCAGACATGCCTACCGCAGTTGAAACCCTAGTCGAGCAGATCAGCGGCATGACCGCTCTCGAGCTCAGCGAGCTCAAGACCGCTCTCGAAGACAAGTTCGGCGTCACCGCCGCCGCCCCCATGGCCGGATTCAACCCCGCCATGTTCGCCGGTGCGGCTCCCGCCGCCGCCGTCGAGGAAGAGAAGACCGAGTTCGACGTCATCCTCACCGAGGCCGGCGCTGCCAAGCTCCAGGTCATCAAGGTCGTTCGAGAGCTCACGGGCCTCGGACTCAAGGAAGCCAAGGACCTGGTCGACGGCGCTCCTCAGCCCCTCAAGCAGGCCACCAGCAAGGACGACGCCGAGAAGATCAAGGCTGCCATCGTCGAAGCCGGCGGCAAGGTCGACATCAAGTAAGTTCGACCGAACGCCGAAGAGCCCCGCAGCTGCAAAGCTGCGGGGCTCTTTTGTTTTGCGGCGCCGGAAGTTCCCCCGCGAAGATACGAGCCGGTGGAGTTGCGTGCCCGATTTGGGCGACTCGCGAACCTGGAGGCTTGAGACTAACTTGACTTGGGCCCGCGCGAAGCTGCCGAGTGCCACGGAGGAACATGCATTCACCTATTCGCTTTCTTGGAGTCGTCGCCGCCGTCGGGGCCGCATCGCTTGGTTCGGCCGCCGTCAGCTTCTTCTATGATGTGAACGACGCCGGGTTCAACAGCGTCGCCGTGCTGGAGGATTACGAGAGCGTGTTCCCCAAGGACGCCACGCTTTTCGGGTTGAGCAGCAACGGACTTAGCTACACCCCGCTCCCGCCGTCCAGCGCCCCCACCACGAACCTCGTGGTGGCCTCTCCGGGCTACACCAACTTCGGAATCGCCGGCCCCACCACGTCCAGCATCCTCACCGCGAGCGGTGAAGAGCACTTCCGGATCGACCTGAACGCCCACGTGGCTCGTCGCTTCGGCCTCGACACCTACACGATCAACGCGGCGGGCGAGCAGAACAGCGTTGCCGGCGCTCCCCCCGTCAAGGTGACCGTCGTCACCACCGGCGGTACCGTGGTTCTGGATCTGCCGGCTCCTGCCGGCAACAAGGGCTTCCTCGGCATCGTCTCGGACGACGCGATCACCTCGGTCACCTGGCTGGGCGTGATGGGCGGCATCCGAAACACCGGCATCGACAACATCCGCGTCAGCGACGCCGTGCCGGAGCCCGCCTCTATGGCGATCCTCGGCCTGGGCCTCGCGGCTCTCGCCCGAAAGCGACGCGCATAAGCACGTACAATCGAGGAATGAACTCCTCAGCAAGAAGGCGCTCGGAATCCGAGCGCCTTCTTTTGCGTTTCGAGGGCACCGGGCGATGAGCGCCCCCCTTGCCTCGCGCATGCGGCCCCTGACCTTCGCGGACTTTGCCGGACAGCCGCACCTGGTGGCCCCAGACGCCGCGTTCCGAAAGGCGGTGGAGGCAGACCGGCTGGGCAGCGTGATTCTTTGGGGACCGCCCGGAGTGGGGAAGACCACCCTCGCCGAGATCGTGGCCCAGACCACCTCCAAGCACTTCGAGCGCGTGAGCGCGGTTTCCGCCGGCGTGGCCGACCTGCGGCGCATCGTGGAAGAGGCCAAGTTCCGCGCCCGGCCGGGGAACCAGTCCGGACTGTTCTCCGACGCGGACGCCAAGGCGCCCCTCGGGACCGTCCTCTTCATCGACGAAATCCACCGATTCAACAAGTCTCAGCAGGACGCGATTCTGCCCCACGTGGAGGACGGCACCGTCACCCTGATCGGGGCCACTACCGAGAACCCCAGCTTCGAGGTCAACGCGGCCCTGCTCTCTCGCTCGCGGACCTACGTACTTCAAGCGCTAGAAGACGAGGACATCCGCGGCGTGGTGCGCCGCGCGCTGGCCGACCCGCGCGGGTTGGCCGGGGAAGTGGAGATCAACCCGGACGCGGAGGACGCGCTGGTGAATCTGGCCAACGGGGATGCCCGCTCCAGCCTGAACATGCTGGAGCTGTGCGCCGGGCTTGGCTCTCCCATCACCCTGGAAACCGTCAAGTCCGCGATCCAGCAGCGGAACGTTTTGTACGACAAGGACGGCGAGCAGCACTTCGACCTGATCTCCGCGCTCCACAAGTGCGTCCGCGGCTCGGACCCGGATTCCGCCTTGTACTGGCTGGCCCGGATGCTGGAGGGCGGGGAAGACCCCATGTACTTGGCGCGAAGGATCGTGAGGATGGCCAGCGAAGACATCGGCCTCGCCGAGCCCCGCGCGCTGCAACTGGCGATGTCCGCCCAGCAGGCGGTGCACTTCGTGGGCATGCCGGAAGGGGCGCTGGCCCTGGCCCAGGTGGTGGTCTACTTGAGCCTGTGCCCCAAGAGCAACGCCCTCTACCTAGGCTACAAAGCGGCGGTGGACGACGTCCAGGCAACCCGCAACGACCCGGTCCCCACTCACCTAAGGAACGCTCCGACTCGGCTGATGAAGGAGTTGGGCTACGGCGAGGGCTACAAGTACGCCCACGACTTCGAGGAAGGCGTGGTGGCCCAAGTCAACCGTCCAGATTCGGTGGCCGACCACGCCTACTACCAGCCCACCCCCCGCGGCGCGGAGGCCAAGCTCCAAGAGCGGATGGCCGAGATCCGTCGGATCTATGAGAAGGGGTAGCCCCACGCTAGTGAGGTGAAAAAGGAGGACGTGGGCCACGCATGCGTTGAGATAGAATGCGGCAATGGGAGCTTTCGCCCGACTCTTGCTTGTTCTTCTGTGCGGCGTCACACTCGCTTCGGCCCAGTCCTGGCGGAAGTGGGGCCATCAGGAGAGCGTTCTTGGGCTATCGGCAGATCCCGCAACCGGCGTGGTTTGCTCGGGAGCGGGAAATCGCCTGATCGTGTGGCAGGCCTCGACGAGTGCTCAACTTGTGAATCTTCAACTCGCAATCGGAAATGGAGAGTACATAACCGACACTGCACTCAACGCAAACACGATCTTTGTGGGTACTAGCGATGGATGGGTCTACTTTGTCGATCGAGCGACCTTTTCGGTCCGTAAGGCGGTAAAGGATCCCCAGTCTAGTGACCCCGTCGACAATCTGGATGTCTCCCCTAACGGGGCGCTGTTGCTGGGATTCTGCGATGGTAGAGGACGGGTGTGGCGTGCAGGAGATGGCACCCTTTACCAAACCTTAAGCGCACAGGAAGGCCTTTTTCGGGGAGAGTTCTCGCCCGCAGGAGATCGCATTGTTACTTGCGCAAGCGGCTACCAGCTCTCGCGGGTTACGCTTTGGAAGCGAGCTCTGGACCCTTCCGGTACGTCTGACTACCTGTTAGTAGATTACGATACCCCCAGCGGCATCCATGGTGCATTCTTCACAGGTGACGGTGCGCTTGTAAACGTTATTTGCGACTCCTCGATCTCTCAGGCGAACCTTGGCTTCCAGATTTTGAAATCCTACGATCTTGACGACGTTAGGTTTACGGGACGGTCGCTAGACCGATCCGTCATCTACTTCGGGGATGGGGCGGGAGATCATATCACACTGTTCTCAAGCACAACGCTTAGTCCAATATCGAGTGCTCCAAACGATGCAGTCCGTTACGACTACCCTTCTTCGACGGTGATGTTTGACCCTCAGACCTTCCTCCGAGCGGATCGTTCCTTCCTGGCGCGATACCGATTATCGGACTACGCTCGGGTTCAGCAGTACCAGTTCCACAAGGGTTGGATCTCGGAGATCGCGGTCAAGGGGCAGCTCATTACCTCAACCGGAGATGACGGACGAGTGCTTGGACTCAGAGCTTCCGATGGCTTTCCCGTTCTCAGGAACAGTGGCTTGGAGTACGATGACTACTGGGATCGGCAGAATGGCTACTCAATAGCCCAAGCGCCCGGTACTCCGGAGATTGTCGTAGGGTCGAATAGCATGCTGACTTTCTTCAACTCGGATACGGGGGCAGGCACGGGTGAAGTCTCGACGCTGAACCATGGCGCGATCGTGGACCTCGCCTACACGAGGGATGGCGCGAACATTGCAGTCTGCGTCGATGGACAGATTGAAGTCTATAGCGCCGCTTCACGTCAAAGTCGGTATAAGATTTCCCCGACCTCATATTCGGCACGTTCTGTGGACTTTACTTCAGACAGCAAGATCGTTATCGTTGGATGCAATGACGCAAAGTTTCGGCTCTTCAACGTATCTGATGGCAAGGCGGTGTTGCCGAAATCGACATACTCTACGATCGTGGGTTCTGACATCAACGAAGTAGCCGCCTCGGCCGATGGCAAGTACGTTGCCGTAACGGGTGGCGGGATCGTCCAGGTGTTCAACCGGCTGGTAACTCCGTGGCAAAGTTTGGGCATCTGCCAGCCCAAGCGCTACCGATTCGACGGCCTTGAGTTCAGCCCTGGCAGCTACCTCTGTTTCTCTGGCGGTCAAGACTACTATGCGAACAAGAATCTTTTCGTCTGCGACCCTAGAATTCCTGGCCTGCCAGCCGAGAGGATCATCGTAGGCGATGCATCTACGTGTGCCTTTGGCTCGGACGATCGCTGGGTCTATTACGGTGGTCAAGAGGGTGACATTGGTCGGGTAGGGAATCCCTACTTCGCCTTCCCACTAGCCACCCTTGCTGCCTCGCCGGCCACACTGACGTCTGGGAACCGATCGACTCTTACGATCACCTTAAGCGGACCTGCTCCGGTGAACGGGGCTAAGGTGTTGCTTTCGAGCAACTCGCCCAACGTAAAGGTGCCTGCTTCCGTAACCCTTGCAGTCGGCTCCTCAGTGGTTTCGGTTCTGGCCACCACGGTGCCCCTGTCCATCGCCTACGGTGGCAAGATCACGGCAAGCTTCGGCGGGGTATCGCGCACCGTTCTAATCAGCACCGTTCCCTGCAAACTCGCGGGCGCCACGGTGAGCCCAGCCACCGTAAAGGGTGGGGTTGGCAAGCCGACCTTCACGGTCACCCTGGACCGTCCGGCCCCGATCGCTGGGGCCACGGTTACTCTGTCGAGCAGCAGCGCCTATGCCAAATTCCCGGCGACGACGCTCAAGGTCTTATCCGGCAAGACCACGGCAAGCGTGGTGATGTCGACGACCAAGCCCGGTGCCAAGGTCACCGCGACTCTGAAAGCAACCTATCTGGGAATCTCGAAGACGGCCGCGCTGGTGGTCACGCCCTGACTGCATTAATGTGTTGGGCTCGGCCCGGGCAATGGCGTGCCCGGGCCAGGGCCGCGTTGAAAACCGGGAGTCGGTAGGCGGACTGGCCACGCATCACCGGGCTAGATTCTGGACGTGCAGAAGTAGGGCCCGGCAGGCAGCCAATACTTGATCGCGGTCGAGGGCCTCGTATTCCGGGAAGGCGCTGTACCGCCACTCAACTCCAAACGCCGTCAGGGCAAAGAGGGGCCGGAACGCCGCGACTTCCTCGCCGTCAGCTTCAAGGAGGTTCAGAAGCCGGTCCAGGTCATGGATGAGCGGCACGGGCAGGCGTCTGGTGGCGAGCCAAGCTTTGAGCGACTTCTCCACGCACTGTTGAGCGTGAAACCCGAAGGACTAGATGGGGGCGTCTTTGCTTAGAAGATGGCCAAGGGTCGCGAAGTCGCGTTCGGCGCTCTCGAGGAGACGCCTCGCATCCTCACTGGGCACGGTGGAGCACAACTCCTTCTCGGTAGGCAAGCCCAAGAACCTCGACCGTTGAGGTCTTTCGTGAGGCGAACTCGGACGCCTTGGCTATCAAGATATCCTTGGCCCAGGGGCACGGACGAAAGGCGATCATCGCCTTGCTGAAGAGGGCCAGCCTGGTCTCTTTCTCGAATGCCTGGTCAGGAAGGACGACCACCAGGTCGACGTCGGAATCCGGGCGCGCCGTGCCCTTGGCGTGGGACCCGAACAGGATGACCTGATCGGGGGACATCGATTCAACCAGCCGGGCAACGCCATCCGACAGTCCTTCAGGAAGCTGTGCGGTTGCCATGGTCGTATTCTACGCTAGGTCCCAAGTTGGGCAATCTCCGATTCGCCGAGGCGCATCACCGTCCAGTCGTCCATCGGCTGCGCGCCGAGCGATTTGTAGAAGGCGATGCTGGGTTCGTTCCAGTCCAGCACCGACCACTCCACTCGGCCGCAGCCGCGTTGCTTGGCGAGGTTGACCACCTCTAGAAGCAGCGCCTTGCCGTAGCCCTGGCCTCGGTGCTCGGGCCAAACGAAGAGGTCTTCCAGGTAGATGCCGGGTTTGGCGAGGAAGGTGGAGTAGTTGTGGAAGAAGAGGGCGAATCCGATGGGCTTGCCGTCGAGCTCGGCGATGAGGGGCTCGGCGTAGGCTCGTGCGCCGAAGAGGGTTTCGTGGACCTGGGCTTCCGTAGCGGTCACCGCATTGGCGAGGCGCTCGTACTCGGCGAGGCCCTTGATGAGCTCGAGGATGGTGGCAGAGTCAGACGGCTGGGCGGGGCGGATCGTGAACGGCACATCCAATCGTGGCATGCGCTAGACTCGCGCTGTGGTTGAGAGCCCGTTGCCGTTCGAGGAGTGGGTTTCCGGGATCTTCGGCCAGCCGGAGTCCAAGCGGTTCTTCGACGTGTGGTTCGAAACCCACACCGACCGGGTGGACGAGGAGGTGACCTTGGAGCACCTGATCCAGCTCTTCCGCGAGCCCGAGCGGCTGGCCGAGTTCGCCCTTACTCAGGTCGGGCGCGGGCTCTGGGCGCTGGCGGGAGACTTCGAGGGAGGGTTCGGAGCGGCCCGCTCTTCCGACGTCCCGATGGAGCTGAGGGAACGCTTCGTGGACTCCATTCCCAACCTCTACCGCAACCTGCTCGAACTCCTCGGCGATCCGGTCCTCGCCGCCGGCTCCTCAGCGCACAGCGATGTCAACAGCGCCGCCTACATGCTCTGGGACATCGCTCCGTTTTGCCCGGGAATCTCCAACGCCTTCCCGCACGAGGTGGGGCTGCCTGAGCTCGACCGGCGGCTGATTGGGGTGCTGGGGAGACTCCTGCTGGAGGTCAAAAACCCGGCGTGCCAGGAGTCGATCCTCCACGGGCTTGGGCATGGCGCCTACGGGGAGACGAAGCCGCTCGTTCAGGAAGCCATCGGTCGCTACCTGGCTCTACCACACCTTCAGTCGGCCCTGCGGAACTACGCCATCGACGCGCTCGAGAACAACATCCTTTAGGAGCGGCGAAGATTGAGGGGCATGGTGATCCTTCTGCATGTCTGCGACCCCTGCCGGGGTCGTTGGGGTGCGGGTGGCGTTCCAGGGGTCTTCGACGCCCTGGCTACCTTCTGCCATCCCTCCGGGATGGGAGGCCAACCAACAGGCTCCTTCGGGGGCCGTGGCGAATTCGGTCGCCGTGGTGCCTGCCTCCCCACCCCAGCGGGGTGACAGGAGAACAGCCCCGCGGTCGTAGACCCTGGGTTAAGGCAAACCCTCCGCCTGCACCCTGGAAGGGCTCCAAGATCCCGAACCGGGATCTGACCCCTTGTGCCGACCCTCGGGCAAACCGGAACTCGGGCGAGCCGCCCGAGATACGCATGGGCGGGCCGCCCATGCCACGTTACAGGAGTTCGTATCTTGTGTTGCGCCGAGCCGGCTCGTAACCCGCACCCACGATTAGCCGCTCGAACTCTTCCGCGCTCAGAATGAACTTATTCCCGGCCGCCGAGACCACGTTCTCTTCGATCATCACCGAGCCGAAGTCGTTGGCCCCGTAGTTCAGCCCCGCCTGAGCGATCTTTGGACCCTGCGTCAGGATCGAGAGCTGGAAGTTGGCGAAATTGTCCAGGAAGATCCGCGACACCGCAAGCGTCCGCAGATAGTCCGCGCCGGAAGCCTTCACCGGGATCGGCAGGTTGGTCTCCTCGGGCTGGAAGTTCCAGGTGACGAAGGCCCGGAACGGCTGGCACTCGTCTTGAAGGTCGCGGATTCGTCCGAGATGTTCGATCCGGTCTTCGACCGTTTCCACGTGCCCGAACATCATGCTGGCCGTGCTGCGCAGGCCGAGGGAGGATGCCTCGCGCATGCAGGCGAGCCACTCGTCGGTCGTGTCCTTGTAAGGAGCGATGATCTTTCGGACCCGGTCCACCAGAATCTCGCCGCCCGCGCCGGGGATGGAGTGCAGCCCCGCCGCCTTCAGCCGAATCAGCGTGTCGCGCAGAGACAGCTTGCTGATGTGCGCAATGTAGATGATCTCCGCGGGCGAGAGCGCGTGCAGGATCACGCCCGGATAGGCGTCCATGATCTTGCGGAAGATGCCTTCGTAGTAATCGACCTTCAGCTTCGGGTTAAGCCCGCCCTGGAAGAGGATCTCGACCCCGCCCTTCTCTACGGTGTCGCCCACCTTCTCCAGAATCTGCTCGTCCGAAAGGAGGTAGCCCTCGCCGTGGCCGGGCACTCGGTAGAACGCGCAGAACTTGCACCGCACCCAGCACACGTTGGTGTAGTTGAGGATGCGGCCGATGATGTAGGTGACGGTCCGGCCGGGCACGGCTTGCTGCCGGCGGTGGTTCGCCATCGTGGCTAGTTCCAACAGGTTCGCGTTTTGGAACAGGAACAGCGCTTCGTCTTTCTCGATGCGCTGGTTGTTGAAGACTTTGTCGGCGATGGAGTCGACGGTGAGAACGGCAGTCACAACCTATTCTACTGCGTGAGGCTCCATGAACTTTCAGTGTTTGTTGAAAGTTCGAGGAGTAGACTGGTTGGAGGTGCCTATGGCCCTTCCAGATCGCTTCACCCCTGAGCTACTCGAGCGACCGCCGACGCGGGGTCTTGATGTGGTGACCAAGCTTCGGCACTTCTCCTTGATCACCTACGCGGTTGACCCGGCAAGGGTCCGCCCGCATGTGAACGAGCGATTTGATCTGGACACCCAAATCGACGAATACGGACAAGAGCGGGTCTGGGTCTCCGTCGTGCCGTTCCAGGACGCGGATTTCCAGTTTTCGGCTTTCCCCTGGCCCCGCTTCACCTTCGGGCAGACGAACTATCGAACGTACGTGATCGACCGCCAGACCGGGCAGCGAGCCGTTTGGTTCTTCGGAACAACCTTGGGAGCTTGGCTCGTCTACATTCCTCGTCTGGCCTGGAGCCTCCCTTGGCACCCCGCGCAGTTCCACTTCGAAACCTCCTACGCGGACGGTCGCTACACCCACTACGAGGTGAGGACCAAGAGCGATTGGGCGGGCGCCGACGTGATCCTGGAGGACTCCGGCCAACCCGTAGAACTGCTGAATGGCTACAGCGATCTCGAAGCGGGTCTGGTCAAACTCACCCACCCAACCATGGGAGTCTTCTACCGGCTGGACGGTCGGCTGGGTACCTACTCCATCTGGCACGACCGGCTGCGATGTACGAGAGGAAGGGTGGTCTCCGCCAGATTCGAGCTTCTAGATCGGCTGGGGCTGGTGCCCTTCGCAGAGCAGGGCACCGCCGATAGCGTCCTGATCCAGCCGGAAACCACCTTCATCATCAAACTCCCGCCCAAGCGGCTGCGTTAGGCCTCGTCGTCGGCAGGCAGTTCGCCAGTAGGCCGGGTTTGCCCCACCACAAAGCTGATCCGGGGTTTCTGGCCCATGCTCAGAGCACGAAGTTCTAGCAGGCCGGGATGCTCCCGAACCAGCCGAGCGGTGTTCAGCAAGTTCCTCATCGTGCCGGCCTCGTTCCGGGCTCGCTGGAGGGCGGCCTTTCCCTCGAGTTCAGCCTTCAGCAGGTCGGAGTACGCAGCCCGAACGTTGCCCGCAATGTTCAGGTCAAGGAGGTTCACCGCCTCCACGGCAACGCCGATCTCCTTCCCAAGGGTCTGCAGGGGCTCCAGAAAGCTCGCGGTCAGGGACGCTCGGAGTTCCAGCGCCTCGGCCAGGGTCTTCGTCGTGAGGGCCTCGCGAAACAGCATCTGAGCCTTCTGGTGAAGCCGCTGCTCGGGTTTCTGAACGAGGCTGAAGAGCATTGCGTAAGCGTAGTTGCCGCGGCTGTTGTCTGGGTCCACGGGGTACGAGCGCCGGTAGATCAGGGCGTCCTCGATCCGGAAGTCCAGGGCGAGGGAGACCCGAACGGTCGCACCGTCGGACGTCATCACTTCCTGACCTCCGATCATCTCGGTCTGCACGCCCAGGGGGTAGACGGAAACCTCTTCCGCGCCTCGCCGCAACCAGTAGCGGCCCGGGCCGAGGGTGCCCACGATGAGGCCGTTGCGCAGCTTGACCCCAACCGTGCCTTCGTAAATCGTTTGTCGCTTGAACATTGGCTTAGATGGCCCGTCGACTTTGAAGCCGGCGGGGGTTCTGCACCCTCAGAGCCGAAGTCCAAATCGCCCCTCGAGGGGGCTGCCGCGGGCCCGTGTTTCTGGATCGGATTACAGGTCCGGTGCTCCGCAGGGCCACGCACGAGGTGGGTTTTCGGCATACGCCTAAGTCCACAGAACCCTAAGTCAGAGCAGAATCACGTTACCGCAGGGACACGTTTGGCGACTACTTCTTGATCGTGAGCGTCGCCACCTTGGTGAACCCGTTGAACTTGCCGGTGATCGGGACCTTGACCGTCGCCGGCACCGACTTGGCGAGCGCGGCCACCGTGCCGAACTTGGCCCCCACCCCGATGTCCAACCGGGTTGGCCCCAGGATCTTGGTGGCGTCGAAGGTTAGCGTGGCGAACCCGTTGTAGGCCAGCGGGTGGCTGAGGGTCGCCTTGATCTCAAAGGTGGTCCCGATCGGCGCGGTCGAGGGCGTCAGGCCCAAGGCCAGCAACGAGACCGGAGTCAGCGTAACCAAGGCGGTCTTCTTCACCCCGAGCACCGTGGCGCTCAGGGTGGCGGAGACGTTGGCGGGCACCAGCCGGTGGGTCATTCGCACCTTCTTGCTGGTGGTGCCCGCCGCGACCACGATCTTGAGACCGGGCAGGGAGGTGCTCGTGGAGGTCACCGTGACCGTGGTTCCGCCGGCGGGCGCCGGGCCGGTGAGGGTGGCGGTAAGGTCCAGGGGTGTGGTGCTTCCGCCCGGAACCGAGGCCGCGCTGCGTACCAGGCTCGCCAGTCGGGGAGCTTGGATCAGCAGGGAGCGCGTAAGGGTTCGCGATCGGAAGGTGGCCGATAGGGAAGCCGTCACGTCGGCGGGCACCGCCACCGTCTTGATGGAGAACGTGGCGCTGGTGGCACCCGCCGCAACCTTGAGGGTCTTGGGAGCCGGAGCCTGCGCCTTGTTGCTCAGGATGGTGAGGGTCGCGCCCTCCGGCGGCGCCGGCCGGCTGAGCTGGACCTTGGCCACGCTGGTCCCTCCGCCCGCCAGGGTGGCAGGAGTGAGGGTGAACTGGCTGAGCAAGAGCGGGTCCAACGTGACCACCACCGAACGTGAAACGCCCCGGTAGGTGGCGGTGACCAAAGCGGTAGCCCGGGCAGTCAGCACCTTGGTAGTGGCCACCACGCTCGCGGTCTTCTCGCCGCTGGGCACCGTAGCGGTGGGGGGCACCACGAGGTTGGTAGACGACGAGGTTAGGGAAACGACCGCGCCCGCGGGCGGGGCGAAGCCGTCCAGGGTGACCTTGGCGGTCACCGGCTTGCCCGCCTCCACGGTGGAGGGCGTGACGGAGAGGGTGGTCAGGGCAGCCGGATTCACGGTGAGGCTCGTGGACTTTTCGACCCCCGCGTAAGTTGCCTTGACCACGATGGTCTTGGCGACGGCCACGCCGGTGGTTGGCGCAAGAACCGAGGCTTGGGCGGCGCCCGCGGGAATCGTGATCGCGGCGGGCAACGCCCATTCCGTGGAGGAGGGAGCGAGAGAAACGCTTGCCCCGCCGGCGGGCGCGCCGCCGTCTAGCTTCACGGTGAGGGTGGCACTGGTGCCCCCGCCCACGGAGGTTGGGCTGGCGACGGCTTCGGTGAGCACGGCAGGGATCGCCTTGATGGGCTTGCCCAGGAAGGCGGTGTTGAGCTGGGCGTATACGGTGCCATTGGTCTCGGCAGACACCAGCGAGCCGTCGATCTCGAAGTTGGCAGACATGGCTCCGCCGGGCACGAACACGGAGTCCGGCACGGAGGCGGCGCCGCCATCCCAACTAAGCCCCACGCTGAGCCCTCCCACCGGAGCGGGGGTGGCAAGGGTGACGGTTCCGGCGGCCTTGGCGCCGGCCTTCACGGTGGGGGCGATGTCGATGGCGGCGAGCTTGGCGCGGTCGTCGTAGGTGTAGCGCGGGGGAAGGGGGTAGGCGCGGAACTCGGTGTTGGAGACTGCGCCCAGCATCCCACCTCCAGAGGCTAGGTTGGCGTTCTTGTCCACCGGGTGGGTGATGAACCGGGTTCCCACGTAAGCCAGGTCGGAGAGGCGTCGCATGACGATCTCGCCGTTGTAGAGCTCGAGAACGACGAGACCGGCGTCAGAAACTACTGCAATATCTCGAATATAGTCCTCGTGATTCTTCTCAATGAGGTCTGGCTCAGTGGCACCAGGCTTTAGGCGATAGACCCACCGTCCATTGCTGTAGAAAATGGTGCCGTCAGAATCCATTGCCATTCGAGCCCACCCATTCGATAGGAACGGTGAACTGGTGACATCAGAGAGTCTCCACTTCAGCGACTCGCCGGATCCTCCCCATGTCGTCGTGATAGCGTTCGCCAAGTCTGGCGTCACTTCGATCTGGTAGCTCGCGATCGGAAGGGTCTTCCACGGCGCGGTGTCGCCAGGGCGGAAGATCAGCGTTCTTCCTTCGCCAAAACTGACCGCAAGGAGTTGTCCGTTGGCGACCGGCTTCACCAGCCAGAGATTGCTCACTGTCGAGACAATGGTCTTCTCCAGGGCCCAAGTGGCCGGATTGTAGAACTCGAGTTTGTCGCCTCGGCCCACCACCAGCTTGCCCTGCCAGAAGACCGGGTAGGGACCGCTGAAGGACTTAACCGTGACTCCGGTTTCTAGGTTGACCACTCGACAGGTGGATCCGTTGGAGTTTCCGTAGGTGAACGCGGCGAACTTGCCGTCTGGGCTGACCGTGACGTCGGGCACCCCGCCGGTGGCGAAGGCGGTCGCCATCTGGACCTTGGGGCTGGAGTAGGCGGCGGGGGAGTTGTGGTTTCCGTACTGGTTGTGAGCTCGGTAGAGCACGTTCTCGCCGGCTGCTCCGGGGTGCTGGATGCCTTCTACCGGGCTGTCGAATGCGCCGTCGGTGGGTAGCGCGGTTTGCCATGGCTGGCCAGGTCTCCTGGCAAGAGCTCCTACGATCTTTTGTCGGAAGGCCAGCTTAGGGCCGCCATTCAGGCGGTGCCGCATCCCCTCGGTGGCGATAAGACCGTTCTTGTAGGTGAGCTCCGGGCGAGTGTCGAGGATGTCGAGGAGGCCGTCTTGATCCAGGTCGGTCCAACCGATCTGCCCCTGGCTGCCCTCAGGCACGTGGTTGAACCAGCAGAAGGTGTCTGCAGATGTATGACTCATGAGGCACGGCGGAGCTGACTTGCCACTGTAGTATCCGAGGAAGCCAGCAACACCAGGAGCGCCATAAAGGGCACTTTCCGGAAGGCAATGGTTTGCGCCAAAGGCGTGCGCGAGTTCGTGCATGAAAATCCGCTTCGAGTGCTCAAAGTTGGTGGCATTGATGGTGCTAGGGCCGGTGTTAAGGACGTATTCGCCTCGTCCAAAAGAAGTAGTCGGGCCACCGGCGACACAAATGACGAAGATCGACCAGTCTGCATTGTTTTCGTTGCGAATCTGAACGTTTAGCTTGCGAGCTTGCCGAGCGATCTCCCCCCAACTCTGGCCAATAACTGGCGAGCCGAGCTTCTCAAACACGTCAGACACCCACTCGGCCTGCTTGCCGTTATCTCTTGCTTCTACTGTCATGCGGCCTACTGGCTCGTAGCCAGTGGAAATCGTTATGGGGTTCATCGCTGGGTTGCGGACGAACTGGAGCTCCGACTGAGGAGGTGCCAGCGCGAGTAGACGGTCCTCCATCGCCTTCGTGACGTCCATTGCGAAAGTTCTCTCCGCAGGAGTCCAATCGTCCGTACTTGGCTCGATGCTGCCATCGCTCTCTACCAAGACAACGTTGATCACCACCTTGCCCGCGAGGAACTGGTTGTTGGTATCGTCGTTCACCCCAAACACGGGAGCTCCGCGCCGGTACATCGGGTCTTCCCAGGGGCTGGCGATGCGCAGACTGGGGTCCCAGCCGCAGTTGAGATGAGGCTCCTCGGACGGGTGGTGTCCGCCAACGAGAAGGGCCGCCGTAAGAAGGAGACTGGAGAGCACGCGTAATCTTATCACAATAGCCGAGCCTCCGGTTGCAACGGTGCCCTCGCCAGCAAACCCCTGAACTGCTGGCAATCACCGTGACGCAGGGCGCCCCCTCCACGCTGGGTCGCAGCCCATCCCGGACGGGATGGCAGAACTTAGCCGGGTGGTCGAAGACCCCCGGGGCGCGTCCCATCCGATCCGACCCGGGCAGGGTCGCAGAACTCGCCGGACGCTACCCCGCTCCCGCGCCGCAAAAGGCCGATGGAGGTTGCCTAATCGATGGCTAGCACGCCAGGATCCCGCATCAGCGCTGCTCGGGCACGATTGACAATCCTTCCGCCCAGCCCGAAAGAGATGGAGCCAGGCCAACCTAACACGTAACACCGGAAAATCTCTATGTGGGGAGTGTTACGTGTTACCTTGCTACGTGCGAAAAATACCGGCCCCAGCCCGACCCATATCTCCGCCCCCGCCACAATGAACGCCATGCACCGAGTCCTCTTCGTCTGTCTGGGCAACATCTGCCGGAGCCCGCTCGCGGAGGGAATCTTCCTGCGGAAGCTCGAGGAACGCGGGATCGCCGACCAGTTTGCGGTGGACTCCGCCGGAACCGGCGGATGGCACACCGGCGAGCCCGCCGACTCGCGCGCC
>JBGSIJ010000041.1:0-2910 GCA_041742595.1 Fimbriimonadaceae bacterium | reverse complement strand
CGGCCAAGCCCTCCACCCGGGCGCCGAGCGACCCCGATACCGACTCGCCTTCGCCATGCTCGGCGTTCTGGCTGCGGTGGCCGCCGTCGCATACTGGGTGCGCCCACCGAGCGTCGCCGCAACCTCCACGCCCGCCGCCGTGCACCGAATCCTCCTGCCCGACTGGGTCAGCCCCGGCGAGTGGTTCGCCCTGGATGCCGGCGAGAAGGCCAAGAGCCTCAGCGTCTACTTCGGCAACCGCCAAGCCAAGACCAAGCTCCAAGACCAGAAGTTGATGGTCCAGACCCCCGGCGACCTGCCTTCGGAGAAGACGACGATCTCGGTCTTCCAAGACAACGAGTCGCAACCCATGCTCACCCAGGCCACCCACATCGTGCGGCCTAAGGTGGCGAGTTTCTATCCGATGGCGCCCAACCCGATGTCCATCCGCAAGAAGCCGGATGTCTCGGATGAGGAACTCATGCGGGAGGACTTACGCATGCAACTGGAGGAAGAACCGCCTGCAGAGGAACCCGTACTAAAGCTGACTCCAATCAAGCCTCCGACCCCCACCCCAGCCCCCGCGAAGCGGGTGCAGGTCGGCGACAAGGTCCTGACCATGGCCAGCCTCGACGAGATCGGGAAGGCCCTCGACGAGGAACTCGTCGCCGACGGCGGCCCCACGCCTCCCGAAGGCAAGGCTCCGCCCAAGTTTGAAGGCCCTGCCGGCAACGCCGTGATCGCCATTCGATCCGCCAAGTCCGGCGACCCCAAGCATGCGCTGGAACTGGTAGACAGCACGCGCAAGCAACTGAAGGACCTGCCCGAGGAAACCCGCCGCGAGATCGAGGCCGCCCTCAAGACGGTGGAAGCCATGGCCGCAGACCAGCCCGGCCGCAAGGGCGTGGATGGCAAGGCCATGGCCAAGTGGGCCGAGAGCTTTGCCTTTACCATGAACAACGGCACCCGAAGCTTCAGCGGGATCGCCATGGTCAACCGGATGATCCAGGCGGGCCGCAAAGACGAGGCTCGGCGGGCCCTCAACCTGATGAAGCAGCGCGAGGACCTGAGCGTCGCCGAAAAGAAGGCCATGGACCGCCTCCAAACCAAGCTGGACGCCGACAAGCCGTAGGCGAAAACCCTGACGCCATCGCGCCAGGGCCTTCGCTAAACTAGGGCCATGTTCAAGGTCTGCATGATCGGCGCCGGCAGCGTGGGGTTCACCCGCCAACTCGTCCGCGACCTCCTCTCCGTGCCCGAGTTTGCCGAGATCGAGATCGCCCTCACCGACATCAACCCGCACAACCTGGACATGACCTACCAGCTGATTCAGCGGGACATCGAGTCCAACGGGATCCCCGCCAAACTCACCGCCAGCACGGATCGCCGCGCCAGCATCACCGGCGCCAAGTACATCTTCAGCTTCATCCGCGCGGGCGGCCTAGAGGCGTTCGTCCACGACGTGGACATCCCCCTCAAGTACGGCGTGGACCAGTGCGTGGGCGATACCCTCGGCCCGGGCGGAATCATGTACGCCCAGCGCGGAATCCCGCCCCTCCTGGACTTCTGCAAGGACATCCGCGAGGTGGCGGCGCCCGGCGCGCTGTTCCTCAACTACTCCAACCCCATGGCCATGCTCACCTGGGCGTGCAACCACTACGGGGGCGTGGACACCGTGGGTCTCTGCCACGGCGTGCAGGGCGGGCACTGGCAACTGGCGCAGGTGATCGAGGTCTGGGCGCGCAACCGAGGGATGATCGGCGCTGACGAGAAGGTGGCGAAGAAGGACGTGGACATCGTCTGCGCCGGCATCAACCACCAGACCTGGTACGTGAAGGTCCAGTGGCGCGGGATCGACATGGTTCCGAACCTGCTGGACGCCTTCCTGGAGCACCCCGAGTATCCGACCACCGAGAAGGTTCGCATCGATATGCTCCGCCGCTTTGGCTACTACAGCACCGAGAGCAACGGACACCTCAGCGAGTACGTGCCCTGGTACCGCAAGCGCACCCACGAGATCGAGAAGTGGATCGACCTGGGCACCTGGATCAACGGCGAGACCGGCGGCTACCTGCGCGTGTGCACCGAGGGCCGCAACTGGTTTGAGCACGACTTCCCCAACTGGATGTCTGGGCCGCCCATGGAGTACGGAGCGGACAAGCGCGGCGAGGAGCACGGCTCCTACATCGTGGAAGGCCTGGAAACCGGCCGGGTGTACCGGGGCCACTTCAACCGCGTCAACAACGGCGTCATCACCAACCTGCCCGCCGACTGCATCATCGAAGCGCCCGGGTACGTGGACAAGAACGGCATCTCGATGCCCATCGTGGGCGACCTGCCGATGGGCTGCGCCGCGGTTTGCAGCGCGTCCGTATGGACCCAGCGTCTGGCGGTGGAGGCCTCCTTGCGCTCCGATCTGGGGCTGCTCAAGCAGGCCATGATGATGGACCCCCTCACCGGCGCCGTCTGCAATCCGCCCGAGATCTGGCAGATGACTGACGAGATGCTGGTGGCCCTCATCGAGTGGCTCCCCCAGTGGGCCGACGAGCTTTCGGCCGCCCAGGACCGCCTGGCCAGCGAGGCCTACATCCCCACCATGGAAGGCAACCGAGGCGCCGCCCGCCTCCACACCAAGTCGGTGGACGAGATGGAAGCCAAGGCCGAAGAGTCCCGCAAGAACGCCCAAGAGGCGGACAAGGCGAAGGAGAGGCCGAAGGCTTCAGCGTAGGCTGCCCACGTCCATCCGCCCGCCCAATCCGCGGGGATCGCGAATATCATCATCACGACCTCCGCGCAAGGTTTCTCGTCGGGATGGGACATTGGCTTAGGTTCAAATGTACGGAGTTGGGAGGGGGCGATGTCAACCGGAAAGCCCGCCGCCGCCTTGCCCACCCAACCCCGTCCCGATTCCGGCGGGAGCCGGAATCGGGA
>JBGSIJ010000040.1:0-90196 GCA_041742595.1 Fimbriimonadaceae bacterium | reverse complement strand
CCGCGCTTACGGGCGCGGCCACGATGGGGGCAGCTCAAAGCTTGGTCGACTCCCTGCTGGGGCCCCTCGTTCCTCCTGGCCGGGCCAAGGAGATCAGCCTTTGGTGGTTCTCCGACCAGCTCTTTCGTGAGCGCCTCGGTGGCGAAACGACCGGGCGACTCTTCGGCAATGGCTCCGGCGCGCGACTTTCGCTGCCTCCGATTGGGAGGTTGTCGCTCTCGATGGAAGGAGGAAGCGGAAGACTGGCCGGACGGGTCCTAGACGATGAAAACGTATGGCGAGTGAAAACTCGGTCCAGAGCGAGCAGCTTCACCGCCGGGTACCAGTTCCAGAAGCTTGGAGACCTAGAATACAACTACCAGAACGACTTGACGGAGTTGACCGCAGGCTCCCCACTGCTTAGCGATCCGTTCACTTTCCTGGGAACCGGTAGTGAGGCACGGGTCCGACACGGGCTCACTCGGCATCTGCTTAGGGCTTCTTTCCCGGTCTCGGCCCGCGTCGTTGCCGGACTCGGATTCGGGAGGACGGCCGTAGGCGGGCCTGCCAAGGTTAGCGAAGCGGATAATCCCGCTTCGTTAACGCTCAGCACCGATGCGTACGGGACCGAACTCTCTTCATGGCTCCGCGCCTCCGAGGGGCAGTCCGACTGGCAGCTCTCCTGGTTAACCTATCGCGGAGATGGCGAGGCGGGCGTCTACCGAGAAGGCAAGCAACGCGCTGGGGACTCCAAGTCGGATGCCTCATGGTCCAGCTTCCGCCTGGCCCGCACTCAACAGCTCCGCAATGGCGGTAGGTGGCAGCACAATCTGGCCCGTCAGACCTCACGGTACCGGATCGAGGGTCGGATACCAGACGGCAGGGGAGCGGGGCTGGATGTGGATGGCTTCTCCAGCGTCCTGTTTGGTGGTCAAACCTCCAGCCAGGAGACCAGTCTTACCTCAACCTGGACAACCGGGCTAGCCCACGGCAAGCGCTGGCGAATATCAGCAAGTCATCGGATCCTTCCCAGCGTTGGCCAGTTGAAATACGGGATCCGGTACATCCTGCTCGATCTCGGAAAGCGGTCTGAACTCGACTACAAGGACCTGCAGGTGTTCACCTTCCAAGCACAGCACGACTGGGAGGTCTCTGACGGGGTGATATCCGTGGGGTTCAGGCAGCTTGTGCCCTTCCGGAAGCTTGGAGCCAATGGAGCCGGGCAGGACCAAGGCGCCCCCTCAAAAAGGACCACCGGTGGTCTCACGCTGTATCTTCTTTGCTCCTGGCGGCTCTAGCCCTGGCACCAACCGAGACGTTGTCCACGAACAAATACTGGTGCGCCCAACCCGTTAGGTCCCCGAAGCGAGTTCGAAACCTTTCGGCGACCTCACGGTATCGCCGCTCCGTCAGGGCTTCGCCTCTCAGCTCCGGGTGGTAGAGCCGGGTGAGTTGCTGCCATAGATGGGTGTCCACCGGCACCGCCTCGCCATGGTGAAGCCCGAAGAGCGCGATGCAATCCGCGAGCTTCCTGCCGATGCTGGGGATCTCGATGAGCTGTTCCACCGCTTGCTCGTACGGGGTGCGCATCAACGACTCCAGCCATGCCCTGCCCCCGCGTGAGACCAGCGCCGCCGCAGCGCGCGGGATGGAGGCTCCGCGATAGCCAAAGCCCTGCGAGCGCAACACGGACTCGGGGATCTCCGCAACCACTTCCGGCTCCGGGAAGGCTCGGAATTTGGTGTTTGGGATGGGGTCGCCAAACTCCGCCAGCTTCCCCACCATCGGCTTGATCCGCTTGAGGTGGTTGTTGGCCGAGCACAGGAACGAGAAGAAGACCTCGACCGGGTCGTTGGGCTGCAGAACGCGCAGCCCAGAATGGGCGGCCATCAGCGGCCCGAGCTCCGGTCCCCGGCGCAAGATCTCGGCCTCAACTGCGGCGGCATCGACGTCCAGCCGAAACATCCGGCGGAACGCCGCTGCCTCCGCGTTGGACTCCACCTCCAAGCCGGCATTCCGCAACCTGACCTGGTACCATTCCCGCCCATCAACGCCTTCCCAGGAGGAGGGTCCCGTCTCGTGCCACCGGAACACCTGGCCGCTGTTCACGCAGAGGCCGAAATCCAGGTTTGGCGGGAGGGAGAATCTTTCCTGCATTTGCGCGTACCCGCCTCTATCCCGGCGCGTCCGTCTCTATGATGGCTCGCAACCCCTTCCCCGCTCTCGTCGCTGGTCTCGCTTCGGTGGCCATGGCCCAAAACGCCCGCGTGCCCGATGTACGGGTTGCGACCGAGTACGAGGAGGCCGGCTTTGGAAAAGCCGTGATCCTGGGAGCCTGCGAGATCGACTCGAGGCAGGTCAATTGCTGGACCCCGCAGGGGGAACCCGCACCCGAGGTCGCCGAGCGGGTTAAGGCCTACTACTTGGTGAACGGCAACAATACGCTACAGTTCAAGTTCGGGGCCAAGAACCGATTTGTGGTGATCCAAACCACCCAGCCAAGCACCTCTCGCGGATGGTCCGCAAGTTGGCGGTCGAGCAGCGTCGACTACGTGAACCAGACCGCCAGCTTGAGCGTGCCCTCTGGAACCACCCTTACCTGGTACGGCGTGTCCACCTTGCCCGAAACCGCGACGATCGATATGGACCTGGACCTCTCGATGGTACGTCCTCCCTCGATCTTCCTCAAGCCCCAGGTGGGCGCCCAAGCCAAGGGGGACTTGGGAGAGTTCTCGATCGTTTCGATCACGCCGAACAAACCAATGGACCCCCGCAATCCCGCGAGCATGCGTTGGGGCAATCTCGGCTACACCGACCAAGGCAAAACCTGGGCCATTGGCGTCGGCGGCCCGGGCAAGAGCGGTCTGAGCTACTCGTTCGAACTGGTCAAAGGACTACAAGAGCGCGTCGCGGTGGACAAATCAGGCAAGCCCGTCAAAGTCACCGACGCCGAACGAAACCTCATTTACCAGCCAGGCTCCAAGTACCGGTACCTGTACTTCCAGCCCATGGGCTATGGCACTCCGGCCAATGGAACCACGATCGTGACCAACGTCGATCCCAAGTACCTCTCGCGAATCATGGTGTCCGGTTCCGACACGAAGTTGGTCCGCTTCGAGAAGATCCGACTGGACCCAATCTCCATGAGGTAGGCGTCCGCGCTGGTGCGCCGGAATAGGCTCCACTGCAGGAGCGTACTCCGGCGCTTCCCACCTACTTCTTGATCCAGAAGCCGGTTAGCAGGGTTGCGAACCGCCAAGCCGTTGCGGAATCGCCGGTAAAGATTTCGTTCTTGGCCAGGTACGTGCCCGGAGTCAAGATGAGCCCGGGGTTAGGCGCGGAGTAAGGCGTCAGGCTCGCGTAGACGAAGTAGCGGCCGTTCGATCCCAGGCGGTAGATCACCGTGTGCCAGTACTCGCCGTCGTCAAGGATGGTAGGAGTCTGGTTGACCAGAGGAAGGGCCCCATCCGCTCTGGCGGCAACCGTGAAGCGAAAGCCCTTGACGGCATATCCGTCGTAGTCGAGTACCGACACGTACGAACTCAAGCCCGCCTCTTGCTTCCAGTAGTTGGCCTGGTACTCCTTACTGGCCCAAAACCCGGAGACAAGGGCTGAGCCCGCGTAGCTGCCCGTGTCGCTATCATCTCCCGCCACCAAATAGTCGCCGGCCGTCAGGATCACGCCGGCCCCAGAACTGGTTGAGTTCCCCGTCTGGAACCAATCCGTCACGAGGGCATAGGCCGTGGCCGTCACCCTCTTGTACAGGTTCAGGGTGACGCCTCCGTCGTCGTCGTCGCCTCCGATGAAGTCCCGGTTGAGCAGAGTCCTTACCACCGGGAGCGCGCCATCCGCGCGGGCCGTCACCTTGAACTTGAACCCTTCCACCGTGGCCGACCTCCCGTAGACCGGCACCGTCGCGAGACTGTTAGCCGCGGCAGTCAGCGTCCAGATGCTGGACTGGGTGGGAAGAACCTGAGCCCCCGACAGGGACGAAGCTACGATCGCCGACAGGCAAAGACAAGCGCGAACACTCATGATGAGTCACTATAGCAAAACGCAGGACATGCATTTCACCCTTTCACCCCTACTGCCCTACTGCAGCGTCTGAAAGGGCGAACCTTAACCTGGAATCGTCGCCAGGAATTCATCCTCTGTGATCACGCGAACCCCTAGCTGCTCTGCCTTGACTAGCTTGCTTCCCGCGCCCGGACCGGCCACCACGAGGCTCGTGTTCTTGGAAACGCTGCCGGCGGGCCGGCCGCCGTGGCGGATCACCAGGTCCTCGGCTTCTTCGCGGGTCATCTGCTCCAGCTTGCCGGTGAACACCACGATCTGCCCGGCATAGAGGTCTCCCACCGGGGCATCCGCTTCCACCGGTGAGACTCCGAGGTCGATCAGGTCCTGGATCAACTGCTGGTTGAGGGGGTCCTCTAGCCAGCTCTCGATCTCGCTGGCAGTTCGGGCTCCCACGTCGGGCAGGGCCATCAGGTCCTCATAGTGCGCGGTTCGGAATGCCTCCAGGGTTCGGAAATGGCGGGCGATGTCTTTGCTGCTTCGATCCCCTACGAAGCGGATCCCGAGCGCATTCAGGAAACGATCCAGCGGTCGGTTCTTGGAGGCCTCGATGGAAGCCAGGAGGTTCGCCACGCTCTGCTCGCCAAGTTTGTCCAGCTTCTCTAGCTCTTCCCTTCTCAGGCGCAGGCGGTAGATGCTGGGGATGTCTTGCAGGAAACCCGCTTCCAGGAAGCGGTCGATCAGCTTCTCGCCGAGGCCCTCGATGTCCATCGAGTTGCGGCCCACGAAGTGGCGAAGCTTGGCCGAGACCTGGGCCGGGCAAGCCCGATTCGGGCACTTGAGCGCAACCTCGCCGGGCAGGCGAACGGGTGGGGTTCCACACTCGGGGCACGCGGTGGGCTCGGAAGGTTCGGGGGAATCGGCGGGCCGCTTGTCCAGCACTGCGCCCACCACCTCCGGGATCACGTCTCCCGCACGCTGGATGATCACGGTATCGCCTTCGCGCACGTTTCGCCGCTTCAGGTCCTCGTAGTTGTGGAGGGTGGCGCGGGTTACCGTAACCCCGCCTACAAAGACGGGCTCCAGTTCGGCGACCGGGGTGATCGTTCCGGTGCGCCCGACCTGGCATCCGATCTGCACGAGCTTGGTGAAGGCCTGTTCGGCTGGGAACTTGTAGGCGATCGCCCAACGCGGGCCCCGCGCGGTGAACCCAAGATCGTCCTGCTGGTCCAGCGAGTCCACCTTGATGACCACCCCGTCGATGCCGAACGGCAGATCTGCACGGAGGGTCTGAAGGTGAGCCACCCGATCCACCAGGGCATCCGCCCCTTCCAGACGCTGAGCCTCTTGGCGGACCGGGAAGCCAAGCTCTTGAAGCCGGGCTAGCAGGCCTGAGTGGGTGTCGGCAAGCCGGGGCCCCGCGCCGGTTCCGTAACAGAAGAAGGAGAGACGACGGGCGGCGGTGAGGCGGCTGTCCAACTGGCGGAGGCCCCCAGCGGCGGCGTTGCGGGGGTTGGCAAAGGCTTGGTCGCCGCGTTCCAGGCGGATGCGGTTCAGGTCCTCAAAGACGTCCTTGAACATCACCACCTCGCCTCGCACCTCGAGGACTCCCGGGACATCGCCGCGCAAGCGCAGCGGGATGCCCCGAACCGTACGAGCGTTCTCCGTGACGACTTCCCCGCTGGTGCCGTCGCCGCGGGTGGTGGCTCTCACCAGCAGTCCGTCTTCGTAGGTGAGGGAAAGGGAGGCCCCGTCGAACTTGAGCTCAGCGTTGTAGGCGACGGTCTCGACTCCGAGCCCCTTGCGGACCCGCTCGTCGAAAGCCCTTAGTTCGTCCTCGCCAAACGCGTTGTCTAGCGAGAGCATCGGGACCAAGTGCCGGTGCGAAACAAAGCCGTCTACCGGAGGGCCGCCCACTTTCAGGGTCGGCGAATCTGGGGTCTGGAGCCCGGGGTTTGCCGCCTCCAGTTCCACCAGTTCGCGGAACTTGGCGTCGTACTCGGAGTCGCTCACCTCGGGAGAGTCGAGGACGTAGTAGCGGTGCGCGTGGTAGTCGAGGTACCGGCGCAGTTCGGCAGCTTTCTCCCGCAGATCCATCCGGTTGATCGTACTCGGGCCGGGAATACTGGAACCATGCCCTACGACGTGATTCTGCGCGGCGGCCAACTGGTGAGGTCGAGCGGCCGGGAGACCGCGGACATCGGCCTTCTCGGTGGCAAGATCGCGAAGATCGGCGACCTGTCATCCGAATCGGCCGAAACCGAACTGAACCTCAAGGGGCTGGCGGTGCTGCCGGGGCTGATCGATACCCAGGTCCACTTCCGGGAGCCGGGCATGGAGCACAAGGAGGACTTGGAGTCGGGGACCCGCGCCGCCCTGATGGGAGGCGTGACCACCGTCTTCGAGATGCCCAACACCAACCCGACCACCACCACGGCCGAGGCGCTGGCGGACAAGGTGGCACGATCCCAGGGCAGAACCTGGTGCAACACCGCCTTCTTCATGGGAGCTTCGACCGACAACGCCGACGATCTTGCCGAGCTCGAGATGCTGCCCGGCACGCCCGGCATCAAGATCTTCATGGGCAGCAGCACCGGATCACTGCTGGTTTCCACCGACAAGGACCTGCGGCGCGTGCTGCGCAGCGGAAGCCGCCGCTGCCCAATCCACGCGGAGGACGAGCCCCGCAACACTGCCCGCAAGGCCTTGATCAGCGAGCATCCAACCGCAGCCGAGCACCCCTTCCTGCGAGACGCCGAGAGCGCGCGCCTAGCCACCCAGCGCATCCTGGCCCTCAGCGCCGAGACGGGGCGTCCGGTCCACGTTCTGCACATCTCCACCCTGGATGAATTGCCGATGCTGCAGGCGGGCAAAGCGATCGGGGCAACCTGCGAGATCACGCCGCAGCACCTGTGGTTTGCCGCCCCCGATTGCTACGAGAGGCTGGGGACCCTGGCCCAAATGAACCCTCCGATCCGCTCGGCAGAGCATCGGGAGGCCCTTCGCCAGGCGTACGCCGCTGGCCTTTTCGAAGTCATCGGAAGCGACCACGCCCCCCACACCCTGGAGGAAAAGGCGAAGCCCTACCCCGCCAGCCCCAGCGGTATGCCGGGGGTGCAGACCCTTCTTCGAGTGATGCTGACGCTGGCCCACCAGGGGCTTGGCTCGGTGGAGCAGATCGTGAGGATGACCAGCGAAGCCCCGGCGTCCCTCTACGGAGTCAAGGGCAAGGGGCAGCTTCGCGAGGGATTCGACGCGGACCTCGCCATCGTGGACTTGGACGCAGAAACCACGTTCGAGCGGAGCGAAGTAGAGAGCAAATGCGGCTGGTCTCCTTACGAAGGCGAGACCCTCTGCGGCCGGGTGGAGCATGTGTTTGTGGGGGGCGCGTGGTCGGTTCGGGAAGGGGTTAGGACTAGACAACCGGCTGGGCGTACCGTAGCTTTTGACTGGAAGTAGCTGCAGGAGCCTAGTAGTAGCCGGGGCTGTCCTTTGCGGTCCATTAGTGTCCTTGGCCATTCACATGGCTCCGTCGGCGCCCTGTTAGCACTCACCCTTCCCTATTGCCAACGTTAGCAGTCTCGCTGGTAAACTGCCAATCACACGCGGGCCCGTGCCGCGAACCCAATTCGAGAACCTTTTCGGAGGATCAAGCAAACCAAAATGAGCATTCAACCCCTGCATGATCGAATCATCATCGAGGCGGCCGCCAAAGAGGAAAAGACCTCTGGCGGAATCTTCCTGCCTGACAACAGCCAGGAAAAGCCCCAGCGCGGCAAGGTCCTCGCCGTCGGTCCCGGCAAGCGGCTTGACTCTGGCCAGCTGGCCCCCGTCGACGTCAAGGTCGGCGACCACGTCCTCTACGGCAAGTACGCCGGCACGGAAGTGACCGTGGACGGAACCGATTACATCATCCTTCGCGCCGACGACGTGCTCGCCGTCCTCGCAGTCGAGCCGGCAATCGCCTAAGGCGTATTGACGATTGACCATTTACGATTGACGATTTCGGACGTATGACACCGGACGAGCTGAGAGAACGGACGAAGCGGTTCGCCATCGAAGTCATCGTATTCGTCCGGAGTCTGCAGTCGGATGATGTCACTCGGGTCCTTGGCAAGCAGTTGTTGAGGTCCGGGACATCAGTCGGAGCAAATTACCGAGCAGCGTGCTTAGCCAAGTCAACTGCCGATATGATTGCCAAGCTCAAGATCGTTGAGGAAGAAGTCGATGAGACCGACTACTGGCTCGAGTTGATCGAGGTAGCTGGCTTCAAGTCTGAGAGGCTGGTCCATCTACAGGATGAGTCTCTCCAGCTAAAGAAGATTATGGTCGCCTCGATCAGAACCCTCAAGGGCCGAGGCTAGCCTCTCCGGCAATCGTAAATCGTCAATCGTAAATCGTAAATCCAGCAAAGAATTCTAGGAGAACCAAACCCATGCCCGCAAAAGATATTCGCTATTCCGACGACGCGCGTCGTCTCCTCGAAATCGGCGTCGATAAGCTCGCCAATGCCGTCAAGGTCACCCTTGGCCCGCGGGGACGCAACGTCGTCCTCGAGAAGAAATTCGGCAGCCCCACCGTCATCAACGACGGTGTGACCATCGCGAAGGAGATCGAGGTCGAGAACCGTTTGGAGAACATGGGCGCCCAGCTCATCCGAGAGGTTTCCAGTAAGACCAACGACACCGCCGGCGACGGCACCACCACCGCTACCGTGCTTGCGCAGGCCATCTTCAAGGAAGGCATCCGCAACGTGGCCGCCGGCAGCAACGCCACCCTCATCAAGAAGGGTATCGAGCTCGCCGTCGACGAGGTCGTAGCCGGCCTCGCCGCGCTCAGCACCCCGATCAAGGGCGTTGAGGACACCGTTCAAGTCGCTAACATCTCTGCCAACGATCTCGAGCTTGGCAAGCTGGTCGGCGAGCTGATCCACAAGGTCGGCAAGGACGGAGTTGTCACCGTTGAAGAGAGCAAGTCCACTGAGACCTCCTTCGACCAGGTCGACGGCCTCCAGTTCGACAAGGGCTTCATGTCGCCCTACTTCGTCACCGACCCCACCCGCATGGAAGCGGTCTACGAGGACCCCATGATCCTCTTCTATGAGAAGAAGATCAGCAACGTGCAGGAACTCGTTGGCCTTCTGGAGAAGGTCCTTCGCCTCGGCCGACCGTTCATCCTGGTGAGCGAGGACGTTGAGAACGAAGCGCTGGCTACGCTGGTGCTCAACCGCATCCGCGGCAACCTCCCCCTCGCGGCCGTCAAGGCCCCGGGCTTCGGCGATCGTCGGAAGGCGATGCTGGAAGACATGGCCATCCTCACCGGCGGCCAGTTCATCTCGGGCGACCTCGGCATCAAGCTCGAGAACGTCACCCCGGAGATGCTGGGCAGCTGCGCCAAGATCGTCATCACCAAGGACAACACCACGATCATCAACGGCAAGGGCGACCATGCCGCGATCGAGGGTCGGATGAAGCAGATCAAGGCTCAGATCGAGACCACCGACAGCACCTACGACAAGGAGAAGCTGCAGGAGCGACAGGCCAAGCTCAGCGGCGGCGTTGCCGTCGTCAAGGTTGGCGCTGCCACCGAGACCGCAATGAAGGAGCGCAAGGCTCGCATCGAGGACGCTCTGGCAGCCACCCGAGCCGCTCTGGAAGAGGGCATCGTCCCCGGCGGCGGAACCGCCCTGCTCCTCGCGGCCAAGGGCCTCGAGGGCAAGAAGTACGAGGGCGACGAGGAAATCGGTCGCAAGATCATCCTCAAGGCCATCGAAGCCCCGCTCCGCACGATCTCCGAGAACGCGGGCGTCGAGGGTTCGGTCGTGGTCGAGGCGGTCAAGCGAGAGGGTAAGGGCTTCAACGCCGCCACCCTCGAGTACGGCAACCTCGTCGAGCAGGGCGTCGTGGACCCCACCAAGGTGGTCCGCCAGGCGCTGCAGAACGCGGCTTCGATCGCGGGTCTGCTGCTCACCACCGAGGCCATCGTCGCCGAGCTTCCTGAGAAGGAAGACCAGGGCCACGGTCACGACCATCACCACTAAGTAGCGGCGATATGTAGCGCGGCCGTCTCTGGCCGCAACACGGCCCCTCAGGTTCTCCCTGGGGGGCCGTTACTGTAGCTGGACGGGATTTGGCATCGCATAATAGGTCATGTCTGGAATAGAGTCGCTTGCGCCTGTGAAGCCGGAGATCCTTCGGATCGCCGCGTCACATGGTGCCCACAATGTGCGGGTGTTCGGCTCGTATGCGCGCGGTGAAGCCGGGCCGGACAGCGACCTAGACCTACTCGTTAGCATGGACTCGAACCGATCCCTGCTCGACACGGTCGGTCTCATCCAAGACCTAGAGGAGACCTTGGGCAGAAAGGTAGACGTGGTCACGGAGCCGGCTCTACATCAGCTCCTTCGGAACCGCATCCTCGCCGAGGCCGTCGCTCTGTGAAGGACGAATCGATCTACCTGCGCCACATGGTCGATGCAATGGACCGCATTGCCGACTACATTTCGGAAGGTGAGGAGGCCTTCGGGGCAAGCCCGATGGCTCAGGATGCGGTGATCCGCAACCTAGAGGTTCTTGGGGAGGCCGCGAAGCGGGTCACGGAGGAGGTCCGCCAGTCGATGCCCCAAGTGCCTTGGAAGAGACTCGCCGGACTTAGAGACGTTCTGATACACCAGTACGACGGAGTAGACCTAGGCCAAGTGTGGCGGGTAGCCCATGAGGTCCTCCCTGCACTCCGGGAAGAGTTAGCAACAATGCTGTAGCCGGGCTCTGCCTTGCCTTGGCTTGTTTGTCATCGACCTCTCTGCTACCATGCCCATGTGAGCCGAAGGTTCCTTCCCTACCTCGTGGTCGCCCTCGTTCTGTTCGTGGGCCCATGGCTCCTGATGCTAGGCCCAGGCTCGACCGACGCCCAAGGAACGGGGAGCCTTGCCACCTACATCTCGTATGTCACCTGGCCCCTCGGGCTGGTCATCTTGATCTATGGTTCTGTGAAGGCTAGGTAGGAACGGCGTACAATGCCCCTATGCGACGCGCGCTTGCCCTGACCCTCCTGCTCTTCCCGATCCTCGCCCATGCCGGCCCGGCCGTCAAGCACCCACTCCTCGCCAAAGCATCCGCCGAAGCCAAGGCGACAGGCAAGCTGGTCTACGTCGCTTTCTCTGCCTCCTGGTGTGGGCCTTGCCGCAAGCTCCACGGGATCCTCGAGCACGACCCGGTCAAGGCAATCTGGGACAAGCAGTTCGTGAGCGTCAACGTGATCGTCGACGAGAACGGAGACAAAGTCAAGCTTAACAGCCCGGGTGGTGACGATCTGCGCAAGGCCCTCGGCGGCGATCAGCAGGGCATTCCCTTCTTCGCCTTCCTCAAGCCAGACGGCACGATGGTCGGGGATTCCTTCATGGGGCCCAAGCAGAACATCGGCTGCCCGATGACCCCAGAGGAGATTGCGGCGTTCATGAAGACCCTGGCAAAGGTCGCTCCGAAGCTGACCCCCGCGGAGAAGGCAACCATCGAGAAGGCCTTCCAAGCCGGCTAGTTGCCGCGTTACTTAAGTTAAGACTCGCTACAATAGCGGCTTGCCCGAACTCAACGGGGCAAGCCGTTTTACTGGGTAAACGCGGCAACCTGGGAATCTTCTGGAATTTGTGTAAAGATATCGAATCCCTTGGAGGCACCCGCAGTTGACTAACCGATCCAACTTACGCGCGTTTACGCTCATCGAGCTCCTCGTCGTCATCGCGATCATCGCGATCCTGGCCGCCATTCTCTTCCCCGTCTTTGCCCAGGCGAAGGAAGCCGCCAAGAAGTCCACGATGCTCTCGAACACCAAGCAGAGCGGCACCGCGGTACTGATCTACACCAACGACAACGACGACACGCTCCCCCTCTTCACCCTGATGGACGCGGACGGCCACCAAGCAAGCGGACCTCCCAACTACGAGTTCGCTGCCGTGCCGGCGGGCTGGGGCGCCAACGCTCCCAACGCGGAGCGGGACGGCACGTTCTGGATGAACTCGGTTCACCCGTACGCCAAGAACTACGACATCTACGGCTCGCCAACCCAGAACACCTACGTCTCCGGGTTCGACTACACCTCTTCGCCCGGCAACCTCCCGCTGACCTCGCTGGGAGGCAACGGCCTGCTAAACAGCTGGCCCGCGACTGCGATCAACTCGCCCAGCAAGCTTCCGCTCCTGATGTGGACCAACGGAAAGGAGCAGTACAAAGGCTACGGCTACACCCCCATCTACATGCGATGCTCCGGAACCGGCCCCTGCCGATTCAATCCGGGCGGCAATCCCCAGGCCGGTGGTCCGGGCGCTGGATCTCGGCAGGACACCTACGAGTTCACGTTCAACCCGAGCAACGACACCACCTGGGTGATCGGCGAAGGGATGCACTACGTAGCCGCCGACTCCTCGGCCCGATGGCTCAAGCAACCAAAGGAAGGCATCAACAACGGCAACTACAACCAGCCGGGTCGTGAGTACTCCACGATCGCCCAAGGGACCCAGATCGCGGGCGGAAACCTTGCGGTGCCCCTGCGATGCGTGTCCAGCGCCTCAGGCTATCCGTACATGAGCTTCTTCCGACCGGACTCGGACTTCACCTACGCCTTTGGAGCGGGCTCCGACGCGGTTCCATGCAACCCATGAGGATCGTGAGAGCTCTGCTGGCCGCTGCCATGGTGGTGGCCCTCTTCGGTTGCGAGAAGGGCGTGGAGAACGCTCCCGGCAAGGATGCCAAGCTCGAGAAGGAATACACCAAAGAAGACGCGCTTAGCATCAAGCCCAAGCGCGCCGGAAACGACTAGCACGACAGGCGCCCGTTCCTTTTCGGAGCGGGCGCTCCTTCTTTGCGGAGCACTGGAGACGCCGCCGTGGAGTGGCAAGGTACGGTCCCGAGCATGATGTCCAGGCGAGAAGCGCTCGGCGCGTTAGGGAGCGTCGTATCCACCCTAAGGGGCGGCCCTGCCGCGCCAGCAAAGTCGGTATTCCCACCTCGTCTCCAAAAGGGCGACCTCGTCGCCATCGTGGCGCCTGCCGGTGCGGCTGGCGAGAAAGGACTTGAACAGGCGGCGAAGAACGTGGAGTCCCTGGGACTCCGCGTCAAGATAGGCCCGAACGCCGGACATCGCTGGGGCTACCTCGCCGGGACCGACGAAGAACGGGCCGCCGACCTCAACCAAGCCTTCCGAGATCCCAACGTACGCGGCATAATCACCCTGCGGGGCGGGTACGGCTCCATGCGGATCCTCCCGATGCTGGACTACGCCGCCTTTGCCGCCGACCCTAAGGTGGTGATGGGCTACAGCGACATCACCGGCCTCCTCAACGCCATCACCCGCAAGACGGGCGTTGTGACCTACCACGGCCCAATCGCCGAGGCTAAGTTCGAGGGCTTCGAGGGAGAATGGATGCGCCACGCCATCTTCGCGGGAGACTCCTTCAGCATTCTGTGCAACCCAATGTTCCTGCAGGGACGCGCCGTCGTCCCGGCCGCGCGAACGGTCGAGCCGGGCAAGGCGAAGGGTCGGCTGGTTGGGGGCAATCTTAGCCTGGTTTCGCCGTGCGCGGGCACTCCGTACGGGCCGGACTTCCGAGCCTCGATCCTGTTCCTGGAAGACATCAACGAACATCCTTACCGCGTGGACCGGATGCTGACCGGCCTCTGGCTGGGCGGCCATCTGCAGCAGGTACGGGGCATCGTGCTCGGCGACTTCAGCCCGCCCGAGGCGGAACTGGACGAGGACAATCAGGACTTCACCCTAGACCAAGTGTTCGATCATCTCCGGATGTGGACCAAGGTCCCGATCTTCTCGGGCCTCTATGCCGGTCACATCAAAGACAAACTCACCTTGCCCATCGGCGCGATGGTCGAGTTGGATGCCGACGAACGCATCCTTACGGTTCTAGGAACCTAGATCGCCGCCGGTCCTAGGCCACCAGGCCCCAGATGCCAAAGTTTGGCGCTCATTGTCGTACCATAGGAGCATGAGGACATCCTCCCTGCTTCTTCTCGTCGCTTCTGCCGCAATTGCGCAGGCCGGCCCCCTCGGCCCCGGCGCCGCCGCTCCCGCTCTCAAGGTCGCCAACATCGTCAAGGGCAAACAGGTCAACCTTGCCAAGGGCGTCCATGTGGTCGAGTTCTGGGCGACTTGGTGCGGCCCTTGCAAGGTCAGCATTCCTCATCTCACCGAGCTTGCCAAGAAGCACAAGGGCAAGGTCGACTTTACCGGCGTGAGCGTCTGGGAGAACGGAGACGACCAGCTGGGCCAGGTCAAGAAGTTCGTCGCCGAGTGGGGCGACAAGATGGACTACAACGTCGCGTTCGACGGCGAAGCGAAGTTCATGGCGGAGAACTGGATGACCGCGGCGGGACAGAACGGCATCCCTGCTTCCTTCCTCGTCAAAGACGGCAAGATCCTCTGGATCGGCCACCCGATGTCCGGCCTAGACACCGCGATCGACCAGGTTCTTGCCGGCACCTTTGATGCCGCCAAGGCAAAGGCTGACTTCGACCAGCGGGCCAAGCAAGCAGAGGCTCAGCAGAAGATGGCGGCCGAGCGGCAGAAGCAGATGAAGCCGTTCACCGACGCGATCAAGGCGAAGGACGGCGACGCCATCCTGAAGGCGGTCGACGCGATTCCGGCGTTCAGCGAGATGGCTTCCTACTACCGTTACATGGGCCTAAGCCAGATCGGCGACGCTCGCGCCGACGAATACGGCAAGAAGCTGGCGGACGACGCAAACGTCCCCGCCGAGACGCTCAACTCCATCGCCTGGCCGATGGTGATGGACAACGCTAAGAAGCCCAACTACGCGCTGGGTCTCTACATCGCGGAGCGCGCCGCCAAGAAGACCGAGATGTCCAACTGGATGATCCTGGACACCTACGGCCTCGCCCTCTTCCGCAACGGCCAGAAGGACAAGGCGATCGAGGTTCAGACCAAAGCAGTTGGCCTCGCCAGTAGCGCCCAGGACGCCGACGCAGCCTCCCGAAAGGAACTCGCCGAGCGGCTTGAGCTCTTCAAGAAGGGCTAGGCCTTCCTAGCGACGAAGACGACGCCCCAACCGCAAGCGGTTGGGGCGTCGTTCGTTGTGCGGATAGCCCGGTCTTCACCTCCGCCAGTCTGCAAGCACCTGTGCCGCCCCTACAGGGCTGGCCACTGTGGTGGGCTTTGACCAGGGCTGACGCCCTTCGCTATGTTGGGTCGCCCCTACGGGGCTACATGTTTCTTGCCGCTGCAAAAGGCTCTCCCGGCAAGTCGAGAAGAGCCGGTCACGCAATAAAGCTCCAAGGTTCCGCGCTTTGGCTGAACTGAGCCTCGGACAGGAGGAACGGGAGCCATTGTGAACTCAGCCTCTGCGTTAGCCCCGACGGGGCGACCCAACATAGCGAAGGGCGAAGCCCTGGAGGGATGCCTTCGATAGGCAATGAGCCCAGAATGGGCGACACCATCCACAAAGTCTTTGTGCTGCTGGTCACTTTTGCAACACCTCAACGAAGGTCGCCGGGCCTAGAATCTGAACAACTGCTCGCCGAGTTCACCACGATCGATCTCAAGGATCCTTGATCCACTTGACGTGGCCGTCGAGGTACGCCACCGCGCGACCGCCCTTTCCGATCTTGTAACCCAGGATCGTCTCCGCCGGACTCTCGACCTTCGTGATGTCTCCGCCCGCGAACACGTACGTGAAGCCACTCAGGATGTCCGCATTCCGTAGATAGGGCATCAGCAACTCCTGGATGTTCTCGCTTGAGCTGGGGAGTTTGTCGTCGTTATCGGCGCCGTACAAAAGCGCCCCAAGCGCTGCCTGCTTGCAGTCGCTGATCAGCCTCGTCCGCTCGGATTCCTCCTTCATGCGCTCATAGGTCGCCTTGTCGATCGGCGAAAGCTTCCTCACAAAGACCGCGCCCTCAACCGCGTAGGCGATGGCGTTCAGCTTCGGAGAGAGCTCCGGGAACGCCATTCCGCCAAAGACGGTCGTGGTGGAGCTTCCATCCTCCGCCATCAACACTAACGCCCCGGACCTCACCACCGAGTTCCCCGCTTTGGCCTGCATCGGCAAGAACTCCGCGCGCAGCTCGCGCGCCTCGACAAACGCTTTGGGCGAATCTGGCGGAGCCGCCACCGCGCTGGGCGCGCCCGACGCGGCAACGGAGACCATTCTCTCCTGCTCGCCGCCCATCGTCACCAGGTCGCCAAGCTTGCCGCCAAACGCGCCAAGGTCGCCTTTGTTCACGTTCACCTGAACGAGGTGCTGGACCGCCCGCACGTTTGCGTTACCCCGGTCTTCTCTCGCCGGCATGACAACGTAGGAGACCACCGCGTTCTGGGTTTGCGGAGCCCAGCCCGCTACGCCAACGTTGCGAGCGTTCTCTGGCAAAGGAAGCGGAATCGAGCGGATCCGTCCCCGTGCATCCAGCAGGTTCACCCCTGCTTCAAGCGTACGCACCATGCCGTTCCCAACCGAAATCGACTGGCGCACCATCAGCAGGGTCTGGTTGTTTGGCGAATGGGAAAGGGTGATCGTTTCGAATCTGCCCGGTTTTGAGGTCATCGAGAGCAAGGGTCGGATGCCTGCCGAAGACAGAAGTACAACCGATTCGGTCCCGTACTCCTCGTCTTCCGCTTGGGGGTTGCGATGCTCAGTGGTCCAGTTTGAGAGCACGAAGAGACTGCTCTCAGCGAGCGAGTGAACCTCGGGCACCCCGATCAACTCACCGCGCCAGACTTCCTTGGCCTTCCCGGACGGCAGATCGTAGAGGTGAATGGAGAAGACGGGCTTTGCCTCTGAGGAAGGAGCTACTCCCGTGAGCGACTTCAGGATGAAGTCGTCGATGTCCACCTCGGGCCGAATGATCAGGAGGGTCTTGCCGTCGCCCGACCACTTGATCGAGATCGCCATACCGCTGACCGCGACCTTCGCGCTGAGAGGAAGGTACGCGGTCTTCCCCGCTACCACCACGCTCTCTAGGCCGGGCTTACCGAAAACGCTGGGCTGGCCATGCCCAAGGCTCGCGGCACAGAGGAGGGCAGCGACAGGGTAGATGCGCATACCTCTTCGGACGGAGTAACCCACCAGAGCCGTTCTATGGCAACTTGATTTCTACCGACATACCCGCTTTGATCCCAAACTTCGCCGCCATTCCACCCTTCAGCTCAAAGACGTACTTGGCCGGCCCCTCGCTGGGAACGCTGGACTCGTCGAACGGCTGGGCCTTGCGCACGTTCAGGATCTTCTTGGCCCCGCTGATGTAGATGATGTCCAGGGCCATCGGGCAGTTGCGCATCCAGAATCGCTGGACCTCTTCGCTGGCCATCGGGAAGAGCATGCCTTCATCGTCCTTCACGTCGGACTCCTTGAGCCACATCATGCCTTCCTGCTGTTTCGCCTCGTCGTCCGCGAGCCACGCTTTGAACTTGCGCCCGTTGATGGTGACGGTGCCGACGCTGAGGTCTCGCAACTGGTAGATGCGTCGCGGGTTGTCTCCCGGCTTGGTCTGGGGCGCCTGCACGACCGGGGTCGGCGAGGGGGAATCTACCGGAGGCTTGGTTTCCGGAGCAGACGCGGCCGGCTCGACCGAAGGAGGCGACGAGCATCCAACCGTGGCAAGAAAAACGAACGCAAGCCAATTCCTCATCTTCACAATCCTCTAGACGGCACAAATGCCTGGCTCTGCTCTTCGTAGCCGCGAATCTGTTCGGCATAGCGCAACGTCGTCCCGATGAGGTCGCGACCTTCGAGCATCGCCTCCTTCGCCGCGGGATCGATCTCGAAGCCGATCTTTTGCGTACCAACCGTGATCGTTTGTGCAGGCAGGTCGATCTCTACCTCCGTGCCGCTCCCCGCGCCGGTGAGGAGGGCGTGGTCGTCCGCCTCTAGGTCGATTAGCAGCAGGCCGCAGTTGGCCGAGTTGCTGCGGAAGATGTCGCTAAAGCCCCGCGTCTCCTCCGAGACCCGCGCAATCACGCACCGAAAGCCTGCCTGCTGGATCGCCCACACCGCGTGCTCGCGGGAAGATCCGCAGCCGAAATTGGTCCCGACCACCAACACGCTGGCATCCTTGGCTTCCGGCTGGTCCAGCGCAAACTCGGGACCCCTCACATCCTTGAACAAGAGCTCGCCGTAGCCAAAGCGGCTGATGCGGCTGAGGAACCGGGCGGGAATGATGCGGTCCGTATCCAGGTGGTCTCCCGGTACAACAGCGATGCGGCCTTGGCAGGTGCGGAACGGTTCCACTCCTCATTGTGGCTCCATAATCGGATCGTGCTCACGCTCGAAGAATTCCTAACCCTTGCCGAAGGGCGGCGAACCCCCCTCTACCAAGACATCCTGGCGGACGTCGAAACCCCGGTGAGCGCGTACTGGAAGCTTGCGCACGACCAAACCTTCTCCTTCCTCCTCGAGAGCGTCACCGGCGGCGAGCGCCTTGCCCGCTACAGCATCCTCGGCGTGCGACCCCGGAAGGTCATCCGGACAAAGAATCGCGAAGTCCGCACCCTGCAGGATGGAGCGTGGACGACCACTCAACTAGCCGACGGCCAAGACCCTCTTCACGTGCTGGCAAAGGAGCTGGGCGACCCGATACCCCCCACCCCCGGCATGCCGGCCTTCGCTGGCGGCGCGGTCGGACTCCTCGCCTACGACCTCGTCCGGTTCTTTGAGAAGCTGCCAAACCTGACCAAGGACGACCTCCAAGTGGACGACCTCGCCATGCTCGTCTGCGACACCATCGTCGTCTTCGACCACGCCAGGAATCTGATCCGGGTCATCGTGGCCACCGAGGCCACTCCCTCGGCATACGCCGCCGCCCAGGAAGAGATCCAGTGGGTGCTTTCGAGGCTCCGCGCTCCCCGGCCGGAATTGCCCGACCAAACCGGCCAAGCCAAGCCGGTGGTCTCCAACGTGGACCAACCCTATTTCGAGAACATGGTAGACCGGATGCGCGCCTACATCACCCAAGGCGATGGCATCCAGATGGTTCCCGCCCAGCGCTTCTCGACCCCCGTGCAGGCTCATCCCCTCTCCATCTACCGCGCCCTGCGCAGCATCAACCCTTCGCCCTACATGTTTATCGTTCGGTTTGGCGACGCCGACCTCGTCGGAGCGTCCCCCGAGTTGCACGCCTCTCTCCACGGGCGAACGGCGCGAGTTCGCCCGATCGCGGGAACTCGCTGGAGGGGCAAGACCCCCGACGAGGACCAGGCCCTAGCCGACGAACTTCTGGCCGACGAAAAAGAGCGCGCCGAGCACATTATGCTGGTCGACCTGGGCCGCAACGATCTCGGCCGGGTTTGCGAGTACGGCTCCGTGAAGGTCAACGAGTTGATGGTGGTGGAGCGCTACTCCCACGTGATGCACATCGTCAGCGACGTCACCGGCACCCTCTCGAAAGACCGGGACGCCTACGACTTGATTCGGGCGACCTTCCCCGCCGGCACGGTCAGCGGAGCCCCCAAAGTCCGGGCTATGCAGATCATCGAGGAACTGGAACCCACCCGACGAGGCAGCTACGCCGGAGCGGTCGGCTTCTTCTCCTACACCGGAGATATGGACACCTGCATCGCGCTACGCACCATTTACATTCGAGATGGAGTCGCCTACGTCCAAGCCGGCGGCGGCGTGGTCTTCGACTCGGTGCCCGCGCTGGAGTACCAGGAGAGCTGCAACAAAGCCAGGGCATGCCTAAGGGCGATCGAGGCCGCGGAGCAGGGACTGGACAGACTTGTCTGATCGACTATTGACGATTCCCGAAATGGTCAATAGTCAATAGTCAATCGTCAATTCCCTACACTCCAATCTCTTCCAAGAACCCCTCGACCCACTGGCTGTCGTAGCTGTCCAGGTTGGCCGCGCGCTCGTGTTCGAGGGCGGCTTCCTCGGTCTGGCCCATCTCCAGTAGGAGGGTCTCCAAGATTGCGTAGTACGCGTCCTTGGAGGGGTCGAGGTCGCTGGCGAGGCGCACCGCTTTGATGGCCTCCGCCTTGCGGCCCAGCCTCCAGAAGCACGCCGCGGCTCGCATCAGGAGGAAGTCGTCGCCCGGCGAGAGCTCGATCGCGGCACGGTAGCTGCCGATCGCCGCCTGCAGATCCCCGTTCTGAACCTGAAGCTCGGCCACGCGAAGCTGGTAGTAGGACTGGTCTGGGGCGAGAACGATCGCCCGCAAAGCCACCGCCAGAGCGCGCTTCTTGAAGCCGGAATCTCGCAGCAACTCCGCAAGCTTGATGTAGAGATAGGCGTTGATCGGCTCCGCCGCGATGGCCGCCTCAAGCTGCTCCACCGCGTCCTGATTGCGGCCGTACTGGCGGTAGAGATCGGCGATGCCTACCAAGGGGTCCGCTCCCGCCTGCTCCATGTTTCGGGCTTCCTTCAGCTTGCGAAAGGCCTCTGGAGCACGGTCCGCGTAGGCCAACGCGCCCGCCAGGTCCACGAGGTCCTGGGGCTGTGGAGTCTCCCGCTGCTCGATCGCGCGGCGGAAGTGGTCGGCCGCCGATAGGTAGTCGCCATCGGCGAGGCAGGCCTTGCCCAATTGAGAGCTTTCGTCGGCGGTCTTCCCTTGCCGACCGGTCAGCGCCTTGGGAGCTTCCCCCTCGCTCAGGTTGAACAGCTCGGCGATTCGTGCAAAAGTTGGGTCGGTCAACTTATCCTCCCACCAGCGAGGCCTTGTAGCCTGCCTGGGCAACCCAAATCCGAATCGGATAGCTGGCTCCGCTAAGGGGAATCGTACGGATCGTCACCGTCCGCTTTTGCCCCGGCGCCAAGGTGATCTTCTCTAGCTCAAAGTTCCCTTTGGGCTGCAAGAGGGGGGTCCGCAGGTACCGGTTGTCCATCATAAACAGGCCTCCCGTGTATCCCGCGCTGGCCTCAAAGACGATTTCGATCCGCACCGGTAGGTCGGTGGGGTTTGCCAAATTCGCCTGGATGGTGTAGATGACGCCGAAGTTGCCGTCGAGCTTAAGGCCGGTGCTCGACGTCAGCGGACGCTCTCCCACCGTTACCACGCGAACCTGGTCCAGAACGCTGAAGTTGAGGGGCTCCGGGTCTCGGAAGGGCTTCGGATAGACGTGGTCCGATAGACCGGCCAGGCGCTGCTCGTTGACGCTGGCGGCGCGGAGGCCGGTCTCTCGCCACGGCGTGGACGACTTCATCGCGCGCTGGGTATGGGAGTCTGCCGCGTATTGGGAAAGCGCGTCCGTCCTTACCAGCACCGATTCGGGGCCGCCCTCGATGAGCCGAAGGTAGCAGAGCCCGCTCATCGTGTCCTTGGGGCGCAACTGCCTCAGGCTGATCGGAAGCGTGGTGCGGGCGGGCACCGTCAGCACCTCGCCCGAGTTCCGGATCCAGCCCTTCATGAACTGGTCGCCCGCATCGTAGCCGGCTTTGACCGGGTTCTTGACCGGGTCCGCATCGCCCGGGATAACCATGACGCGGGCCGGAGAATCAGAGTCGTTGACCACTAGAACTTGGATCGCCAGGGTCTGGCGGCTCTCGTTGATGTGATGGTAGAGCATCCGCACGGGTGCGCTCCGAACCAGCCGACCACCAAACAGATTGCCTGGCGCGGTCACGTTCTCCGGATGGTTGCAGTACCAGAGCTCGGTCTCGCGGATGAAGTCGAGGGCCACGTTGCGCACCACGACGTCTGCGTAGCCCTGGGCCTCAAAGGTGCCCGGAGCGTTCGCGTGAAGGTGGACCCGGTAGATCCGGCTGGTCATCGCCGTCAGCGGCTGCTCGATCTTTGGGATGTTGAACCGAACCGAGGACGAGGGCTGCGTTGCCAGCTTCGTCCGCACCGCTCCGTAGATCACGTCGCGAATCGTTTCCGAGTCCACCACCGGACCGCTTACCGTCGCCTCAAGCGTTTGGGGAAGGCTGGCGGCATACGGCTGAACCACTACCTGAATGGTCTCGGTAGCCGTGCTTCCGTTGAGCGTTACCGTAGCGGTGCCAGGGCGAATCGTTTGGATCACGATCCGGCCGTTCTTGCGCTCGGCAACCGCGACTTGGGGTTGATCCACGCTCACCACCACTTCTCGAACCTGCGACCCAACCATGGCCGCCGAACGGGTTTCGCCGGGGGGAAGCCGGAAGGCCGCCTTGTCCAACTTGATTCCCGGTAGTTCGCCTGCAGCCGTCAGCCGCCTAGCCCACTGCTGAGCCAAGGACGCGGCGCTGGTCTTGTTCGCGCGCGCCTCGAGCGGAGTCACGTAGAGAAGCGGGCTCTCGCCCGAAATCAGAACGTAGGTCTTCTTGGACTTCTTGACCCAAATCCCCTGGGTGCCCACCTTTTCCAGGTTCCCCGCCAGGACAACCGCTCGCTTGGCGGGGCTCAGCCCACCGTTGGCGGACTTGAGGACCACGCAGGGGACCTCGTTCACGAAAACCGTCGAGCCCTCTGTCCGAACGGCTTGGGCGTCCGCGCGGCTCGCCGCAAGGGCAAGCAGAAGCGCTAAGAAGCAGGAAAAACGGCTAGCAATCATCCCCGGCACAGTCCTCAAAGGTACCGCGCAGAGGCTCCGGTATCCTCGTTCCATGACGTCTTTCCACGCAAAGAACCTGATCGATGGCGCTTGGGTCGAACCCGCGAGCACCTCGGACAGCCTTAACCCGGCGCACCTCTCCGAGGTCGTCGGCACCTTCCCCCTGAGCAACTCAAGCGACGTGGACGCGGCGGTTGCCGCCGCCAAGCAAGCGTTCAAGTCTTGGCGCGAGCTTAGCTGGGTCAAGCGCGCCGAGTACATCGACAACTTCGCCCAACTGATGAAGCGGGACACCGAGGAGCTCGGCCGGACCGTCACCCGCGAGTGCGGCAAGCCCTTCAACGAGGGCCGCGCCGAAGTCATCGAGGGCCTCCACATGGCGCAGTACGTGGCTGGCCTGGGACGCATGCCCAACGGCTACACCATCAGTTCTGAGATCTCTGCCAAGGACGCGTTCATCCTGCGCAAGCCCAAGGGCGTCATCGCCTGCATCACCCCCTGGAACTTCCCCATTGCCGTTCCGCTCTGGGGGCTTCTACCTTCCCTGCTCGCCGGAAACACTGTGGTCTTCAAGCCCAGCGAGGAGACCCCGATTTGTGGACATCGCCTTGCGGAGCTCTTCGTCGAAGCTGGCTTCCCTGCCGGAGTAGTCAACGTGATCCACGGAACCGGCCCCGACGCCGGCGATCCTCTCGTCCGCCATCCCGACGTCTCCACGATCCTGTTCACCGGCAGCCTAAAGGTCGGCAAGCTGATCCACCAGGCCGCCGCCGCCGACCTCTACAAGTTCACCGCTACCGAGATGGGCGGCAAGAACGCCACCATCATCCTGGAGGACGCCAACCTGGATCTGGCGGTCAACGCGGCCATCCTCGGCGCTTTCAAAACCAGCGGCCAGCGTTGCGTCACCAGCGGGCGAATCATCGTGGACCGAAAGATCGAGGCCGAGTTCACCCGCCGATTCGTGGAGGTCGCCTCGCGCATCCGCGTGGGCGACGGCCTCCGCGACGACGTCTTCATGGGCCCGCTGATCAACGCCAAGGGCCTCGAAAAGTACCGCCTCCACAACGCCAAGGCGAAGGAAGAGGGCGCGGAGATCCTGCTTGACGGCGACGTCTTGACCGAGGGCGAGTATGCCGACGGGCACTTCGCCAGCCCGTTCGTCTACCGGTTCCAGCACTACAAGAAAGACACCTTCTGTCTGCGCCAAGAAGCCTTCAGCCCTCACGTCGCGATCATCGTGGTCGACGGCATGGAGGAAGCGGTCGAGGTCTACAACGACACCGACTACGGCCTCTCGATGGCGGTCATCACCGAGGACTTCCGCAAGTGGCGCTGGGTCCGCGACCATGCGGACTACGGCCTCGGCTACGTGAACCTCCCCAGCATCGGCGCGGAGGTCCACCTCCCCTTCGGCGGCGTCAAGGGGTCCGGCAACGGCCACCCCGCTGCAGAAGGAATCATCGACTCCGTCACGCACCGCGTCGCCTTCACCGTCAACCACGCCGAGGAGATCCTGATGGCCCAAGGCCTCACCACGAACGTCCAGTAGCGCGGGCTTCCAGCCCGCGTAAACCGAGCAGCCTGGGCGGCCGTCCCATGAACCGTGGCATGGGCCGCTGGCCCATGAGTATCCCGGGCGGCCCGCCCGGGATAAACGCGCACACCCTTAGGCCCAACGGGCCGAGAAGAGATAGCCCAGGGCGCTAGCCCTGGGTTTGTCAGCCGAATCCATAGCGTCCTGGAGGGACGCGATCCTCTGCTTCCCTACCACTGAGTCCCTGCCAACCACCTCACTTCACGGAGCTTGGGCCTGCCTTCCCTGGCGTCGGAGACTCGGCCTTGGCTTTGTCCTCCTCTGCGAGAGCCTTGATCATCTCCATGTCCCGTCGGACCTCCGGCGACAGGAACTCGGAGAGCTTGTTCTCGGCCGTCACCTTTGGCTTGAGGTCGCGCGCTCCCCAAATCGTGCCGTCTTCCTCCAGGAACAGTCGCTGGCGAGGCAGGGCCAGCCACATCCCGCCCGCAAGGATCACGAACGAGGCCGCGCCCGTCCCGACGACCCGAACCACATGCCGGGCTCGGTCAGGCTTCCCGTCGCCACGGTTGGCGAACACCAGCAGCGCGAGGTACCCCCCAAACAGGCTGAGGAACAGATACGGGTCGATCCCCGGCCACGGCATCCATCCGGCACTGGCCGAGTAGTACATTGCCGCCAAGGAGATCGTGAGAATCGCGAACACCGCGCGTCCCCATCCTTTTGCGAACGGGAAGACCATCGCGAGAACACCCAGCAGCAGGCTTGGGAGGAATGCGCAGTCCACCGCGTGCCCCAGCCTCGACTTTCCGGGATAGAGTGTCTGCGTCTTCTCCACCTTCTCTGCCGGCTCCAAGGGCAGGTCAACCTGCATCTTCGCAGGTTCGAGAACCCCCTTCAGGCGGCTTGACCAAACCGGGCCCTCCCCGAACTCATCGTCCACCGTGATCGCCTCGAAGTCGTTGAAGGAGTACTCCTCCCGAATCTCCTGCCGAAGCGTGTACAGCTGCGAGCACGAGTACGGACGCTGGGGAGACTGGATGACCAGGTCCAACCGCAGCGGAACGGCGTCCACTCCCGTGAGCCGCATCGGATACACCGGCTTCGCCGACGGGAAACGCAGCACCAGTACCTCCGGCGCGGCATGTTCCTTGGTGGACTTCCGGATCTTGGCCGCCACAAAGCACCAGCCCTCTTCGATGTACTTCCGAACCACCGGCTCGGAGCCCGGCGTGAGCGGGGTGCGGTTCTCCTCCAGCCAGCCCTTCAGAGCCTCCACCGAGTCCCCCTGGATCAAATGGGCCCGAGTGCCTCCGCTCTCAAACGTGCGCAGAACCTCAACTCCGCGCCCGCCCCCCGACTTGGACTGGGCGAAGGCAGGCGACAGGAAGATGCAAACGAACAGCAGCGCGATCAAGCCCGCTAGCGTCTCCAGCGGCTTGCTCCCCGCCATCCAGCCCAGCAAGACCAGGATCGCCAGGCCCGCAACCACCACAAACAGGGGAGGAAACATCGGGTTCTGGATCGAAGCCAGCCTCCCGCCAAACGCAGTCCGCTCGAAAATCTCCGGGGCCACGAACCGCCCAATCCGAGTCTCCCGCGACGGCACCGGCACCACCCAGGCGAGGTCGCCCTCCCCGGTTGCCGCGACGCTCTGGATCGCCAGGATCTCCGTGTCCCCGCTGTGCATCAGCACCGCGCGCTGGAACGGCACCCCCACCGGAGCCGCGCCAGGGCTCCCGAAGAACTTTCCGTCCGCCCCGCCGAGCGCCGCGAGCATCACCAAGACCCCAAGGAGGAAGACTTTCACTACCCGATTCTCCACCACGCGCATACCCTCGAGTGTCCCCAAAACCAACGACGCCACGCGCCCCCGCCCCCCTTCCTTCTCAGGTAGCTTTGAACTGGAATGCGCCTGGAACCCCTCTTCCCCGCCGATCTGCTCCACGCCAGAATCCTGGAACTCGCGGAGGAGATCGACGCCGCCTTTGGAGGAGAACCCGTCGTCATGATCGGAGTCCTTCGGGGCTGCGTCCACTTCTATTCCGAGCTCGCCCGCGCCATGAAGACCCCAACTTCCATGGACTTCATCCAGGTCATGAGCTACCAAGGCACCGAATCAAGCGGCGAGGTCCAACTGGTCAAAGACCTCAGCGGAAGCATCGGAGACAAGAACGTCCTTCTCGTCGAGGACATCTACGACACCGGACGCACCCTGGACTACCTGATGGGCAACCTCCAGAATCGCCAGCCCAAGCGGCTGGAAGTCGCCGCCCTCCTCCGCAAGCGCGAGCGCCACATCATGGACGTCCCCGTCCAGTTCGTGGGCTTCGAGATCCCCGACCAGTTCGTCGTCGGCTACGGCCTGGACTACGACGGCGAGTTCCGCAACCTGCCCGGCATTTACATCCTTAGCCTCTGAACTTTCTCAAATTCCATAGATACCTTGATGGAAAGTTCCTGATAATGGAGGAGCAATGCGTGGGTGTCATTTTTGGCTAGTGTTTCTGCTGCTTAGGGCTGTGGCGGTTGGCCAAGCACCGCGCACCCTCGGTCCGATGGAGCCGATCTCGCTGCCAGGTTCGTTCGCCCTGCGCGCTGAGCAGCCCGAGTTGCCCGATGGCTTGGCTGGCCAGAACGGACAACGCGCTTTCTGGATTGGCAATCTGACCTACCGAGACGGTCTCCGTTGGAAGCTACTCGTCGGATGGCCGACGAGCAGCCTGCAAGTCCGACAAGCGGTGTGGCTTGGGCAAGGGGGACCCTCCGTCTTTCTCGTCGAGCGTCAGGCCGACTCTGGAGCGAAGGACCTTCTTCTCCTTAAAGTGGGGCCTGATGGCGTCCCCTCTGCCGACTGGAGTCTTCCTGACTTCGGCAACGGTTGGACGAAGATCGCGGACGAAGACTACGGGGTCGCCATTAGTGTTGCCGGTTCACCGGGTTCAGAGTTCCTCACCGTGGCCACAAAGAAGAGCGGACTTGGATATGTCATGTCCGTGAACCCAGCCACCGGTGCGGTCAACTGGCGAACGCTGCTCAAATACTTCGACCACGAACTCGAGCCTTACGGGCTTGAGGGCACGAGGGTCTTTGGCCGTACCCAGGGAAGTACCCCTTCTTACCTGACCATGGCAAGCGACGGCTCCTTCTCTACCTACAACACCTTCCCGAGTGAGCATGACTTCTACTCTGGCTTCCAAGGCTACTTTGCCGGATCGGTCGGAAACCGCTTCTACGGCATTGCCGAGGACGGCCAGAAGGTCCTGGCCAAGCGAACCGTCTCTGGGATCGAGGAGAACGTTTTCTACTACCCTTCGTCCGGTCGGCGAGGCACATCCTTCGTGTTCATGGACTCCTTCGGAGATCTCAACTCCGTGGGAGACGCTTACAGTACGCATCAGGACAGTCTCTGGACTTCACTACGACCCGCGAGTTCCGACAGCGTCCTGGCAGAGGGTAGGTGGATCGTCTCGGCAAGGCGTGGCCGCAAGCTTCAGGCAACTTTCGGTGAGGCAGAGGCATTCATCAACTCTCATTTCGTGGAGGATTACTCTGACGAGGAAGAATCCGAGCCAGAAGTACTCTACGGCAGCTACGTGGAAGGCGGAGTTAGAAAGGCGTTCTTCCGGCGCACCGTTCCGCTCCGAGGCAAAGCCGTGGAAGGCCCTACAGTCATCGCCGCACCCCAGACGATTCGCTATGTCGTCGAGTTCAATGGGCCATCAGACATCTACTCCACCACGCAAGTCTTCAGCCCAGACTTTATCTTCGCAAACAAGGGCCCATTCTGGTTCAACCCGCAGGATGGATGGGCCTTCGGCGACTTGGAGTTCGCCGAGCCCAGTGAGCCCAAAGACGGGGTCATCGTTTTCCAAGGCCTTGAAGTTCCGGTCCGCGTCGAGCCTCGGTACCTTGACAGTATCTCGTTCTCATCATCCAGCCTGGTAGGTGGCTTCCAAACGTCCGCTACCGTATCTCTGCGGAAACCTGCGCCGCAGGGCGGATACGAAGTGGCGTTGAAGTCCTTGACTCCCGAGGCCGAGGTCCCGCCCTCCATCCGTATTCCTGCTGGGCTCACGCAGATGATCTTTCCAGTCGACACGATTCCAGTCCACACCGACCGCACGATAAAGATCCAGGCAACCGCGCAGCAAGTAACGTATGAGGCCCAGACAACTTTACGGGCGCCCCGCCCAACCCTGGTGACCTTTGCGCCGAATCCAGTTTCAGGCGGCGGTGCCACGGTCGGCAAAGTCGAAATCGATGGGCCCGCTCCCGCAAATGGAATAACCTTCGCCGTAGAGCGCCTGAGCATTCTGGTTTCCTGTCCAACTAGCGTGACGGTTCAAGGAGGCGCGAGCACCGCCACCTTCCCGGTCCAGGCCTCGGCAGTGGCGGCAGACGCCTACGCCGACGTCCGGGTCTCCAAAAGCGGTGTCGGGGCAACCGGTCGAGTCCGGATCCAGCCGTTCCGTATCGCTTCCCTCACCCTATCGCCAGCTTCGATCATCTCGGGTAGCAACGCACCTATGACCGGGAAGATCACCTTGAAGGCCCCGGCCCCGCTGGGTGGCCTCAGCATTGTTGTTTCGACCACGAACGCGGCGGCTAGACCGCCCAAGACCGTCCTCATCGCGGAGGGCAAGCTGCAAGCCACGTTCCAGATCGTGCACTCGGCGTTGCCCAGCAACCAAACGGCCACCCTGAGCGCGAGCTACCGAGGTGCGAACCTCAAGACGACCGCAAGCCTTCGCCCCGTTACGATCTCCGTACTCAAGGTCGCTCCGACCAGCCTGAAGTCCAGAGCCACCGGAACGCTCGCCGCGATCTTGGCGACGAGCATGAAGGTCAAGTCGAGCGCCGCCGTGAATTGGAGCCCGACCCATCCCAACCTTCCAAAGACCATCCCTTTCGCCGCAAGCGGGAGCCTTGGTAAAGCCGTGTTCATCGCGCCCTCCGTCTCAAAGGAGACCGTCTTCACCGCAACGTGCAAGATAGGCGGGGTGACCCGAACCGCCACCCTCACCGTTTCTCCATGAGGAACTGGCCCCAACCCGGAATCTGTGGTAAAGTCTGCGTATCCCACTGGCGCATCTCCGCGCCGTGGCATCACCTTACAACGGAGCCACCAGCTCCAACCGTACCGGTGATCACTCCGTACCTCGCGAAAGCAGACCTTTCGATTTGAGGAACGGCCCGTACAACGATCCAGCTCAGGAGCGATATGCAGCACCAGTTCCGACCTCGTAAGGAAGGCAGTGGAGGAGGAGGTGGGGGAGGAAACCGTCGACGCGGAAAGCGAAACGACGGGATGCCGAAGGCAGACCTCACCGCCGATCTCGAAAACCTTCCCGAAATCGACTACAACCACTTCGACCAAATGGCCCCGGCCGCCCTCCTCAAGGAGGCCAAGGCGCTCAAGATCGACCCCAAGGGCCTCTTGCGCCACGAGCTGATCGAGCTCCTCCTCGTCAAAACCAACGAACCCAAGGAAGCCAACTACGCCAAAGGCATCCTGGAACTCATGAACGACGGGTGGGGATTCCTCCGCCGAGACAACTACGTTCCCAGCAACGACGACGTCTACGTTAGCCAGCAGCAGACCAAGAAGTTCAATCTGCGCGCCGGAGACCTCGTCTTCGGGCAGGTTCGCCTCCCTAAGGAAGGCGAGAAGTTCAAAGGCATGCTCCGCGTAGAAAGCGTCAACACCTTTGGCACCGCCGCGCCCGAGATGAAGAAGCGCAAGGTGTTCGACGAGCTCACCCCGCTCTATCCCAACGAGCGGCTCCGCATGGAAACCATGCCGGACAACGTCTCCGCCCGCATCGTCGACCTCATCTCCCCCCTCGGCAAGGGCCAGCGAGCCCTCATCGTCTCCCCGCCCAAGGCCGGAAAGACGACCATGATGAAGACGATCGCCAACGCGATCACCGCCAACCACCCCGAGGTCTACCTGCTGGTCCTCCTGGTAGACGAGCGGCCCGAGGAAGTCACCGACATGCGCCGAAGCGTGCGCGGACAGGTCATCTCCTCCACCTTCGACGAGCCCGCCGAGAACCACATGCGCGTGGCCGAGCTCTGCCTAGAGCAAGCCAAACGCCTCGTGGAATCCGGACGAGACGTCGCCATCGTCCTAGACTCCCTCACCCGACTCTCCCGAGCCAGCAACCTCACCATCAACCCCAGCGGCCGAACCCTCACCGGAGGCCTGGACCCCAGCGCCCTCTACCGGCCCCGCCGGTTCTTCGGCGCCGCAAGGAACATCGAAGAAGGCGGATCGCTGACCATCGTGGCCTCCGTGCTGGTAGACACCGGATCCAAGATGGACGAGTCGATCTTTGAGGAACTCAAAGGCACCGGCAACAGCGAAATCGTCCTCGACCGAGACCTCTCCGAACGCCGAATCTGGCCCGCCATCGACGTGCGAAGGTCCTCCACCCGGCACGAAGAACTTCTGTTCACCAAAGAACAGATGGAAGGCGTGGTCCAACTTCGGCGGCTCCTGGCCAAAGAACAAAACGTGGTGGACGCCACCGAGAGCTTCATCAAGCTCATCAAGCGCACGCCGGACAATACGGCGTTCCTAGACGGCGTCATCGCCAAAACCCGGGCCTCGGTCTAGTCCCTCCCACCCTTCTCCTTTTCCAGATGCTTGTGCTGGATAAGGAGAAGGGCGACCGGACCGGCTCCTATCAGATACACTGCAGGTTCACGCACGAGTCCCGCCTACACGCGTTGGGGCGACCGGACCGGCTCCTATCAGATACACTGTGCCCTCGGGCGGGATCGCCTTGTTGTGAGTTGGGGCGACCGGACCGGCTCCTATCAGATACACTAGACGTTCTGGCGGGATTGCTGAACGCTAGTTGGGGCGACCGGACCGGCTCCTATCAGATACACTAACATCGTTGGCCTCCCCATCATGAGCGCGGTTGGGGCGACCGGACCGGCTCCTATCAGATACACTGTTCAGCGTCGGCGACCGCGTCAGAATCCGGTTGGGGCGACCGGACCGGCTCCTATCAGATACACTCAGGTCTCAGAGTGGGTTCACGCCAAGGAGTTGGGGCGACCGGACCGGCTCCTATCAGATACACTGTATTCCGCCTTGACGCGCTCGCACTCCTCGTTGGGGCGACCGGACCGGCTCCTATCAGATACACTGATAAACCGCGTGCTCTGCCGTGCTGAACGGTTGGGGCGACCGGACCGGCTCCTATCAGATACACTCGCAGCGGAGCATTCCCAGCCGGTCTCCTGTTGGGGCGACCGGACCGGCTCCTATCAGATACACTAAATTTCTTGCGGGTCCCCGGGAAAGCTTGTTGGGGCGACCGGACCGGCTCCTATCAGATACACTTCATCAGAGCCCAACCACCCCTTCGATTCAGTTGGGGCGACCGGACCGGCTCCTATCAGATACACTAACCGGCGACACCGCCACCACGGCCACCCTGTTGGGGCGACCGGACCGGCTCCTATCAGATACACTCATGATTGCCGTTAGCACGGCTTCGCACGAGTTGGGGCGACCGGACCGGCTCCTATCAGATACACTCGAGGTTCTATTCGAGACGCTCTCCGGCCCGTTGGGGCGACCGGACCGGCTCCTATCAGATACACTCGCGTAGCAATCGTAGGCCTCCGCGCAAGGGTTGGGGCGACCGGACCGGCTCCTATCAGATACACTCTTTCTCCCCTAGAAAAGGGGAGAATCCAACCTGGAACAGGTTGGCTCTTTTCAGAAAAAGCTGAATTGCTGGGGCACTTCCTCCACCTTTCCCTTGCGCTTTCCGATGAAGAGTCGCATCCTCGCGTACTGCTGGTCGGTAAGGCTGAGCACCCGGACCTCTCCGGCCGGCGGTAGATGCTCTTTGAGGTCGTCTTCGATCACCTTCGCCCGCTCAGGGCTGGGCACGTTTCGGGCATACACGCTGAACTGCAGCATGACGAACCCTGCGTCGAGCAAGTAGTCGTGGAACTTCACGTATTCCCGCTTGTGCTGTTTGGTGGTTGTTGGCAGGTCGAAGAGCGTAAGTACCCACATGGCCCGAAATGCCCCAAAGAGGTCGCGCTTATACTGGGCGGGCGCGGTCCGGTGTTCGGCGCCTCCTAGATCAGAGGACATGGAACCTCTTTTCTGCCGTCCAGCAACGCATCACGGAAAGTTGCCGCGAACAGTTCGAGCGCAACCAGTACCGGGGTTTTCTTCCCTTTCCACCGAACGTTCTCGCCCAGAACCTTAACGAGTTCTCGCTTTGTTGGGGGATTCAGACTGGGCCCCGGATTGCCCTGCGCCAAGTGCCACACCCGCCGATCGACGAGGGGCCTTAGGGGCTCGATCAGGTCGTCGGCGAGCGCAAAGGCGTTTGCTCGGTTCCGGTGCCATACCCCCACCGCAGGGTCTAGCCCCGCCCCTACCACCGCTCGGGCGACCGCCGCCCGCAAGACTGCATACCCATAGTTCAGCAGCGAGTTCAGCCCGTCGGCCTCTGTGTCGCGCCGAAACTCATCGCCGAAGAGAACTCCGAACGAGACGACTGCCGCTTGGGCCTCGATGTTTGTCGGGTCTCCGCTCACGACCCTCTCCGACATCTCTACGAGTCCAAAGTCGTTCCGCAGCAGTTCCTTGCACACGGACCCCGCGTTGCGTACCTTAGCCCGGACCAAGCAAGCCCAAAGCCGCTTCTTCGTCGGCAGCGTCGCCCCGAATTGGCCCCGTAGGATTTGTGGATGTAGCCCGTGGCCCGGGTACGGAACCTGATATGCGCAAGGTAGGTGGTTGGGGCCACACGTGACGACCACCACGTCTGCCGCCGCGCACGCCGCCATCAATGTCGCCGTAAACTCGATCCCCTCTCCCTCTAGGATCAGAATGGCCATGTCCTCCAAGTGGATCCGCGCCGCCTCGCGCCCGTCCTGGAAGATCGCCAACGAGTTGTCCCGCAGAAAAAGCTTGCCCGGTGAGGACACCGTGATGACCCGACGGATCACTCGTTGACCTCCGCTGGAATCAGGATTCCGACGGGTGCGACCTGCCATCGAACCCTTATCCTCGAGCACGTGGCACCGGATAGGTAGATATCGGGCACCGCACCACCCCTTCGAATCACAACCTCACCAGTTCTCGGGTCCTTTTTCTTGCGGTCACGCCCCTCGGGAACCTGTTCGACCGCCCTTAGCACAAGTTGGTTTGCCGAAACTCCTGCTACCCGGAAAACTCTGGGCGAGTCATGGAGAGATACGAGGTCGTACTGACATAGGTGTAGCGTGGGCACAAAGCCATCGGAGTTCTGCTCACTCGCAAAGAGGTTCTCACCTCCAACCCGAGCCCGCAAGGAGGCCTCTCGCATCGTAACTGCGGACAGCATTGTTGATGACGAGGCATCGCCGGCTCTTTTGCGCCAGACAACTGCGTGGTGGTTAGAATCGGTTCGGTATACAGCAGCGACTTTGCCAGACACGACTACGGCACGGTAGTTCCCTGCTTCGAGCGGAACAGCCTGGCACTCAACTGCCTCACCCAGCCTGATCCCAATCTTCTTGGCATCTAGTGCAGCCTGTGAGAGCGGTTGCTCCAGAAACAAGCTTCCTCTAACGCCGCGTTGCGGCTTGAACCTGACCCCTGCCTGGTCAATCATCGCCCTCGCATCCTCGGCCAGGCTTGGCCAAGGCAACGGTAGAAACACCTTCTTCCGTTCCGATGCTGGACGCCCATCCCGCGACTGGAAGTACTTGGCCAGTGATTGCAGCGTTCGCCGATCCGTAAGCGCGGTTGCTAGCGCATCGACCGCGTGGTGCCGGTGGTCCTCCCTTCCCTTTGCCAAAGAGAATCTCGCACCGTCGCGCCGCTTCTTGCGCGCTTCGATCTCGCCCTCGCTCGGCGGCAGAATCTGATCCAGGGCCCATCTCCTCCGCAGTTCTGAGGTGACCCGCCCGTTTGCAACCTGGACCGGGTACCGCATTTCGAGCACTTCCTTAGCCTTGGCCGCGATTCCCCGCGCATCGCTCAAGTGGCGGCCGACGAACGAGTCAAGGTCTGGAGCCTCTTCGGACAGGAGTCGTTCTCGCTTGCTTTGGGGCAAGCGGTTCCGCCCCTGGCTGTTCAGGTGACTCTTCACCTCCTCCCAGCGCTCTGGGTTGGTGCGCAGGAACTGGAAGGGAGTCAGGTTGCCCTTGGAAAGGTTGTTTCGGGAACTCGTCACCGTCCTGTTTGTCCAGCTGTCGTCCAAACTGACTGAGCGCGGGACAATGTGATCGATTTCAAGCTCATCCAGATCACCCGGCCCGTACGTTCCGCTATGAGGGTCGTAAGGATCTCGGCAACCAACCTCCTCGAGCAAAAGCCACTTGTCGACGTTCCGCTCCGTAGGGACCACCGTTGCTCTCGAGAAACAGACGCGCTGCTCGCCTCTGCTTCCACCGTTCCTCGTTCTGCTTCATTAGCTTCTCGCGCTGCTTGTTGGACCGCGTGAGGTCGCGCGGCATTTCAAGTCGGATCTCGGCAGGCGGCCCATAGGTTCGTTCCGCAGAGAGAACGACGCGGACGGCCTCGCGCACCCCGCGCGTCACCACTGGATTGCCCAGGTCTTTGACCGCCCATGGTGCGAACTCGACCGGCAGATCGCGGACCGTGGAGGTGTGCGCCTGGCCCAGCGAAGCCAGTGCCGCGTCGTAGGTCAGGTTATCTGGTGCGGATTCCATGGCGCGCACAATCCGACGTAAGCACTTGCTGCAGAGCTGTCCGAATCCCGCTGGCAGGCGGGCCTCCATCGCTGCAAACGCCTCGTCTTCGTTTAGCTTCCAGTGCTTTGTCAGCCTGCGGTACTTCGCGTCTCCGTCACGAATGGTGAGCAGATCGGTAACTAGAGACTCCTGCTGGGCCTCGTCCAACTCGAACCACTTGGCCCCAATCGCATCTGCAAGTGCGAAGGCCGTCCGATTGCCCTTCCAGATGCTGCGCCCACGCGCCGTTCCGTTCTCGTCCACCTCCCGGAACCGTGCGTTCTCCGGGAGTTGGGCGGCTTCACGCGCCTCTTGCCAAGTGAGTTCGGTCACTGCCATCAATCGTTCCTCCAGCCTCAGCCGCTCCTCGCCGGATAGCCATCGCCCCGCCTGGTCGCCTGGTCGAACCACCTTGATCGAACTCAGGAACTGAAGAATCTGAAACCTCTGGAAAACCAGACTCGCCCGAGCAGCGCGCGGATGCTTGCCGTGAAATGAGCAATGCCCCCTCAGATGTGCCTTGTTCGATAGAGGGCGCTGCTTGAAGATGGCCTCAAAGACTCGCTCTCGGAAGGCTGGGGCGCAAAGGACCGGATGAAATTCGGACTGCTTCTTCCAAACGACGTCGAACTCGTCCTGCACGAGCCAGCGGTCCGCTCGTTCCCCGCCCTCTCGCTTCTTGTCGGTCTTCTCTCCATTCCGCCGATAGGGGGCTGTCCGGCTGCGTGTTAGGCGTCGATCGTCTTCCTCGCGCCGCTGCGCCAAGTAGCACCCTAAGGTAGCGGCATTTGACTCGCGGAGACGGGTGCGGAGGCTCTGGATTTTGCCCAGCATGTCGCGTACTTCTTTGTCCTCGCTGACTTCCTTTGGCTTGCCTGTCGGTTTGCCAGCCATCAAGTCGCGGGTCGACAAATAGGCCCGATGACGCAGAAGGTGATACAGAACTTTGCCAAACTCTGGGAGGTCCAGGCGCTCGTTTACGGCGCGGGCCCGTAGCGTGTATTGATCGGTGCGCCGCTCACGAGTCCCCTGATCGCTGAGGAATGTGGAGCGCTCCACCGGATCAGCGGGCAGGATTCCTGCCGGTACCAAGAGTTGCAGGAGTGCCGCACGTCTTTGCCCTTTGCGCCGAAGGTTTCGCCGGGCACGCCTAAGTACGCCCCTTTCTTGCCTCTTCGTTGCGACGTGTCCCGTCGTGGCATCCTGGTCGATGCTATCGTCGCCCATAATCCAGGATCCCCAATCCCGCAAGCCTGTTGGCACCAAGCGTCCCTCTGCGTCGCGGGTGGCATCAACAACCGCCCATCCCACGCTGTTGGTACCGAGGTCGAGTCCAAGAATGTAGTCGCTCATGCCGGTCTTGACTAAGTGTCCCCTACATGCTATTCTAGCAATGTATCTGATACGAGCCGGCGGGTCCCCTCAACAAGGAACTCTGGAAACAGAGAACCGTCGTCACTGTCCCCCAATGGGGGATATCCGAAATAGGTCCGGTCACACGGGTCCGAGAAGCCCGCTTCGGCGGGCTTCCTTGTTTCCGACTGGTTGACTTCCGCCCCTCCCCCAACTGGAAGGTAAGGCCCCCTCTGCCGGCCCCGACGACACCTCCACAGAAATGTCCCATCACAGCCAGAAACCTTGCGCGGAGCCCGTGATGATGATATTTTCCTGGCCCAACCCGATCACCCGAGCCATCCGAGACAGCCCCCGTCGCCAACCAAGAAACACGTCCCGTCCCGACGAAAACCTTCTGCGGACGGCGGGACGGGACGTAATTTCCTGCCCCAAACCGTACAGCAAGCCCATTGACGATCGACCATCTACCACTGCCCATTCCCGGTATCGGCCCCCAATCCCCAACCGCCAACCGCCACGGGGTCGCCTCCTCCCCAATCGTCAGCCCCAAGGCCCCTCCCCAATCGTCAATCGTCAATCGTCAATCGCGACAAGGGTCGCCCCCAATCGTCAATCGTCAATCGTCAATCCCGACGAGGGTCGCCCCCCAATCGTCAATCGTAAATCGTCAATCCCGCCCGGCTTCCCAAACCCGGAACACCCTCTCCAAAAGCTTCTCCGCCTGGTCGAGGGGCCACTGGGTGGCGGCGTCGCTGAGGGCTCGCTCCGGGTCTGGGTGGACTTCCATGAACAGCGCGTCGATCCCTACCGCGGCGGCGGCCCGGCTTAGCGCCGGGATGGCGTCTCGATTGCCCCCCGAAGCGGTGCCCCCCGCCCCCGGCCGCTGCGCCGAGTGCGTCGCGTCGAAGCAGACCGGCACGCCAAACGAGCGCATCGTCTCCAGGCCCGGCATGTCCACCACCAGGGCGTTGTAGCCAAACGTGGTTCCCCGCTCCGTCAGCAGGGTCCCGGCCGCGCCAAAAGCGCGCATCTTGCTCACGATGTTCTCCGCATCGTGGGGCGCCAAGAACTGGCCCTTCTTGACGTTGACCGGCTTCCCGGTCTCGGCGCAAGCCTGAAGCAGGTCCGACTGCCGACAAAGGAACGCCGGAACCTGCAACAGGTCGGCCACCTGGCTAACCGGAGCCGCCTGGTCCGGCAGATGAACGTCCGTGGTCACGGGAACGCCAAAGCGCTGCTTCACCGCGTCCAGGATCGCCAGGCCGCCGTCCAGCCCAACCCCGCGTTGGCTGTTCGCGGAGGTGCGGTTCGCCTTGTCGTAGCTCGCCTTGAACACGTAGTCCACGCCCAGCTTCTCGGCCAGCGGAACCATCGTCTCCGCCACCCGAAGGCAAAGCTCGAGCGACTCCGCCATACACGGACCCGCGATCAAAAGAAGCCGGTCCGACCGAAACGGAACCGAGCCAACGGAGAAGAACGTCTGCGCCACGGGCCTAGTTTACGAGACCCACCCACCGGCGGATCTTGTAGACCGTGGTGTCGCGGTTCATCTGCGCAATCGCCCGCGTCAGCGGCACGCCCTTCGGGCAGATCTTCACGCAGTTCTGAGCGTTGCCGCATCCGGTCACGCCTTCCTCGGAAGTCATAAAGTCCAGCCGATCCGACTGCAGCCCCTCGCCCACCGGATGCAGGTTGAACAGCAAAGCCTGAGCAATCGCCGCCGGGCCAACGAACGCCGACTTCTCGTTCACCTGAGGGCAAACCTCCATGCAGCATCCGCAAGTCATGCAGCGCGAAAGCGCGTACCGAAGCTGCCGAACATGGTCGTCCTGCGGCGGCGCCATGCCCAGGTCGTAAGACCCGTCGATCGGCACCCAAGCCTTGACCTTCTTCAGGTTCTCGAACATCTTGCTCCGGTCCACCTGAAGATCGCGGATCACCGGAAACTTCTTCATCGGCTCCAGCACGACTTCGAGGTAGGAGCCCTTATCGACCGCCACTTCCTCGATCAGCGCCGTGCAAGCCTGGCGCACCACGCCGTTGATGTTCATGGTGCAGGACCCGCAAACCTCTTCAAGGCAGGCCGCGTCCCAGGACGGCGGGCGAACGTCCTTGCCCGCAACCGTCTTCGGCGTCTTCTGAACCTCCATGAGCGCGGAGATCACGTTCAGCTTGTCTTTGTTCTCGATCTCGAACTCTTCCCAATAGGAAGCGGAGCTCTGGTCCTGTTGGCGAAGGACCTTGATGCGAATCTTCTTGGCGACAGCGGTTGCGCTCATCTCTTACCATTCTACGTGGTTAGGGCCAACAGATTCATGCCATGGATTTCCATGGCAACGGCTCCGCCGGATCGGTCGGGATAGAATGGCGGCATCATGGTGCTGTCCCTCCTCGTCTCCGCCGTCGCGGGCGGCCTTGCCCAAGGCCCGGTCCGTTCGCCCGAGGTCCACTCAGATCGAACGGTGACCTTCCGCTTCAAAGACGTGGCCGCGGCCAAGGTCGAACTGAGCCTAGAGGGCTACGACTCCCGGCCAATGGCCAAGGGCGCCGACGGCGTTTGGTCGGTGACCACGCCCGCGTTGCCACCCGACCTCTACGGCTACAGCTTCAACGCCGACGGCGAGACCCGCCTGGATCCCCGCAACCCGCTGACGAAGCCCAACCTCATCTGGCCCAGCAACATGGTCCTGGTCCCCGGCTCCCCTCCCAAGCCTTGGGAGGTACGAGACATCCCGCACGGCGTGGTCCATCGGCACGCCTACCGCTCCAAGATCGTGGGCGACGACCGCGACTTCTACGTCTACACCCCTCCCCGCTACCGGGCCGGCGCCAGGTACCCAACCCTTTACTTGCTGCACGGCTTCTCCGATACCGCCGACGGCTGGACGGCGGTCGGCAAAGCGCACCTGATCCTCGACTCGCTCATCGCCGAAGGCAAGGCCAAGCCCATGGTCGTGGTGATGCCGCTTGGTTACGGGATTCCCAACTTCGTGAACGTGGACCGCGCCTTTCGCGACCAGGACTTCACGAAACGGAGCTTCGAGAACTTTGGCAAGGCGCTCCTAACCGAGGTTCTACCGATGGTGGAGCGCACCTACAGCGTGAGTCGAGAGAAGGGGCGTCGGGCGATCGCAGGGCTTTCGATGGGCGGAGCCGAGAGCCTCTACGTGGGACTCAAGAACCTCGACAAGTTCTCGTATGTGGGCGCATTCAGCTCCGGAGGCCTGCCCGCCCGAGAGCCTGGAGATGCCTTCCCTAACCTGGACGCGAGCAAAGTGAACAAGGAGCTGAAGCTCCTGTGGATCGCCTGCGGCACCGAGGACGGGCTCATCGGCTTTGCGCGAGGCTTCAACACCTGGCTCGAAGAGAAGGGCGTCAAGACCACCTATCTGGAGACGCCGGGCCGCCACGCCTGGATGGTTTGGAGACGCAACCTGGCGGATTTCGCCGGCTCGATCTTCTAACCACAAGAAAGCCCCCTTCTCGGGCCGGGGCGCGAGGAAGGGGGCTGTCGGGTCTAGCGCTAGCTGGGTTAGGGCTTGCCTTCGGCAACGACGTCCGGAACGCCGTTCACGTCGTACGGCAGGTTATAGACCTGGATCACATTCGCAGAGCCAGACCAGTTGGTATCCGGCGCCATACCAGGAAGACCCGCATACTTTTTGAACGACTTGGCGTGGCCGTCCACGAAGTTAATCAGGATGGACTCGCTGTGGCGAGCTGTGCCGGCGAAGTTCTGGGCCGAGAACGGGCTTCCGGGCTGGTAGTAGCTCGGGGTGTCGCCGCGCCGGGCTTCCGGCACGTCGTCGTTGGGTCCCTTGAACTTGACGTAACGCGCGCTGAAGAACATCGCGGTCTCGGCTGGCACGCTCACCGCTCCCGCGTTGAACACCGGGTCCGCCCCGCCAAGCGTCGGGCCAACGCCCGGATCCTCAAAGATCGCGAAGTTCAGGGCCGAACTCGCAAACTCGATCGTGCTGGCTCCGTTCTGGAAGGGCTGGAGGCCAAGGCCCGCGAGCACCGTCTTCCAGGGAATCGACTTCGGATCGGCTGGATCAAGGTAGATGTCCTTGTTCTTGGTGTACGGGTAGATCGCGTCGTAGGCCGAGTAGACCTGGCAGTTGCTTCCAGGAATCACGTAGCCGTTGGGCGTGCCGAGACAGTAAGCGCTCTGCGCGAACGTGTCGTCGTTGTCGTTGTTGTACATCAAGACCGCAAGCGCGTTCTGCTTGAGGTTGCTCAGTGCCGAGGTCTTCTTGGCGGCCGCCTTGGCCTGCGCAAAGACCGGGAAGAGGATCGCAGCCAGAATCGCGATAATCGCGATGACGACCAGAAGTTCAATCAGCGTAAACGCCGTTCTTTTCAATTCATAGCCTCCGTTGGCGTCGTGCCTCCTGGGCACGAACTCCGTGATCGTCTACGAACCACGGTTTGCAGAATCATATCCGAATCGTTATCGCCGGGGCACCTGGTGAATGGCCCGAATCGGCCTTGGTAGACTCCACCTGTTCATGCCAGCCTCGCCAAAAGTCCTAGACCGAGTCACGATCCTCGGCATGCCGGTCGATCGGGTGCGCATGGACGATGCGGTTTCAGCGATCCGGGGATTCGCGCAGGCGGATGGGTTCCACTTGGTCCTGACCGCAGACAGCAGCATGATCGTGGCTGCCCAAGAAGACCCCGAGGTGGCTCGGCTCTTCGAAGAGGCTTCGCTGATCACACCCGACAGCGCTGGGGTGCTTTGGGCTGCCAAGCGCGCAGGCAGGGCCCTGCCCGAGAAGGTAAGCGGCGTGGAGTTGGTTGCGCATCTTTGCGCTGATAGTGCGAAGAGCGGACTTCGGCTCTACTTCCTGGGCGCGGCCGAGGGTGTTGCGGAGGAGGCAGCCCAGAACCTGCGGGCCAAGCACCCGGGATGCCAGATCGTGGGTACGCACCACGGGTACTTCCGCAAGGACCAAGACGAGGAAATCGCACGCTTGGTTGGCGAAGCCAAGCCAGACGTTTTGTTTGTCGCGATGGGAATTCCTCGCCAGGAGAAGTTCATCATGGCCACCAAGCACCTCCATCAGGCCAAGGTCGCCATGGGGGTCGGCGGTTCGTTCGACGTGTACAGCGGTCGGGTTAAGCGGGCTCCAAAGGTCTTCCAGCGGCTCAGTTTGGAGTGGCTCTGGCGCCTCGCTTCAAACCCCAAGAAGATTTCCAAGGTTGCGGCACTTCCCCGCTTTGTTCTCATGGTTCTGAGGTCGAAATGAGCCGAATCTACACGCGCACCGGCGACGCCGGCCAGACTGGGCTGGTTGGGGGAGGGCGAATCTCCAAGACCTCTCTCCGAATCCACGCGGTTGGCGAGGTCGACGAGTTGAACGCCGGGCTGGGTATGGCGCGAACGCTACTTCCTCCCGCTGGCCTCGATGGTCCCCTCGCCCAGATCCAGCACCGACTGTTCGATCTTGGAGCCGAACTTGCCGCTCCGGGCTTTGGTTTAGAGTCGATCGACCCGGAGGACACGGCCTTCTTGGAGGCCAGCATGGACGCACAGTCGGCAGAACTGCCGCCTCTGAAGGCGTTCATTCTTCCCGGGGGCACCCCTCTTGCGGCGGCCCTTCACCAAGCTCGTTGCGTGTGTCGGAGGGCCGAGCGCTCCGTGCTCCTGCTGCATCACGAGGAGCCGGTTCGCGAGGAAGTCCTCCAGTACCTGAACCGGCTTTCCGACTGGCTCTTCACCGCCGCCCGAACCGCGAACCACCTCTCGGGCGTCTCCGATGTGAAGTGGGAGAAAAAGACCTAACATGCTAAGCGCCATCGCCCTTGGGCTCATCCTTCAAGCCGCTCCAACGGCAGGCGAAGTGGTCTCCCAAATGCTGAGCAGATACAGCAAGGCGGTGTCTGCGGTCGGGACGATCCAGTTCACCCAGAGCTTCAAGACCGCCTCGGTCACCATCGCCACCCAACTCCAGTACGAGAAGCCATCGAAGGTCTATCTGCGCCAAACCAAGGTGGGCCGCTCTGAAAAAGACTTCCTGTTGACGAGCGATGGGAAAGTCTTCACCTACAATGCCCCGGAAGCGGCGGCGTCCGGCGAACGCCCGGTCTATCGGTTCGCGGAGCCGGTCGAGGCGAACGGAAAGCTGCTCGACGTGAAGGCGATCTACCTTGCGGGGGTGGCCACCATGATCGATCGGAGCGCTCCGCTGGACATCATCGTGTCTCGGCGCGAAGACCTTCTGTTCTTGCGCGACCAATGGGTTGGCCTCACGCTGGCGGTCGATCCCAAGGGCTACCGGATCACCGGAAAGTGGCGCGAAAACGCGGGTCAGATCGTGAGCGGAACGATCGCCATGACGATCTCTAAGGAGTACGACCTGCTCGCCTACCGCATCGAGGAGAAGCGAGAGTTCCGCGTTGCCAGCGGCCAATCACTTCCCGCCGACATTCTGGTCAGCGACTGGAAGGTCGACGTGAAGGTGGATGCCCCCTGCGATCCGGCTCTCTTCACCGTTGTCCGCTGAGCTAGCGGGCGCGCTTCAGGATTCGGGAAACGGTGCGGGCGAAGAAGGACCCCATTCGGCCCGAGTCTCGCAGCGGTGCTCGGTTCCCCAGGATTCGCGCTACTGCTTCCTCGGCGGAGTAGCCTGCCTCGTACTCCTGCCTGTAATCGACACGGGTAATGCGCTCTAGGACGACTTCGACACCTTCGGGCGTGTCGAAAACTCGAGCGACCATGATCTGGTTCACCTGATTCTGCCAGGTCCGAAACTGCGAGTTCACTGGTCGCCTTCTGCCAATCGAGCCAGTAGCGACTCAAGCAAGGGAACGTAACGCGTGCGAACGTCCTCGGCAAGAGATCGGGCTGCTTCTGGCTGATAGATGTGGACGCTTTCGTTTCGTGCCTGAACCATCTCTCCCCAGTCCGCGGAGTCCTCCAGCCATCCCAGCTGTACTGCCTTGCGGAACGCCGACTTTGAGCCGGGCACAGCGTGACCCTCAAGCCTCAATGCGGATCCGAGGGCCTTCCAACCCGTTTCGTAGGCCAGCTCGAAGAGCTTCACGACCCCCGCCAGGTCTCGATCATCGACGATCGGCGTCTCAAGGGCTGTGCGCAGGTTAGCCAGGCACCGCCGGAAGTTCTCGAGGCTACGCGCGGGCATAGACCACCACCCCATCCTTCTCGATGTCGCTCAAAATCTGAGGTCCTAACCGCTCGGCATCCAGCACTTGAAGAGCGAGCATCGTCGGAGCATGCTCGTCCAGTTCAAGTTGGAGCTCAGTCCATGCCGCCCTACTTGCAGTAGTGCCGAACACGCACAGGTCGAAATCGGAAGCCTTCCAATGGTCTCGGCGAGCTCGGGAACCGAACAAGACCACGCGGTCCGGATCAAGGCGCCGCCGGCATGCGTCCACGACAAAGGCGATGATCTCGCTCTCTCGGGCGTCCAGCACGGCGGCAACGATTGCCATGGCTACGCGGCGACCAGCTCGCGGAGATCCTCTTCCCCAACTTCCTTCTTCGTATCGGCGACCTTGAGGAACTGCTCGTAGATGCGCTCGAAGCGCTCATCGTTGAACAGGAACCCGAGCTCCTGGAGGCGGTGCTTTAGACCGTGGCGACCCGACCTAGCGGTTAGAATGATCTCGCTCTTTTCTGCCCCGACCAGGGTCGGGTCGATGATCTCGTAGGTGGACCGCTCTTTGAGGACGCCGTCCTGGTGGATCCCGCTGGAGTGGGCGTAGGCGTTCTGCCCAACTACGGCCTTGTTTCGCTGGACGATCATTCCGCTCAGTCTGGAAACCAGACGAGAGGTCTCGAGCAGCTTCCTTGTGTCGATGCCAGACTCAACGCCGAACTTGTCCTTGCGGATATGGAGGGCCATAACGACCTCTTCGAGGGCGGTGTTCCCAGCGCGTTCGCCGATCCCGTTGACGGTGACCTCGACCTGCCGCGCTCCTGCCATGACCCCGGCGAGGGTGTTCGCGGTAGCCATTCCGAGATCGTTGTGGCAGTGGCAAGAGAACACGGCCTTGTCGCTGTTCGGCACGTTGGAGATGATCGTGTGGATCAGATGGTAGTACTCGTTCGGGTAGGTGTAGCCGGTGGTGTCTGGAACGTTGATGGTCGTCGCGCCGGCGTTGATCACAGACTCTACGACCTTGTAGACGTAGTCCAGGTCGGCGCGGCCGGAGTCTTCCATGAAGTACTCGACGTCGTCCGTGAACTGGCGGGCTTTCTTGACGGCGCTGACACCCATTTCAAGAGCCTGCTCGCGGGTCATCTTGAGCTTGTGCTGAAGGTGGTTGTCGCTCACGCCAAGCCCGGTGTGGATTCGGCGCCGCTTTGCGGGCGCGAGGGCTTCGGCGGCAACCTCGATGTCCCGGTCACGAGCGCGGGTTAAGCCGCAGATGGTGATGTCTTGGAGTTCCTCGGCAAGGCGGTGGACGCTCTGGAAGTCGCCGGGCGAGGAGATCGGGAACCCGGCCTCCAGAATGTCGACCCCGATATCCTGGAGTTGGCGTCCGATCTCGAGCTTCTCCTCAAGGGATAGCCGAACTCCGGGACTCTGCTCGCCGTCGCGGAGGGTGGTATCGAAGACCAAAACGCGGTCAATCATCAGTAGATTATACGTTCCGTCTTGGAGGCGGGCGGCGCGGTATCCTACGATCGCACTATGGCTACCGTCGATCTCAACATCACTGCAGGCCGGGACAGCGTTGGCGAACCCTGGATTTGGCGGATCTCCCAGGAGTTCAACGTGAAGGTGAACATCGTGAAGGCCAATGTCGACACCGACTACGGCTGGATCCAGCTGGAACTGTCTGGGCCGATCGAAGAGATCCAGCGCGCGACGGCCTGGCTGATGACGACCGGTTTGCACGTTGAAGCGCTCCAGCGCGCCGTCGGCGCGTAGGGTGGGCATCGCCCCAAGCCTCCCGGGAGACTTTGCCGCCTTCTGGAAGGAAGCGGCGGACGAAGCGTTGCACGCTCCGTTGGACGTGGAGCGGAGTACCGGCAATCAGTTCGATCTCCCTGGATTCCAGGTCGAAACCCTTGCCTTTCGGTCGGTCGCGGGCACCCCTCTTCATGGGTGGATAGCCACGCCGGAATCTTGGGGCGTGGGCCTTCGCTTACCCGCGTTTTTGTGGGTTCCACCCTACGGTCGAGAATCGCTGCTTCCCAATGCCTACGGAACTCGGGCTGGATTTGTGAGCCTAAGCTTCAACTTCCATGGCCACGGACCTTTCCACCAAGAGAAGTACGAGCCGCGCCGGGGCTACTTCGCCGAAGGAGCGCTAGACCCGACAACCTGGATCTTCCGGCGGATGTTTCAGGACGCCGTGATCGCCCTTCGAGTCTTGCAGTTCCAGATCGAGGCAGACGAGGACCGGCTTGCCGCGATGGGCATGAGCCAGGGCGGCGGCATCTCGCTGTGGTTGGGAGCCTGGTGTCCGCTGGTGAAAGCGGTAGTCGCGGATATGCCGTTCCTTGGCGAGATCGGGAAGACCCTCTCCCACAACGTGTATCGCTATCCGCTGAAGGAACTGAAGGACCTTGCCGAGTCTGAAATTCTCGGGATGGAGAGAGTAACCAACACGGTGTCCTACTTCGATACCGTCAACGTGGCGACCGAGTGCCGGGTAGCCAGTCAGGTATCTCTGGGCCTCAAGGACCCAGCTTGTCGGCCAGAAACCGTGCGTGCCGTTTTCGAAGCCCTGCCCGGAGATCGGCGCCTGATCACCTATCCGGGTGGACACGACTGGCATGCCGAGATGGTCGCCAACAATTTGGAGTGGCTCCGGGGAACGCTGGGAGCGTAGTAACCGTTGGGTTTGTACGATCGATGAGAATTCTGCGCGCACTTTTGACGATCACCATTGCGGTGTCGGCCTTGGGCTCCTCCGCGGTTGCCCAGCTGCCCTCTTTCACTAAGTGGAGCGGGAAGGTATCGGCGGGCGACGTTCGGGCCGGAGAGTCCACTCAGGTGCTGATGACCGCCGAAGTCGAGGAGGGGTGGCATATCTACTCCCTGACCAAGCACAAGGATGGCCCCACCGCTACCAGTTTCAGAATCGAGAGCGGCCCGGCGACGACCAACGGCGATCCCGTGGAGCCTAACCCGGAGGTCAAACTCGACCCGAACTTCAACCTGGAGGTCGGGTTGCATGGAGGCAAGGCGACCTTCGCGGTTCCGATCCAAGTCAGCGCCGATGCCAAGGGCAAGGTGACCCTAAACCTGGTTGCCCGCTCCCAAGCCTGCAACGACAAAACTTGCGCGCTCCCAACCAACCATCCGGTGAAGGTCGTCTTCGATGTCGCTCCCGGGGAGCCGCGCCCGGACCGGATCGCGGCGCTAACAAAGCTCCCTGACGAGTACCAGAGCAAGTACCCGGCGCCCAAGGCGACGGAGACCAAGGAGGCGTCCGACGAGTTCGGAACCGCCGTCACCAAGGCCAAGCAATCCGGCATCGGGCCTTACCTGTGGTTCGCGTTCACGGCGGGCCTGCTGGCCCTCCTTACCCCCTGCGTCTTCCCGATGATCCCGATCACCGTGAGCTACTTCTCCAAACAGGCGGAGAAGGGAGCCAACCGGTATGCGGGACCCGCAGCGTACAGCCTGGGAATCATTGGCACGTTCACCCTTCTAGGGCTGCTCACAACGGTGATCTTCGGTGCGAGCGGGATCAACCGCCTGGCGACCAACCCCTTCCTGAATCTCGCGCTTGCCGCCCTTTTCGTCTTTCTAGCCCTGAACCTGTTCGGGATGTTCGAACTGAAGCTTCCGAGCGGGATGGTCAACAAGTTTGGTGGCAACCAGGGCGGCTCGGGAATCCTGCCGGCCGTGCTGATGGGCCTGACGTTCACGCTCACGAGCTTCACCTGCACGGTACCGTTCGTGGGCACGCTCCTCGTCACGGCGGCTCAAGGCGACATCCTCTACCCTCTGCTGGGCATGCTTGCATTCAGCTCGGCGTTCGCGCTTCCCTTCTTCCTGCTGGCGATGTTCCCGCAGTTCTTGGCGAAGATGCCCAAGTCCGGCGGTTGGCTGGGGACGGTCAAGGCCTACATGGGGTTCCTGGAACTGGCGGCGGCGGTGAAGTTCTTGAGCAATGCGGACCTGGTTTGGATGCTGGGCCTCATCACCCGGCCGGTGTTCCTCTCGATCTGGTCGACAATTCTCGTGATCGCCGCGCTCTACCTGTTGGGCTGGATGAAGCTTCCCTTCGATTCGGGGACGGCCAAGATTGGCAAGTTGCGGTACGGGATCGGAACCGTGACCTTTGCGGGCTCGATCTACCTCCTGGGCGCGATACAGGGCTCCCCGCTGGGCGTGATGAGCGCGTTCATGCCTCCTGACCCGTACCCGGGTCGAAAGACCGGCTCCGTGGTTGAAAGGCTCTCCTGGCACGACACTCTGGACGCAGCCAAGGCGGAAGCCAAGGCGGGATCCAAGCTCGTGTTCATGGACTTTACGGGGGTCACCTGCACCAACTGTCGCCAGATGGAGCAGACGATCTTCCCAGACCCGGCGGTCGAGGCAGAGTTGGCAAAAATGGCCCGGGCCAAGCTCTACACGGATCGCCCCATTGCCGCCGATGAGGCCAACGCGAAGCTCATGGTCGAACTCACCAAGGCCACGACGCTCCCCAACTACATCGTCGCGGACGCCGACGGAAAGCCGATTCGCGTGTTCCAGGGCTCGACCTTTGATGCCGGTGCCTTTGCGAAATTCCTCCGCGGCTAGTCGGGGGTCAGTCCGTACTCGCGAGCAAAGGCACGGCTCCATGCCTTAGCGCCAGGGTCAGACTCCAAGGCGGCCTTGCCCACCTCGAACAGGGTGGCCGGCGGAAGCTGGGTGATCGGCTGTGCGTCCTGCTGGCCGTTTGGCCAAAGCACTCCGAACTGTCCGCTTTGGATGAGCCAGATCTTGGCGACGCCGCCGTTAGCTCGGAACTCCAGCGGACTAGCTGCGCTTCTTGCAGCGATCGCGGCCTCGACTCCCGAGCGGAAGGACAGGAGACGTTGCCAGTGCCCCGCCACGCGCTTGCCTAGGGGCGTCTTGGACCATGACTGAGCTTCCAGCCAAGCCAACATTTGGTCGAACTGGTACTCCGGCTTCAGCTGCTCGCGCATCTGGTCATAGGCGGCCTTTGCCTCGGCTTGCTCCTCCGTGAACATCGTCTGCGGCGCGTCGTCGTCCCCCGCGTCCGGTTTGGGCTTACTCGGATCTGGGCCGACTCGAAGCGGACGCGACACAATGGGCGCGGGTTCCCCATTCTTTGGCGGCGCGTCAAGGTTTGGCGGAGCGGCGTCTTCGACAGAAACCTGGCTGGGCTCGCTCTGAACGGCTGCAGGCGCGTTCGACTTGAACCAGATCACTCCGGCCGCAAACAGAACGCACGCGCCCACGAAGACCAGGGCAACTACCATCGCAGGGTTGCCTTTTGCGGCTTCCTTCTGGCGGTTACGGTCGGCACGGGAAGTCTGCGCTTCCTCGATCTGGTCGGCGGTCGGCGCGAAAACGGGAGGTATCTCCCAAATCCTTACCGGCTCGATGATGTTCCGGAGGTAGCGCTCGCCCACGAAGTTCGCCCGGACCGGCAGCTTGCCTCGGACCACATCGTACGTGGCCTGAGACATTGCGATCCCGCCCGGTGGCGCTTCTCTCTCTAGCCGAGCCGCAACGTTCACCCCATCGCCATGGGCATCCGTTTCCGTGAGGAGAACGTCGCAGAGGTGAATTCCGATCCTGTGCAGAAGCGGGTTGCCTACATTGGTCCAAGCTTTCTGCCCGAGTCGCCGCTGAATCTCGATGGCGCAAGTCGTGGCGTTCTGGGCGCTTAGGAACACCATGAGCATGCCGTCGCCCATGCTCTTTAGGACTTGCCCGCCGTTTTGCGAGCACTGGTCCCGCATGAGCGCGAAATCTTCCTCGATCTCGCGGAGCGCCTGCTCCTCATCCCGCCCCACGTGGGAACTGAATGAAACCGCGTCGGTGAACATCACCGCCGCAAGGGCACGCTGAGCGGACATAAGTTAACAGACGGATTCTATCGCCCAGCGGCCCACGATTTCTCGCTAATCCCGGCTCACCCGCCCAATCACCGGCGGGCGCGGCGTCTTGGCCCCCCGGATCGAACCCCAGAGAATGTCGTTCAGTTCGATATCGGGAAGGGATTCCTCCTCGAATCGGTTGATGAGAAGCTGGCTATCTTTGGCCCGATAGGCGGTGGGCTTGTTGATTTCTCCAACGATGGCTTTCGCCGGCAGAATTGCCCGGAAGGGCTCCAGGTTCTCAGCCCGCTTGCCAAACACATCGATCGGAGGAGCCACGGCATCGTTGCCATTCATGGGTGGCAGGCCGAGGAGCATCTCCATAGTGCGCAACATGCTGTCCGTGTTGTAGAAGCGTGAGTCCACAACCGACCGCTTGGTCCAAGGGCTGATCACAAAGGCGATACTGCGATGGCAATCGACGTGGTCGTACCCGGCTTGGGCGTCGTCCTCTAGGATGCAGATCGCGGTCTTGCCCCAGAGAGGTCCTCGGCTCACCCGCTCGACGAGTTGACCGACGGCGTAGTCGTTGTCTGCCAGCATCGCCCGGGGCGAATACCCGCCGGGAGAGGTGCCAGCGGTGTGGTCGTTGCCAAGACGCAGGAGCATCAACTTCGGCATCTGGCCCTTCACCAGGTACTCGTCGTACTCGCGCAACCAGGCGCTCATCCGGCTGGGGGCCCGATCCTTGCCGAACTCGGCGAGTTGGCGCGGCGCCTTGTCGAGGCCGTGGACCTTCCAGGCGTCGCTGTCCGCATAGCTGAGGTCGTAGCGGCGGAAGTCGGCATCGGTGCTGGTTGCCAAGACTTTGTTTAGGGAGGAGTTCGTGCGGGTCGAGTCTCCCATTCGCTTGTCCTCTGGATCGTCGAACCCGATGTACATGCCATAGTTGCGGAAACTGACCCCATGCTTAGCGGCAAGATCCCAAAGGTATCCACCCGGCGCCCGGGCCACGTTGGGCAGGCCTTGGAGGTCTACCGCCACGCCCGAGTTCGAGCCCTCGAAGTCGTAGGAGCGTCCCCGACCGCTGTAGTTGGTCACGGTGTTCCTCTGGACGTACTCGTTGGCTTGGCCGGACGTGGACCAGTTCCAGCCGTCCGCGCTCACTTCCGCGCACACGTAAAAGTTATCCAGGAGAGCGAACCGCTCGGCCAGGGCGTGCTGGTTCGGAGTGACATCTCGCGGAAACAGGGTCAGGCTAGGGTCCCCGTTACCCTGCTTCAGGTCGCCTAGCACCTGGTCGTAGGTGCGGTTTTCCTTGACCACGTAGATCACGTGTTCGATCTCAGACGGCCGGTGGAATGGGAAGCTCTGGATCTTGCCGTTCTCCACGAGGTTATTGCTCAAGGTCGTCTTGGTAAGGGAACCCAGGTTCGCTTCAAGTTGCCCCCTTGGAATCCGAGCGACCGTTCCCTCCAGGAGATTGGGCGCGTACTGTCCCAGGGTCCCCACGGGCTTCCCGTTGGGGTTCCGGCGTTGGTCGCCCTTCGCGTTTGCCACGAGGATCGCGTCGTTGGTTGCGACCACCGAGGTGGGATACCAGCCGGTTGGGATGTATCCCAACAGAGTCATCTTCTCCGCATCGACCACCGCGAGGGCGTTCATGTCCGCCAAAGCCACGTACAACCGCTTCTCGTCGGGACTGAAGCCCAGTCCTAGCGGAGTTGCCGTCGGAAGCCCGCGCATGGCGGCCGGCCGGACAACCAGGCTCTTCATCTGACCCGTGGCTCGGTCGATCGAGGTAATCGTGTCGCTGCCGGAGTTTGAAACCAACACGCGGCGCTGGCGGCTGTCCAAGGTCAGATATGCGGGGGTGGCACCCGTGCGGAACGAGCGCAACACCTTGCGCGCCATGAAGTCGATTTCGACCACCACCCCGTCGCGCTCGCTGGCAACGTAGGCGATCCGGTCCATCCCCTCGCCGCGGGTGACCACCGAGACGCCCAAGGGGTAGCCCGGGACTCCATCCATGCGGCTCATCGTTCCGTTCGCCACGTCGAAGATGCCCAGCCTTCCCTTGTACTCGCTGTTTTTGTGGGTCTCATTCAGGGCCACCACAAGGCGGGAGCCGTCGCTGGTGGGAGCCAGCCCAGCGGGAAAGTTGGGTGTTCCACCGGGGGCGGCCGGACAGACTAGGTCCCGAACAAAAGTCAACGAGCCGGTCGCAGAGAGCTCGTAGATGCCAACTCGGTCACGAACACCCTTGCTCGCGTAGACCAGCGTCTTTCCCCCTAGCCGCTGGGCCGCCAATCCGAAGTAGAGGGCCTCCTTCTTTTTGTCGTCACCCGCGCCGTTCGCGTCGACTTTGCTCACGACTTTGCCCGAAGCAACATCGATGACGCTGAGTTGCTGGCGGAAACCAGCATTGGTGCTGATCGCAAACTTCCCGTCCGGGCTGAGAATCAGGTTCGCCGGAAAGCTGCCTACCGGGGCATGGGAGCCGAGTGGGGTGAGGAACTTGCCGGTCACCAGCGGAATCGTTTCAGCGCCTGCTCCCGCGAACGACGGTTGCGAAGTCGCCCAGAAAAGTCCTAGACCTAGAAGTGACGAGGGCAGGAGCCAATATCCGCGCTTCATGTGCACTAGTCTAGCGGGTTGGCGTTAAGAGGTGGCGCGGTATCCTCCGGCGCAGATGGATTCGATCAAATCCCGCGTGAATCTCAACGACGAGGAGCACCGACGGAATCGCGAACTGGTGCTCGAGCAGCTCGACGACTTCCGCTCCCGGACCCGGCGCGCCCTCCTGGGAGGCGGCGAGGAAGCCCTTGCGAAGCACCGAGGGCGCGGAAAGCTTCCCGCACGGGAGCGGATCTACGCCGTGCTGGACGAGGGCGCGCCCTTCCTGGAGTTCAACCCGCTGGCCGCAACCGGAATGTACGGCGACGAAGCTCCCGGGGCGGGAATCGTCACCGGCATCGGGCCGATCCACGGCAGACCGGTTGTCTTGGTGGCCAACGACGCAACCGTGAAGGGCGGCACCTACTTCCCCATCACGGTCAAGAAGCATCTTCGCGCACAGGAGATCGCCCTTGAAAACCACCTTCCCTGCGTCTACCTGGTGGACTCCGGCGGCGCCTTTCTCCCGTTGCAGAGCGAGGTCTTTCCGGACAAGGAACACTTCGGCCGGATCTTCTACAACCAAGCGGTGATGGCCTCGCAGCGAATCCCGCAGATCGCGGCGGTTATGGGCTCCTGTACCGCCGGCGGCGCGTACGTGCCGGCGATGAGCGATGAGACGGTGATAGTACGGGGCCAAGGCACCATCTTCCTGGGTGGCCCTCCGCTGGTCAAGGCCGCGACGGGCGAGGAGGTAACTGCCGAGGAGTTGGGCGGAGCAGACGTCCACACTCGCCTCTCCGGAGTCGCCGACCACCTCGCCGAGAACGACGCCCACGCTCTGGCGATCGTTCGAAACATCGTCGAGTCGCTTGGGGAGCCCGCACGGCGCCCTCGGCTGGACGCCGAGCCTGAGGCCCCGGCTTACGCACCGGAGGAGATCTATTCCCTCCTGCCCCACGACGCCAAGCAGCCGATGCCGATCCGCGAAATCCTGGCCCGGCTGCTAGACGGTTCCCGAATGCACGAGTTCAAGGCCAACTACGGCTCCACCCTGATCTGTGCGTTTGCGCGGATCGAGGGGCACCTGGTGGGCCTGCTGGCCAACGACGGGATTCTCTTCAGCGAGTCCGCCCTCAAGGGCGCGCACTTCATCGAGCTCTGCTGCCAGCGGGGCGTCCCGCTCGTGTTCTTCCAGAACATCAGCGGCTTCATGGTGGGCAAGCGGTATGAGAACGAGGGGATCGCCAAGAACGGCGCAAAGCTGGTCACGGCGGTGTCCACCGCTACGGTTCCCAAGTTCACCGTCGTGGTTGGTGGGAGCTACGGAGCCGGCAACTACGGGATGTGCGGGCGCGCGTTCGGCCCCCGGCAATTGTGGATGTGGCCCAACGCGCGAATCTCTGTGATGGGCGGGGAGCAGGCCGCCAACGTGCTTTTGCGAGTGAAGCTCGATCAGCTTGCCGGCCGGTCGCCGGGCAAGGCCGACGAGGAACTGATGTCTCTGGACGAGCAAGCCGCGTTCCAGGCGCCGATCCTTGAAAAGTACGGAAGCGAGTCCTCTGCGTACTTCTCCACCGCGCGCCTCTGGGACGATGGGATTATCGATCCGGTCGACACCCGAAAGGTACTGGCGCTTGGGATCGAGGCCTCACAGTACGCGCCACCTCAACCGCCAGGATTCAGCATGTTCCGCATGTAGCGGGCTAGAAAAAGTCGAGGTTTGTGGTCGGACTTGGGAGCAACAAGGCCATCGCGGCGGCCGCCCCTTCGGGCTGCCGAACCTCGACCAGTCCGTTCCGGATCAGGTTCTGGAGGCTAGGCTCGCCGAGGAAGGCCTGCGTCCAGGGCCGAATGTCCGCCACGAGATCAGGATCGCCTCCCTTCTGGACTTCCACGCCGTTGGGCGAGTACCGGACGGTCCACGGCCCGACGTTATCGGGCACGACCTCGTCGAGCACCTGCACGCAGAACTCGCCCGAGGCGGTTGGCTTGAGGGCACGCAACGTGCCCGGAACATCGACCACCCGATACATCACACGCTGTTCCACCGCGAGCTTCATGCCTTGGTCCAGGTAACGAGCGATGAACGGCGAGTCGCTGGGCTCGAACCAGGTCAGTTCCGTCTTGTTGATTCCGATGGCGCAGAGCGTGGCCAGAACGGCTCGGTAGCCTCGCTCCGTGGTCCAGACGAACTCATGGACGGTCTGCGGGACCCAGAACTCGACCTTATGCTCGACGATCGCGTAGGCCTCCACCGGGTCCCCCGCCGCATAGATCGCTTTGTGCCCTTCCTCGTCCGCGGCGCGGCGCCAGAGGGTGTCGGTGCGCAGGCTCATGCCGGATCGGGCCCTGCAGAAGGCCTCGTGGCAGGCCAAGATCGGGGCCCTCTCGGAAACGGGGATCCTCCGCACTTCCAGGTCTGCCCGAACTTTCGGGTAGCGACCGTTGGGAACGGTCAGGGCGTACCGAATCCCGCAGGTCTCGTAGCCGGCCTTGCGATAGAAAGCGTCTCGGAAGGGATAGAGGCTTGCCATCTGCGTGCCCTCGCGGTGCATCAGCTGGATGGACTGCTTCATCATCTCCATCCCCACTCCAAGGTGCCTTCGCTCCGGTGGCACAGCCACTGCCGCGACGCCGGCACAGCTGAGCACGGCCCCGGATCGGCAGCACGTCATGTCGAGCACCACGTACTCGCCCTCGACGTTTCCGTCCACTTCGGCGACAAAGCCGCGGGCGAGCTTGAGCGATTTGGCGATCTGCTCTGCCTCGATTGGAACGTTGTTGTTGTAGGTCACCGACCGGATACGGGCGAACGCCTCGAAGTCTCGGTCCTCGTATGGCCGGACGTGAACAGATCCCATGCCGCGAGTGTAGCCGTGGCGCGCGGGCGATTGTTTGCCGGGTCGGGTAAACCGACGACATGAATCTTCCCCTCCTTCAGCTACTCACCGAAGCCCACGGCGCCCCCGGACAGGAGGACCGCCTTCGAGAGATCGTCCGCAAGGAGTTGGAGCCGATCTGCGACGAGGTCCGCACGGACTGGATGGGCAACCTGATCTGCTGGAAGAAGGGCAAGCGGGGCGCCAAGAAGCTGATGATCGCCGCGCACATGGACGAGATCGGGTTCGTCGTGCGCTACGTCGAGAACGGCGGCTTCCTGCGCCTCCATCCGCTTGGCGGCTGGGACCCTCGGCAGATGGCCTCCCAGCGCGTGATCGTGCATACGGAGAGCGGCGACCTGAAGGGCCTGCTTGTCTTCAGCACCAAGCCCGCGCACCTACTGACCGAAGCCGAGAAGGGCGCCAAGTCTGAAGTGCAGAGCGCCTACGTCGACCTTGGCCTCACCGAAGAAGAGGTGAAGGCAAAGGTCAACGTTGGCGATACCGTCACCATGGATCGCACCTTCCAACAGATGGGCGAACTGCTCACGTGCAAGGCGATGGACGACCGGGTGGGCCTCTACGTGATGATCGAGGCGATGAAGGCCGCCAAGTCCAACGACGTTGAGGTGTACGCCGTGGCAACCGTTCAGGAAGAGATCGGCCTTCGCGGCGCGACGGCGGCGGGGTCTGGCATTCAGCCCGATGTGGTAGTCGCCCTTGACATCACGTTGGCGAACGACATCCCGGGAATCCCCGATTCCGACCACGTCACCAAGCTCGGGAAGGGCACCGCGATCAAGGTGCTCGACAGTTCGCTGATCTGCCATCCCAAGGTGGTGAAGCACTTCAAGGACCTGGCGATCAAGAACTCGATCCCCTACCAGCTTGAAGTTCTGGTCGGTGGTGGAACCGACGCCGGTGGCGTGCAGCGGCTGAACGGCGGAATCCCTGCGTTCACGCTATCGATTCCAACCCGCTACGTTCACACCGTCAACGAAACCGTCCACCAGGGCGACGTTCAGGCGAGCGTGGACGTGCTGGCCCGCTACATCGAGGACGCGCACAACGGCGACTACAGCTTCTGAGGGAGTGCCGCATAGGCTCGGTGGAAGAGCTCGGGAACGCTGAAACCGAACAGGTCGCGCAGCGCCTGATCGGTTCGGCTCCTGCCGGTTAGGGCGAGTTTGAGGTTTCGGAGACTTCCCTCCTCCGAGTGGAGGATCAGAAGTTCCTTGAGGACCCCGGGACGGCTGAACTCATCCAGGTACCTGCCGATCCATCCCGCCTGCTGGTAAGCCATCCAGACCTCGTCTTCGGCGTCCTCATCGTCCGCATCGAGGAAGAAGCTGGCTTCCAGATCGTCCGGGTCAAGCCACCAATCTGGATCATCCTGGAACAGGGTAAGCGCCTCGGGGTCGGGTTCGCCCTCGGTAAGGACGGAGACCGCCTCCTCCAGCCATCGGGGAGCGTGGCCGCCGGAGAGGTTCAGGCTCACGACATGGGCGTACTCGTGGGCGATCGCTTGCCGGAACTCGCGTCTGTCCTCGAGGAGGTGCTCCGGTAAGCAAATCTTGTCGAACTCGGCCTTGTCCGTGCAGTAGCCGTAGGGGTTCACCGCCCACTCGGCATCCGCCTCCTTAGCGAGGACGCTCACAAGCGTCGGAGAGCCGTGCTGCCAGCCCAGCCGCTCCGCAACCCAGTCGCACGAGGAGAGGACATCGTCTTCAAGGGAGGGCTGCAGCATCTGGACGCTGGAAGGGACCACCTCTAGACGGAGCCACGGGCGCAGTTCGCGGACCTCGCTCTGGAGGCGCGTGATCGCTTCGGCTTCAATGAGCCGATACCACCGCAAGTAGCTTCCCGCTTCGCCAATGCCACGACCCGAGATGCGTCGCCAAGCATCGTCGACGCGGTCGTGGTGATAGTGCTCGAGGGCGGCCTCCCAGTAGGCAAACTCCTCGGTTGATCCGTTTGGCACGTCGTAACAGTTACCCGTTTCACCCAACTGTATGGCCGCATACAACCGATTTCGTCTCTGGAGGCGTTGACAATAGGGAACGCTATGAGATCGATCACGCTTGCCCTATCTGCCCTCCCATTTGCCTCCACGAGCTTTGCCGCCAACAAGACCTTCACGGTCGTCGGCGATCGCCTCGAGTACCGGAACCTCGCGACCGTCGAGAGCAACACCGAGTTCGAGACGTTTACGGGTCGAACCACCAAGGTTTCCGGCTCCCTGAACTTCGACCCGGCAAAGAGGACCGGCAACGGCAAGATCGTCGTCGACGTGGCCTCTTTGGACACCGCCATTCCGGCGCGGAACGAGCACATGCGCGGCGCCCAATGGCTAGACGCCTCGAAGTACCCAACGATCACGTTTGTCGCCACCAAGGTGAAGAGCCAGCGCAACGATGCCTATCAAGTCACGGGCTCCTTCACCATGAAGGGCATCACCAAGACGATCACGGCGAACGCTAAGGTGAAGTATCGGGCGGCAAGCGAGGCGACGAAGGCGGCTGGCTTCGATGGCGACGTCGTGCAGGTCTCCACGACTTTCAAGATCAAGCTGAGCGACTACGGGGTGGTCATTCCCTCCCAAGCCGCCGGAAAGGTGAGCAACGAGGTCGCCATTTCGCTCAGCGCATACGCGGTGGCGAAGTAACGTGAGCCGTTTGGGCCGGTTCGGCATCGCTCTCATGGCGATTGGGGCGGTTGGGTTCATGGCAAGCTTCGCCGTGGAAAGCTCCTACGCGGGGCGCGCCGTGCTGGCCCAGCGGGTTGAAAGGGACTCCGCCGCCGATCTCTTCGACGACACCGGGGCGGGAGGAACGCGGCCCATCGGGTCCCCCCAAATGTATGTGATCTCGGACGAGAGGGCATTTCTTCCGGAAGCCGGCCCCGACGGATCCAAGTTGCTAAGCGACGACTATCTAAAGGAGAAGGGGATTTATCCCCTTCAGCTCAAGACGGTGCAATTCGTAGCGAGCATGGCTCGCCTGGGCACCGGCGGCGTGGTCGGTCTCGGACTTGCGGTGTTCTACTTTGCCCGCCGTAGGGCAGCTAAAGCTTCCGCTCAGGCTATCTAGCCGCGCCTTCCCAGAACACTTTCCAGGGCGTACGCAGGGCCCCAATGGCGTCTGCGCCTCAGCCACGCCGAGATCCGCAGCGGATTCAGCATCCGGACGCCCGCAAACAGCGGCAGGGCAACCGCTACCGCACGAAGAGCAACCCAGAGCGACTCCTCCCACTTCGAGCCGGACACCGCCAGGATGCCTGAGACTAGGACAACCGGAATCCAGAACATCGGGCGGGCCAAGTCGCGAAGGGCCATGCCAAGGGCCTGACCCAGGTTTGGACTTGGCGGGGCTTCGGTTGCGGAGCGGGTCCGCTTGGCCCAGGCTCCCAGTTTTGAGTCCGGGGCAGGACGTCGGAGCGCGAGGGTCGTCGAGATTCCCGCCACAACGCCGTATGCCACGGCCAACCCGAGTATCAGCAGGGGCAAGGTCGGGGCTTCAATGTGCATCTGGCGAGACATCCATGCTCGGACGGTGTCGTAGGCCTTCTCCAGGCTTTTCCCCATGAAGAGGTATTGCACGAAGAACCCCTGGCTGGCTGCCCAAGCCCCAGCAAGGAAACCTCCGGCAAACAGTCCAAAACGGTTCCACCCCAGGACTCGGGAAGCCAGCGTAAAGAGAATCCCCTGCACCGTGATCGCAAGCATTGGCCCGAGCCGGCTTCCGGCTGGAGAGAGCGCCTTGAGTCCCGCCGAGATCGTGGACACCCAGACCACCCTCTCTCGGCGGGCAAGGCCGTCCCCTGCCCAGCTTAGGACCGCACATTGGGAACTGGACATGATCGCGCCCACAAAAGGAAACTTGACCCCGTGGAGCGCAGACCCTAGGCTCATCTCAAGGCCGCCGGAGGCGGCGCCATAGAGTCCGATCCGTTCCCAGTCCGAAGCCTCTGCGCAAACGGTTTGGAGCAGTTCCCTAGCCTTTGGTTCATCAGCCCTGACGATCAAGTCGAAGGGGCGGCCTATCCTGGCCTCGATCTCGGTCAGAGAAGACTCCCTGACTCCTGCCACGAGGACACGCGCGCCCTGAAGCTGCGGCCAGATTGCGAGGAAGCCTTGGCCCTGGGCCTCCAGCTTGCCTAGTTCGTCGACGAACAACACCTCCGCCGATGGCGCGCCCCCCGCCCATTGTCTGATCCGCTCCCACGTCGTGTCGTTGAACTGGTAGGGGACGGAACCCCCTTCAACCCGTCCCGCGAAGGGGAGGGAGTCAGAGGTGGCCACCCACACGAGGTCGTAGCGGTCCGCCCCGCGATCGGCCTGGGGCCGCGGCCCAGCTTTCATCACGAAGCCGTCAACGGATCTTCCGTGCTCGCGCAATCGGGTCGCGGTCGCTTCCAGAAGCGATGATTTGCCCGAGCCCACGTCTCCGGTGACGGCCACGAGCAACATGCTGTAAAGCGTAGCCTAAGTTCAGCCCCGAAGAACGGCCTTGAGATGCCAAACCGCGGCATCGCTACCTGGGAATAGCCCGCCCTTGTGCCCGAGAGTGAAGTCGAGCCCCAGGGAACTCTTGACCACGTAAATCCCCCAGCCGGCGACATAGAGCGTAGCTATGGCGAGCAAGAGCGAGCAGACAAGGCGGCGGTTTGGCACGGGTAGGAAGGGCAACGCCGTCACCCTTCCTACGGTTCCTGCCGAGGCGCTACTTGCGGAGGTAGATGGAGCGCACGCGGTTGAAAGGCCCGCCGTCTCCGTTGTTCCCGTCTGCGACGTAGAGGGCTGTGTCGTCAAAGGCCAAGCAGATCCCTTCCATGCCGAAGAATCTGGCAGCCGTGCCCGTTCCTTCCTTGTAGCCCGCACCACCATCTCCGGCAAGCGTGCTGACGGATGAGCCCGTGATCAGGCGAATCCGATGGTTGTCGTGATCGGAAACAAAGATTCGGTTCTCGGAATCGACCGCAACATCCTGGGGTCGGTTGAAGAGGGCGATCTTGCGATCCCCATCCTTGTAGCCCGCGGTGCCCAGACCGGCCAACGTCGTAACGACGCCGCTCTGGGTTACGCGCCGAATCGCGTTGTTGTCCTGGTCGGCAACGATGATGTCTTTGTTCAGCATCGCGATCCCGTACGGTCGGGAGAACTGGGCTTCGCTACCCGCCCCATCCTTGAATCCGGACGACCCCTCTTTCCCGGCCAGGATCGAGATCGTTCCCGTGTCAAGATCGAGAATGGAGATCGTATTCTTGACGATGTCGGAGAGGGCAAGTACCCCGCTCTCGACTTCGCAGATGCCACGGGGGCGGCCAATGTTTCGCTTGATCAGCTTGAGGGCGCCAGACTTTGCGTCCACCTTCCAGATCGTTCCGGTCGTAGCGTTGCGCTCGCCAAGGTCGTTGCCATCGCACTCGACGTAGATCTCCTCATCCGTCGTGACCACAATGCCGAACGGGCGGTTGAACTTCGGGTCCTTGACCAACGTTCGCACCGTGTTCGTCTTAGTGTCGATCACGCGAAGGAGGTCGTTATCATAGTCGCAGACCAGGATGTTGCCGTTGTAGTCGGCAGCGACGTTTACCGGGTTGCTGAAACTTGCCTTCGCCCCGATGCCGTCCGCGCTTCCAGCCGCCGACGATCCGGCGACGAGCCGAGATTGGAATGCCCCCCCAAACGAAAGCCCGATCAGGTCGCCTCCGCAACCGATCAGCGCCATTCCGATAAGCCCTGCCAAACCAATCCGCTTGTTCATTGGGGTTCAGTATCAGGACCCTTGGGGGGCATGTCAAGGGTAGTCGGATCTATTCGTGGCGCTTGAAGCGCTCGTAGGCCGCTCGCTCCAGGGCTTCACGATGGTCCGGATGGGCGATTTCGATCATGGCGGTGGCCCGCTGGCGCAGGTTTTTGCCGTAAAGATCGGCAACGCCGTACTCCGTGACCACGAAGTGGACGTGGGCGCGGGTCGTCACAACACCTGCTCCCGGCTTAAGCTGGTTCACAATTCGGGAAATGCCCTTCGCCGTGGCCGAAGGCAAGGCGAAGATCGGCTTGCCTCCCTTGGAGAGAGAGGAGCCCCTGACGAAGTCCATCTGGCCCCCTACGCCAGAAAAGATGCGGTCGCCGATCGAGTCCGCGCACACCTGTCCGGTGATGTCGATCTCGACCGCGCTGTTGATGGCGCACATCTTAGGGAGTCGGCGAATCACCGAGGTGTCGTTTACGAAGCCGATGTCCAGAAGAATGACGTTGGGGTTATCGTCGACGAAGTCGTACAGCCGCTGAGAACCCGAGATGAATCCGGCAACCGTTTTGCCGCGATGGACCGGCTTCTCCTCGTTGGTGATGACCCCCTTCTGGGCAAGCTCGACCACGCCGTCGCTAAACATCTCGGTGTGGATGCCCAGCCGTCGGTGGTTATGCAGCGAGGCCAGAACCGCGTTCGGGATGGCGCCGATTCCCATCTGAAGGGTAGAGCCGTCCTCGATCAGTTCGGCGGTCTTGTGGCCGATCGCCAGTTCGATCTCGTTCGGAGGCTCGGCAACGTGCTCGGGAAGCCGATGATGGCTCTCCACCATCGCGCTGAATCGAGACATGTGAACGTGCCCGTCGCCATGGGTCCGAGGCATATGCCGGTTCACCTGGGCGATCACCAGCTTCGCAGACTGAACGGCGGCCAGAGCAGCATCGACGCTCACGCCAAGCGAGCAGTAGCCGTGCTTGTCCGGCGGGGTCACCGTCATCATGGCCACGTCGATCGGAAGCACACCCCGGCGGAACGCGTCCGGGATCTCGCTAAGGAACATCGGCACGTAGTCCGCACGTCCATCGTCGACCGCCTTGCGGACGTTCGAACCAATGAACAGATTGTTCACGAAGAAGCTCTTGCGGAACTCGGGGTCGGCGTATCGGGCTCGGCCTTCAGTGTGTAAATGGACGACTTCGACATCGTGAAGTTCGTCCGCCCGATCCACCATCGCATCGGCCAACAACTGCGGAAAAGCCCCCATTCCGTGGAGGAACACTCGATTACCGGACTTGATGAGCTTGACCGCTTCGGCGGCGCTTGTGTACTTGGGTGCCATGGAGGTCTTTAGTGTCTCAGATCGCACAACCTAAATGGCCCGAATCTGGCACCCCGTACAGACTTCTGATGACGGGAATTTCCCCGGCTTGGCAGAATATGGCCTTAAGCAGACTTCTTAAGCAGATCCCGAATCTCGGCCAGCAAGACCTCTTGAGCCGGAGGCGCAACCTGTTCCGCAGGCGCGGGGGCAGGTTGGGAGCGCATCTTGTTGATCGCCTTGATCATCAGGAAGACGGCAAAGGCCAGGAGCGAGAACTGGACGACCGCATCGAGGAACGCCCCGTAGGCAAGAACGGCGCCCGCCTTCTTGGCCTCCTCGAACGGCATTCCCGACGCTTGGCCCGCCAGGGGCACGTAGAGCGCCTTGAAGTCGACCCCGCCGGTGACCTTGCCGAGCACCGGCATGAATAGGTCGCCCACTGCCGAGTCGACGATCTTGCCGAACGCTCCGCCGATAATGACGCCAACCGCCAAGTCGATCACGTTGCCTTTGACGGCGAAATCACGGAATTCCTGGATGAAACCCATGCCCTACGATAGCGCATCTCGCGCGAACGCAAGGAAGGTTTGCCCCATGGCCTCCGGGAAGAAGCCATCCGACCACTCGATTGCATCCTCGCCGAAGTAGCTCTCCACCTTGGCTCCTAAGATCACGGACTCCGGCGGAACCAGGGCCGAGCCAACGGGGATGCTGATTTGGGCAAGCACCGCCGAGTCGGTGACCCGTAACGCGCAGCCCCCGAGCTTCTGGCCGGTCCAGCGATCGACGATGTCCAGCGGAGCGCGAATTGCGAAGCAGTCGCCCGTGCCCGCAAAGCGATCAACCGCTCCTCGTTCCTCCGCCAGGCAGGCGCGCAAACCACAGCGCGACAAAGCGTCTACTACCGGCGCGACGATTCGTCGGTAGAGAGGCCCTAGCGAACGCGACCCAACTCCAAATCGGGCAAGGGGTATTGCCATGCCTACCGTCCAGTCGTGCCCGTGCAGCACGGCCTTCCCTCCGGTGGGGCGTCGGACGAACGGGACGACCCCTGACACCAAGTCTCGGTTGGGATCCTGGTGCCGACCTACGGACACCCACGGGCTGTTCCAGCGGTAGGCCCGGCAGCAGGTCGCCCCCTTCTCGGCCTGGGACAGGATCGCCAGGTCGGCCGCCATGTTCTCCGGTCCGGACCGGGGAGGATCGATCGTGAAGGCCGTGTAGTTCGGCATAGGTTCCCCTAAGCGGGACGCCAGCGCACGTTCATGTCTTTGACCGCCTTCGTTTCGTCGAGCCGACCCACGATCTGGGTGGAAGGCGCGTCGTGCAGGAGGTCTGGCTCGGACTCCGCCTCGTGGCAGATCGCGATCATCGCGTCGCAGAAGGCATCCAGCGTCTGCTTGGACTCGGTTTCCGTCGGCTCGATCATCAAGCACTCGGGAACGATCAGCGGGAAGTAGTTGGTGGGCGGGTGGAAGCCGTAATCGATTAGCCGCTTGCTGATGTCCAGCGCGCGCACCCCGTTGTTCTTCTTGTACTTCTCGGCGGTCAGAACGCACTCGTGCATGCAAGGGCGATCATGGGCGGGCGGAAGAACGTCCAGGAGCCGCGCCCTCACGTAGTTGGCGTTGAGGACCGCATAGCGGCTGATGTCCGCCATCTTCTCTTTGCCGAACGCGCGCAGGTAGGTGTAGGCGCGGACCTCCATCAGGAACTGGCCGAAGAAGGCGCTGACACGCCCGATCGACTTGGGCCGATCGTCGTCCGCCACCACTTTGCCGACTTCCTTGCGGACCACCGGAACCGGCTGGTAGGGAGACAGATGAGCCTGTAGCCCGATGGCGCCGCAACCGGGACCGCCGCCGCCGTGCGGCGTGCTGAAGGTCTTGTGGAGGTTGAGGTGCATGCAGTCGAAGCCGTGGTCTCCCGGACGCGTGCTACCCACCATCGCGTTCATGTTCGCGCCGTCGCAGAACACCTGGCCGCCTGCATCGTGGAGCATCTTGCAGATGACCTCGATGTTGGGCTCGAACAGACCCAGCGTGCTGGGGTTGGTGAGCATGAGGGCCGCGACCTTGTCGCCAACTTCCTCCAACGCTTTCTTCAGGGCCGCAAGGTCGGTGTTGCCGTCGGCGTCGGTCGGAATGGACTTGACATCGAATCCGCACCGGGCGGCGGAAGCTGGGTTGGTGCCATGGGCGGAGTCTGGGACCAAGACGATCTGGCGCTGATGCTCGCCTCGATCCTCGAAGTAGGCCTTGATCAGCATCAAGCAGGTCATCTCGCCGTGGGCGCCCGCCAGCGGTTGAAGCGTGATCTCATCAAAGCCGGTGATCTCGCACAGCATCTCCTGCACGCCCCAAAGGATGTCCAGCGCGCCATCCACCGTCTCGGTGGGCTGCATCGGGTGGATGTGGGTGAAACCCGGGATCGCCGCGACCTTCTCGTTGACCTTGGGGTTGTATTTCATCGTGCACGAGCCGAGCGGGTAGAAGCCGGTCTCGATGCCGTAGTTGATGTGGCTGAGGTTGGTGAAATGCCGGAGGAGGTCGAGTTCGCTGACCTCGGGCAGATGCAGTTGCTCCCGGGTCGGGCCGACGGCGGCAGCCAAATCGACTTCGGGGGTGTCGCAGACCGGCAGGTTGCAGCCGACTCTTCCCGCACGGGACTTCTCGAAGATGAGCTGAGGGGCGGGAACGGTTTTGGTGGGCATCCTTAACCGAATTCTACCGGTCGGGGGCTCGATTCGTCTTGCGGTTCGGCCGCGTAGGAGTTACAGTAGAGGGCGCTGCAATGGTGAATTTGCGAGTCTTCCTTCTGGGTTCTTTGTTGGCTTCGGCTTCCATCGCTTCGGCCGTCGAGTTCAGCAACTTCGACGACGACGCGGACGGCTGGATGGCGGTGGATGTGGCCTTCCCCTCCCTCACCGTGAACAGCGTTTGGGCGCCAACCTGGACCGGGTCCTCCATCTCCGCAACCGAGCAAAGCGGCGGACTGTTTGTCCTGGCAGCCCCCTCCAAGTACTTGGGAGACAAGTCGGCTTACTACGACGGGGTCATTCAGTACGAACTGTCCTCGGCCAGCAACGACGTCATTCCCTATCCGAACGCCATGCTCCGGGGCAACGGGGTCGTTCTCTACTACGCTTCGCTTCCGCCCTCGCCGACGGGCACCCCACTCGCGTTCGGGCTCAACGAGTCCGGCTGGAAGACCGGCGCGGGGACCGACGCCACCCAGGCCGAGTTCCAGTTGGCTCTGTCGAACCTGGACGTCTTTGCGATCAACGCCGACTGGACCACGGCCACGCTGGACGTGGTTGGGCTCGACAACGTAGCCATGATCAACCCCGTGCCGGAGCCTGCCACGATGACGCTGCTAGGCTTGGGGCTTGCCGGCCTAGCAGCGCGCAAGCGCGGCTAGGCCTTCGCACTTACCTAGAACGACGTCGTCGAGCGAACGCCGCGATCGCTCCTCCGAGCACCAGCATCGAGCCTGGCTCCGGAACAGGAGCGAGCGCGGCTCCTCGGAAGTCCCCGGTTTCGCTGAGGAACACTCTGGAAGACACACTCCCGTCCAGGGTGGAGCCCGTCGTGATGTAGTCCTGGAAGTAGCTGGACAGCCCGATCTGGGTCGTGCCGACGTGGACCATGTCGTCCAGATGGTAGTAGTCGGCGTCGTTGTAGACCGCAACTTCCACGGCCGTGGTGGGATCTGGGAAGGAGTAGACCTTTCTATACAGACCTGGTTCAACATTGAACCCGTACAACTGGCCTGAGGAGTCCGCATCCAGCGCATCAAAGTCTGCATCTGCGAACTGCGGATAGAAGCTAGTCGGAGAGCTCACCAATCCTGTGGTTGGGTCTAGGTGGTAGATGGCGTCCGAGTAGTAGTTGCCAGTTCTGTTCTTCCAGGTCGTGGACAGGTACACGTCTGTGCCAGTGGATGCAATGCCCTCTACGTAGTCCAAGTAGTTGCCAGGCAACAGGAAGTCTTTGGCGCTTTCGACCGCACCGGTGTTTGGATTGATCTCGAGCAGCTTAGGCCCCCCAAGCCCAAAGTCGAGGTCAACCGCTGCGAGCACCTTGCCGTTGTGGAACGTTAGGTCTGCATCGATGATCCCGGCATAGCCAAGGTTGCCAACTACAGAAACTTGACCGGTCGTCGACTCGATGGTCACTAGGCGGTCCGAGTCGAGTTCTAGGCTGAAGATCTGGATCGCATGGGAGAATTGCGCCACAGTGGCAAGGACACAACAGACAACTAGCTTCTTCACGGTCACAAGTCTAGGGCAGTAGTTCTACGGGGCTAGTCCCGCGTTCGCGTGACTGATCGGGCGGCCCCGGTGCAGCTATGCCGTGATATGTGCCGCGTAGCGCTGGTGGTAACATCACCGCTCCCAAGATGCTGGGGCGTCGTCCTCGGCCAACAAGCGGGTTCAAGGAAATGATGAATGTCATCCTCAACCGCCCCGCTCGCTGAGTTTTCGATCAGCGAGACGAGGGGCTTTCTCCCTTCGGCCGATCCTTTGGCTCGGCTCCCGATCGCTTTCGACGCATGGGAAGACGCCGCCCACGGCCTCCCCAAACTCCTGATGACCGACGACGTTCGGCGTCACCTGGAGGCCCTGCCTCCCTTCCCCACCGAGTTGCTTAGCAACGAGCGGGAATGGAAGCGGGCCATGGTGCTGCTGAGCTACCTGGGCCACGCCTACGTATGGGGCGGCGAGCGGCCCGCCACGCATCTACCGGCGCGGCTTGCGGTGCCTTGGCACGAAGTGGCGACTCACGAGGGCCGGCCTCCCGTGCTTAGCTACGCCTCCTACTGCCTTGACAACTGGTACAGGTTCGACAAGAGCCGCGAGCCCGAGATCGGCAACATTGGTCTCATCCAGAACTTCCTGGCTGGCGAAGACGAGGAGTGGTTCATCTTGGTGCACGTGGACATCGAACTCCACGCAGCCAAGGCCGTAAACTCCTTGTTGGCCGCGCAGGACGCGGTTGGAGATCCTGAAGCTCTGCTCGGGCATCTGCAAGCGATCTCGGGTTCCTTGGCGAGGATGTACGCGACGATGCTCCGGATGCCGGAGCGGTGCGATCCGTACATCTACTATCACCGCGTTCGGCCGTACATCCACGGCTGGAAGAACCACCCGGACCTCCCGGACGGCCTGGTGTACGAAGGCGTCGCCGAGTACGGCGGGGTCCCGCAGCAGTTCCGGGGCGAGACGGGCGCGCAGAGCGCGATCATCACGTGCATGGATGCCGCGCTCGGGGTCTTCCACGACCCAGACGAGCTCAAGACGTATCTCATGGAAATGCGCACCTACATGCCTCCGGCGCATCACGCGTTCTTGGAGAAGCTAGAGTCGCGGCCCTCGGTGCGGGAGTTCGTGCGTGGCGACGGAGCGTTGCGGGAGGCCTACGATGCTTGCGTGGATGGGGTCGAGCGGTTCCGCTCGTTGCACCTCGAGTACGCAGCGACGTACATCTTCAAGCAAGCGCAAACGGATCCGAAGAACCCCCACGCGGTGGGGACCGGCGGGACTCCGTTCATGCGGTACTTGAAGAAGCATCGAGACGAGACCGCGGGCCATGTGTTGAGGTAGGCGCAGGCTACACGCCCCTCCGGCAACTTGGCCAGATGGGCAGGATTTTTGTGGAGTAAGGTCACGCCAGGCCCCTCCCAGAAGCAAGGCACGTTGGTATGCTCTTCTTGAGCTTAGCAAGCCAATGGACCTCGCCCGGCTGATCTTCACATCTCGCACCCCTCTTGCAAAAGAGACCCGAGATATCGAAAACCACTACCATCTTGCGCGGATCGCCAAGAGCACTCAGCAAGCGCTAGACTTTCAGGCCCTTAGCCTGTGCCTACAAGCCAAGCATGCTTCAGAGTTGGATCGCCTTAATTGGACTGGGCACCAGGACGTCGCGCGGTCCCTCGACGGCCTAGGCTCGAAGCTGGACAATTTGGCATCTCTTTCGGTCGATATTCGGCACTCCATCCAAGAAATGAGCTCGGTGCTGCATGAGGACTTGGTTAGCCTCGCCGACCTCATCCTCCAGCAACAAGAGAGCATCGAAAGAGTTTTCGTTCGGTTAGGCAAACCATACGAAACAAGCGCCAGAGAAATTCGAGCGGAAGCCGACAAATGGCTGCAACGTGGCATGACAAGGGAAGGATCCGACCGAACCGACAATTGGAACGACGCCCTTCGTTTGTTCAAGTGCTGCACCGAAAACCCAATCGGCTCCCAAGACTACTTTGTGCACTTCCAGATCGGGTGGCTTAAGTGGAAGCTAATTGGGAGTGAAGGTGAAGCTGAGGCCTCATTCGATCGCGCAAGGAGACTGTCACAAGACGAGGATGTCGAGTGGAATCGCAGGTGCTTGCGGCATCTGGCGTACATGAGGTACTTGAGAGCGGACTTCGACGGAGCTTACGATTCGGCATATCAATCCTTGGTCCTTGAGCGAGACCCTCTGACACTGTTTGATGCGGCACGCTATGCAGCACGACTAGGAAGGACAAGCACTGCCCTATCACTACTTGAGGAGGCCGTTCGAGTGATGCCTTCGCTGATGGTCAAAATGCTTGACGAGGAAGACTTCCTGGAATGAGGGCTAGTGTCGAGGCCCTGAGGGATAGGCTCACTGAGGAAGAAAAGGAGCGATGCAAGGCGATTCTGCGCGTAATCGCGGAGATGCTTACACCTGCCCGCCACAGTCTGGTAGACCTGCATCTGGAGCCACCACCCTTCCCGTATTCTGAAGGTGAGTTGCTCAAGATGTTGGATGAGATTCCAAGGGGAGACTACATTGGATTAGTGGGGCAACGAAGGGCTCTACTTGCCGCAATAGCTCAGTTCGAGGAGTCCCTACTGCAAGCACTTAGTGGCGAGTTGTCCAAGCTGAACGCAGATTCGCAACGGATTAATTCAGAAGTGAAGAAACTGGAGGTCGCACAGATCCATGAATGGGACCTTGCTGAACGCCAACACAAGCAGAGGCTATCCGAGCTAAACAAGCAAATCAGTGAGACAGGCTCAAACCTAACCTTTGATCCAGACCTTGGCTGCGGGTTTGGCTGTCACTACCTCCTCACTATCCCGTTGTACATTGTGCTGCACCCCTTTGGTCTCCTCCTCCGCTCGGCTGCGCGTATGCCCATCCAAGAGCAGCTTGATCGAGAAATGCTCTCGTTCGAAGCGGAAAGTATACGGAGAGGTACTCAGTACCGGGCCAAGGTCGACGCAAGGCACGAGGAATTGCTGACGGTCCAAACGCGCAGGGAGCTCATTACAGAAACGAGTCAGCGGCTTGCCGAGGGTAACAGGCTAAGGAAGGACAGCCTAGACAGGATACTGCTTCCGTTGCCCGCTGGCAAAGCTAAGCTCACTCTGCTCGGCCCGCTTCACCCACCCCACAGTTGAGCCACCAGCGAGTGGCGCCGCTCCTATGCTGCGGTAAATTCCCAAGTCAAGACCTCTTGGAGGAAGGCTCGCGGTGCCGCCTCCCAGATCCGGATTGTCAGAAACTAGCTCTGGCGGAGTCAAGACAACCTATGCCAGGCGTCTGCCCAAGCAAGTGGTCACGGGAAACTCGGGTATGCAATCCTGCCATATGCGCATCGGGGCAACGCATTTGACATCTCGGCACGACCGAACTTTGTACGGTCGCCGTGACATGAAGTTCACAGAACCTACGCGAGCGCCACTCCTAGCGCCGCCGCGAAGGCGTCGCTCTGGTCCTTGGTCCCGGTTTCCGTGACCAAGGACCTGCAGCCGTTTCTCTCGCCCAGCTCAAGGTCCGTGGCGCCAGGAAGCCCTGCTCTAGGAGAGCTACGTGAACCGCCAGCGCACATGCCTGCAGGGTCAGCAGCAACTCGTCGCACCTGGCCGGATGGTCCTAGAGTCAGTCCGACCAACTCCAGCTCCGAACTCGTATCTTGTTGTCCTGCGGACATTTCTCTCGGGGTGTTGGATGCTGCCGTCTGCCCAACGCCCTAGGTTGACGAAGCTCACTTTCGACCCCGAACCAACCAAACCTCCCATCGGCCCGAGCCCAGGATTACGTCCCGTCCCGACGCAAACCTTGCGCGGAGGGCGGGACGGGACGTAATCCTGAGCTAGCCGGGCACCGCCACGGGCACCGTCCGGGAACGATCCGAACTTCCGAAGCCTTCAGGGCCACTGCCCCTCCACAACATTAACGTTTCGTGAGATAATCGTTCCAGTCGTTCGCAGCGCCGCGCGCGATATCCCAATTTTCGTCTGGGCCAGCGGTGATGCCGGTCCTCTGGCGAGCAAGATTCCATTTGGAGGAACGATGACCCCGAAGGACGCCGTCGCATTCGTACAAGAGAACGCTCAGATCGTAGATATCCGCTTCACCGACCTAATGGGAACGTGGCAGCACTTTAGCCTGCCCGCCAAGCACTTCACCGAGGACAAGTTTGAGGAGGGCCTGGCATTCGATGGGTCTAGCATCCGCGGCTTCCAGGCCATCAACGAGTCCGACATGCTGCTGGTACCGGATCCCAGCTCCATCTTCATGGACCCGTTCACCCAGGTTCCCACCGCGGTGGTGATCTGCAACATCGAGGATCCGCTCACTCGCCAGCCCTATCCTAAGGACCCCCGCTTCACCGCCGTTAAGGCCGAGCAGTACCTGAAGACCACCGGCCTGGGCGACACCGCCTTCTTTGGCCCCGAAGCCGAGTTCTTCGTTTTCGATCAGCTGAGCTACGACAACCAGCCCAGCGGCGCGTTCTACAAGATCGACAGCGACGAAGCCTTCTGGACCTCCGGTCGCGACTCCACGCCCGGGTTCACCACCAAGGTCAAGGCGGGCTACTTCCCCGTTCCGCCCAACGACAAGCTCCAGGACCTCCGCACGGAGATGACCCTGAAGATGATCGACATCGGCATCGACGTCGAGATGCACCACCACGAAGTCGCTTCGGCCGGCCAGTGCGAGATCGACATGCGCTTCGACACCCTGGTGGTCATGGCGGACAAGCTGATGAAGTACAAGTACGTGGTTAAGAACACCGCGTACGAGCACGGCATGATTGCTACGTTCATGCCCAAGCCCATCTTCGGCGACAACGGCAGCGGCATGCACGTCCACCAGTCGATCTGGCGAAACGGCGAGCCCACGTTCTACGACGAGGCCGGCTACGGCAGCCTCAGCGAGACCGCTCGCTGGTACATCGGCGGCCTGCTCAAGCACGCTCCGGCGCTGCTTGCGTTCTGCGCCCCCACCACCAACAGCTACCGCCGCTTGGTGCCGGGCTACGAAGCTCCGATCAACCTGGTCTACTCGGCCCGCAACCGCTCGGCGTGCGTTCGCATCCCGATGGTCAGCAAGTCGCCCAAGGCCAAGCGCGTCGAGTTCCGCGCTCCGGACCCCATGGCCAACCCGTACCTGGCGTTCTCCGCGCTTCTGATGGCCGGCATCGACGGCATCCAGAACCGCATCGAGCCGCCGAAGCCGATCGACAAGGACCTCTACGAGCTCCCGGCGATCGAAAAGGCCCAGATCACCCAGACCCCCGGCTCGCTCCGCGCGACGCTGACGGCGCTGGCCAACGACCACGAGTTCCTGCTCCGCGGCGACGTGTTCAGCAAGGAGCTCATCGAGAGCTACATCGAGTACAAGCTCGAGCACGAGTGCGACGCGGTAGACCTGCGCCCGCATCCGTACGAGTTCAACCTCTACGCCGACGCGTAGTTTCATTTGAGGTTAAGGCCCTCCTTCGGCGTAGGTCGGGGGAGGGCTTTTTATTGTCCGCTCATCGGTATCCGCTCGTTACACGCCCCGTGCCCGGGGTAACAGCTTCGCGTACGAGACCGGAGCCAAAAGCAATCGTCTGCGCCTGGCTCCGTAGGAGTCCTCCCTGTTCGTGAACTGCCACAATCGGTGCCGACACTACACGGCTTGCCGGTCCTCTGGTCTACAACCTCCGACAGGCATCACCCCAGGCGAAGTAGCCCGCATCGCAGGGAAAAAGCGGTCCGTACGGCAACCTCGACCTAGTCGGGCCGTCTACCTGGCGCCTTCCGGCGGGAACCATCCCTTCTCAACTCACGACCGAAGTATGCGGCTCCGACCCAAATCTGGATGCACGGCTGATGCGTGGTGTAGTTGTCGTAGTTGAACGTGATCAGTAGATCGCGAATGCCTAGAATCTGCCCAACTTGAGGTGGCATAGCCTGGCCCGGCCCAAGCTACTCGAAGCTCAGAACCCCAGGCTTCAGACCAACCGCTCGGGCAGCTTCTTGCCAGGTTCGAACCTTAGACCCGTCCAACTCGAACACCAGAACGAAGGGATACAGGCTGTCCTCGATAACGCGCACCTTCTTAACCAGCGGATTCCACCCCCGATAGATCGTGAGCCTCTGACTCCGATCCTGTCTGATTGGCTTCCCAAGTATGCGCTCAATCCGGGACTTCGGCCTCGCAAGCAGATCCAAAGCGGTCGTCGAAGGTTTGGCCAAGGCACTCAGGCTGAACAACCCCGTGAGGGACACGAGCCACACCATCCGGTGATTCCTCACGACCTTCCACTCAGCTTGGATTCATCTCGCCATTCGAACATGAGGTGCCTTCCAACTCCCGTTATAGTGACTGTTGCGCCGTCTGCGGTGCGACCCTTCCGTTGGAAGCTGCTTTCCCAGCCCCGATCGAGCGCCATACTCATCGGCTCCCACCGCGACACGCGAAGTCCAAGTGCCCGTACCATCTCGTCGGCACCCAGTTCCCTATCGAAGATAAATCCGCCCCCATAAATCTGGTCGTTGAGGAAAGCGGCTCTCAGGTATCCAAGCCCTTTTACCGGGAATCTCATCACCAGCCAACGCCCAGTTGGCCAAGTTGCTGCCTCGTCGTAAAGGGCGCGGGTGCCCATGATCCTGCTAACTTGGCTGACGGACATTCGATCCCTGAGCTTTCCGAACGCCGGGTAAGTGCGGGCCGCCTTCGTCTCGAGCTCGGCCTTGTATCCGGGCGTGCGCCACCGGATCTCCTGGACTTCGGTTGGACTCCCAGGGCTCGCTTCTAGGCTCATCTCGGATGGGAAGAAGCCGACCGACGCTTGCGGGACTTTGCCACGAAGAACCGCCGATCCATTGGAAAGAGCGAAGATTTCTCGACCGCGGCGGCTGACCTGAAGCGTCATCGGCTGCCCGAGTAGCTCCTTCACCGAGGCTATCTCGGCGAGGTTAGGCTCCACAAGTCGCGCGGCGCCCTCTGCGCTAATATCGAGCACGAACAATGAACTCCGCAACTGGATTCCGCCCGCAGTCTTAAGCTTCAGGAAGACATCAAAATCATGTCCGCTCTTCGGATTGGGCCAGAGGTGCCACACCAGGAATCCGAGACTTTGCCCTCCGAGAATCCAGGACGACTTTGCATCGACGAATCCTTTGCCAACCACATAGGGGGAGCTACCTGGAAGTATCGTCCTCGACGCGTCCTGGCGAGAGAGAAGTAGCGGCGTAGCAGATGGTGCGACAGCCAGCGACTTTCCGGGTGCATTCACTGGAGCGACAGGCTCGGAGGGCTTGATGAGACCTTCCTGCCTCATGCGGATATAGCGCTTGTTGCCAGCGTCAAGGGTGCCTCGGGAGAGGACGAATGAGAATCGAGAACCGGAAGGCGATGGGGCCCAAGTCACGGTCGCACCGAGGCCCGGAATCCCGACGATTATGTCCCCGCCAGCGGCCTCACGACCTCCCTTGGAAGGATGGGCAGATGCTGGCACCGCGATCCCAAGGGTCTTCAGCCCCTCTTGCCAGGTCCGAATTGTCCCCTTCCGGAATGTCACCTTAGTCTGCGCCGGGACCAAGTCGTCGTGCCAAACCTCTGCATAGACAGTAGTGATCAGCGGATGGGCAGGCTTGTACTCCCTCATTGGCTTATTCATCGAGTTCATGCCAGATTTGGATGGGCGTCCGAGAACTTGGTCATAAACCTCGAACGGTTGGCCAAGAAGGCTCTGGATCGGGATGGCTCTGTCCTGAGCCAGCACGTTTCCTCCAAGGAGCAAGCAAGGGAACATTGCCACTACTCGAAGCCGTTTGACTGCAACATACATGCCAAGGACGCTACCATGTCTGGTATGCGATTCACTGAGCTCCGGTACGCAAACTGGCACTCTGCTCAGGTCGGCGTCGTCGGGCAGGAGTGTCGGCTTTTGTTTTTCAAAAGGCTCACAGGTGGTGGATCGCTGGTCTAGGTATTTGAAGCCTTGCTCTCCCTGAACCTAACCGCGCACCACGCTACGCGTGACTCGTCGCCCGAGTGACGCATCTGTAAGTACTGGGAGACCAAACGCTCTTAGGATCCTTCTCTTGCCAGAGGATCCTTGGGGAGCCTCTCTTTGGCGAGCGGATCGGCGGCTTGGACTGGTGCAGGCTGACGTGGGGCTTTGCCCTCGAGGGTGAGGAGGACGTCGACCGCGCCGAGGTCTTCTTTGGGCAGGGCTTGGAGCCACCGCATGAGCTCCTTTACGCGCATCACCGTCACGGTCGGGTTGACCAGGTCTAGCTCCGCAGAGTTCTGGAAGACCAGCGCAGGGTTCACCGCGCCGTGGAAGCCGTTCTTGCGCAGGTGGCCCATGAGGCTCACCGACAGGGTGCGTACGTGCTTGGAAGGGCTGCGCTTAAGTGGGATGGCATCGCCGTTCGTCTTCATGGTCGACCAGAGGTCTCCTCGGCACCGCATCTTGTGGGCTCGGGGCTTGACCTCCACCGCGACGACCCCGTGGGGGCCGGCAACGACGACGTCGATCGCTCGGCGCTTGTGCCCCGGTACGGAGAAGTTGACGATGGTCAGGTACTCGTTGCCAAGTTTGCGCAACTCCTGAAGGGCCATGTCCTCGCCGATGTTTTTGTACTTGGACCGAATCGCGAGGAGCACCAGGATCGCGATGCCGGAGAGCAGGGCAACCGCGCTTAGGTACATCCGGACCACGTCCACCATGGGCTGGGTTCGGCTCCAAGGCCAGACTCCCAAGGCGACGACCAGAAGGAGGCCAACAAAGATGAGTCCACGTTTCTGGACGCCGTCTCCGCTACGCTTGTGCCGGATCACCTGCATTAGCTTAGGGATACCCCCAGACGAGCCGACGAGACCAGCAGAATCGGGGTACGGCACTCCGCACTAGGTGAAATCACCTCAATAGGACGGATCGAGGGGGCCTGATGTTCTCAACTTCCTGCCCAGCTTGCGGGGCCACGAGGGCTTGCCTGCCCAAGTACACTCCACCCCATGAGAAGACGCGAAGTGGATGCGTTCTTCTGGCATGTCGGCGGGGAGCTGCAGCGCATGAGCGAAGAGATGATGCGCAGCCGTCCCCAGTTCGCGAGCCGGAAGGCTTGGGAACCCAGCGTAGACCTTTTCATCGACGAAACCCATCTGACGATCCGCGGTGAGATCGCGGGGGTCCGCGGCGAGGAGATCCAGCTTTTGTACCTACCGGATCGCCATGTCGTGGTCATTCGCGGCCGGCGTGACCCCGAGGAGTCGCAAGACACGCCGTGCGGCGCGGCATACCAGCTTGAGATCTACTACGGAGACTTCGAGCGCGAAGTGAAGCTGCCAGACGTAGAGATCATTCCCAGCAAAATCCGCGCCACCTATCGTAATGGAATCCTGCTCGTCACCCTCCCGAAGCGGATTCCCCTGAGCACCGCGCCCCATGAGCCGCTGGAAGCGTTTTGAAAAAGCCGTCACCCATGTCAGAACTCAAACTGCCCGTAGAGGAGCTCGACGACCTCGGGCTTGAAGTCGGAGAGCCCCAGATCCAGGAGCTTTCCGAGGACGAGCGCAAACCGGACATCCCCGAGATCCTGAACATCATGCCGTTGCGAGACAGCGTGATCTATCCGATGCTGATCGCTCCGCTCAGTGTCGCTCGCGAGTCTAGCGTGCAACTGATCGACGAGAGCATCGTTGGCAACAACCGAGTCATCGGAGTGGTGGCGCAGCGGGCTCCTGGCGAAGAGAACCCCGGATTCGACGACGTCTTCGAGTACGGCTGCGCGGTCATTATCCGGACGTTAGTCAAGATGCCGGACGCAGTTCGCCTGATCGTGCAGGGCGTGAGCCGGTTCCGGATCGTCGAGCGGCTTCAGGAGCAGCCCTACCTGCGGGCTCGTATCGAGGTACTGGACGATGATTCCATTCCGGAGGAGAAAGCCGAAGAGATCGAGGCGTTGCGCCGGTCGGTCGCTTCCCTCTTCGAGCAAGCGGTTCGGCTATCGCCCCAGCTTCCGGAGGAGCTTCGCACCCTGACGCAAGCCGTTCAGGAAACCAACGTCATGGCCGACCTTGTGGCCGCGCACATGACGCTGAGCCTTGCCGACAAGCAGACGATCCTGGAGACCACCGACCTGCAGACCCGGATGCGCCTTCTGCTGGAGATGCTCTCCAAGGAAGTCCGCGTGCTGGAGCTCACCAGCAAGGTGCAGTCGGAGGTCAATACCGAGCTCAGCAAGACCCAGCGGGACTACTACTTGCGCGAGCAGCTCAAGGCGATCCAGCGCGAACTTGGCGAGTCCGACGAGCGGGCGGAGGAACTCGACGAGCTTCGAGAGCGGATCGACCAGAAGGGCCTCTCGGCCGAGGCTTTGCGCGAGGTGAACCGCGAGTTCGACCGGCTCCGACGCATGAACCCCGGATCGCCCGAGTACACGGTGGCGCGGACATACATCGACTGGATGGTCTCACTTCCCTGGAACGTGGCCACCGAAGACAATCTTGAGCTCCCGGCGGTCAAGGCAATTCTGGACGACGACCACTACGGCCTCGAGAAGATCAAGGAGCGCATCGTCGAGTTCCTTGCGGTTCGCAAGGTGAAGAAGGATGGCAAGATCCGGCAGCCGATCCTTTGCTTCTCAGGCCCTCCCGGCGTAGGCAAGACCTCGCTGGGCCGAAGCATCGCGCATGCGATGGGCCGCAAGTTCGTTCGGCTTTCCCTCGGCGGAATGCGGGACGAAGCGGAGATCCGGGGCCATCGCCGCACCTACATCGGCGCCTTGCCGGGACAGGTGGTTCAGAGCCTTCGTCGGGCCGAGACGCGGAACCCGGTGATCATGCTGGACGAAATCGACAAGCTGGGTTCGGACTTCCGGGGCGACCCTTCGTCTGCTCTGCTAGAGGTCCTGGACCCAGAGCAGAATGGCACGTTCCGGGACCACTACCTGGACGTACCGTTCGACCTCAGCAACGTGTTCTTCATCACCACGGCCAACCGACTGGACACCATTCCGCCCCCCTTGCGGGACCGGATGGAGATCATCGAGCTGGGCGGCTACACGGAGGAGGAGAAGCTGGAGATCGCGGTTCGACACCTGATCCCCAAACAGATCGAGGAGCATGGACTACGACTGGCCCAGATCGACTTCCAACGGGATAGCGTGGTGGCCCTGATTCGCAGCTACACCCGCGAGGCGGGCGTGCGGAACTTGGAGCGCGAGATCGGCTCCGTTCTCCGCAAGGCTACGTTGCTCTTTGCCGAGGGCCGCAAGAACAAGGTCGTCATCAATCGGAAGTTCGTAGAGAGCGCACTCGGCGCGCCTCGGTTCCTACAAGAAGAGGTTCTGGAGAGGGAGCTGACGCCGGGCACGGCGGTTGGCCTTGCCTGGACTCCGGTGGGCGGCGACGTCCTCTTCATCGAGACGGCCAAGATGGTCGGCAGCAAGGGATTGATCGTCACGGGGCAACTGGGCGACGTCATGAAAGAGAGCGTGAGCGCCGCACTCAGCTACATCCGTAGCAACGCGGAAGAGCTCGGCATCGAGCCGAGCTTCTACGACAAGGCCGAGCTGCACGTCCACGTGCCGGCCGGGGCGGTACCCAAGGATGGCCCGAGCGCGGGCGTTACGATGCTGACGGCCCTCACTTCCCTGCTAACGGGGAGGTGTGTGAAGGCTCGGCTTGCCATGACCGGTGAGCTGACCCTAAGTGGGCAAGTGCTCCCCGTAGGCGGAATCAAGGAGAAGGTTCTCGCCGCCTATCGCGCGGGCGTTGAAACGCTGATCCTGCCGGACAAGAACGCGAAGGACTACCTGGAGGAAGTGCCCAAGGAAATCCGCGACCGGCTGAAGGTCCACTTCGTGAAGCGGGCCTCCGAGGTCCTGGCGATAGCCCTCCAGAGGTAGGTTTTGCCCCGAACTAGCTAGCCGGCTGGTTCGGGTTCTTCTTCAAGTAATAGGCGTCTCCGCCGTAGTGGCGCTGGAGGTTGCCGAGGACTTCATCCCAGCGCTCGTAAGCGTAGACCTTTTCCCGCTCCGCGTTCAGCAGGGCGGCGTAGTCTTCGTCTGAGGCGCCTTCCCTTCCGGCCGCAAAGAATGTATCGTTGGCCTCGCCGGTTTCCTTGTTCACGACGAGGGCGTCGATCCGAGGCAATCGGTGGGGGGCTAGAATCTGGTCGCGCATGATTCTAAGGGGCTCGCCGATGAACAGCGGCGGAACCTTGACAAGCTTGCCGAGCTCGCCATAGGTGATCGTCTTGCGCTCCTTCACACAACGCACCAGGTGGGGGATCATGTCGAGCGCGCTAATGAAGGCTTTTGTTTGGAGCACTGCTTCCTGTGTACCCCTATTCTCGGGCATCACCGTCGAAACCGGGGCAAATGGGCGCAGAACCTCCAAAGGGCGCTGCGCCCGAGTCGACCTACTGGCTGGCGTCCCGCTCCTCCCGGACGGCGCCCTTCTTCATGGCCTCCATTTCCATCTGCTTGCCTGTCTTAGAGCCAGGCGGCAAGGAGTTGTCCACGCCCGGCTGGATGCGCTCCCCCGCGGTCAAGGAGTTGTAGCCAACAAAGGCCGCAACTCCCACCGTAACCACGGCGACAACGGCCGCGAGAGACTTCTTAACCCGCTCGTCCATCAGTGGAACCTTTCGTCGTAGTGCATGAGGTTCTTGAGGCCCATGCTTGTGGCGTTGTTCATGTCCGTAAGCCAACCGATGTCCATGGTGGACTCACGCTTCATCGTCTTCACGTGGCCATCTGCGAACCCGAAGTTCGTCTGGCCGCTGTAGGCGCCAATCGACATGGCATCTCCCGGGCCGCACCAAGCACCCGAGTAGTTGTCCACCTTCGGGAAGGTGCTGATGTAAAGGGTTGGCGAAGCGGCTCCGACGGCGCTTGCCCGGGTCGAGTCGTAAGCCAACCAGCGCTGATCACGCCGATGCTGCATCAGGCCGTTCCAGTAGCTCCACGTGCACAGGATTGGCACCATGATGATGGTGCCAGCGGGCGCGCCAAGGCTCGACTCGTTTAAGGAGTCCACTCGGCTCGCGCTCGACTGGCCCGTGACGGTACTCACGCTGTCCCAACCGAAAACGCCAAAGCTGCCCAGCTGGGCGGCCGAGGTTTGCCAGAGGTTGTGGTACTTCGTGAATACGTAGCTGACCGCACCGCCCGGCGTGTTTGGCCCAACGTCGGGACAATCGTTGCGGGCGAGCGAGTCGTTGGGAGCGCGCCAGATATCGCGGCTCTTGATGTACGGGTTGAGCATGTTGTGCGCGCTGTTCGTCTGCTCGCAGTCCACTACGCTTGCGCCGCCGCAGCCCCAGCGGGGCATCCCGTTGCGGAGCATGACGTTCGTACCGTCGTAGTCGCCGGCGTACATCTGCACGGCGAGCAGGATGTTCTTGTTGTTGGAGAGGTCTGCCGCTTTCTTGGCAGCCTCTTTCGCCTGGGCAAAGACTGGGAAGAGGATCGCCGCAAGAATGGCGATGATCGCGATGACGACAAGGAGCTCGATTAGCGTAAATGCATTGCGGGAGGAAGTCTTCATGGGTTTCCACCTAACCCCCTCAACCTAAGCCTGCTACGGCTCCGCCGTCAACACGCTTGCTCGGAAATCGCGGCGGATGCCGTGAAATTCTGGCAATACTACGGGAGGTCGGACGCAAAAGAAGACGGCAGGGCCACTCAGTAGCCCTGCCGCCTTCCGTCCTTTCGTTGGCTTAGTTGAAGAAGCCGACGGAGCGGGCGAGCCGACCGTCCTCGGAAGACCCTCCGCCAAGTTCGTCGAGATCCTTGAGCGGAAGCTCCTTGTTGTTGACGTCTTCGACGCCAACCTTCAGGCACAGCGAGCGGAGCTCGTTGACGAGAATCTTGAACGATTCCGGAATGCCCGGCTCCGCCAGAGACTCTCCCTTCACGATGCTCTCGTACGCCTTCACGCGTCCGTTCACGTCGTCCGACTTAATCGTCAGGAGTTCCTGAAGCGTATAGGCTGCGCCGTACGCCTCGAGAGCCCAGACTTCCATCTCGCCGAAGCGCTGGCCGCCGAACTGGGCTTTACCACCCAGCGGCTGCTGCGTTACAAGCGAGTATGGGCCGATAGAACGAGCGTGGATCTTCTCGTCCGCAAGGTGCTCCAGCTTCAGCATGTAGATCATGCCAACCGTGATCAGGTTGGGGACCACATCACCAGTCAGACCGTCTCGCAGCGTGCTCTTGCAGCTCACCGGATCGAGGCCAGCCCGCGCGAACACGTTCTGCTTGATCCGATCTCGGATGCCTTCGTACATGACATCCTCGGCTGCGAAGGGCTCTTCGCCTTCCACGTCCTCTGCGGAGAGGGGCTGGAAAGTCTCGAAGTCGATTTCGAGAAGCTCCGAAGTGCTCATCACCGGAGGAGCCGCCACAAGCTGGGCGATCCGCTCTAGGCCGCGAGCACCTAGCTTTCGGAGTCGCGCATCGATCTTGGCCTCCATCGCTTCGAAGGTGTCGTCCTTCTCGAAGTTCACGCCCAGCAGAAGCTCGGTGTTGATGTAGGCGGCAAGCGCCTGGGTCCTAAGGTGTCGGGCCAAGACTTCCATCTCGGCGAGAATCTCCTTCTCCGTGGCGGCTTCGAAGGCCGGGCACTTGTACTCGATTCCGAGGTGCTTGCCCACGTAGCCCAGGTGCGTCTCGAGGATCTGGCCGATGTTCATTCGGCTCGGAACGCCGAGCGGGTTCAGGACGATGTCCACCGGAGTGCCATCGTTCAGGAACGGCATATCCTCGGCCGGGAGGACCTTGGAGATAACGCCCTTGTTGCCATGGCGTCCGGCCATCTTGTCGCCAACCATCAGCTTGCGCTTCTGAGCGATATAAACCTGGACCGTCATGTTGACGCCCGCCTGAAGCTCGTCTCCGGGGATCTGGAGCAAGGACTCTTCGGTGCGGTCACACACGAGGCGCTCTCGCTTCTTGGATTCCTTGTAGACGTAGTTGATGCTCGGCGACAGGTACTTGTAGCGGCTGAAGACCTTGACGTCGATGATCGTTCCCTTCTCACCGTGCGGGAGTCGGAGCGATACGTCTCGGGTCTCTTCCGCCTTCTTGCCGAAGATGGCGATGATGAGTCGCTCTTCAGCGGTCATCTCGACCTGGCCCTTGGGAGCGACCTTGCCAACCAGGATGTCTTCGGGTCGAACTTCGGCGCCGATGCGGATAATTCCATTCTCGTCGAGGTCCTTGAGGGCGTCCTCGCCGACGTTCGGGATGTCCCGGGTGATTTCCTCGGGTCCAAGCTTGGTGTCGACGGCTTCCGTCTCGTGGCGCTCGATATGGATCGACGAGTACACGTCGTCCTTTACCATTCGCTCGGAGATCAGGATGGCGTCTTCGTAGTTGTAGCCGTTCCACGGCATGAACGCTACCAGAACGTTCTTGCCCAGAGCGAGCTCGCCACGATCGACGCAAGCGCCGTCGGCAAGCGGGTCACCCTTCAGCACTCGCTGGCCGGGGACGACCACGGGGCGCTGCGTGAAACAGGTGGACTTGTTGGACTGCACCATGTGGAGCAGCGGGTACTTGTCCGTGGAGCCATCGTCGGCGACCACTCGAATCTCGAGCGCGGTCACGTACTCGACCAGGCCATCGCGCTTGGCGATGACGGCCGCTCCGGAGTCGACGGCGGCAACGCGCTCGTAGCCGGTGCCCACAAGGGGCTTCTCCGACCGGAGGGTCGGAACGGCCTGGCGCTGCATGTTCGCACCCATCAGGGCGCGGTTCGCGTCGTCGTTCTCAAGGAACGGGATGAGCGCGGTGGCCACCGAGATGATCTGCACGGGCGAAACGTCCATGTAGATGACTTCGGCCCGCTTCTTGTGCGGGTAGCTGGCGGTTCCGGCTTCACCACCGGCGACGCGTACCTGGATCTGATCCTGGATGATGCGTCCGGTCTCGTCCGTTGCGGTGTCGGCGGGGGCGACCAAGATTCCGGTCTCGTCCTGGGCCGTGAGGTAGATGATTTCGTCCGTTACACGACCATCCCGCATCAAGCGGTACGGGGTCATGATGAATCCGAACTCGTCCACGCGGGCCAGCGAGGTGAGCTGGCTGATCAGACCGATATTGGGACCTTCTGGGGTCTCGATCGGGCAGATGCGGCCGTAGTGGGAACGGTGGACGTCGCGGACTTCCAGCTTAGCGCTGGTCCGCTGAAGGCCACCCGGTCCAAGGCTGGAGAGACGGCGCTTGTTGGTGATCTCCGACAGCGGGTTCGTCTGATCCATGAACGTCGACAGCTGGTTGCTGCTGAAGAAGCTCTTGATCGAAGCGCTGACCGGCTTCACCGAAAGGATAATCCCTGGCAGGAGGTTCTCCTGGTCCGTGGAGGTCATTCGCTCACGGGCAACCTTCTCCATGCGCACGAAGCCGAGGCGGAGTTGGCTCTGGAGCAACTCGCCCACGCTGCGGACGCGCTTGTTCTTAAGGTCGTCGATGTCGTCGCGCTCGGCCTCGCGCAGAACGTACGGCAACATGCGGTGCATGACGCCGGCAAGGTCTTCGGCGGTCAGGTTACGGACCTCAAGCGGGATATCGATGCCTAGGCGGCTGTTGAGGAACCGACGTCCCACCTTGCCCAGGTCATAGCGCTTGACATCGAAGAACAGGCCGTAGATGAGCTGTCGGGCAGCTTCTTCGTTGGCGGCTTCACCCGGTCGCAGGCGCTTGTAGATGTCCAGCAACGCCTCGCGGGTGTTGTTGGTGGTGTCCTGCTCGAGGGTGGCATCGACCAGAGGATTGACCTCGATGACTTCGAGGGTCTCTAGACCAAGGGCGTCGATTCGCTTTGCGGCGTCTCGCTCGATCTTCTGAGCCGGGCCGATGATCAGGTTGCCTTCGGCGTCCCGGATCTCGTTGATCGTCCGCTTGTTGATCAGGGTGTCCGCAATGAGCTTGAGCTTGTCGTCCGTGGACTCGATGCTCAGCGTGATCTTGCGGCTGAAGGTGCGGATGATCTCCTCGTTGTTGGCCAACGGGGTCTCTACCAGCACAACCGTCTTACGGGCGACCTCAGGGATCGTCTCGAAGAAGTCGGGATCGATGATCGTGCCGGACTCGATCAGGACTTCGCCCGTCTCGGGATCGGCGACCGGCTCGACAATACGCTTGTAGAGCGCCTTCTCGACGGCGGTTCGGTAGCGGCCACGTCCCTTCTCGAAGCCGTAGAGGGCCTTCATGAGTTGGGTCAGCGGGAGCTTCTTGGTTTGGCTGATCTGGGTGCGGACCACCAGGTTGGAGTCGCTCTCAAGCTCAAGCCACGGACCTTCGTTCGGGATGATGCGGGCCGAGACGATGACCTGCATCGCCGTGTCCACGCCTTCCTCGAAGTACAGTCCCGGCGAGCGGGAAAGCTGCGAGACGATGACGCGCTCTCGTCCGTTGATGATGAACGTACCTTTGTCCGTCATCAGCGGAAGGTCTCCGAGGTAGACCTCGGACTCGATCACTTCCCGATCTCGGCCGCCAAAGCGAACGATCGCCTTGATCGGAGCCTCGAACGTCATGTCGCGCTCGCGGCATTCCTGAATCGAGTACTTAGGCTCTCCGAGGGTGAAGCTGACCAGCTCGATATAGTTGGTCTGCGTAAAGTCCCAAATCGGGGAGAAGGTCGTGAAGAGTTCGGGCAAGCCCTCTTCTAGAAACCACTTGTATGAGTTAAGCTGTAACTCAATTAGGTTCGGCACCTCAAGATAGCGGTTGAGCCGCTTCGAGGTGGGCTGAATCACTCTCATCGAATCCTCCAGGCATACATAGGCGAACTAACATTCTCCCATGCCGAGGCCCCGAAAAGCAAGGCTTCTGCGCTCTTTCCGGCATGCCCTAGCTGTTTTGTCGCAGCCGCTCGGCCAGAGGCTCCTCTTTGGATCGATTCCCGCCCTCGAGCATCCGTTGCTGAACCTGGGCGAGGTTGTCCAATGCAATCGCTTGGGAGGCAACGATCTCCTTGAGGTTTGCGATCTCGTTCCGGAACTCCTGCGCGTTTGCCATGGACGAGGCCGCATGGGAGGAGTGCATGATCTCGGCCATCCTCTGTTGGTGCTTGGTGAGCGCTCCCACCACGATGGCGAAGATCGGGATCGACAACGCCACCAAGGGGATCATCAGGGCGAGGGTTCTTGGTTCAAACATGTCTCATCGGCTCCGTGGGCGCCGTCAAGGTGCCCCCTGAATTCATGACTGCAGAGTACTTGCACGGGTTGCGGCTTGGATCGCCTCTGGTACGGAAAGCCTACCTTCGAGAAAGGCGCGGCCAACAATTGCGGCATCGACCCCGGGAATCTCCGCGATCTCGGCAAGGTCGTCATAGGTCGAAACTCCACCGCTTGCCACCACCGGAACTCCAACCGCTTCGGCAAACTCGGCGAGTGCCTCCAGGTTTGGACCGGCAAGCATGCCGTCCGTGGCGATATCGGTGAACACGAAGCGCTTTGCCCCCAGCTCAGCCAGTTTGGCGCCCAGGCCAAGAGCGGTCTGCGAAGTGGCTTCGGTCCAACCTGCCACCGCCACCATGCCGTCTTTTGCGTCGATCCCCACGACCGCCTTTTCGCCAAGCTCGGCAAACGTCTCGGCGGCAAATCCTAGATCGGTGGCCAGCCGCGTTCCAAACACTACGCGGCGTACTCCGCAGTCGATCAGCCAGTGAGCGTGCTCGAGCGAACGGACTCCGCCGCCAACCTGAAGCTTCGCGGTTGTCTGCTCAGCGACCTCGCGGACCAGCGCGGTGTTTACCGGGCGGCCCGACTTGGCTCCATCCAAGTCCACCATGTGAACCCATTCCGCGCCCTGCTCCAACCACTGCCTGACGAGGTCGACGGGGTTGGCCGAGTACCGAGTTTCGTCCTGAAAACTGCCCTGGCGCAGGCGAACGACGCCTCCACCACGGAGATCGATTGCGGGAATTACGAGCATGAAATGAAGTTCCTTAGGATTCGGGCGCCGACTTCCCCACTTTTCTCCGGATGGAATTGGGTGCCCCACACGTTCCCACGCTCTACTGCGGAGGCAAAGGGGACGATGTAGTCGGTGGTCGCGGCGACGTCTGCCATATCGGAGCAGACCGTAACCAGAGAGTGGACAAAGTAGACCTGATCGGTGCGAGATACACCCTCGCCGAGACGAGACTCCGGACGGAACTCGGTGTTGTTCCAACCTACGTGCGGGACTTTCATCCCCTGCCCTTCCGGCAAGTAGACGACTCGGCCAGAGATCAAGCCAAGGCCCTCGTGCTCTCCCAGCTCTTCGCTCGTCTCGAAAAGGAGTTGTTGACCCAGGCAGATTCCTAGGATGGGAACGCCGTCCTGCGCCATCCGGCGGATGTCGCTCGCGAAGGGATTCAAGCGCTCCATCGCCGCGCCGAAGGCGCCTACTCCCGGAAGGATCAGCTTCCGAACCCCGGCAAGGTCCGTAGCGACCTGACATTCGGCTCCAAGACGCCCAAGGGCGCTCGTGACCGACTTCAGGTTGCCCATCCCGTAGTCCAGAACGGTGATCAATCCAAATGGCCTTTGGTGGAGCTGCTTCCGCGGCGGTCGCTCAGGCGGGTGGCGGCAACAAGAGCTTTGCCAAACGCCTTGAACGAGGCCTCGCAGAGGTGGTGGTCGTTCTCGGATGCGAGTTGCCGGAGGTGCAGGGTGATTCCCCCATGGATCGCAACGCTCTTAAAGAACTCGGCAACGCACTCGGTGCTCAGTCCGCCGAGAGACTCGCGCTTGAACCGGAGGTCATGGTAGAAGGCGCCTCGTCCGCTGATATCGAGGGCGCAAAGCACCAGCGAGTCGTCCATGGGGAGGGTGATGCTGGCGTAGCGGACGATCCCCTCGCTGGGGTTAAGCGCCTGCCGGATGGCCTTCCCGAGGACGATTCCCACGTCCTCCACCGTGTGGTGGTCATCGATCTCCAGATCGCCCTCGGCAGTGATGCCGACATCCATGAGGCCGTGGAACGCGAACTGCTGGAGCATGTGGTCGAAGAACGGGATTCCAGTGTGGATGTCGCGACGGGTTCCCCCATCAAGGTCAAGAACGACCTGGACGCGGGTTTCTTTGGTCTCGCGATCGACTTCCGCGTAGCGAACTCCTGGGGTGTCCTTCGGCATGCTAAGACTTATACCAGCCTAGGGCTCCCTCCTCCCAGGAATCCCGCGTTAAGGCGAGTTCACGGCGAGCGCGGAAAGGTAACTTCCCAGCCATGGTCACCGAGCGCCTGAGTATCGAGGGGCACCTCCTCGACGACCACACTCTGTCCAAAGTCCTGGACAACCTTAATGAACGCGGCATCCGCTTTCACGTCCGGAAATTCCGGGTTGGCGAGTTCACCGGGCATCCTAGCCTGATCGAGCTTCAGCTAACCGCCCCCGATGAGGCGATGATGCGGGAAGCGCTGGAAGCCTGCCATCCATTCGGGGCCGAGTTCGATCGGGCGGATGCCGAGCTGGTGGAGGCGGATCTCGACGGGGTCTTGCCGGAGGGCTTCTACTCCACCACCAACTTCCAGACCCACGTTAGGATTGATCGCCAATGGGTTGAGGTGGAGAACCTGGAGATGGATTGCGGGATCCGCGTGTGGGCAGACGGATCGGATTGGCGAGCCGAGACCTGCGCGATGCACGCCGTGCGGAAGGGCGATCGCCTTGTCGTCGGCTATGGAGGGGTGCGGGTAAGCCCCGAGATCGAAGATGACGAAGATGGAGATGAGGACTTTCGCTTCATGTCCAACGAGATTTCGACCGAGCGGCCCAAATCGCGGCTTATCGCGCTGGCCGTCTCCGCAATCAAAACCGCCAAGGCGGCCAATCGAAAGGTTCTGTTGGTGGGCGGGCCGGCGATCATTCATAGCGGATGCTCCAGCGTGTTGGCGGGCCTTATTCAGGACGGCTGGGTGGACATCCTCTTCGCGGGCAATGCTTTGGCCGCCCACGATATCGAGGCGTCGATGATGGGTACTTCTTTGGGCGTCGATCTGCAATCAGGAAAGAGCGGTCCTCACGGACACACCCACCACCTCCGTTGCATCAACCGCGTCCGTCGGGCTGGCAGCATCGCGCAAGCCGTCGCGGACGGAACGATCCCGAGCGGTGTAATGCGAACGTGCGTGGACCAAGGCATTCCCTTCGTCCTGTGCGGCTCGATCCGCGATGATGGGCCGCTGCCTGATGTCATCACAGACAACGTTAAGGCGCAAGATGAGATGCGCAAACACATCGGCGGGGTTGGCGTGGCTCTGATGGTAGCCACCACGCTTCACAGCGTGGCCACCGGCAACATCCTTCCGGCCAGTGTGAAGACGTTCTGCGTCGACTCCGACGCTGACACGGTGATCAAGCTGACGGACCGGGGAACGCACCAGGCAGTGGGCATCGTTACGGACTGCGAGTTCTTCCTGAAGGAGTTGGCGTCGCAGCTGAGGGAGGGCTAGGAGGTGCTTGCAACCCCCCTTTCAGGCAGATTCACCGGCGAGAACAAGCGGCTTGTGTTCGCTCCGCCCGAGTGGTACTTCTGGCTTATCTACGCCACGGCAATTGCGGGGGCCGTCTGCCTCGCCTACGGCCTCGGAGGTCTGACATCCGATGCATTCCTGCTCAACAACCCGGCGGTATGCCGACTTACGGCGGCGCTGCTCCTGCTCGCCGCGTTCTTCGCCTACGTGTCCCTTGAACGGATCACGATCGATCTGGGAGAGCGAAGGTATCGCCGATGGTTCGGGAGGGCCTTCCTACCCAGCTATGCGTTCGGAAAGCTCGACGAGTTGGAGTCGGTAGTCCTGACCGCGGAGGACAAACCATTCGCTCCCGGCCATGCGGGAAGGACCGCCGCCTACCGGATCGTCCTGGTGTGGAAAGGGATGAAGCTGCCCGTGATGGTGGCGGAGGAATGCTTCGTTCCCCTTGCCCCGCATCATGCTCTGAACGCCGGAGCGGCCAATAGCTGGCAACGTGCCCAGTCCTTCGCCCAGGCGCTAGGCTTGCCGATGATCGACCACACGCACGTGAGCTCTCCCCATCCCACGAAGTTGATTTGAGTCAACCGGCTCGAGATTGGGACCTTCGGCTGGGCCCCACGTTGGATGGAACTCTTTCGGAGGAAATACGTCAGAAATAGTGTCGGGATCGGAAGTCTCCCCACCTCCACCCGATACATACATTCGCTCTCCTAGCGAATACCATAAGCCCGGTCCGGTCCTCCCCTCCCTCACCGGCCGGGCCCATTTTCTGTGTGCGCCTAGTGGGCGCAACGTCCGGCCAAAATCCTCTACACTTGCGGCAATGACTAAGTCGAGAACGTTGATCTGGGGACTCGCCTCGATCGGCGTTGTGCACCTGATGGTAGCGCCGTTCCTGGGACCGATTGGCAGCTACGTGGCGGTAGCGGGCGCCATGGACCTGGCAGGCGCCGGCCTCTTCGCTTGGCTGCTGAAGTCACGGAAGGACCCCTATTCGATCTCCGCCCTTCGCGACACGATCGACCGTGAAGAACTTGACGAGTACGAAGAACCATCTGCCGTAGCAAGCAAGTTCCTGTGCCTGCGATGCGGGCAAGAGGTCGATTCACGGCTGGGCGTTTGCCCGCGCTGCGGCAACCCGATGTAGGCGGCAAAGGCTACTGGCTGGGGGTCTGCCAAACTTAGGCAATGATCGAGACCCTCTCTAGCCAGACCGTCTACGAAAACCGCTGGATGCGGCTTCGGGAGGACAAGATTCGCAGGAGCAACGGCTCGGAAGGAATCTACGCATACCTGGAGAAGGCCCATGCCGCCGTCGTGATCCCCTTTGACGGGGAGCGAGTCACGCTGGTTCGGCAATACCGGCACACAATCAAGCGCAGAGTCTGGGAGTTTCCGATGGGCGCGGTGGAGAGCGGGGACCTCGCTCCCGAGGATGTCGCGCGGCAGGAACTGCGCGAGGAGACGGGGCTCGCCGCCGGTCGGATGACCCGACTCGGCAGCCTCTACTTCGCGTACGGGATGTCCAGCCAGCCGTTCGACGTTTTCCTTGCGGAGGGCCTGGAGTCCGGAAGCGACGCTCGTGAAGCGGAGGAGTTCGACCTCGAGGCAAGAGCCTTTCCGGTGGAGGACTTGGATGGACTGATCGAGAGCGGGGAGATCGTTGATTCAGCCACGGTAGCGGCCCTTTACCTCTGGCGGTCCAAGCGATGATTTGGTGGGCGAAGGGCGTTCTCTTAGACCTCGATGGAACTCTGATCCACTCGCTGGCTGCCGTCGAGCGAGCTTGGTCACGCTGGGCAATCCAAGCCGGGCTTGACCCGGCGGAGGTTCTGCCCAACATCCACGGGCGGCGCTCTCTCGACAGCCTTCGAGCCTTGGCGCCCCACTTGGACGCGGAGTCCGAAGATCTCAAGCTCCGCGCCTGGGAAACCGAAGACACGGACGGCATCGAGATGATCCCGGGTGCGGAGCGGATCCTTGCGGCCGTCCAGGGGATGTCCTGGGGCTTGGTGACGTCCGGGACCAAAGACGTGGCTCAAGCAAGACTGCGCTCCGTCGGGATACCCATCCCAAAGGTCGCGGTGTACGGAGGAGACGTGGCGGAGGGCAAGCCAGATCCGGCGCCGTACGCCCTCGGCTGCCGCCTACTTGGGCTTGCGCCTGAAGATGTCCTTGTCTTCGAGGACACCGAAGCGGGGATGCTTAGCGGACAGGGAGCGGGCTGTCGCGTGGTCTGGCACCGGCCCGGACTTAGCGACCCGATCATCAGCGACGACCGGGCCGAACTGCCTAGCTACGAACATCTGCGACTTCAGCGCCACGGCGATGAACTTGATGTCTGGTTCGAGTCGCTATGAGTTCCGCCGACTAGGCTGTATAATCCAACCGTCTGGAACGTATCTGCATCCGAAAGTCGAACTCCCGTGGTCTCCACCTAGAGCTTCCGATTCACGATTCACGAGAAGGTTCCCAAAACGGGCCTCGGAAGCCCACAAAGGAGATCAAATGGCAATCAAAACGCTCTACGTAGGGAACCTTCCCTACTCGGCTAGCGAGCAGGACCTGCTCAGCGCGTTCGCACCCTACGGAGGCCAGAACCCTCGTATCGTGGAGGGTCGCGGTTTCGGATTCATCGACGTCGACGAGGCGTCTTTCGACCAGGCAGTCCAGGACAAGGACCAGTCCGAGATGGGCGGCCGCAAGCTGACCGTCAACGAGGCTCGCCCGCGCGAAGCCCGACCTCGATTCGAGGGCGGCGGCGGCGGTGGCGGCGGTCGTAGCGGCGGTGGCGGATT
>JBGSIJ010000039.1:0-6813 GCA_041742595.1 Fimbriimonadaceae bacterium | reverse complement strand
CTGACCGTCGCCCTCGACGGCTGGGCGCCCGCCGGCGCAAAGCTTAAGGTCGCCGTCGCGGCCACGTCGAAGTCGAGCGTGCTGACCACCGGCCAACCCGAGATCGTCCTCGCGGACAAGAGCACCCTGACGATGAAGACCTGCTTCGCCACCGTAAGGCAACCCACCACCTTTACCGTGACCTTCACCTACGGGACAAAGAAGCTCATCACCAAGGTACGTGTTCTGCCCTGGTAGAACCGAGATCGGCCCCGATCAGCGGGGCTGGTTCTCCTTGCGCACAAGCTTTTCGACCTCTGACAGAGCGCTCTTTCGTTGCCCATCCACGGACACCAGCAGCAGATTCCAGCAGAGCCCAAGTAGGGCACCCGATAGCGCGAACAAGCCGACCGATTCAAGGAGGGGACGGGGGGAGACTAGTTGGCGATCAATCGGTACGATCGCAGGTACCGATCCCAAAAGAACAGCCATCGTCAGCGAGGTCCACCGCAAGTTGGTCGCCTGGATCTTCCGCGCCTCCCGAGGTACTGGCCTAAGCGGTGGGTACAGGGAAGGATCCGAGACCGGCGTGCAGCTCGACCAATACTCTAGCTGAGGCTCCAGCGCCTTCCACTTAGTCGGATCGGAGGTTGCTCCGCTGGAAGTGAGCCAGGCGGGAATCAGGACCAGCGTGTGGGCCGAGATGCCCCGGGGCCGCTTGAGGCCAGCCTCCGAATGACCACGCAAGGCACGGGTCGCGTTCCTCCGCCGGAAGTCTGCCCGTTGGAGCCGAAAGTCGAAGCCCGCTCCCCGGAAGTGCATCCAAGGACCCTCGAACCACAGCCAACCGAGGCTGCTTCCGCGCCCGGCCAGTCGCGCCATCGCCGCCACCGCTGAACCAGGAACCTCCGAAGGCGGCAGTATCTCTGGCCCGAGCACGGTTGTTTTGCGCTTGTACGTCTCCCAGCCCAGGAGGGCCAGCGGAAGAACGTACAAAAGGACCAGCAGCGACAGCGACACAGTTTGCCCAACGACAAAGTTGCCCGCCTCCACCGCCTTGACCACCGCGCGAGCCCCAAAAAGGCACACGAACCAGAGCACCGGCACCCCGATCAGGAACGTTCTCGAAAACGCAATCTGCTCTGGCTTGGCAATCTGCCCAGGCTTCCAAAGGCAATAGCGAGTCCCCGCGATCACCTCGTAGGTAGACGAAGAGAGCCAACTCGACGTATCGAGTTGGCTCTCTTCCGGGTCCAGATCCAGTTTTTCCACTGCGCACCCAAGTTAGCCGAGTGGCTAAGCCGGGATTTCTGCGCCGACTCCCGCCAGCGCTTCCTCGCCCATGATCTGCTTCACGATCTTGTTCTGGTTGATCTTGTACTTGCGAGCCCGGGGCGCGATGTAGCGCACGTCCACCGTCTCGAAGTCGAAGCTGGGATCCGTGGGGGTCCACGAAGCCATCGTCGTCTTCAGCCAGGTCGAGTCGTCCCGATCCGGGGTGTCCATCTTGAAGTGCGCGCCGCGAGACTCGTTGCGAACGATCGCGCCGCCCACGATCGCCTTGGACTGCTCGATCATGTGGACCAGCGCCCGCGTGAACGGAACCGCCTGGTTGCTCCAGCCCGAGTCGTCGATCAGGTCACACTGACGCGCCCGCGCCGCCAACTCGTTGAGCTTCTCCTTGGCGGAAAGCAGGTCCTTCTGGGTTCGCCAGATGCCGCAGTTGTTCCACATCGTGTCCGCCAGGTCCGCGTGAACCCGGTAGGGGTTCTCGGCGCCGTTGGACTTGGCGAGACCCTGGTACTCGCTGGTGTGGAAGCTGGCCGCCTCGGCAAGCATGCCCGCCGAAACGCTGTCCGCGCCCGCTTCCATGTTGCGCAGGTAGGCCACCACGCCCTGGCTGGAGATTTCGCCCGCCACCAGGCAGGCCAGCAGCGCGTTCGCGCCCAGGCGGTTCGCGCCGTGGTACTGGAATTCGCACTCGCCGGCGGCGTACAGGCCAGGGATGTTGGTCATCTGGTTGCGATGGCTATCCACGTCCCAAGCGCCGTCGCCGTTGAGTTCGTAGTCCACCCAGAGGCCGCCCATGGTGTAGTGGACCGCCGGGTAGATGCGCATGGGCCACTCGATCGGGTCCTCGCGCATGAACTTCTCGTAAATCTCGAGAACGCCTTCCAGCTTGTCGTTGATCTGGTCGCGGGTGTAAGGGCCGCCCCGGTCCTTGTGAAGCTGGGTGATGTCCAGATAAACCTGCTGCCGGCCCTGAACGCCCTTGCCCATGCGGCAAACGCAGTAGGCGGCAAAGCTCACGAGGTCTCGGCTGAGGAGGTTGCCGTAGACCGGGTCCAGCTCTTCGCAGAAGTACCAGCGATCGCGCTCCGGAATGTCGAGCGGCTTTCGAGCGTCCATCGGGTCGCGAGGCACCCAAATCCGGCCGCCTTCTCCGCGCACCGACTCGGAGATCAGCCGGCACTTGTCTTCGCCGGGAATCGCGGTCGGGTGGATCTGCACCATCTCCGGGTTGCCGTACTTCACGCCCGCTTGGTAGCAGATGGAAACCGCCGAGCCGGTGTTGATGATCGAGTTGGTGGACTTGCCAAAGATGACGCCGTTGCCGCCGGTGGCCATGATGACCGCGTCGGTGGCAAAGCTCTCGATCTTCATCGTGCGCAGGTCCTGGCAAACCAGGCCGCGGCACGAGCCCTTCTCGTCCTTGATGATGCCAAGGAACTCCCAGCCCTCGTACTTCTCCACGCGGTTGGCGTCTTCCCATCGCCGAACCTGCTCGTCCAGCGCGTAGATCAGCTGCTGGCCGGTGGTGGCGCCCGCGTAGGCCGTGCGGTGCTTCAGGGTCCCGCCGAAGCGACGGAAGCTGAGTAGCCCCTCGCTGGTACGGTTGAACGGGACGCCCATGCGATCGAGTAGGTAGATGATCGCCGGAGCCCGCTCCGCCATTCGCATGACCGGGGGCTGGTGGTTGAGGAAGTCTCCACCGGTGATGGTGTCTTCGAAGTGAAGATACGGAGAGTCGCCCTCGCCGCGGAGGTTCACTGCGCCGTTGATGCCGCCCTGCGCGCAAACGCTGTGACTGCGCTTGACCGGGACCAACGAGAAGAGCTTGACCTTATGGCCCGCCTCCGCCAACTTCATTGCGGCCATCAGGCCCGCCAGTCCGCCACCCACGACGGCGATCGTCTTTTGTGCTGCCATTGCTTACCCACGATTCTACGCGAGTCGGGCAGCAAGTGACTGTCCCTGGTGTCTAGGACAAACCACTTGCCTCCTACCTGCGTTGGGACGCGGGATTAGTTGGCCGTCATGGTGCCGCGCACGAGGGCTAGGCCGGCCTGGTAGGCATCGAACCGTTCGCTTAGCTTGGCGAGGGTCTTGGCTTGACGATCGTGGGGCGGGTAGGTGAAGGTGCTGGCGATGTGATAGCTGGCCCGGCCCTGCTCGACGGGGTTGATCAGGAGGTCGGCGGCGTTGGCGGCGCGCATCTTCTCGAACTGCTCGGGATAGAGGCCGGACCAGAACAGCAGGTAGTCGCCGATGTGCTTGTGCACCTGGCGTTCTCGTTCGAAAGAGTCGGCGTTGAACCGGACGTCGCCCTCCAGGGCCATCTCGGCGACCGACTTCACGGGCTTCCCGTCGAGGTCTCGGATTCCGAACACGGCATCCACGTGGAGGAACTCGGTCAGCATATCGGCTAGGTAGGGGACCACGTCCTCGCTTTCGGCGATGCGCAGACGCTCGGCGACCGCTTCGTGGACGGCTTGGGCGAAGAACGAACGGATGGGATGGCTTGATTCCATGGGAGACCTCGTGTGTTGGGTTGGACGACCTCGGCGTCGCAATGCCACGTACTTTAGCCAGGCAAGTCAAGCTTTCCAAGCAAATCGGGACTTTAGGCCTACCGACTCGTTTCAGGTATCCCTTGAGTTGCCATGGCGACCCTCTTCACCCGAATCATCCAGCGGGAGATCCCTGCCGACATCGTGTACGAAGATGCCGACGTCGTCGCGTTTCGGGATATCGCGCCGCAGGCGCCCGTCCACATCGTGATCGTCCCGCGGGACGAGATCGGAGGGCTGGCTTCCCTGCCCGAGCACGGTCAGCACGAACGGATCCTGAACGCCGCCAAGGCGATCGCGGAGCAGGAAGGCCTGGAAGGCGGCTATCGGCTGGTCTTCAACCAGGGAGAGGACGGCGGGCAGACGGTGCCCCACCTGCACGGACATCTGCTGGGCGGCCGAAAGCTCTCCTGGCCTCCCGGCTAGCTGAGGAGCCGGTCTAGGAAGCGGTTGCGGAACTTCCCTTCCGGGTCCGCCTCCGCGACGAGGGCGGCGAAGTCGCCGAATCGAGGATACAGCGCGTTCAGGACTGCCGGATCGAGGGTCGAAAGCTTGCCCCAGTGCGGCTTTGCCCCGAACGGTGCGAGCGCAGATTCGATCCTGGGCAGCACTTCCCGTACCTGGGGCCAGAGCGGCTTCCAGGTGAAGTGGATTCCGACGCCGGGCTCCTGATAGCAAGGGCTCATCCACAGGGAGTCGGCAGCGATGGTTCGGATCTCCGAGATGAGGAGAAGCGGAGCGATCTGGCCGGAGAGTTTGCGTACCTCCTCGATGGCAAGGAGGGCATTTTGCCGCGGAACCAGGAATTCTGACTGCAGTTCCTCGCCGTGGCTTGGCGTGAACTCCATCTTGAAATGGGGCAGCCGCTCGAACCAGGGGCCGGGCGCCCCGAGCTGCTCCGAGCAGTTCTCGGGCGGAACGTCGCGGATGGGGTGGAGCTTGCGGGTGGCGCGGGTCGCCCCGAAGAAGCGCTCAGAGGTTTCGCCCGTTCGGCTCTTAACCCACACCTGGTCGATGACCTCGCCCTGCCAGTGGGTGAAGAGGCTGACGCTGTAGGCCGCAGACGTGATCTCGTCGAAGTGGACGGCGAGGTCCGCGTACGGGAGGTTCTCGTACACGGTCTGCCAGATCGGGAACGCGGGTTGAAGGTCGAGTTCGAGGCGGATGAGAACGCCGAGAGCGCCCAGGTGGACTACGGCGCCATCGAAGCCGGGTCCGCCTCGCTCGAAGCGGCGCAGCGATCCGTCGGCCAGCACGAACTCCAGCGCCCGCACCGCCGTGGCCAGGTTTCCGTTGCCGTCGCCGGAGCCGTGGGTCGCGGTGGCGATCGCGCCTCCGACGGAGATATGGGGGAGGGACGCCAGGTTGGGAATCGCCTTGCCTTTGGCGTGAAGCTCGCGGCAAAGGTTTCCGTAGCGAATCCCAGCTTGGACGACTACGCGGTCGCCTTGGATCGTCTCGATGCGATCCAAGTTGGCGACGGAGATCAGGTCGCCTTGAGTGTCGGCGACCTCACTGAATGAGTGTCGAGAGCCGAGCGCCTTGGCTCGGCGCGAGCCTCGGACGACGTCTTGAACCTCCTCGATGGTCGTCGGGGTGCAAAGGCGCGTGGCTTGGTAGGAAAGGTTGCCGGCCCAGTTCTTGAGCATCGAATCCATCGTGTCCGCAGGTTATCACCTGAGATCATTCGGGCCGGCAGGCGCCTGGGAATCGATCCAACGGCTCCGGGCGAGTTCTTGCCCCGCTTTCGCGAACAGGCGACATACTTTGCTTCTATGGCAGCGACGAACCTGGGCAACCTTCGGAGCCGGTCGACGTGGCGGAAACCGGCGGCTTGGATGCCGGCCGCAGTGATTCTTATGGCAATTGGATACCAAACAGCGGATGGGGCGGACCGCGCCTATCGAGACTCGGTTCTGAAGTGGCGTCTCGAGCGGGAGGCGGGCTTGAAGAGACCCGAGGGTTGGCTAAGCCTGGTGGGGCTGCACTGGCTGAACGAGGGCCCCAACGTGATCGGGACGGAGGAAGGCTCCGACGTCCGGCTTCCTGCCGGTTCGGCGGCCCCCAAGGTGGGAGTGCTGCAGCGTTCCGGAGGCAACGTGGGGTTGGCGATCGAGCCCGGGGTTGCGGCTACGGTGGACGGCAAGCCGTTCTCGGCCGGCGATTTGCGGACCGATGCCGATGGAGGTCCGAGCAAGGTAGCGCTGGGAAGGCTCTCGTTCACCGTCATCAAGCGGGGCGCCCGCTACGGAGTTCGCCTGTGGGACGCCGAGGCGAAGACCCGCACCGGTTTCAAGGGCTTGCACTGGTTCCCGGTGAACGAGGAGTTCCGAGTAAAGGCCAAGTTCACCCCGCACAATCCTCCCCGAACGATGGGAATTGTGAACGTCTTGGGGGACGTGGAGCAGACGGCGAACCCCGGGACCCTCACGTTCACCGTGAGTGGCAAGGAGGCGACGTTGGAAGCGTTGGCGGGGGGAGACGAGCTCTTCCTGATCTTCCGCGATCTATCCAGCGGGGACTCGACTTACGGAGCCGGAAGGTTCCTCTACGCGGACAAGCCGGTGAACGGGGAGACGACTCTCGACTTCAACAAGGCTTACAACCCGCCTTGCGCCTTCACGGACTTCGCCACCTGCCCGCTTCCTCCGCCCTCGAACCACCTGAAGGTGAAGATCGAGGCCGGAGAGAAGAAGTACGAAGGGCTCTAGTCGCCTGACTTAGGATCCCATCAGGTATCCGCCATTGAACACGAGTGACGAGGGGGTTGAACTTACTCCTGGCAACGAACCTACGAACTTGAAGTTCGGCCCGAAGTGAATCTCGGGGGCTCCGGTAGTCGTGATTTCGGATGCGAAGATGTTCCCCTGGATGTTCTGAGTCTGATCGATCTTGCACTTGGGCGCGATGATCATCCCCGTCAGGCTGCGCGACTTGACGTTGAGGGTGCTTGCGTCCTTGAAGTTCCAGACAAGCCGGTTCT
>JBGSIJ010000038.1:0-11440 GCA_041742595.1 Fimbriimonadaceae bacterium | reverse complement strand
CCGACGTGGGAGTCCCGACGATCGAGTCGGGACGGGGTTGGGTGGGCGAAACGTCGGCGGGCCCAAAGCCCGGTTGACCATCCGTATCCCCAAACCCGAACAATCGTGCCCCCCTCCCTGGGTTCAAAGAAATGTCCCGTCCCGACCAAAAACCTTGCGCGGAGCCCGTGATGATGAGATTCCACCAAGCCAAAGCTCCTGCCCCTCAGGGGAAGGTGGCCCCGACTCCCGTCGGGGACGGAAGGGGTGACACGCAAAGCTCGGCCATCAACGATCCCCGACCCCGGCGGGGTCGAATCCGAATAGCCCGGCCGGTCGAAGACCCCGGGGCCCAGAAGGCCCGACGACGTGGGAGTCCCGACGAACGAGTCGGGACGGGGTTGGGTGGGCGAAACGTCGGCGGGCCCAAAGCCCGGTTGACCATCCGTATCCCCAAACCCGAACAACCCGAACCATATGAGACCACCCCCGGCACCCCGGCCCTCTGCCAAACTTAGACAGTGCGCATCCTCATCACCAACGACGACGGTATCCGCGCCCCCGGATTGCGCGCCCTGGCCGAGGTGGCCCGCGAGTTTGGCGAGGTCAAGCTCGCCGCTCCCGACCGGGAGCGTTCCGCCTGCGGGCACGCCATGACGATGCGCGAGCCCCTGCGCGTGCACCCCCAAACGGTGGACGGACTGGAAGCCTACGAGGTCAGCGGAGTCCCCGTGGACTGCGTCAACGTGGGCCTGACCGTGGCTTGGCCCGGGGGCTGCGACCTCGTGCTCAGCGGGATCAACAACGGCCCCAACCTCGGCTTCGACATCACCTATTCCGGCACCGCGGCCGGCGCCATGGAAGGCTGCATCAACGGCATCCGATCCATCTCCCTGAGCCTCGGCATCCTCGTCCTGGACGCCCCGCCCCACTGGGAAACCGCCCAGGCCTGGCTACGCGACCATTGGGATTGGCTCACCACAACTCCGTTAGCTCCCCTAACGTTTTTGAACGTAAACGTCCCTTCGATCGCCCTCGCCGAGCTCAACGGAACCAAAGTCGTGCCCATGGGCAAGCGCGTCTACAAAGACCGCGTCGAGATGCGCCTCGACCCCTGGAACCGCCCCTACTACTGGCAGGGTGGCGCGGTGGTGATGAACGTGGACCAGCCCGGCACCGACGTCGGCGCCGTTCGCAGCGGATACGCCAGCGTCACCCCCATCACCCTGGACTGGACCGGCCACGCCCAAATCGCCTCCCTGGAAGCGGGCCTCCCCGAAGTTAGCTAAACTTCTGTCCATGAACAGCGGCCTCCAGTCCTGGCTCTCCGGGTCTCTTCAGGAGCTCAAAGACCAGCACCTCTACAAGGTGCCTCGCATCCTGGAAAGCCCGGCCGGTGGACGGGTCACGATGAACGGCAAGCCGGTGGTTAACCTGTCCAGCAACAACTACCTGGGCCTTGCCAACCACCCCAAGGTCAAGCAAGCCGCGCTGGAGGCTATCGAGAAGTGGGGCGTCGGCGCGGGCGCCGTCCGCTGGATCGGCGGAACCATGGCCGTTCACGAGGAACTCGAGCAGAAGCTCGCCGCCTTCAAGCACACCGAAGCGGTCCTCGTCTTCACCAGCGGTTTCACCGCCAACAGCGGCTGCATCCCCGCCGTGGTCACGGACAAAGACGTGATCATCAGCGACGAGTTGAACCACGCCAGCATCATCGACGGCGTCCGTCTGAGCGCCGCCAAGTACAAGAAATCGGAGGGCTACGTCTATCCGCACAAAGACATGGAGGCCCTGGAAGGCATCCTGAAGAACACCCAATCGTTCGGGAAACGAATGATTATCACGGACGGAGTGTTCAGCATGGACGGAGATATCGCCCCGCTACCGGACATCGTGAAGCTCGCCGAGCAGTACGACGCCTTTGTGATGGTGGACGACGCCCACGCCAGCGGGGTCCTCGGCAAAAACGGCGCCGGCAGCACCAGCCACTTCGATCTCTACGGCCGGGTGGACATTCAGCTCGGCACCCTCAGCAAGGCCCTCGGCGTGGTCGGCGGCTACATCGCGGGTTCGGCCCTCCTCAAGGACTGGCTCATCAACCGAGGCCGTCCCTACCTCTTCAGCACCGCCCACCCCCCGATGGTCGCCGCTGCCCTGATCGCCGCCCTGGACATCATGCAAACCGACCCCGAGCCGATGCGCCGACTCTGGGACAACACCCGCTGGTGGAAAGCCGCCCTGCAAGCCGAAGGCTTCGACACCATGGGCAGCGAAACCCCCATCACCCCGGTGTACGTGGGCGAAGAAGGCAAGTCGCAAGCCATGGAACGAGCGCTCTGGGACGAAGGCGTCTACGCCCTCAGCATCCTTTACCCGACCGTGGCTCGAGGCAAGGCCCGCATCCGCACCATGCCCAGCGCCGCCCACACCCAAGAAGACCTCGAGTTCGCGCTCAAGGCCTTCGTCCGCGCTAGAGACAAGGTCGCATGAATCAACGACTAACCTCGCTGGAGCGTGCGATCAAGTCCCTTGGAGAAGTTCTGAATGCGGGACTTACCGACGCGATCTACCGCGACTCCGCGATCAAACGGTTCGAGTACGCCTTCGAGCTGTCCTGGAAGGCGATGGCTCACGACCTCCGCGAGCAGGGCCTCGGTGACGAGATATCCGGGGTAACGCGCAAAGACCTCTTCCGAATCGCCGCCCGCGAAGGGCTGATCCGAGACCCTGAGATCTGGTTCTCCTTCCTACAGATGCGGAACCTTACGGTGCACACTTACGATGAGGAGACCGCCATAAAGGTTGCCGAAGGGCTTCCGCTCTTCGCTGATGAAGCGGGATACTTACTCGATGGGCTCGCCAAGCGATCGGATCCAACTGACGCCCCGTGAGGTGGACCTTGTCTGCCAGATCCTCCGCGCCCACGCTCCTGGGTTGCGGTGGTTCGTCTACGGATCAAGGGCTACTGGTAGGGCCCAGCGGTTTTCAGACGTAGACTTGGCCACGACCGGCCCCCTCAACGATCAAGCGAAGTGGGCGATCAAGGAAGCCTTCAGCGAGTCGGACTTGCCCTACCTGGTGGACGTGACCGACCTCTCCTCGACCTCCCCGGAGTTCTCTGGGGTCGTCAGCCGAGATATGGTCGAGCTTGACCTGATACCGCGGCACACGAACGTGTGACTCGCAAGAATACGGAAACGAGTCGAAACTGATCTCGTACCGCAGTAGGCGAGTACCGACGGGAAAAACCCGCCGAAGGACTGCGCAACCAGTCCACTTCTAGCCGTCCATGTGGCCCGATTTCTCTCCCCGGGCCACTGGACACAAACCTCGCTAGTTCTTCAAAAACTTCGCGTGGCCGTCCGCATACCCAAGCGCGTTGCCCCCGCTGTGGCGCCCTGGCTTCGGAAGCAAATCCAACCCGCCAAACGCGTTCTTCTCCAGCTTCGTCGCATCGAAGATCATCGGCGTAAGTTGCGGCTCCTCAACGGACACCAGACTTGCCCCCGAAAGAGCCTTGCTGAACGCATACCCGTGGGACTTGCCCGCCTTCGTCACCTCGGGGCAGTGGAACAACGATTCCGCCTTCGTGTACGGGAACAGGCGAGTCTCCCAAGCGGACGCGGCGGGAAGCTTGTCGTCGAAATCGCTGGAGTAGATGATGGCTGCGGTCGACAACTGCTTGACACGGCTGAGGCAGTTCGTCTTTACCGCCGCCGATTTGGCCTGCATGAATACCGGCAACAGAATCGCCGCGACGACGAGCGGAGAGAACAGGCACCCCATTCCTCCCGAGAACAGTCCAAAGATGCCCGTGGTTTCTTCCATACCTATCCCTTCGCTTCTTTCACCAACTTGTTGCGGACGGCTTTCATCGCGGCCTCGGTTCGGCTGTTCACCTGCATTGCCTTCAGAATGTTGCTGACGTGGTTCTTCACCGTCTTCTCCGCGATGTTCAGCTCGTCCGCGATCTCCCGGTTGCGGAGGCCTTTGGCCACCAACTCTAGGATCTCGCTCTCGCGGTCGCTGAGCACGAACATCTCCACCGTCTCCGCCTCGTGCTCGTCCCGAACTCGGCGGAAGTCCTCGAGGACCTTCGTGGCGATCTTTGGCGTGATCATCGCCTCGCCCTTGCTCGCAAGCCGAATCGCCGTCACCACGTCGTGCGGCGTGGAAGTCTTGAGAAGGTAGCCCAAGGCTCCGGCCCGCAGAGCCTCAAAGATCGTGTCCTCGTCTTCCTGAACCGTCAGGATGACCACGTTGACCTGCTTCTCTTGCTTCAGCAGCTTCCGGGTCAACTCGATCCCGGTCATGCGCGGCATGTTCACGTCAGACAGCAGGACGTCCGGAGGGGTCTTGAGACAGAACTCAAGCGCCTCCTGCCCGTCCCGGCAAACCGCCATCACCTCACACTCCGACATCATGGTCAGGGTTTTCTGAAGTGCGGTTCGGTAGGAAAGCTCATCATCGACGATCACCACGCGAATCAATTCGGACATCGTAGCTCCAGTATAGTGCGCTGAGCCCAGACGAGTGACTGCAGCCGGGCGCACCCACGTTCAGTCGCGACGATCGATGCTCGGCCCGTCCGCAACCGGACCAGCCTCAGTCCACAAGAGGGGATCGATCCGCATCAGCCGACCCGTCCGCCCGGCGTCCCAAGCGTGGTAGACGATGTACATCGTCTCCCCATCGGGTCCCATCGTCACCGAGTTGTGGCCCGGGCCGAGCACCTTTCCGGGCACTGTCCTTAGGGTTCGAGGCTGGTCGCGAGTCTCATTCCGATATGGCCCCATCGGATGCTCGGCAACCACAAAGTCCACGCCGTACGTGTCGTTCTGCCAGTTGCCGCCCGAGTAAAGGACGTAAACCTTTCCGTCTCGCCAGACCGCGCAAGGCCCCTCCAGCGTGTGCCAGTCGTACACCCCGCCGTAGATGGATCGGCCCGCCTCAAACCGCTGCCAATCCGCCGTAGCGTGGGCCACCAGAACGGGATGTCCGGCCAACCGGTCTGGTTCAAGCAACTGGTCTACGAACAGGCATGTCCCCGGGCGATCCCCTTCCAGAACGTCGCTCGCATAGAAGAGGTAGTGCGTCCCCTCGACGTGGACGTAGACGTGGGGATCGATCGCGAAGGCGATGGACTCCGCGCTTAGCCGACCGCAATCCTCATAGGGACCCTCCGGGACTTCCGAAAAGGCCAAGCGCAGATGGTGCCCCGTGTCTCCGATGCCCACAGAGTAGTACATGAAGAAGCCGCCATCAAAGTGGGAGATCTCCGGAGCCCAGAACGTCCCTTCGACAAACTCAGCCGGCCGATGGAGACCGGGCCCAAGCGGAGTCCAGTCCACCAAGTTGGGCGAGCTCAGCATCTGGAAGGCCCCGGAAGGATGGGCATCGCCCGTTCCAACCGCGAAATACCCACCCCCGTGCCGGAACACGAATGGGTCCGCAAAGTTGCGCGGATAGACGGGGTTTGCGTACTTCAGACCCGACTTGGTCGCTCCCAAACTCATGGCTCGAACCCGGACGCTACATCACGGAAAAATGCCGCGATAATCATCGTCAACGTGTGTTACTATAGCACTTGACGACATCAAATGCCCTCAGAACTGAAGTCCCACAATCTGCAGGTACGAGGAAGCGCCGGAGCCGAAGTGTTCAAGGCGCTTGCCGCCGAGGCACGTCTCGAGATTCTCTCTCTCCTCGCTGCAGGAGACCGAAACATCAACGAGCTGGGCCTAGAACTGGGCCTCTCGCAACCTACGGTGAGCAAGCACGTCCAGATTCTGGAGCAAGCCGGACTCGTTCTCAGCCAGTACATGCCGGGCAGCCAGGGCATGCAGAAGCGGTGTCGGCTACGCTACGACCAGATGATCGTATCCTTCGAGAGCTCGAGCGTCAGCGAGGAGCGAGTCGAAGAGGTTTCCATGCCGGTTGGGCTATATAGTCTCGCCGAACCCCACCCCCAGTGCGGCTTGGCCAACCGAGAGAAGATCATCGGCTTCCTTGACATCCCGCAGGCCTTCTTCGACCCTGAACGAGCCAGCGCCGAGATCCTCTGGATGGCCGCCGGGTTCGTCGAGTACGTCTTTCCCAACACCCTCCCAACCACCGTCGACATCCTCCGGCTTGAACTCATCATGGAGGCCTGCTCCGAAGCCCCCAACTACGACCACAACTGGCCCTCAGATATTTCCGTCTGGGTGAACGACGTGGAGCTTGGCGCATGGACCTGCCCCGGCGACTTCGGCGCGAAGCGCGGCATTCTCAATCCGTCCTGGTGGATCGACCACATGACCCAGTACGGGGCGCTCAAGATCTGGTCGCTTGACCAAGAAGGCACGTACCTGGACGGCAACCCCATCTCCTCGGTCTCTCTCGCTCAAACGGGCGTGAGACCCAACGAGGCGATCCGAGTCCGGATCGGCGTGAAACCCGATGCCGACCATCGCGGCGGGTTCAACCTCTTCGGCAAAGGCTTTGGCAACTATGCTCAGGACCTCGTCCTGCGGCTGCACTACGTCATGAACACCCATGCGCCGGATCGCACCGGTGCTCAAACGCTTCGTTCCATGGAGGTCCCGCCCCTATGAGGGCCCTCGAGGCCACCCAGGAACCTGATCGTCTCACCCTCCCGCCTCCTCAAAGGCGGAACCTACCCTAGCCTAAGCACCCACAATCTCAGGAGAAAACAATGCAACGTCGCGGTTTCACCCTTATCGAACTTCTCGTAGTGATCGCCATCATCGCGATCCTCGCCGCTATCCTCTTCCCGGTCTTCGCGCAAGCCAAGAAGGCCGCCAAGAAGACTTCGGACCTCAGCAACGTCAAGCAGCTCTCGCTCGCCTCGATCATGTACCTCACGGACTTCGACGATGTGTTCGTCGCTAACGGAGAGGGCATGTTGCCCGGCGACGCCGGCAACTGGTGGACGATGCAGCCCTACACCGGCCAGAGCGACTTCTACGGCAACCCGTACGGCGCAGGCGCCGGCCAGGATCCGCCCAACCAGGCACCCCTCGGATTCATGGACCCGCTTGCGGTTCAGAACTGGGGCCGGGAAACCCACCCCTACGTCAAGAGCATGGACATGTTCGTGAGCCCAGGAGCCTCCAACGACGCGAACGCCAAGTTTGCGCCCGTTCCTAACAACTCCCGGGCCGGCCGGACCAGCTACATGTTCAACGGCTGCGTGAGCCGCCTTTCTCAGACCGCGATCAGCAAGATCTCGGACATCGTGATCTTCCAGTCGCGAGCCACCACCGTGAAGGAGGCCATCGTCTCCCCGAGGCGCAACTACTTCACCGATGGCGCGATGCATGCCAACGACGCCGACATCTCTTGGGCCGGCTTCAACTTCTCCAAGGGCGGCAACTACGGCTTTGCCGATGGCAGCGCCAAGTTCGTTCGGCGCAACGCCCTGAAGTTCAAGCAGCTTGGCTACTGGGAGTGGGTGTTTATGGACAGCCGCGGCTCGTGGGTCGATCCCGCCACCAACCCGACCATGGAAGCCGATCCTGAGTTGAACCGCAACTGGTGGGGAACCTGGGGCAGCTGCGATCCGTCGCGGGTCGAGTAGCCAAGCCATGGACCTAACCAAGCGAACCCTCGTTCTGGCCCTCGTCGTAGCTTCGGCGGTCCTTGCCCTTGCCGGGTGCAGCACGGATGAGAATCCGGTGAGCCCGTCCAAGATGGAGGAGATCCGCAAGCAAGAAGGGGACCAGCGGGCCAACTTCAACCCGTCCACGAACACGACCCCCGGAGGCACTGCCCCCGGCAGCAAATAGCCTCCATTCCGGTGGGGAGGGACCGAAAGGTTTCCTCCCCATTTGCTCGTTTCGCCCCCGGAAAGCCGTCAAAGGCTTGAGCCAATGCTGATCCGACTTCTCTTCGCGCTCGCCATGTCTGCAACTAACCCTGCTGCGCCCCAGTTCTCGAATCCGGCCCAATTCTCGAATCCGGTTTGGGGCAAGAACTTCGCGGACCCCTTCCTGGTTCAGGATGGCGACACGTTCTACGCCTACGCCACCCACAACGGGCCGGGCGGATTCCAACTGATGTCCTCCACCGACCTCGTCTCGTGGAAGCACCTTGGCGACGTTGGCAAGCCTTCCTGGTCGGACGACCAGATGTGGGCGCCCGAGGCCTACCGCTGGCAGGGCAAGTGGTACCTGTTTTACTCCGCCCAGAACCCCGCGACCCGCAAACGCGACCTCGCGGTCTCCGTAGCCTCCAGCCCCAAAGGACCGTTCACCGACCATGCCAAGCTGATCGAGGGCGCGTCCGAGAACGCCGGCGGCGGCGACGACGGCGCGATCGACCCCTGCATCTTTGTGGAGGGCGGCAAGCCCTACCTCCTCTACATCCGCGAGGCGGCTCCGCGAGCCCTCAAGATCGTGGAGCTGAGCCCCGACCTTTCCAAGACCGTCGGCGAGCGGAAGGTCCTCTTGCTAGCGGATCGCGAGATCGAGAAGGGCGTCCTCGACGCGCCGACCCTCCTCAAGAAGGACGGCGTCTACTGGCTCTTCTACTCCTCCGGCTGGTTCCAAAGCTGGAAGCGAGACGCTTGCTACCGGGTGTGGGCGGCCTCCTCCAAGACCCTTATGGGGCCCTACAAGAAGCCCGACCGCCCCGTGCTGGAGACCCGCGAGAACGAAACCTACTCGCCCGGCCATCAATCCGTGATCCAACTCGCCAGCGGAGAGTGGTGGATGGCCTACCACGCCTGGAGCGCCGAAGGCGACCCGATGTACGGCCACAACCCCCATGGGCGCACCCTGCGCCTAGACCGGCTTCTCTGGAATCCGGACGGCCCCTCGGTTGTGGGTCCAACGATGGGCCCCCAGGCGAAGCCGCTTGTCGAGCGGTAGATCCACGCCCGCGACTTCACATTGTGCGGGCGAGTTTGGTACGAGTCAGTGCCCCGAACCCGGGCTACCCCTGAGCGTATCTGGCAATCAAGAGATTTGGATCTGAGACTCCGAATACTCCCGCTTCCTTCAGCCGAGAGCCCTATGTTGAACACGCTAGGGATCCAAGTGGAGGAGGAGCCACCAAGCCTGTGTTACGCCTCTGGCGCCTGCGCACTTACGACTCCAATGTGGGGCGATTCCCTCCACAACGAGCTCCCCATGCAGCCCTCACCAGCTAGCAGTCAATCCGGACTTCAGTCAAGAGCAGCTACGATCCGATCAAAGGGCGGGGATTCACCATATGCCATTGACTGACGCGTAATCGCCAACAAGGTCTTCAACTTCGGGCTTGTCTCGTTGGACTTCCCTAATTGTTCCCACTTAAGGAAGGCGTTCAAGTCGCCGTTAAAGGCGTTAATGAATGTCGGCTCAGAGTAAACCGTGTTCTCACCTTGGCTAAGATATGTATCTATCACACTAGCCGCGGGCTGAAGGACAGCTTGTTGCAGGGATACGTCATCTGATCCCAAAATCCTAATTAGGGAGGATGTCAGGGTGTTTAGCCCTTGGTATTTTCCGCTCTGCAGCAGCACATCACGCAATAACTCAATGACCACAAAGTAGAACAGGAATCGACTTTGACGTCGACTGCTCTTCTCCGCTCCTCGACCAAACTTCAGTCCATCTGCAGCCACCATCAGGAGGTAAGATGCGTACAAATCATCGAGGCCAAATGGGGTTCCCGTGTCACTGGGCGCCATAATCCTCTTGAAAATTGACCCATTCGGTAGGAAGTATGCATTTCGCCCAAATGCAGTACCGGCTTCCCCAAGCCATCCGGCACCGTACACTTTGATCAGGTCGAACGCATTGGCGCATCGGCTGAACTGCTTGATTCCAGGCTTCTGCTTTTGAAGTGCCCGCCTGGACTCCCAGCCTCCGCGCTGAATCTCGAGGTACAGGTCATATGTGTCGGCCATTTCGCTCGCCCAGGTTCGAAAGTCGCTGGTCAGGGTAAGAAAGTCTTTTTCACGAACGGGGTTCTGAGTATTGGTGAACCTTGTGATTGCCTGGAGCATCTCGTCTCCACCAGCTCCAACCTTAACCACCTTCGTGACAACTCTTCCCCTAGAGGCCCGAGCCCGCCAGGCCTCTAGATCTGGATTCTCTCCCGTACCCCCGGCCTCAAGCTTCCGGTAGAGGACCTCCCAGATCGTTCTCGTCGTCTGGCAACCGTTAACGACGTACGGATCGCACAGTGAGTACAGACCTGATCCCGCGTCGGAAAAATCACGGACGACAATCGTGATGCCATTGTTGTAGAGTCCGAATCTCTCTGGCGAGTCATTGAGTGTTTGCTGCATTGCCTTGTTGACTTTGCCTCCACCACCCAGAAAGCGCCGCACGTTCTTCTCGTAAAGCTGATCAAGATCCTCAGTCTGCGCACGATATGCTTTTAGGAATTCGTATAGGTCTAGCAGCCCGATGGCACCAACAAGCAGGTCGTCCGATGAGCCAGCGAGCTGACCCTTGAGGGGTACCGAGATCTGCCATTCGACTTCGGACTCAGCCTGCAGGCGACTGTAGATCGTTTCAATTGACACCGAAAGGACATCGAAGACGCCACCTAATCTCTCGCGCCCCATCGCTCTAATGTCTTTGAGGGTTCGCCGCTCCGCCTCGGTGAGCGGCTCAACAGTTGCTAGAACAAGTACGATTCGATCGGAGGCTGAAGAGGTCTTCCTGAAAGTGTTGATCCTCTCTAGCAGGCCCTCAGCTAATGAGGAGAGCTTCGTTCGCTTACCATCGAGTGTTTCGATAATCTTCTGCCCTTCAGCTAGAAGTGTGGATGTGCCTTGAAACGCTGATCCGTACTTGCTTTGAACCAAGTACCATGTGTCGCCGCTTTCCTCGGTTTCAGGGTCACTTGAGTCACCCTTCTGCAAGATTGCTAGATCGATTCCTCCATCACCTGCGCCATCACAGTACACGGGATCCTCCGAGAACTCTTGCGCATCCATCCACTGTGAGAGAAGCTTGTAAGCGAACCTTCTCCCCAGTTCAACAGTTGAGGGTGAGCCTTGGGTGACCTCCATGGTCCATTCACCGCAGAAATCAGCGAAGGACTCGGCGTCCACTGGGCCTAATACAGATTGGATACTGGTATCACTCATGTGCATCCTATAGATTCGGAGTCAGATTGCATATTCTGGCATAGACACCAGTAGGCGGACTTGCAGTGGTGACTAAAAGATGCTCGCAATTGCACTCCTTATCGAAGGATGGATCGGAGCAACGCCTACGGCTAACACCGGACCACGACGATTGGCCGGATTGACGGACTAGCTGCAAACCTCAAAGGGCCACCGCTCGTCAGGGTGGACGCAGGTCGGAGCCAGCTCCCCTCGGTCGCTATCGGTAAGACCGGTTCGACCACTAGCCCGGCGTGTACCCCACGCAGTGGTGCCTCTGGAGCGCCAAGGGCGCGGCCCATACCAGCCTGGGGCGCGAGTCCCAGGGTTCGCCGCCCGCCGACGTGGGAGTCC
>JBGSIJ010000037.1:0-85989 GCA_041742595.1 Fimbriimonadaceae bacterium | reverse complement strand
CTCCGCCAGGGAACACGGGCGGTGGAACGCGGCTCGGAGTTTCGGATGGGAGGTGGCAAGCGTCGCTTCCGCGTTGAAGTACAATTCTTCATAGAGTTTCTCGCCGGGACGCCTGCCCGTAACGACGATGTCGATCGCGTTCTCGGGCAGTCCGGAGAGTTGGATCAGGTCTCGGGCGAGATCGACGATGCGAACGGGTTCTCCCATGTCGAGCACGAAGATCTCGCCGCCTTTGCCCATCGCCGACGCCTGAAGGACCAACTGGGACGCCTCGGGGATGGACATGAAGTAGCGGGTCATCTCCTTGTGGGTAACCCGCACGGGGCCGCCCCGCTTGATCTGGGCCTTCAAGACGGGAACCAGACTTCCTCGGCTGCCGAGTACGTTGCCAAAGCGAACGACCGCAAAATCGGTCTCGCTGCGCTTGGCCATGGAGGCAACGATCATCTCGCCGATCCGTTTGGTGGCGCCCATCACGCTGGAGGGGTGCACGGCCTTGTCCGTGCTCACGTAGATAAACTTCTTGGCCCCGTGGCGAATGGAAGCTTCCGCCGCGTTCCAGGTGCCGAGCACGTTGTTACGGGCTGCCTCGATCGGGTTCGACTCCATCATCGGCACGTGCTTGTGGGCAGCGGCGTGGAAGACGATGCTGGGCTTGAACTTCTGGAAGGCGTGGTGAAGCGCCTGTCGGTCTCGGACGTCGGCAACCACCAGAGTAGGGCGAACGCCGTACTCCTGGATCAGCTCCTGCTCGATGGCGTAGAGAGAGTTCTCGCCCCGGCCCAGAAGGATCAGGTTTGCCGGAGCAAGTCGCGCGATCTGGCGCGCCAGCTCGCTCCCAATGGAGCCGCCTCCGCCCGTGATGACGACCGTTTCTCCGCTCAGGTAGCGGGCCGTCTGCCGGATGTCGCAACGAATCGGCTCGCGCCGAAGGAGGTCTTCGATGTCGACTTCCCGGAGGTAGTTGAAGAGCACCGGACCCTGGCCCAGGAGCGCGGACAGGGCGGGCAGCGTTCGCACCCTAACCGGCGTGTCCTGTAGGAGGGTCACGATTCGGCGCATGTTGCCGCCATCCATGGATGGAATCGCCAGCAGCACCTCGTCGATTCGGCGGTCTCCGATCAGCTGTGGCAAGTCCTGGGTGGTGCCCAGCACACGAACCCCGTGGACGGCGAGCTTCTGTTTGCTCGGGTCGTCGTCTACTAGTCCGACCACGCCGTACTCGGGATGACGTGTGAGCTCGCGAAGCATCATCTCCGCAGCGTCGCCGGCGCCGACGATGAGGGTGCGACGTGCGCCAATACGGCCCGGGGTGGTTCCACTATGTTGCCAAGCGCGTAGCCTTGCAACCACCCGGAGGCCAACGAAGAGGCAGAGGGAGGTGAGGAAGGAGAAGATGGTCGCAACCGTAGGACTGACCGTGGGAGAAGCCCCATGCATCGCGTTGAGAAGAGCGAACTGGGTGGCGCCAATCGCGGCGCAGATAGCGGCCAATTGCAGGAAGTCGTGAAGACCGAAGTATCGCGAGGAGATACGGTAAACGCGCCGCCACAAGAGCAGACCGCCCGCGACAACGCTTAGGACAACGGAAGTCGCGGCGTAAGCGGCTGGATCTGGCGACGCGTTCAGGTTGGCCGCGATAAAGACTCCCGCCGCCAAAGAGAGGTTTACGCAGACAAGGTCTAGCGTAAGCAGGCGGTAGGCGCGCCAGGTATCCGGCATCGCCTCTCTTATCGAGTTCCAGAAGTCGTTTGTTCGCTGTTCCATGCGTTTGTGTCCACCCTCGTTGGTGGCCGAGCCGCGCCTATCGCGAGAACTGGTATAGCACCTTCTTCGCGATGTCCGCCACCTTGGCGGTATCTTCGGCGGTCATCGTTGGATGCACTAGGAACATCAGAGACGTTTCTCCAAGTTCCTTGGCGACCGGTAGTCGCTCCCTCGGACCAAGTCCAAGGTTGGTAAAGGCCTTCTCAAGATAGATCTCGCTGCAGCTTCCGCTCAGAGCGGGAATCCCCGCTTGCTTGAATCCCTCAAGAACGCTCTCGCGAGTCGCTCCTGATTTTAGTGCGTCGAGGTCCAGATAGCCGTACAGCTTGTAGTAAGCATGCCGCACACCCTCTCGGGGCATCGGAATCCTGATCGCGGACACCCCAGCCAGGGATTCCCGAATGATCGAGGCGTTTCGAGCGCGTGCTTCCAGCCAGCCATCCAGTTTGCCCAAGGCCACCCTTCCCTGTGCTGCCTGCACTTCCGTCATGCGAGCGTTCGTACCAACCGAGTCCGTTAGCCACCGGAATCCTGGCGGGTGGTCTTGCTTCTGCATGGCCTCGTAGCTCTTGCCATGGTCCTTAAGCGACCAGACGCGCGACCAGAGCGCATCGTCTCGCATGGAGATCATGCCTCCCTCGCCGCACGTGGTGAGAATCTTGTCTTGGCAGAAGGACCACGCGGCTACATCGCCGATCCCGCCAACTCGCACCCCATCGATCTCGGCGCCGTGGGCCTGGGCGCAATCTTCGATCAGAAACAGGTTGTGGGCTCTTGCGATCTTGCCAAGGCGGGCCATGTCGCAGGGCCAACCGGCTAGGTGTACCGCCAGGATCGCCTTGGTCTTCGGGGTCACCATCCTGGCAACCGATTCAGGGTCGAGGTTGCCGCTGTCTCGGTCGATGTCGGCAAACACCGGGGTCGCGCCCTGCCACAAGACTACGGAGGCGCTCGCCACGAACGAGCGAGGAGTTACGATCACCTCGTCGCCCGGGCCGATGCCGAGGGCTCGCAGGATTAGCTCAAGGGCAACCGTCCCGTTACTGATCGCGATCGCGTAGGGGACTCCAAGGTAGCCCGAAAACTCGCACTCAAAGTTCTTGCCCTCGTCGCCCGTCCAGTAGTTGACCTTTCCGCTATCGAGAACTCGGGAGACCGCCGCAATCTCGTCGGCCTCGAACCGAGGCCAAGTTGGGAGCCCGAGAGAGCCGGAAGGCGACATGGACGGGTGCGGACGTTCGGTGAGGGCCATATCGCTGACCGGTAGTTTATCAGGTCTGGGGGCGTTCCGAACCTGAATACCGCGCCGCCAGGTTGGCAACGATAGCCTCCGAGGCGTACCCGTCGCCGTAGGGGTTGCCCGGGCGACCCGGTTCCGCGAGCGCACGCTCCACCGCAAGCAGAATCGAGGCCACATCGGTGGGGGGCGCAAGCCGATTCCATCCAAGGGCGACCAGTTCGGTCCACTCGGTTTCGTTTCGCAGGGTTACGCAGGGCGCCCCGTGGAAGAATGCCTCCTTCTGGACTCCGCCAGAGTCGGTCAACACGAGGCGGGCGTTTCTGAGAAGAAGGGCCATATCGGGATAGCCGAGCGGGTCTAGGACCTGGACGCCGGCCTCCTTGGGATCAAAGCCTAGTGCGCTCAGGGCTTTGCGCGTGCGAGGATGCAGCGGCAACAGAACTGGCATCTGCTTTGATACGGCGGCCAGCGCCTGTTGGATGACGTCCAAGCGTTCCCGAACGTCGGTGTTCTCTGCTCGGTGGACGGTGGCCAACGCATAGCCTCTCTTCACGATTCCCAGCGTCTTCAGGAGCGCCTCTTCTTGGGCTTCCCTGCCCTGCGTGAAAACCCGCGCGGCGTCCAGCATCACGTCGCCCACCCGAACGATTCGATCGGCAGAAATCCCCTCGTTCCTCAAGTGGTGGAGCGCAACCTCGGTTGGAGCAAAGAGGACATCTGACACGTGGTCCGTGAGGACCCGGTTCACCTCCTCGGGCATCCTTCGGTTGAACGAGCGCAGACCTGCTTCAACGTGGGCTACCGGGACATGGAGCTTCGAGGCGGCGAGGGCGCCCGCCAGCGTTGAATTGGTGTCTCCGTACACGAGAACGAGGTCTGGGCTGCGCTCCAAGATCACCCGCTCGATCTCGGCGAGCATCCGACCGGTTTGCTCCCCATGAGGCCCCGAACCAATTCCGAGATGGTACGTGGGGGCTGGTAAGCCAAGCTCGTCGAAGAAGACGTCCGACATGGACGCGTCGTAGTGCTGGCCGGTATGCACGAGGAGTTCGTTCAGGCTCCCCTCGGCGGCGATCGCACGGGACACCACGGCCGCCTTGATGAACTGCGGGCGGGCGCCGACCACGGTCATGATGGTCATGGCGTCACCCCCAACATCTGATAAAGATCAAGCAGGTTGCGTTCCTCGGTTGCCCACGAGTACTTCTCTCGGGCTGCAATGCCCCCCCGACGGCCCATCTCCGTTGCCAGCGCGGGGTCCTGCAACAGCTCGCTGCAGGCCCTTGCGATTCCTTCGCCAGACGTCGTATTGGCAACGATCCCGCAGCCGGCCTCCTCGACGATCCGCCGCCAAGAGGCGATGTCCGAAACCACCACCGGAAGCTCCGCAGCCATGTACTCGAAGAGTTTGTTCGTGGAGATCTCGACATAGTCCTCGCGAGGCATATTCAAGACTAATCCGATTCGGGCATTCGCGAGAAGACCTTGGGCCTCGGAAAGTGGTACTCGCCCCCGGAAGTTGGTTTTGGACCAGCCGGTCGAGTTCTCCAACTCCAGTTTGAGGTCCGGGCTGGGTGCCGCACCAACGACCTCTAGCCGGGCATCGAGACCGGCCATCGCATCTACCATGGCAACGGCGCACCGGCTGCGCGTAAGTCCCCCGGTGAACACGATCACGTTTGATCGGTCCGCGTAGGGCTGCTCTCCGAGCCCCATGAACTCGTCTAGGATCGGATAGTTCTGAACGACGGCGGTCTTCTCCGCGGGGAACCGCTGTCGGAAGTGCTCAGTCACGGTGACGATTCCGTCGAAGCACTGCCCGGCTCGATTCTCCATCCGCATGGCGCCAGCGCTGAGGATTCGGCGGAGGGCGCGAGGAATGTAGGGCTTCGAGTGGAGGATGTCCTGCGGCATGTTCTCATGCACGTCGTAGACAACCTTGAATCCTGCGCGCTTAAGGCGGAACCCAACAAACATCACCTCCGGATCGTGGAAGTGGTAGAGGTCTGCATTCTCCCTCAGGGCTAGAGCGTGAAGTTGGCCAAGCAGGCCGAAGACTCTCTGAAGCCGTCCGGAAGGTTTAGGCAGCGGGACGATTCGAACCCCCTCGATGGTCTCCTCTCGCTCGGCTTGGGCGATCAGGACAACCTCGTACCCTGCCCTGGCGAGCGAGCGGCACTCCTTCTCGAAGATACGGATATCTCGCGAAGGATGGGCGGACGTAAGGTGGACTACCTTGGTCAAGCCGAACCCCGCCTTCCCTTTGCGGCGGCCTCTGGTAGAAGCCAGATAAGCAGAAGTGTAAGGAGGATTGCGTTAGAAACGAGCGACGTGTGAAGGCTCACGTTGGCCCAGAAGATTCCCGTCAACGCCATCATCATGGCCCCGATCAAGAGGTCCTTCGGGCGAGTTGCGCTGTCGAACACCAAGAAGAAGAATCCCACAAGGGCGGTCACCACGATCATTCCGATAAACCCGAAGTGCGCGTATCCTTGCGCCCAGATGCCCGTCGTAGCGTTCATCACGTCGGACTGGTAGTAAACCTCTCCGATCGTTCCCCCCACCGACTTATCGTACTGACGTTCCACAAAGCCCGACAGGAAACTGTCCGAGAGCATGACCTGGGCGTTCTTGGAGAAGTACTCGAAGTAGTAGGTGGTTAGGTTTGCCGGGGTGAACAGGAGCCGGTGCAGGATCAGGTGCGGCAAGATCCACGTGCCGATGACGAAGAACTCTAGTCCGGCGAGCGCCACCGCTCCACTTGCGAGCCAGGTGCCCACTGCGCCCGAGGCCTTCGGGAAAAGCTTCAGCGCAGTATAGGTTCCCAGGAGCAAGATCGGCGTAAAGAAGGTGCTCTTGAGGCCGGTTAGGGAGAAGACTAGGAGCAGTCCAACGATGCCGACGAGAATGTGCAGCCACTTCCTGCGGGCGATTCCGAGGGCGATTAGGAAGGGGCTTACGCCGTTGCCCAGCCAGGAGTAAGCATAGGCGGTGAGGGTGCTGGTGCCGGTCGTCTCACGTGCCTCCAGCCTTCGCTCGTAGACGTCGCCAAGCGATAGGTCGAGGGTCAGGTTTGTCGTCGCCATTGTGACGAGGATGAGCGCCGCCGCAAACAGAAGGAGTGCGACATCGAAGCCAAACTCTGGGACGGGTAGCCGCTTCAGCTTCACGAGGGGCACCCGATAAACGAGCCCCAGCGCCGAGAAAAGCACCATCAACGTTGTCGTCAGCGGAACCATGTCCCAAGGGCTGCCGCTGGTGGCACCGTACGGGATGAACATGCAGGGCACGATCACGATGAGATAGAGGACCGCATAGCAGGCTTGGGAGGGCCGCTCGATCTTCGTCGGCATTAGGAGTGGCGGAACCAAGGCGTAGAGGAATCCAAGAACCACCAAAGGCAGCGGGAGATCCACGTTGGCTCCCGCCCCGTAGTTTAGGGGGCCGTACACGGTGTACGCCGAATACAGCAGCGCAGCATAGAGCAGCGCCCCGCTGACCAGTCCTAGCCTAGCCCTCACTTAGGCGGCCACCTTCTCGGGATCGTCGAGACGGCGCACGGCGATCCACGCGGCGATGCCCAACGATCCGTAGAGGAGCGCGGTGCCACCGGCTTGAACCATCACTGCGCTCTCGGCAGGGCCACCGGCGCGCCGAACCGCAAAGATTCCGCCCACGATGGCAACAAATCCAACAACGTCTAGCCAGAAGACCGTTCGCTGGGCTTGCAGGACCTGGAGGATCGGGAAGATGGGGCCAGCGACAAACTGCACCCACACGGCTCCGGCCAGAATTTGCATGTAGCGTCCGGCCTGCTCCCACTCGGGCCCGAAAACAAACGCAAACATCGCGGGGCCTGCAAATAGCAGAACCATGGCTGGAAGGATGCCCAATAGGCAGAGGCGGGTTGCCGTCTTCTGAAAGAGCGCCTTGAGCCGGTCCGGGTTCTCTCGAACCATTTCCGCCGCGTGTCCCGTAAAGACCTGCGCGATCGCGGAACCGAGAAGCGCAAGAGGCCCGAGAACCATCCGAATGCCGAGCGAAAGCCAACCGGCATGCTGGACGCCGTAGAGGTTGGACACCAGCAGGATCGGCAGAGTGCTTCCTGCCTGGTGAAGGAGGGCGGCGGGGGCGGTGAAACGTGGGTAGTCGATGAACTCCCGGGCCGAAGCGCGAATCTCGCCGGCCCCAAGGCCTTTGGCCACGAGTTTCAGCTTGGGAAGCGACGCAAACAGCAGCTTTCCGCCTCCCGCGAACCGCGACAAGGCATCGCCGATCAGAAGTCCTGCGGGCGGTGGCAACAGCCAGCGCAAGCCAACCTGGCTGACGGCTTGGACGACGCTTTGCGCCACCTTGGTCTGAGCGATGGCGGCGAACTCCTTCTCGCGGATGGACCAAGCGCTAGCCACTTGGTAGATTCCTGCGCCGACGAAACTGATCGGCAGGATCCATAGGTATGGGGCTAGGCTGGCAGATCCCAGGAGGGCGGCGGATGCAGCGGAGTTCCAGAGCAGGACGACTGCCAATAAGGCTCCTGACGCCACAGTCGCAACGCCGGCAACGGCAACCACGCTCGCGGCCTTCCTAGAGTCGGAGGGAACCAGGATCGCTTTCTCGTATCCAAGCGCGCCAACGATCACGATGCTGGACAAGAACGAGCTAAAGACGCCAAGCGCGCCCATCGCTTCCACGCTGTAGATCCGCGTAAGGACGGGCGCCACCAGGAACAACAAACCCTGGCCCAGCACCGTGGCCGCGCTGATCTTTGCCACCGATTTGAGGAAGCTGGGCTGGCTCAAATCGCTTCCCTGCTTCTTGCCACTCTTGCCATGCCCAATCTCGGAGCCTCCCCTCTCAGGACAGCCCCGGGAGTTTACTCGGCGGTGTCGACGATCTTTGAGGCCAGACTGGTGATCAGACCTTTCTGCTGGTTGTAGCGGGTCGGATTCGAGATCTGCTTGCCGATCACTTCATCGGTCGCGTAGCCGAAGTAGGTGCGGAATAGCTCTGCCGGAAGGGGATACCGGCTCGCCATGTCCGCGTAGTAGCGACGCATTCGCTGCGAACCCAGGAAGGTCCACCAACCCAGGAACAGCGTGTCGCTCACCTGGTATGGGCCGTAGCCGGTTTCGCCTCCGCCCAACGACTTGTAGGCGTACCGGTAGACGCCGTTCCATCCATCCAAGTAGTTGGTGGTTCGCCATCCGGGAAACTCGGCGGACGGCTTCACGAGCGCCTTCTCGACGAACTGCTTCTCCAAGCCGGCCCGCGCCTTCCGGAAGAACTTGCCTTGCTCGCTGGTTGCCGGGAATGCCGCGCCCATGCTGCTGAGCCAGAGGGCCGTTCGGTGGCTGTGCGAGATATCCTCGCTGATCCCGAATCGGGGCATCTTGGACATACCGGGCACCTTCTCCCGCTGGCCCGCATAGGCGTAGTCGGGGTGGTCGGTCCAGGCGCCGGGCTGGATGAGCCAACGGTCGTCCGAAAGGAACTCGCCGTACTGGCGATAGCATCGGTACGCGATCTCCAGCACGTCGTCGATAGCCTTTGCCGCGGGCAGCTTGGTCCCGGTGAGTTGGCTGTACCGCTTCAGATCTCCGGCGATCGCCATGATGAACCGCTCGTCGTCCAAGAGAGCGCGGTAGTACAGCTTGTCTGGATTCGGGTTGTCCAGCTTCCAGAGCACTCGCTCGCGAAGGTTGGGGAACGGCTTGCGGACGTACTGCACCGCCTCCTCATCGTTCCAAATCCAGTCCAAAGTGTCCGAAAGGATCTCCGGAATCCTCAGATTGACCTTGCTAGCCTGTCCGTTCTGGGCCGCCAGCACGAGGTAGCGCGAGTAGAGGTAGAGGTACTGGATGCGACCCTGTCGCCAAGCGATCGGCCACGGCTGAGTCCAGTTCGAGTCATAACCCTCGCTGGCGAACCGGTCGAAGTGGTCCTTGAACTGGGCCATCCATTCTTCGTCTCTCAGTTGGAACGCTGCGTGGAGGGGCACCATCAAGACGTGGCCAACCGCATAGGCAGAGGTTCCTTCCCACGAGTTCGACTTAAGAAGAGGCGTCATCTCCGCCTTGAACTCCTCACGCTCGCGCTGAGTAATCGTTCGCTCCGGGAGCGCAACCTTGTCCACGTCTGCCGACTGGCCAGGATAGCCCCCGCCGGAGAGCGCGCAGCCCAAGAGGAATGCAAGCAGTGAGTTGATCATGTTTTTCGTCGAGCCCCAAGTCCTCTAACGTACGGCAGCGCGAATCGATTCCGCGACACGCTCCTGAATAGCCGGCTCGATGGACGGCCAAATCGGCAAGCTGAGCGCTTCGCCGCAGGCTGCCTCGGCGAGCGGGAATGTGAGGTTCATCCCGAGATAAACCGGCAACTTGTGCAGCGGTACCGGGTAGTAGATGAAACTCCCAATTCCATCTTCCGCAAGCTTGGCCTGAACGGCGTCTCGCTTCCCCGCCCCAATCCGGATCGTGTACTGGTGGTACACATGCTTGCCAAAGGACTCCTCGTAGGGAGTCGTCACGTGCTCTAGCCCCCCAAGAAGCTCGTTGTAGCGATGGGCTGCGGCGCGTCGGCCATCGTTGAAGCGGTCGATATGGGGGAGCTTGACCCGAAGAACCGCTGCTTGGATCTCATCGAGTCGCGAGTTCACCCCGATAGCCTCGTTGAAGTACTTCTTCCGTGACCCGTGGACCCGCATCATGCGGACGGAGTCGGCGATGGCATCGTCGTTCGTGATGAGCATTCCGCCGTCGCCAAAAGCGCCCAGGTTCTTGCTCGGGAAAAAGCTAAAGCAACCCGCGTCCCCGATCGCTCCGGCCTTGCGGCCCTTGTATTCGGCGCCAAACGCCTGAGCCACGTCCTCCAGGACCTTGAGTCCGTTCTTCTCTGCGAGAGCGAGGATCGGGTCCATGTCGGCGGCCTGACCGTAAAGGTGGACCGGAAGAATCGCCTTCGTACGCGGTGTGATCGCTGCCTCCACCTGGTCAAGGTCCAAGTTGAAGTTCTTGGGATCGATGTCCACGAAGACCGGTGTGGCATGGAAGTGGCTGACCGCTTCGCCGGTAGCGAAGAAGGTGAACGGTGTAGTGATGACCTCGTCGCCGGGCTTGATCCCCATCGCGTGGAGTCCCAGGATGAGGGCATCCGTTCCCGAGTTCAGGCCGAGAGCATGCTTCACGCCAAAGTACGCGGCGCACTCCTGCTCGAAGGCCTTGACGTTGGGCCCCATGATGAACTGGGTATTCGTGAGGACACTCTGGATTGCTGCGTTGATCTCGGCAGACAGCTCGTTGATCTCAGGAGATAGGTCGAGAAGGGGGATCTTGGCGGGTGCGGTGGCGCTCATAGGTTGACTATGAGTTTGGCACCAATGCGATCTAGACCAGCCGAACGACTTCGGTCTCCGAGACCTGCCGGTATACGTGGCCCTTGGAGTCTGTAACCTCGACCGAACCGCTGAAGTCGAGGATATCTCCGAAGGCGCTCATCCAGCCGACGATCTTGGCGGGAACGCCGGCAACCATGGCGTAAGCGGGCACGTCTTTGGTAACCACCGCGCCGGCCGCCACAAAGGCGCACTCGTGCAAGGTGATTCCGCAGACGATGGTGGCGTTGGCCCCAATGCTGGACCCGCGCTTCACCAGGGTCGGCGCGTAGTCGTCCGAGGTGTTTCGCGGAAACTCGCTGCGTGGGGTTCGGACGTTCGTGAAAACCATGCTGGGGCCGCAGAACACGAAGTCTTCGAGGGTGACTCCCTCGTACACGCTTACGTTGTTCTGGATCTTAACGCCGTTGCCGATCGAGACCCTCGGCGCGACAAACACGTTCTGCCCAAGCGAGCAACCGCTGCCGATGCTGGCCCCCGTGCAAACGTGCGAGAAGTGCCAAATGCGGGTTCCTTCCCCGATGATCGCGCCCTCGTCGATCACCGCAGTCTCGTGCGCTTTGTAGCTCACGAGCCAGACTCCTGCGGGCTTGCGGTCTCCAGAACCCGGATGACGTCTAGCGCGGAGCGGCCGCTGGAGATCGGCTCGGAGCGGTTCTGGCAGCACTCGAGGAAGTGGGCGAGTTCAAGCTTCAGGGGTTCGCCATCGCCTTGGAACACGACCTCGGAGCCCTCGTCGATGTTCAGCAGATCGGATCCGATTCCTTTCTTATGGAGGGTTACCGACTGGTCGGCTTCGTCATAGACCAGCATCGCCTTGCTACCAATCACGACGGTGCGTCGCCTTCGCTCCGGCCAGAGCCAGGAGTTGTGAAGGTGGAGCTGAGCTCCCGAAGGAAACGCGACGTGAAGGTAAGTGTCGTCTTCGTTCTGCGTACCCAGAGCCTTCTGGCCGTGGAAGCTGATGTCCACGGGAGATTCGTCGGCAAGGTAGAGAGCGACGGCGACATCGTGCACCCCGAGGCTCCAAAGGACGTTGCCCACGGGAATCGCTCGGCCAAGGTTGAGTCGCTCCTGATGGATGCTAAGCACCGTTCCCACGAGTCCGGTCTTGATTGCCTGGCGCATCCACTGGACTGCCGGTTGGTACAAGAGGAGGTGCCCTGTCATCAGAACCCGCTCCAGCCTTGCCGCAGCATCGACGAGTTCCTTGGACGTTGCCAGCGAGAGCGTCATCGGCTTCTCGACGAAGACGTCCTTCCCTGCCTCGAGCGCCGCCATGGCGATCTCCAGGTGAGTGTGGGCAGGGGTGGCAATGGCGATCGCGTCCACGTTCGAAGAAAGCGCGTCCCGGTAGTCGTTGAGGAAGCTGACGTCCGAGTAGGTTTGCTCGAGACCCTCCCGCAACTCGTCCTGGGTTTCCACAACCGAGTCCAGGGCTCCCAGGACATGCAACGTGCGCACCACGTTCTTCCCCCACGCTCCTGCGCCAACGACGGTAACCTTCATCGGGCTCTCCTCCGAACCTCAAGCATTACGGAAATACTACCTACGGACGGCTCCGCAGAGGAGCAAGCGGGAACCTGGCCCTTGTGCTATACTCGTAGGTCCACGTCTGAAGGTGAACCCTTCCGCGCGGCAGAACGTAAGGGATTTCAGAAACATGTCTAAGGGTGCGATTCTCGAAAGCGTCACGCAGGACCTGCTCAAGCAGGACTTGCCCACCATCTGGGCGGGCGATACCGTCAAGACCCACGTAAAGGTCCGAGAGGGCGGCAAGGAGCGAATCCAGCTGTTCGAGGGCGTTGTGATCGCGGTCAAGAACGGCGGCATCGCCAAGACCATCACCGTCCGCAAGATTTCCAACGGCGTCGGCGTCGAGCGAACCTTCCCGGTCCACTCCCCGAACGTTGCCAAGCTTGAAGTCACCCGCCGAGGCAAGGTCCGCCGCGCAAAGCTTTACTACCTTCGAGACAAGGTTGGCAAGGACGCGCGCATCAAAGAGCGCCGCTAACCGGTGCTTCCCTACCTCGCCCAGGCGACCTCGTCTGGAGACAACGTCCGTAACACCATTGACTCGCTGGCGCGCACCCCGCTCAGCGAGATTTTGGTGTTCGTGCTTGCCTGCACGGCCATTCGACTGCTTGTTGCAGCGCCCCTGAAGAACACCCTCGCTCACCAGCGAGGCGGGATCTATCCGCTCCTCAAGTTTGTCAATGAGGCACTAGACGCGGTGGTCTATGCCGCCGTCTTCGTTTTCATGATCATCCGGCCGTTCGCGGTCCAGACGTTCTTGATCCCTTCCGGTTCGATGGTCTCGACGTTGCTGGTGAACGACATGATCGTCGCCAACAAGTTCGTCTACCGAACCTCGGATCCGAAGCCGGGCGACATCGTCGTGTTCCGACCGCCGGTATGGGGCGTGTACCCGGACCAGGTAGGCGCGGACGGCGAGCCCAAAGTCGACTTCATCAAGCGATGCATCGGCGCGCCGGGCGATCTAATCGAGATCAAGAAGGGCAAGATGTATCGCAACGGGGTCCAGATTGAGGAGCCGTTCGTGAAGTACACCTCCACCATGGACCAGGTGAACTTCACCGAGCTATCGCCGGACCGAGTCGCCTCGATCGCGATCGACGACTTCAAACTAGTCGAGTTCAACGGCGAGGTCATCCCGCTCCATACCTTTGGGGACTACTCGAACACGCGGGAGCTATCCGTTCCCAAGTACGTGCTGGACCCGTCTGACGCCGAAGTCCTACGGGCCAAGCCTGCAGTAAAGGTTCCGCCCGGCCACTACCTGATGATGGGCGACAACCGGAACAACTCTTCCGATGGCCGCTACTGGGGCCTGGTTCCTCGGGATTCGATCATCGGCAAGTCCGAGGCCATCTGGTTCCCGTTCGCCCGCTGGCGAATGACCAAGTAGCCGAGCTTTAGGCGAGGCCAAATGGAGGGCAGACCCAGACCGGGTCTGCCCTCTTTGCTTTACGCCGCCGGGTAGCGGGTGAGCTTGTGGGGGGCTCGGTAGGGGCGGCGGTAGGCCATGGTTTCCTTGCCGGCTTTGCCTTGGATGTCCCACTTCTCGGCGTCCCATTTCACGGTCGATTCTGACCAGAGGGCGGCGTTGGCCAGGTGGCAGGCGATGGTCGTCTGCGCCACGCTGCGGAGGTCGGCGCGCGGGGTGGCGCGGGACTTCACGCAGTCCACGAAGTCTCGCCAGTGATCGGCTCGCTTGGCGAGGGACTCCTTGGGAAGCTCCTTGCCGTTGCTGTCCAGAATCAGCCAGCCACCGCGCCATACGCGGAGCGTGCGGCCATCGGCGCTCACAAACTCGGTGCCGTGGCCCGGGCGTCCCGGGAACGACTGCGCGACCGACCACTGGAGGACGAACTCGGGATCCTCGAAGTGGAAGATGGCTTCCGTAGTGTCCGGAGCGTCGCGGTCGTCGTTCTGGATAGCCCAGTTGCCGCCGTAGGCGGAGACCGAGGTCGGCATCACGAGGTCCTGGCTCTTGCTCATACCGAGGAGGGCGATGTCCATCATGTGGACGCCCCAGTCTCCGGTGAGGCCGCTGCCGGTGTTGAGCATCCAGCGCCAGTTCCAGTGGACCCGGTTGCTCTGGTAAGGAACCTTCGCGGCTGGGCCGAGCCAAGCGTCAAAGTCCAGGCTGGAGGGCGGAGTGGAGACCGGCTTCTTGCCGAGGCGAGTTCCGTCGGCGATCCAGGCGCGGCATCGGACGATCTTGCCGAGGCGGCCCGAGCGGATGTACTCGATGGCGTCTACGAACTCCTGGTCGCTACGCTGCCAGGTGCCCACCTGGACCACCCTCTTGTAGCGCTGAGCGGCGCCGACCATGCTGACGGCTTCGGTGATGTTGTGGGAGATCGGCTTCTCGCAGTAGGCGTCCTTCCCTGCTTCGCAGGCGTGGATTAGGTTGAGAGCGTGCCAGTGGTCGGGGGTGCCCACAATAACGGCATCGATATCCTTGCGGTCCAGGATCTTGCGGTAGTCCGCATAGACGTCCGGCTTGCGGCCGTACTTCTTCTCGACTTCGTTGAAGTCGCCGGTAATCCGGGCAGAGTCGACGTCGCACAGAGCGGCGACCTCGATGTCGGCGAAGCGCATCAGGTTGCGCATGTTGGACGCGCCCATTCCTCCGCAGCCGATGAGGCCGAGGACGACGCGGTCGTTGGCTGAACTCTTCTGGCCTGACGGGGTGGCAAACGCCCTCCCGACGTTACCAAGACTGAGCGCGAGGGCACCGGTGCCCATCAACATCTGCCGGCGAGACATTCCGTTTGATCCTTGATCTGTCATCTGCGACCTCCAAGTCGACGTGAAACTTTGTGGTGGGCCCGGTGGGGATCGAACCCACGACCAAGCGATTATGAGCCGCTAGCTCTAACCACTGAGCTACAGGCCCCACCGAAGCGGAGGGTACCCGCGCGTCCGCGCCTGGGTCATCAGTGATGTCGGCTCGGGTCGTTCGGATTGCTCGGGTCGTACGGCGTCGCCCAAAACCGAGCGATCCGAACCCCCAAACCACCCGGACCTAGCTACCCCTTCGTGAGGAGCGGGTTCTCGCGCTGGGTCATGGCGATGCAGTGGGCACGTTCCAGGGCGGCGTACTGGTCTAGGGGGAGCCGGGCGAGGCCGTAGAAGCACTCCGGCTCTGCCATGCGGACCGCCCAGCCCGCGTCTCCGAACGAATAGTGCCACCACTCGTCACGGCAGTTGGAGAAGCCGACGGACAGCATGGCCTCCACCAAGATGCTCCGGTTCCGCTGGGCGGTTTCTGAGAGGCCGTAGACGTAGGTGGGGGTGGCTCTCATGCGCTCGTGGGGGGAAATGACGTCCAACTCCTCGCCTGCGTCGTCTAGCAGCCATACGTCCACGGCGGCGCCGGTGCAGTGGCCGGGGGGAGCTTTGCGGTCGGTCGGGGCGACGAAGCGGCAGGCGAACCGCCGTTTCTGGGCAAAGGTCCAGTCTGGAAACGCCTCCTCCAGGTTGGCCCACCACCAGTCGTAGATGCGCTGTTGGCGCTCGATGGGGCGCCAGCCCTCCACCAGTCCGAAGTGCATCCCCTCGGGGAGTTTCTGGGCGGCCTGCTCCAGCATCTCGGCGACGGTCTTCCGAACGTAGGGGATCACGGCGGGCCGGGCGAACTTCACGGAAGGCGCGAACTCGCGCACGTCCACGAGCGGTTCCCCGTTGTCCCGTTCGGGGATACGGTCTAGCGCGGCGATGGGCTCCGGACGGCCCTTTGATCTGTCCCAAGGTGCGGTGATTGCCATTTATGGTTTGTCGAAGATTTGGAGGGTCAGGCCCTAGGGGGGATTGGAAAGCCGGACTTCGGAAGCTCGGTCTTTGGCTTGGGGCGAATCCCGCCAAAGGGTACTTCAACCACGTCTCCGGCCATGAGGGCGGGGTCTGGAGACTGCCTCTGTAGGATCGGTCGGAGATCCACGCGGATGGTGCCTCCCACGCCTCCTCCTCGCTTGATGACCACGCGATCGATTCCCGCGCCGGTGCCGGCGCCTCCGATCTGCTGGAGGGCCTCTAGGAGGGTCATTCCGGGGCGGAACTGGAGCATGCCCTCCTTCTTCACGTTGCCGGAGATGGTGACGTAGCCCTGGTCCGCGATGAGGGGAACCTGGAGGGTGTCTCCACGCTTGAGGGGGACGTCGGCTTGGGTGTTGAGGTCCACGATCAGGGGCGGCTCGTTGGCGCGCAGGAGCCTTACGCGGGCAAGGTCGCCGTGGTTGGTGGTGCCGCCCACCGCGGCGAGGGCCTGACGGACGGTAAGGCCGATGCCGATCTCCACCGTGCCGGGGCGGGCCACGCCACCGACCACCAGGGCGGTGTTGGGCCGGGACGAGATGGGGATGAGAACGAGGTCTCCGCTGCGCATCTCCGGGTTCTCGCCCGCAGTGAAGTCGAAGATGGCCAGGGTGCCGTCGTAGGCATAGACCTGGACTTCGGCCAGTTCGGCGGAATCGGTGGGCCGGGCGGCCTGCAGGACCTCCTTGAGGCGCAAGGTCTTGCCGATGGGGACCGCGCCCGCGATTTGCACCGCGCCGCGGAAGGCGACGGGCTTGGTGCTGGGAGGCAGCACGCGCACCCGGAAGATGCCTAGCTCTCGGGACTTAGCCTGGAGGTCCTCGGCCAGTTCACTGGGGGTTCTTCCCTCTCCAATCACGAGGCCCAATCGTGGAAGCAACACGGCTCCGGTGGCCTCGATCGTGCGGATTACCGATAGGCCGGCATCAGACTCGGAAACGACCTCGATCCGGTCGCCAACTTCGAGGATGCGCTCCTCCCCGAAAGCCCCGGACGGGACCCACAGGGAAAGCAATGCGAGCAGGCGCAAGATGGTGCCGCAGACCGGATTTGAACCGGTGACCCTAGCATTTTCAGTGCTATGCTCTACCAACTGAGCTACCGCGGCAAACAATGGCGCGGAAGACGGGACTCGAACCCGCGACCTCCGCCGTGACAGGGCGGCGCTCTAACCAACTGAGCTACTCCCGCTCGCGAGACAGAAGTATGACAGTCCCTGGGGCTAATTGCAAGGGGGGTCTACGAGTTCGGGACCGAACGGTTGAGAAGTAGCCAGTACATGACCACCTGCATCACCATTTCGCCGTACTCGTGGGAGTCGCTGGGCTTCAGAACGTAGCTGTTGGCGCCCGCACGGTAGGCCGCCTCGACCTGCGTGTGGTCCTCAAACGCGGTGAGGAGAATCACGGGGATCAGCGCGGTCACCGGATTGGTGCGGATGCGCTGCAGAACCTCCAAGCCGCTCATTCCGGGGAGCTTCATGTCCAGAAGCACCATGGCGGGGAGCTCGTGGCGGGGGCGTCCTTCTAGGAAGGTTAGGGCCTCCAGTCCGTCGCAGGCCACCACAACTTCGTTCATGATGTTGTGCTTGCGCAGGGTGCGAAGTGTCAGACGCTCGTCGTCGACGTTGTCCTCGATGAGCAAGATGACCTTGCTGTCCGATCCGATTCCTGGCGTACCCATGGTTGTTGCCCTCTCCCGATCCGATTAATTGTACTAGGGATTCCTCACAAACAAGAACGCACGCCCCGAAGCAAAGCTTCGAGACGTGCGCAGTTGGCTTGGGCGAGCCTAGCGGTAGGCCGTGAAGGCCTGGTCCATGCGGGTGTCCTGGCCGGTGCTGAACGTGTTCATGCACGAATCGTCCGTGTAGTCCATGAAGTTCGTGATCGGGTCGTTGCCGGCGATGTTGGTGCAGCTGTTGCGTCCCGTCGGGCATCCGTAGGCCGGAGACTTCTCGGCGGGAGTATCGGCTACGTAGTCGCCGCCGTTGGTCGTGCTGCGAGCGCAGCCGCCCTGGAACGTGTGGTAGAGGCCCATCCAGTGGCCGACCTCGTGGGTTGCGGTGTCGCCGAGGTTGTACGGGGCGGCAGTGCCGCCGGGGAGGCTGGCGGTAAGGATGACGACGCCGTCCTTGCTCGGGGCCGACGCGTAGCTCCACGGGAAGGTTGCCCAGCCGAGGAGTCCGCCACCAATGTTGGCGCTATAGATGTTGAGGTCGGACTTGCCGCCCTTTCTAAGCGCAGCCTTCATCTGAGTCTCCGCAGAGGTGCCTGGAGCGACGGTGTACCAAGTGTTGTTCGCGGTGGTGTCCGTGCTGACAAGGGTGAACTGCCAGCCGGTCGAGGCGTAGGCAGCGTTCAGTACAGCGATCTGGTTGTTGATCTGCTGGGTTGTCGGTGCGCCGGCGCCGGTCGAACTGGTGATGGTGTGCCAGTAGACGTTGATCGTTCCGCCGGTAGCCTCGCGAACCTTGGTGCTGGCCAACTTCAGGTCGACCGCCAAGCGGGTGCTAAGGCTCGGCTCGGGGGTCGAGCACCGCTCGGTGATCTTTGCGGCGAGCGCCTCTGGAGAGCTGGCAGCGGTGCCGTTAGCGCCGCCGCAACCGGCGGCAAAAAGACATGCGGAAAGCCCCGCGAAGCCGAAGACGTTGCGAAGTTGAGAAGCTGTGATCATAAGTAATCCTCACCCTTTAGGCCCCATCGAGCCCGAATCCATTGATGCTCGTACAATGGCGTGGATATGTCAATACCCATAGGGGGTATGAAACTGTGGATCCCAGATAAACTGTTCTGATGAAGTCCCGATTGCTTGACGCCTTGAGCGAAGGCGTGCTGGTCTACGACGGCGCGATGGGCACCCAGTTGCAGGCGGCGGGGCTTGCGAACGAGGACTTTGTGCTTCGGGACGACCCTCGGTATCCCTCCAAGGTACGAGAGGCGGCAGTGCGCCTTGGAGGCAAGCTGCTGGACGGCTGCAACGAGGCGTTGGTTTTCACTCGGCCGGAAATCGTGCAGGGCGTGCATGAGGACTACCTCGCCGCTGGGTCGGACCTGATCGAGACCAACACGTTCGGGGCTACCAGCATCGTCCTGGCCGAGTACGAGATCGCGGAGCTCGACTATGAAGTTGGGTTGGCGGCGGCGCGGATTGCGCGGACGGCGGCAGACAAGTTTTCGACTACGGCGAAGCCGAGGTTTGTGGTGGGCGCCCTCGGGCCGGGCACCAAGCTGGTGTCGTTGGGTCAGACCAGTTGGGAGGAGCTCGAGCGCACCTACGCGGCGGGCTTCCTGGGCTTGCTGGAGGGCGGAGCTGACGCCTTGCTTCTAGAGACCTTGCAGGACCTGCTGATGGTCAAGGCCGGAGTGGTGGCGGCAAGTCGGGCGATCGCGGAGAGCGGCCGCGAGGTGCCGATTTTTGTTCAGCTCACGATGGAGCAGACCGGAACCATGCTACTGGGTTCGGAACTTGGGGCAGCGCTCAACATGCTGGAGAGCTTTCCGCAGGTCAAGGCGGTCGGGCTTAACTGCGCAACCGGCCCGGTCGAGATGACTCCCCACGTGCGCTTCCTGGGCCAGAACAGCACGCGGCCCTTAGCGGTTCAGCCGAATGCGGGCCTGCCGATGATGGAGCAAGGGAGAGCGGTCTACAAGCTGAGCCCAGATGAGCTTGCTTCCCATCACGATCGCTTCGTTCGAGACCACGGCGTGGCCATGGCGGGCGGGTGCTGTGGAACCACGCCGGCCCATCTCCGGGCGGTTGCAGAAGCGGTGAGCGGGCGAAGCCATGGGACGAACGCCCACTGGCAGAAAGTGCGCGGCATCTATCCGGGCTTCGATTACCGAATGACCACACCTGAGCGCGCCCAAGGATTGAAGCTGGTCGGCTGCTCGTCGCTGTACCAGTTCACGCCGTACCGCCAGGACACTTCCCTCCTCATCGTGGGCGAGAAAACCAACGCCAACGGGAGCAAAGCGTTCCGGGAGATGCTTGCCGCGGAGAACTGGGACGGGTTGACGGAGCTTGCTCGGGAGTTGGAGAACGAGGGATCGCACGTGCTGGACGTCTGCACGGCCTACGTGGGGCGGGATGAGGTGCGGGATATGCAGATTCTCCTACGCTCCTACAACCAGCACATCAACGTGCCGATCATGATCGACTCGACCGAGACGCCCGTGATGGAGGCCTCGCTTCGGTGTCTGGCAGGAAAGCCGATTCTCAACTCCATCAACTTTGAGGATGGAGAATCGCGGGCACGCAAAGTACTCGACCTTGCTCGAACCTATGGTGCGGCGGTGGTGGCCCTGACGATCGACGAGGCAGGAATGGCGAAATCGGCGGAGCAGAAGGTTGCGGTCGCGGAGAGGCTCCTAGCCCTGACTCGAGAACACGGATTGCCGGACCACGACGTATTCCTCGACTGCCTGACCTTTACGCTGGGCTCCGGGGACGAGGAGTTCCGGGCGTCCGCGATGGACACCCTCGACGCCATCGCCGAGGTCAATCGCAGGTTCCCTGGCGTAAACACGATCCTCGGAGTCAGCAATGTGAGCTTTGGTTTGAAACCGGCTGCGCGCCAGGTTCTGAACTCGGCCTTCCTTCACTTCGCCAAGGATGCGGGGCTTACCAGCGCGATCGTTCACGGCAGCAAGATTCTGCCCGAGAATCGCATCGAACCGACCATTTGGAAGGTTGCCACGGACCTGATCTACGATCGTCGCGTCTTCGTGTGATCCTAAGTATTTTTTGGGACCACACTTTTCCGTGACTCGCAGAAACCTTGCACTGCGGGCAATCTATTCGACGGAGGTAGCAAATTATGCTTCGTCGAAATACATTAATTCTTCTCGGTGCACTTACCACGGGTTCCGCTTTCGCAGGGATCACGGACGGCAATTTCGAAGCCCTTTCGGGCGAGTGGGATGCCATCAACGGTGGCGTCACCAGCGACTACAACTCGGTGACCGCCCCTGAGGGCCAGTACTTCGGATACGGCAACTCCATGAAGTTCGCCACGTTGCTCCGCAACACGGCCGAGGACCTTTCCTCGCCCAGCGGCAGCACCCTGAAGTTCCTATACAACTTCTGGACGGACGAGACCGCGGACGACATCCCGATCGGCTCGCCCTACAACGACCAGTTCGAGCTTCGCCTTCTCGGCTCCATGGGCACCAACGCGGTCTACAAGATCCACGATGTGTTCCAGGGTGGCTTCACCACCACCAGCTCGGCCAAGCCGACCAACTTCTACGCCTCCACCGGTTGGCAGTGGAAGTCGATCGACATCTCCGGCTACCAGGCTGCCCTGCAGACTGGCGAAGTCACCAACATCCTCTTCGGCGTCTACGATGCCGGCGACGGCCTCCGCGCCAGCGGCTTCGGCGTCGACACGCTTGAGGCTGTTCCTGAGCCCGCCACCATGGCGATCCTCGGCCTGGGCCTCGCTGCCCTCGGTCGCCGACGCAGCAAGTAGTCGGCCTCGGCTGAAGCATTCAGAGCGATCTCCATCACTGGGGATCGCTCTTTGCTTTGTCTCAGCCCGCCAATTGCGGCATCACGTACGGTCCCTTTGGGATCACGGCAATGGTGGCTTCAGAACCGTGCTTCTGAATAGCAAGTTCAAGCGCAGCATCTAGATCCAGCATTGGCGAGACGTGAAGGCGGTAGAGCGTTCCCGGTGGGATGCCGTCTGCCTTCATCAGAATCTGGGCGTGCCGGGTGCACTTGGCGAGCTCCTCGATCTGCCACTGGTCTGCGATGGGCTTCCAGTCGGGTGCGCTGATTGCGGGTAGGAAGTCCGCGAGGTCTGTGAACGAATGGAGCGTGTCGGAGAAGTGCTGGTTCCCCACGCCTTCCGAGCACCGGGCGGCCAGTACGATAGTTCCTCCAGGCTTCAGGATTGGCAGCGCTCCTACCATTCCCTTCACTGCTTGGTAGAACGTTAGGTCCAGTGGATAGCCGCCGCCGGAGGTAACCACGATGTCTACGAGTTCGGGAACGGCCGCTCTTACCTTGCTTGCCACCTCGGCGACCCCAGCCTCCCACGCGGCTTCCATGTCACCGGCGAACACGGCGTAAGGGCGCTTCTGACTGTCCAAAGCTACGTCGACGATGAAGTCGGGCCGGGCAAGGCGCGCGATCGCCAGCGCCGACTCATGGACCGGGTTTCCTTCCACAATCCCGTTAGTGGCCATCGGATGTTCCAGAAACCGGGGGCTGTGCCAAGCTTGAACGCTGGCAAGGCCAGCGATTCCGGGCATCACCATCTTGCGGCCCCCCGCGTAGCCTGCCATGAAGTGCGGCTCGATCATTCCGACGGTGATCTTGAGGTCGGCTTCCAGGTAGATGCGGTTGAGGGTGATCGGAATCCCGTGCGGACTCTCACCGAGGGAGGGATGGTCGTCCTCGCAACGGTGGTTGACGACGCGGCAGCGATCCAACACGGCAGGGCCGAGCATACGTAGGAGTTCCCCGTCGTCGTTCGGACGGTGCGTGCCGGTAGCAACAAGGACCTCCACCCTGGCCTCCGGGTCCAAAACCGCCAGGATCGGAGGAAGGATCTCCGGATTTGGCACCGGACGTGTGATGTCGCAGACCACGATGCATACCCGGCGCTTCCCCGCGGCGATCTGGGCAAGTGGGGCGCTGCCGATGGGCGACGATAAGGCCGCTGAAACCGCGTGGGACACATCGCCGAGCGGCTCCACTGGCTGGAGCCCAAGAATGTAGGCGTCGTCGGGAACCTCCAGAGACAGCCCTTCTTTCCCGTAGTCCATGAGGACTTTCATGCCTTCAGCTTACGCAGGATCGGATCCGATGTGCAGTCTGGCTTCCTGCACTTCCTGGGCAATGGCGGCTTCAAGGGTGGCCGGGCCGATGATCTTGCCCGCTTCGCGCATCCTGATATCGGCAAGGGCCATGCGAGCGGCGGTGGCAAGTCGCTCGTTCTCCGCATCCTTCAGGGCGGACTCCCCTTCCGCGATGCCTTCAAGGGTGGCGATGGCTTCTCGGTCGCCCACCGTACGAAGGGCGTGGATGCACGCCTCGGCAAGGTCGGCCTTCTTCGTGATGGCGGCTTGGCGAAAGAGGGCCTTGCGTTGCACGGCATCGAAGGCTTCAACTTCACGCGGGCCAACCTTCATGAGGCTCGCGGTTAAGCTCTCTTCGGCTAAGGCGATCAGCTTTGGATCTTGGGAACTGAGAACCTCCAGCAGGTAGCCGGCCATCTTGGGGTCTCCCAGCCGAGCCGCAGTTTCGGCGGCCATTTTGTGCCGTGGAGTGACCCCGGCACCGATGCCGACCAAAGCCAACAGCCCAGACATGCCGGCGAAGTCTGGCGGCTCCTTCTTCACGATCCAGAGGAAGAGATTGGAGAGGAGCACAAAGCCGCCCCCGAAGATGAGCATTCCATAGAGCCACTTGGCGGACCTTCTTCGGGTCTCGTTTTCCTCCGCCAGGAGTCTCAAAAGGCCCTCGCGGTCTTCCGGGATGATCACTGGTGTTGCCATCTTCTTCATAAACGAGGCCCGGGCCGAAGTCGTTTCGGCAAGGTAACTTAGTCCTATGCCCGAGGAGTACGAAGGCCCCGAAGACTCAGAGAATCTGGACGTCCCGCCCTCATTCTTCTCCTCCCAGTTTGGCCAGGGCAAGGGCACGGCTGACTTCGGTCCCTTAGTCGAAGTGCAGATCGAGGGCGTCTACCAAACTGCCGACGATGCCTCGGCTACCCCCTTCGTCCTCCTCTCGGACGGCGAGCGCCGATTACCCATCATGATCGGCTTCTTTGAGGCCCAGGCGATCACCCTTCCGTTGGAGAACAAGGAAGCACGCCGCCCGATGACGCACGATCTTCTCCGAAACGTCATCGACCGGCTGGGAGCCGTCGTGGACCGAGTGGCGATCGACGACCTTTGGGCGGGCGTGTACTACGCCAAGCTATACCTCCGGACTGAATCCGAGGAGATCGAGATGGATGCGCGGCCGTCCGACGCGATCGCGATGGCGCTTCGCTTCGATGCCCCCGTGTACGTTGCGGATGGGATTTTCGAAGCCTCGGCTTGGGACGGCCAGTAGCCGTCCCAGGAAGATTCTTCTTAGGCTAGCGCTTCGGCAAGCTCTCGGGCGAAGTCGTCGATCTGCTCCCTCGTCCGGGTCTCCGTGACCGCGACCAGCAGGAAGTTGTCTAGACCTGCGTAGTACGGACCCACCGGCAAACCCGCGAGAATCCCCTTTTCCAACAGAGCATCGCGCACCTCGGCGGCTGGTTTGGGCAACTCCAGAAGGAACTCGCCGAAGACCTTGCCGGGATAGGCCATCTTAGCCCCCGCTTGGGTGAGCGCGGCGATTGCGTACTGGGTGTTGCGTACGGTGCTTTGCGCCACCTGGGTCATCCCGTTCTTGCCGAGCGCCGTCATGTACACGGTGGCAGCCAGGGCCATCAGCGCCTCGTTGGTACAGATGTTGGAGGTGGCCTTCTCGCGGCGGATGTCCTGCTCTCGAGTGCGGAGCGTCATGACGTAGCCGGGATTGCCGTCGTGGTCGGTGGTCTTCCCCACGATTCGTCCCGGAATGCGGCGCACGAGATCTGCCTTGCAGGTGAACAGGCCCACCAAAGGCCCTCCAAATCCCATTGCCACGCCAAGCGGTTGCCCTTCGCCCACGACCATATCCGCGCCGAACTGTCCCGGGGGAGGCAGGATTGCGCACGCCGTGGGGTCGGCCACTACGATGAACATCGCGCCCGCAGCGTCGGCGGCCCGGCGAGCCTTTGCTAGATCCTCGATGACGCCAAAGAAGTTGGGGTACTGGACGATCACGCAGGCGGACTGGTCGTCAAGCTGGCCGTAGTCTTCGGTCTCGCCGTTCGGAGTGGGAAGCGTCTCCACGGTCAGCCCCATGGACCAGGCGTAGGTCTGAAGGACGTCGCGATACCGTGGGTGAACGGCCTCGCTGACCACGATCTTCTTCCTGCCCTTTGCACCGGTAGCCAGGATGGCGGCCTCGGCCATCGCGGTCGAGCCGTCGTACATGGAAGCGTTCGCCATGTCCATGCCGTACAACTCGGCGACCATCGACTGGAACTCGTAGATAGTCTGCAGGTAGCCCTGCGAGAGCTCCGGCTGGTAGGGGGTGTAGGCCGTCAGAAACTCGCCGCGCGAGATCACGGCGCTGACGGTGGATGGGATGTACCGATCGTAGATTCCCGCGCCAAGGAAGCAGACCGTGTCGGCCAGATTGACGTTCTTCTTGGCGATCTCCCGGAGGTGTAGGTAGAGACGGTGCTCGTCTAGCGCGGACGGCAAGTCGAGCTCTCCGCGAACCCGCAAGTTCTCGGGGATCTCGCGGAAAAGGTCGTCGATGGAGGCTGCGCCGATCGTCGCCAGCATTTCGCGGACGTCTTCAGGGGTGTGAGGAGTGTAGGGCATGGACCAGACTTAGCCTACGAGCTTGCCGTACTCATCGGCGTCCAGAAGGTCGTCCGGAAGCCCGCCGTCCACCTTAATCTTAAGGAGGAAGCCCTTGCCGTAGGGGTCCGAGTTAACCAACTCCGACTGGCCTCCGAGCGCGGCGTTGGCCTCTACGACTTCGCCCTTCACCGGAGCGTAGAGGTCGCTGACCGTCTTGACCGACTCCACGCTCCCGAAGGTATCCCCCGGGGCGACAGCGCGACCCACGTTGGGCAAATCTACGTAAACCACGTCTCCTAGTTCGCTTTGCGCGAAATCGGTGATGCCGATTACCGCAACGTCCCCCTCCAGGCGGACCCACTCGTGAGACTTCGTGTACTTCAGTTCGGACGGGATGTTGGACATGGTGCTCTGCTTCTCAGAATACCGTCCCGATGCCTCGCCGTCTTAGTGCGATTCAGCCCGCTTTTGGTACCTTCCCTGCTATGTCCGGTCCACGGTTGATGGTTGGCTTCGTGACGTTGTTTCCCGAGATGGTCTCCCCCCTCCTTCAGCACAGCATCTTGGGGCGGGCTTCCCGCGCTGGCCTGGTTCGCTTTGAGTTCCGGAATCCGCGGGAGTACTGCTACGATCCCCATCGGAAGGTGGACGACCGCGTCTACGGCGGTGGCCCGGGGATGCTGATGAAGGCGGAGCCGGTGGCGCTTGCCCTGGAAGACATCGCGGCTCCCGAGGGAGCGGCGATCGTGCTTACGGATCCGGCAGGAAGGCGCTTTCGCCAGGCGGATTCGGAGGAACTGGCCAATCGGCCGGCAGTGGTATTCCTCTGCGGGCACTACGAGGGGATCGACCACCGGATTTCTAACCTGACGACCCACTCGTTCTCCATCGGCGACTACGTGCTGACGCAAGGGGAGATGCCCGCACTCGTGATGGCGGACGCGATCGTCCGGCAAATTCCAGGCGTGTTGGGAAGCGAGGGCAGCCTGGCGGCGGACAGTTTCCAGGACGGACAGCTAAGCGCTCCGAACTATACGCGGCCCGAGATCTGGCGCGGTTACCGGGTGCCAGAAGTGCTGATAGGCGGCGACCATGCGAAGGTCGCCGCCTATCAACGGGCGGTGGCTGAGTCCCGCACCCGCGAGAATCCGCCGGAAATCTAGTGAGCCTGGCCCTGCTCTAGTTCGGAACTGTGGCCCGGGAAGAGCTTGGCGGTGGGGTCCAAGCGCGTCTTGGCGAAGCAGACTGCGCTCACGGCCTCGCCCACACCGGTGGCGATCAGCTTGAGCTTGCCCGGGAAGTTGCAGACGTCTCCGATTGCGAAGATGCCGGGCAAGTTGGTTTCGAACTGCTCGTTGACCTGAACCTGGTTCTTCTCGATGTTCAGGCCCCAATCCTTGATTGGGCCGATCGAGCTCTTGAACCCGATGTTCACGATGATGGCGTCGCACGGATGGTGGTGGGTCTCTTTCGTCTGGGTGTTCTCCAGGGTGACGCCGGTGATCTTCTCGTCCCCAAGAATCTCCTTGACGACGTACCAAAGTTTCATCCCGATGGGGCTCGCTTTCACCTTCTCGATGCTGTCTTCGTGGGCGCGGAAGCCGTCTCGCCGATGGACGAGACTGATCTCGCTGGCGATGTCGAACAGGTTGAGGCACCAGTCGAAGGCGGAATCTCCGCCGCCGACGATGATCAGGCTCTTGCCCTCGAACACGCTCTTGTCGCGGACGCCGTAGTAGAGGCCCTTCCCTACCCACGACTCCTCATCGGCGAGGCCGATCTTGGTAGGCGAGAACGCTCCCGCACCCGCAGCGATGATGATCGTGCGGGTGGGCAAAACCGTGCCCTTAGCCGTGACGATGGTGTAGCCCTCTTCGTCCTGGATCAGCGTCTCGGCGGTTTCTTCCAGCGCCAGCTCAGGATTGAACTGGACTCCCTGCTCGATCAAGTCCTTGGCGAGGTCCTTGGCCAGGACCTTGGGGAAGCCCGGCATGTCGTACACGTACTTCTCCGGGTAGAGCGCGGTGAGCTGCCCTCCCAACTCGGGGAGTGAGTCGATAATGCGGACCGAGAGTCCACGAAGGCCAGCATAGAAAGAGGCGAAGAGCCCACACGGGCCTCCGCCAACGATTGTTACATCCACTCGATTCATCGGTCGCGTCTCGCTGCTCGACTGTGAGCGGGCTCCGGCGTTGGAGTTCCCTTAGCAATAAGCATACCGATCTTGCCCAACTTGACCTGTGGTCAGAATCGACGACTAGCACAAGGCTAATACAGGTGCTTCAGATAGTCCCTCAGCATGCGGGTGGTGCTGAACGAGTAGATGCTGCTGGCGATCGATTCCTTCATCAGCTGGATCCAAGCCTCCGGAAGCCCCTCCCGGTTGCGGTCGAAGTAGCGAGGCACCACTTCGGACTCGAGAATGGTGAGGAGTTCGGCCGCATCCTTCTTGTCCTGGGTCGCGGAGTTCGGGAGCGTCTTGCGGCCGCCGATCCGGTAGCCATTCTGGTGCGCCCCGTCTCGGTATGCCTCGTCCCACCAGCCGTCCAGGATGGAGAGGTTAGGCACGCCGTTGGCGGCGGCTTTCATCCCGGAGGTTCCGGAAGCTTCCAGCGGGCGACGAGGGTTGTTGAGCCAAAGGTCGACGCCTTGGACCAGGTACCGCCCGATCTCCATGTCGTAGTCCTCGAGAAGGAAAACACGGCCCCGGAACCTGGGCGACTGCGTCTTCTCGTAGACCTCGGCGATCAGTTGCTGTCCGCCCCGGTCGCCCGGGTGGGCCTTCCCTGCGAAGATGATCTGGACGTTTTGCTTCAAGAGTTTCGCCAGCCGTGCCTCGTTGTTGAAGATCAACGAAGCGCGCTTGTAGGTGGCGAACCTCCGAGCAAAGCCGATCAGAAATGCGTCGGGATCCAACTGGCTCGCGATGGCGCGTAGGCCATCTGGTCCAACTCCGTGGCGCTCCTGCTGTCGGAAGATTTTCGCCCTTGCGAACTCGATCAGGGCTTGCTTCTGGGCTTGGTGGGCAGCCCAGAGATCTCGGTCGGGAATGGAGAAGGCGCCGAGCCAATCCGGCCGGTCCTCGCCCTCGTCCACCTTCGGCGAAGCGGAAAGGGCGGCAATCTCGGGGCCAAGCCAAGTGGGCATATGGACGCCGTTGGTAATCCCTTGGACTGGGTAGCCCGCGATCTCTCGCCAGGTTGCGTCGGCGGTCTCACCGTGGAGAAGGCTGACGCCGTTCGCCGCCCGGGAGTGGCGCAGGGCGAACGCGGTCATGTCGAACACATTGGGATCGTGGTCGGCGCCAAGGCCCTTCTTAAGGAGGTTGGCGATCTTCAGCTTTGAGCCAGCCAACGTTGGAGCAAGGAGTTCCTGGACGAGCTTGGCATCGAACCGCTCGTTGCCCTCCGGAACCGGAGTGTGAATCGTGATGACCGAGTCTTTGGCGACAGCCTCCCCCTCGCGCAACCGCTCAACCAAGAGGAGTGCCGAGTGGCCTTCGTTCATGTGCCAGACCGAAGGTTCAATGCCAAGGGCGCGCAGCACGCGGACGCCGCCGATCCCCAGCACAATCTCTTGGTAGAAGCGCATCTCACGGCCGCTGGTGTAGAGCTGCCCGGTGATTGCGCGGTCCTCCGGAGTGTTCTCGGGGACATTGGTGTCCAGCAGGAGGATCGAAACTCGGCCGACCGCTAATCGCCAGACCGCCGCAGCGACCTTACGGCCTGGCAAATCCAAGTAGATGGTAAGGGGGGTCTGGGTGCCCCGCTCGCAGACGCGGTCCAGCGGCGAGTTCTCGGGGGTCATCAGGGGATACAGATGCTCTTGGCGACCTTCCCAATCCACCATCTGGTGGAAGAACCCGAAGTGGTAGAAAAGCCCGACCGCGACGAACGGGAGCGCTAGGTCAGAGGCCTCCTTACAGTGGTCCCCGGCGAGGATGCCTAGGCCGCCGGAATACAGATTCGAGGACTCGTGGAGCCCGTACTCGGCGCAGAAGTAGGCGATGGTGCCGCCGGTCTTGATTTGGACGCTCAGATACTTGTTGAAGTCAGCAAGCGCCGCTTGCACGTCGGAGACCAGGGCGGGGTTTGCCGCAGCCCGGCTAAGATCGGTGCGCCGTAGGATCTCGATCGGGCTGGCCTTGGATGCCCAGAGCTCCGGGCTAAGGGTTGCGAACACCTTGGCGGCAGCCGGATGCCAGGACCAGTAGAGGTTCTTGGCAAGGGCGTCGAGCCCGCCAAGCGAGGCAGGAAGGGCCGGAGAAGGGGACGACAGCGTTGGGATCGAGAGTGGCATCATTGCGCTCCTGGGACGCCCGGCGCCGGCGGCGCAGTCGCCCTGAATACGTATTCACGATACCCGCTCCTCTACTTCTTTACGCGCGCAAGTGACAATCCGAAGACGTCGATCTCGGCTTGGGTTGGCTTGAAAGAGGTGCGAACGACGAAGCCCTCTTGCCTTGCCTTCATGATGACGATCTCCTCGTGGGTGGCCTTGCCGTCGGTGAGCTTCAATTTGAATCGGAGCTTCATCGCGGATGCCGAACCTGATTGGGCCACGTTGACGATGGTGCGGAACGGTGCGTCAACGGTCACCGTCTCCATGCTCCGAACCTCGACGGTCGGAAAGACGGTGTTCTGAACCCACTGGGCCCAGAACCAGCTCAGGTCCTTGCCACCGACTCTCTCGAAGACTCCGCGTAGATCCGCCCAACGGGTTTCCTTGCCAGCCCGCTCTTTGACCAGAACCTTAAGTCCTTCGAGCACCTTGTCCGGTCCGATTTCGGCCTCAAGCATGCGCATGACGTACGCGCCGCGGGTGTAACTGTGACCTCCAAAGGCATGCGGAACCGGCATCCTGTCCAAGGGTGTCTTCTCCTCCAAGCTCCGGAGACCGGTCTCAAGCGTTCGATCCCAGTTCTTTCGGAAGATAACGCTGTCGATGTACTGGGTCAACCCCTCGTTCCAGGAGTCGTGCACGTAGGCGGACGGCACGATGCCGCCGAAGTAGGTATGGCCCATCTCGTGGGTCACGTAAGCAGACGTGATCCGGGGGGCAAGCAGGGTGTAGCTGTAGCTCTCGATGCCGTAATAGCCCTTTGCGTCGAAGCACTCGTAACCAGGAAACGGCCAGGCGCCGAGGTTCTCACCGAAGTACCGGGCCGCGTCGACCATCAGTTGGACGTCTTTCTTGGCCCTGGCCTCGTCGATTGGGGCGAACTGCCACGATCGGAAGGTCTTGCCACCATCTTCAGCCTCCGCAGCCAGGACGTACTTCCCTCCCAGGATCTTGGGATAGCTGATGGGTAAATCGCACTTGTAGGCCACGGTCTGGAAGGAGCCCTCGACCTTGGAGGATTCCAAGGTTCCCTCACTCCGCAGAACCCAGTCGGCAGGACCCGTGACCTTGACCCGGGTGGGATGGGGCAACCGGGTTAAGGTCGGAACCCACCAGGCCGTGACATAGGCGTGGGTGGGGGTGATGGTGTCCTCGTTCTCCGACTGGATGATTCCGCGGTAGGAGAACTCGATCTGGCCGGATACGTCCTTCCGCCAAGGAATCAGAAGGGCCCCGGCACGCACGAGGTCGCCCACTTTCGGGGTCGGGACCCCTTCGGCTGCGTTCCAGATCCGTCCACTTCCCTGCCCGGAGTAGGAAGTCGCCTCGTAGGGGAGGTTCAGCCGAAACAGGGGCGCTCGCTTGGCTGCGCCAGTCAGTTTGAGCATCGCCGTTGCCTCGATGAGGCCCTTTTCTGGATCCAGCTTGGCGACGACGGAGACGTCCTTGATGCTTAGCTCGCGGTTGCCGTCCTCCGGAATCTCTGGACCGAGTTTCCAGGAGTCAGGTCCGGTAAAAATCGGAAAGACCGGGTCGTGGTCCTCCTCGATGTCTTGGCGCGCGCTGAAGACGGCCCAGTAGGGCCCGAGGGCCTCGTATCCGGGAGGGGCAGGAATCACGGATACCTTGAGGCGGCGCAAACCACCCCGCCGGCCCGCCATTGCGACCAGATAGTCGGCCTCTTTGGGATCGGCAAACAGTTGCCGAACGCTGGACTCGACCCCGCTGCCGGCAGACCGGGCGAGGGACTCGCGGATCGCGTCTGCGGAGACCTGAGGCCGGAGGCCCAGCAGTAACAGAGACCACATCATGCCCTACAGACGTCTCAACCTTTGAGCCTGGATCGGGCGGTACAACAAAAGAAGAGAATGTCAGAGCTCGACGCCCGAAAGCGCTCCATATTGCATGCGGTCATCGTGGAGTACGTCTCCAACGCGGAGCCGATTTCCAGCGATGCCCTTGTCCAGAAGTACGAACTGGGGGTCAAGTCCGCTACGGTCCGAAACGAGTTGGCCGACCTCTCCGAGCTTGGCTACCTGGAGCAACCCCACACCAGTGCGGGCAGACGGCCCAGCGACATGGGTTACCGCTTCTACGTGGACCAGCTTCTCAATCACCGTGAGCTGGACCCGACGAGCAAACAGCGGCTCTACGATGTGGCGAACGAGGGCGAGGCCCTCCAGAACCTGCTGAGGGACACCGTTAAGGCGTTGAGCCGCCTGACCCACCTTCTGAGCGTTGCGACCACGGTGCGGGATACCAGCCTCTCGGTTCGGAACGCGATCCTTAGCGCGGTTGGTCCGGGGCAAGCCCTTCTGGTTGTCATCCTGAGCAACGGCCACGTTGAGAACCGAATGATCGAGTGTCCCCCGGGGATGACGATCGAGGATGTTGGCCGGGTCAACGAGGCTCTGGCGGCGAGCGTGAAGAACAAGACTCTCCGTCAAGTCGGCAAGCTGAAATCGCCGACTGAGATGGAGTCCGGCGTGCGGCTTGCCAGCAACGTCTGGGCGGCCCTACGGGCCATCGTGCGGGAACTGACTCGGGGCACCATGGTTACGGAGGGTGAGGAATTCATGTTTGCCCAGCCAGAATTCCAGCGCGACGTTCGGGCGCTCTCGGACCTCCTGAGCGAGATTCAGGAGTCCGACGTGCTCTACGACACCCTGAGCAACGAGCCTGAGACGGTAACGATCGGCCGCGAGCACCGGCACGAGCGGCTCCACCAGCTCAGCGTAGTGCGCAAGGCATTCTTTGTCGGTGGCAACGAGGCGGGGGTCATCGCGCTCATCGGCCCAACGCGGATGCCCTACGAGAGCGGAATTCCACTGGTGAACTTCACGGCGGGTGCCTTGAGCGAGTCGCTCACTCGCTTCTTTGGTTGACCTTGGTCCCTGGGCTCAGATTGTCGGTGGTGTCGGTTGCCGACGATAGAATTCAACGCCAACTCTCTCGATGTGCGCGCGCAGGTCCTTGTGCTCGATCAGATGGAGGAGCGAAAGGTCGATCGTGTACGGGAGCAGGAGGTCGTCGAGTTCGTCGGCGATGCTGCCAAGGTCGGCCAATCCGAGGCCCGCACCGTCAAGGGTCAAGTCGATATCCGATCCACGCCGATGGGTGCCCTTAGCCCTTGATCCGTACAGGATTGCCCTGTCTACAAGGGGATGCTGGGCAAGGACGGCGAGGATCTTCTCGACGTTCGAGACTGAAATGCCGATTTCTGTCATCGGGACGCCCCGGTGTCGTGCTTACCCATCTCCCGTTCTAAGTCCAGGAATGCCGGGAAGAATCTCTCTAGGGTTTCCTTGGCAATCTCCGTCGCCAAATCAATGTTATAGGTGTGAGAAGTCACGTTTCGTGCCTTGATCATATCCATCCAGGCTTCCCCATCTTGGATCAGACCATTTCGAAATGCTTCGCGGCTGGCACCTTTTGAGCCGATGACGCCGGAGACGCCTTGTTCCTCGAGGTAGTCCTTCAGAACGTTCCAGGCAAGCTCGTGGGTGAATTCGAAAGCCTGAATGAGGCCCTGCTTCTCCAGATCGGTAAGCGGCCTTTCAGCAGCAAGCGCTACTGCTTCACTGAGTCGGGACAAAGCAGCACGAAAGTTTTGGAACCGCTGGACCCATCGGACGTCCGCCTCGCTCATACAAGGATTCTATCGCAGGACATGCATGGATGCCGAGCAGGCTCGCGACTTCGATGGAGGCGCCGAGCGGAATCGAACCGCTGAATAAGGGTTTTGCAGACCCTCCCCTTAGCCACTTGGGTACGGCGCCAATCGAAAACGGAGTTTACCAGCCCTTGTCGGTTCCGATGGTTCGGAGGGTTCGGTACTCCGCCGAACAAACCGAACCATCCGAACCCATCCGCGCACAATCCCGTCAGCGAGGCAATGGGCAAGCCCGTCTGCCAAACACTCGGTAGCGAATGCGCGCGACCAGCCCGTAGCCAAACCGCAGAAGCGGGCGAGGAAGCAGACGAAGCGCCCGCAAAGGCCAGGGGGCGACCTTCATCGCGTGGATCCACGCCTCGGCGGCGAACAGCGGCCGGCCATCGACCTCGAGAACCATTGCGTCACCGTAGCCCTTTGCCATGCCTTCCGCCGATTGCAGAATGTCCACGTCTAGCGGCTGGCCGGCCCGAGAAGCCCAGCGCTCAAGGCGCAGTTGCGACGTGTGGCAGAGATTGCAGCCCCCATCGTAATACAGCTTCCAACGCTCCACAACGGGTTCTACGCTCACCGCCACCAGTCCCTCACCTCGCGAGCAAGGTAACCCCAGTCCTGGAGCGCGTGGCCAGGGGATTGTAGAGCCTCGCGCACACGCCCCCGTAACTCAAGCAAATCGTTCGGACGAGGACTTCCGTGAAACTTGAGAATGCACGCCTGATCGAGCAACGCCCGAGCGCGGACCGGATCCTTGCGATGAATCTTCCGGAGCTGTCGGTAGGAGGCGACCATTTCCGCTGGCCAGAACGCAACATGGGACTCAAGCCCGTGAGCCTTGTATGCCCCATCGAGGAAGTCCTGGTCGCCCAGAACCTTGGCCGGATACTTCACTCCGCTCCGGTAGTCCTCGGCCACGTCGGCAAGGGCATTGCCCCTCCGAATTCGCATTACGCAGCTGTTCACGGTGGGATGGTGCCAGTCATCGACGATCACCAACGGCTCGGACCGCGATCGCCCAAACGCGATGAGCGGCCCAAGGGATGAGCGGATGACTAGGGTTACGTCTAGGTAGGTGAACTCCTCAAACGGGGCGAAGTCGGGGGCAAAGAACAACAGCTTTCGCTGAGTTGGACGCAGATCCGGCCGGTACAAGGGCCATGCCGAAACGTCGACCTGCTCGACCTCACCCGGCAAGTCTCGCTTGCGGTCGGTCAAGACCGCGAGCTTCCAGGGCTGAGGTGTGTTCCGCCCAAGCATGTTGAAGAGCCGCACAACGTAGTGCTCCGGCAACGAATCACCCGTGAAGAGGCACACCACCTGAAAAGGGTCCATGGGCTCCTCAAAAGCCTAGCACAGGTAACCTCGCGTGCGGTGAAGACGGCGAAGCCCTCCGGAACGGAAGACGGCCTCCGCCGCGTGGCACGCGATCCCGGATTGCTTCTCTACAACCTCGCCACGGTGTTTGCCGCTCCCGTCCTGCTTCTGATGAAGGTGCGACTTTGGGCCACCCAGGGGAAGAAGATCTACGAGACCCGCCGTTGGCAAGCAAGCGTCACCACCCCCGAACTTAATCAGGAGCTGCAAGGCAAGCCGGGTGTACATGTGGTTTTCGTGGGTGTCAGCTTCGGAGAGTGGCGCCTGATGGACCGGATCGCTCGCGGACTAGAGGAGCGCATTCCGGACCTCAAGGTCACCATCTGCCTCCGTGACACGATCACCGAGGGCCGCGTCCTGGAGATGCAGCCAGACCAGAACGTAGCGGCTTGGCCGTACGACTTCCTGATCCCCACCCTGCGCTGCTTGAAGGCGCTCCAGCCAGACGTTGTGGTCTTCACGGAGAGGTTCCGATTCACAAACCTGTCGGTGGGAGCCGCCCGCTTTGGCGCCAAGGTCGCCATTCTCAATGGCAGGTCCAGGCCGCGGAAAGGGCTGTACTACAAGCTTGCGAAGCCCTATTACGACTGGATGTTCTCCGCTTTCGCCGGCTTCTACATGCAGAACGATCGGTTCACCGAGGCGGTAAGGCCCTTCGTTCATCCGGGTGCCCGCGTCCTGACCACAGGCGACCTAAAGTTCGACCTTCAGCGCAAGGAGATTCCTCCGGAGCAAGAGCGGGCGATCGACGAGTGGCTGGCCGCGCCGGGCGTGCCGATCCTGGCGGCAGGAAGCACCAGTGACCCCGAGGAAGAGTTAGTGGTCTACGAGGCCTATCGAATGGTCCGTGCCAAGCACGACTGCCGCCTCCTGCTGGCGCCCCGCCGCATCCAGCGCCTTCCCGAAGTTCGCAAGATGCTGGCCGATGCCGATTTCACGGTGTGCGCTCGAAGCGAAGGCGCGGCTCGGGACGCCGACGTCTACTTGCTCGACACTCTTGGCGAGCTTGCCTATGCGTACAAGTCGTCGGTGGCGGCCTACGTCGGCGGATCACTGCACGGGATGGGGCACAACGTGATCGAACCCGTTGAATGGGGCATTCCCGTGAGCTACGGTCCCAAGCGCGGCCATTTCGAGGCGCTCCAGCGCCTCTGCGAGGACGCCAGCGTTGGCACCCGCATCAGCAACGCCCAAGAGTTGGCCGAGCACTGGATGCTGGTTCTAGAAGATTCGGAGTTTCGTGAGGGGGTTCGAACCCGAGGCCGGGATTTGCTGGATCGGCAAGGGCAAACCTTTGGGCGCACGGTAGATGCGCTGGACGACCTTATCCGGCAGGAGCCGACAACGGCTGCGGGCAGGCGAGAGGCCGGAATCTGGCAGGGCGCCGGGACCTTTCCCTCCGACTCCTAGATTTCGCCATGGAAGGTATGCCACGCGCTATAATCGGTACGGGATTACCTGTACTCAAATATGCAGACAGGGGCGAGGGCTTGAGTGCCGATTCGGATGGCATTTTCAACGTGGCTTCGTTCGAATGCGTAGGGTCCAACGTCCTCACAGAAAAGCGACGTTTCTCGTCCGATTTTCATGATTAGCCGCAAGGAGCCCCGGACCGATGATTTCACCGCGATCAAGCCCGCGCTGGAACCTTCCGCTGTCGCTCCGACTGGCCGTCAGTCCGCCGGCAGAAACGTCCTGGATGTCCGGCTTATCGCCTGGAACGCGTTTGTCCTCGCCATCGGGCCCTTTGCGCTAGCGCTCAAACTACGTCGGTTCCTGAAGAAGCGGACCAACCACGAGTTCTCGAAACTTCGCTGGCAGGTCCCGAACCTCTCGGATGGCCAAGCCCTGACAGGTGCCACCCACATTGTGCTGGCGGGGGCAAGCTTTGGCGAAGTGCTTCTGATCGACCGGCTTACCAAGGCGCTCAAAGCGGCGCGGCCCGACGTTCAGGTGACCTGGGCCATCCGCGATCCCCGCACCATCGAGCAGATTCGGCACGAGTGGCCCAGTCAGCGTATCGCCGTCTGGCCGTACGACTCCTTGCCACCCGTGATGCGATGGCTCGATGACAACAAGCCGGACGCATTGGTCTTCGTTGAGCGGTTCAGCTTCCCTACCCTGGCTGCGGCGGCCAAGAACTTTGGCGCGCGCGTGGCTCTGGTAAACGGTCGGGCAAAGTCATCCAGCGCAAGGAGGGCGACGGCTCCGTACTATCGGTGGCTCCTGAGCAACTTCGATGTCCTGAGTTTTCAGAGCGAGAGCTACGCACGGCGGGTGAGACAAATGGCTCCGCCTGCCGTGACTACCGTCGACGGAAACCTGAAGCTGGATGTTCCGCGCAAGACGCTCGACCCAGCCCGCGCGGCTCAGGTCGAGAAATGGTTACTTTCGGAGCCAAAACTTCCCCTGCTGGCCGCCGGAAGCACGAACAACGACGAAGAAGAGCGCTTTGTGCTGGAGGCGTTCCTGAAAGTGAGATCTCAAACTCCGTGCCGGCTCCTTTTGGCCCCGCGGAAGTTCGAGCGGGTCCCTGACACGATCCGACTCCTTCAGGAGAAGGGACTGACATATAGTCTGAGAAGCCAGTCGGGTGCGCCAGCCGATGTTATGTTGCTGGACACGATGGGCGAGTTGTCTCATTGCTACCAGTTCTGCGAGGCTGCCTACGTCGGCGGATCATTCAACGGAATGGGCCACAACGTGGCGGAGCCCGTTGAATGGGGCATTCCGGTTTCTTACGGGATGCGTCGGGGCCATTTCGAGGACATCCAGAAGGCTTGTGAGAAGGCCGGCATCGGTTTTCGGATCGAGGGTGCCGAGCGGCTAGCGGCCCATTGGACCCAAGCGCTAACCGATTCCAGCTTCCGCGAGCACGTCAGAGGGGCCTCGGTGGGCTTGTTCTCCACCGAAGCGGGCGCGCTTACGCAGACGGCGGATCGAATCCTCGAACTCCTTCCCGTACAAGCCTAAGCCCGGCACTCGATCCCCTGGGACTCCAGGACTTGAAGGACTTCCTGCAAGTGGGCGCGGTCGCGCGTCTCTACGATGCAGTCCACTTGAACCCGCGATACGTCTGCGGATGCGAAAGCGCGCTCGTGGACGATCTGCTTCACGCTTGCTCCAGCCTGGGCAATGAGGGCGGTGAGTTTTGCAAGTCCGCCGGGGCGATCCGAGATCGTCGCGGTGAATCTGGCAAGACGACCATCCTCGACAAGTCCGAACTCGATGATCCGGCCCAGGACGTTCGGGTCGATATTGCCGCCACAAAGAACCAAGGCCACGCGTTTGCCTTCAAGATGAGGCAGCTTGCGGGAGGCCAAGGCCGCTAGAGGCGTAGCACCCGCGCCTTCGACGACGCCTCTCTCCATCTCCAGCAGCCGGAGGATGGCCAAGGCGATCTCTGGCTCGTCGACCTCGACCACCCGATCTACGCAATGGCGGGCAAGGGCGAACGCGTTGGCCCCAACGCAGGGCACCGCCAGTCCGTCGCCCAGAGTCGGGCGGACTTCGGTGAGCACCGGCTGCCCGGCCTGGAGAGCCGCCAGAAAAGAGGGCGCATGAGAGGGTTCGACTCCGATGACCTCGATTCCAGGGCGAAGCGTCTTGACCGCGAGGCCGATACCGGCGATCAGTCCCGCACCGCCAACCGGGACGAGGATGGCATCCAGTTCTTTGACTTGATCCAGGATTTCAAGCGCGACCGTGCCCGCCCCTGCAATCACATCAGGATTGTCAAAGCCATGAACGTAAGTGAGGCCCTCGCCCTCCACCAGCTCATCCGCCTTCTGCTTGGCTTCTCCGATGTTCTGGCCGTGCAGGAGAACCCGCGCGCCCAATCCTCGGCATCGAGATTGCTTCACCAGCGGGGCGACATGCGGCATCACAACCGTCACGGGAATGCCAAGGCTCCTGCCATGGTAAGCCAGCGCAAGTGCGTGGTTACCGGCGGATGCGGCGATCACTCCCACCCGTCCCTCCCCTCTCTCTTGGAGTTTCAGCAACGCGTTCCGCGCTCCCCGCTCCTTGAAACTCCCCGTTCGCTGGAGGTACTCGAGTTTCGAGAACACGGTGCAGCCGGTTAGTTCTGAAAGCGCCTCCGACTCCCGGCACGGGGTCAGGATCACCCCGTCGGAGATCCGTCGTTGGGCCTCCAAAATGTCCTCGAAGCGGATTTCGCTGACCATGGTCGCCCAGTGTATCCCTCGCCGCGCAACCCAGGAATCCACGGGTCCGTAACTGTCGTACCATTCGGTACGACTATGCAAAGTCTGCGCAACACGGATACGGAAACACTCCTCTCCGAGGACGAGTCGAAGGCGGTCTTGGAGCTTTAGGCCCAGCGTCAGAGGGAGCACCAGGACAACCTGAACAAGCCCTCGGTGGCCGACCTTGCGGAGGCTATGCGGATTCCTGAATCGCAGGTCGCTTCGCTTCTGGCGGAGGTTCGGAGCCGGCCGGAAGTCTTGTCGCCAGAAGTCACTAAAGTCCGCAGTTCCAATCGCACAATCCCGCTAATGGTTGCCCTGTCTCTGCTCGCGGTTGCTCTGGTGATGAGCTTCCAGTTTGCGAGACGTCCCATGATCGGGGAGGTTGCCACGCCTACCCAGGTGGCGGTAGATATCATCGAGCCCAACGCCGTGGCACCCATGGTCTCGAGCAAGCCCGCCCCCATTTCCGAGACCCCCGAGTCCAAGTATCGAAACGAGATCGCCAACATCAAGAATGAGCTCGATCAGCTTCAGGGCAAGCTCAACGAGCTTCGGGGCATCGGGTCCTCGGAGCGGGGCAACGCCGCCACGAAGGCGGAGCTGGAGGCCGCCGAAGCGCGGGAGGCCCAGCTCCGCGAGCGCCTGAAGCGGTACGAGGCCGACCTCGATAGAATGCTCCGCCCTTAGCGGATGTTGAAGTAGCCCGCTTCGGGGTGGTGGACGAGGACCGCCCATCTGCGAGACTCAGACACGCGTGCTGAATCTTGCTCGTTGGGATTTTCGCCCGAAATGCTCTCCAAGGCACGCCCTGCCTCCTTCTGGATCCAAGGCACGTCCGAATGGTCGATCCCGCCGTCAGGGCTTTGCTGGCACGAGCCGGATGACCTGACTCCTCATCGAGTTGCGGACGACTAGACCTCTCACCTCTCTGCCCGGCACTCCATTCACAATCCGGTATTCGATCTCGCTTGGGGTACCGAAGGAGATGGCTTGATCTGACTCAGACACTGCTAACTCCCCAGCGCTGTTTGTCTGGGTGATTACGACGCCACCCCTTAGAACTGGGACGAAGGCTGCAGGAACCCAGTTGTTCCCATCGGACTCCTCCGCCCGCATTGGTATTGAGTTCCGCGTGAGCGCATTACCGATCTCTGACGCGATGTGCTTCGCTTGCTCCTGGACCGGCGGAAGAAGAACCCCACCAGCGATCGTAACAACGATTGGAATCGCTAGCAATTTTACATACCACTTCCTCGGCCCCTTGCCCTCGACGGTGTCAGGCTCGTTGTCCTCGACAACCCCATTCCCTGCGTCCACCGGGTCCGCAAAGCCCAGGAAAGGCACTAGGGTGCTGGCAACGTCCTTTGCCTGAGCAAAGACCGGGAAGAGAATGGCAGCGAAGATCGCGATGATGGCGATGACTACCAGAAGTTCGATAAGCGTGAATGCTTTCTTCATGGGGAAACCTTGTGGAAAGATAGGTTTCGCGATCAACGTTAAGGCAGATTTAAGGTTGTGAAGAAAACCGCGCTCTCCATGCAAATGCATGCACTTCGGACGACCGAGACAGCATAATTACAGGCATGGATGGGAACACGCTTAGGTCTCTGATGAGGCGAGGCGAGGTCTCCACTGCAGATATGGCCTCGAAACTGGGAGTTTCGCTGAGAACCATGCACAACTACCTTTCTGCAGGGGTGCCTGAGCGCTCCAGACTTAGGGTTGCAGAGGCCTTCGGAGAGCTTCTCTCCGACCCAGCCGAAAAGAGAGAACAACTGTTCGCCTCCGACGCTGTGATGATTCCACTCCTTAGGCGTAATGCGGCCTTTAGGTTGGCACTTGATGGCACAAGTGAGAAGACCCTCATCTACTCTCAAGTGCCTCTAATGGAGCAACACAGGGAAACCGCGGAATGGGTAGTCAGCCAGCTGGAGCTCACTGCAGTCAAACTCGTTTATGTTGTACTAGCGAAAAGTCCGGCCGAGTTGACCCTTCGACAGTTCATTGAATATGGTCGCTCTCAAGGCAGAAGAAAGCTGAGAGGAGAGGTTCACTTTCTGAGCCTCTCTCGGAAGTTGATGCTGCACGACTGGTTTCCCTTCGACCAGAGAAGGGAGCAGCTTCTGACGGCAACTAGGTCTGCTGTCGGCGGAGGGGTCTGCTACTCTGGACATAGAATGGTGGAGGTTGCGGCGCAATACGCTAGCTTGTTTGCCCCAGATACTTGCGGGTTCATCGAGCTTCCCGAGAAGGAACTTCACTTGATTTTTGCCACTCTTGACAGCATTCATCTCCCGAACTTGCGTAACGGGACGACCTGCGAGGACATGTTCTCGTTGCGGCGAATTCGCAATGATCGTGCTTTCATCGAGTCCACCGTGGGGATTGACTAGCGGATGTTGAAGTAGCCCGCTTCGGGGTGATGGACGAGGATCGCGCTTGTGCTCTGCTCGGGCACCAGCATGCACTCTTCACTTAGGCTCAGCCCGATGTCTTCCGGTTGAAGCAACTCGAACAGCTTCCTTTGGTCCTCTAGGTTCGGACATGCCGGATACCCGAACGAGTAGCGTGCGCCATGGTACTTGGCGCTGAACAACAGCCGTCGGTCCTCTGGCTCTCGATCTGCGATCCCTAGTTCCTTGCGCATCTGCAGGTGCCAGTACTCGGCGAGGGCTTCGGCGGTCTCAACGCCCATGCCGTGGACAAAGAGGTAGTCCTGGTAGTCGCCTTCGGCGAAGAGGCTGCGCTCGTACTCAGCGACCGCCCCACCGACTGTCACCACGTGGAAGCCAACCACATCGACCTTGCCTACCGGCTGGAAGTAGTCCGCAAGGCAGAGCCTCCTCCCATCCCGCTGGCGGGGGAAGTTGAAGCGTAGCCGCTCCGTGCGAGCGTCCTCCTGGTAGATGATCAGGTCGTTGCCCTCGGAGGAGCACGGGAAGTAGCCCCACTTCACCTGCGGCCGCAAGATCTTGGAGAGTTCCCGTTGGAGACGCTCAAAAATCGGAGGCGCAGTCTCCGCGAGCCAAGCGTTGAACTCGGGGTTGCTCTGCCCTTCCTTGCGCCTGAATTGCCACTGGCCTCGATACAAGGCGACCGGGTTCACGTACTTGAAGAGCTCGAAGAGATCGAACTTGTTGAAGCGCCTCGCACCGTAGAACGGGAGCGCCGGCGGATCTACCGGCTTGATCTCGCTGCGGACTCCAGCGTAGGTGTAGAGCGCCGGATCCAGCTCGTCGACTCGGTGGGAAGTCACCCGATGGACTTGCTCGAGCTCCTCGTCCGGCGCAAGAATGTCGGGTGTTGGGTCATCGACGGCGACTTTTGCGACGACCTCTCCCTCGGCAATGGACGCCATCAACGAAAGGCCCTCGAACGCGTCCTTCGCGTAGTAGACCTTGCCCTCGTACAGGGCGCTCAGGTCTTGCTCGACGTACGCTCGCGTCAGCGCTGCGCCGCCGAGTATGACGGGCACGTGCGCGAGGCCACGCTGGTTGAGTTCCAGCAGGTTGTCTCTCATGATCAGCGTGCTCTTCACGAGCAAGCCGCTGAGTCCGATTACCTGGCAGTTGTGGGCCTGGTACTGCTCCAGGATGTTGGAGATCGGCTGCTTGATCCCGAGGTTCACGACCCGGTAGCCGTTGTTGGTCAGGATGATGTCGACCAGGTTCTTGCCGATGTCGTGAACGTCGCCGGCTACGGTGGCGAGAAGGATGCTTCCCTTCTCCGAGCCCTCGACCTTCTCCATCAGCGGCTCCAATTGGCGAACGCTGGCCTTCATGACCTCCGCGCTCTGCAGCACGAAAGGCAGTTGCATCTTTCCCGCCCCGAAAAGCTCCCCGACCGTCTTCATCCCGTCGAGAAGGATCTCGTTGATGATCGCGAGAGGCGTGTAGACCTCTAGAGCCTCGCCTAGGTGGCGGTCAAGGTTCTTCTTGATGCCATCAACGATGTGCTTCTTAAGCTTGTCCTCGATGGCTAGACCTTCGAAAGGATCGGCAGAGGTGTTGGTTGCCCGAACGTTCTCAAACCGAGCCATGAGCTCGATCAGCGGATCATGAGTACAGGTTCTCTCAGAAGTAGGTTCAGGCACCGGAATTCATAGGATACCGGTCCCATAATGGAGAGGCCCAGGAGGCTCCATGATTCGACGATCGATCGCCCTCATTCTTGCTCTCGCTTGTTCCCTTTCCGCCAACGCCCAAGATGCGGCTACCGTCAAGCTCGTCCCGAAGACCGAGCCGGCGGCTACCGTCAAGGTCGAGAACCTCACCCCGGAGTACCGGGCCTTCCGGCTCGGGTTGTCCGGCGGCGGCGGACCGTTCGAGTACATGCTCGGCATCATGCCCATGATGACGCGGGGTTCCGATAGCAGTAACCCCGGCTACCTCAACTTTGCCGACGTCTTATTCAGCAAAGGTGAGATGACGGAGGTCTACGGAATCCGTTTCCTCGCCACGTACCGCTTGGCCATCAGCCCAGCCCGGCTGACCGGAGGAGCATCTACCACCCCCGAAGTACCGTCGGACGAACTGAAGCTGCATCTCGTGAGGGTGGACAGCATCCAGTCCATCACGCCCGCTCCCGAGATCACAAGGGAGGTCCTTGAGAAGGCGCTCGGGGTCGGCGCCGGCAAGACCGTGTTTGACGATGCCAAGCAAGCCGCCCAGCGCACCCAGACTCTGAGCAACGCCAAGCAGGTCGCGCTCAGTTTGATGATGTATGCCGCCGACTACGACGACGTCTATCCCTACGCCCAGTGGACCAAGACGGTGAAGGAAGTGACCCTTCCCTACCTGAAGAACGGCGACATCTGGAAGTCTGCAAACCCGAAAGGTGGCGAGTTCTTCTTCAACATGGCTCTGGCGGGTGTGACGGGATCCACGATTGTGAACCCGTCAGAAACTGTAATGCTCTATGAGAGCGAAGAGTGGCCGAACGGCGGTCGCGTCATCGCCTATGCGGACGGACACGCCAAGTTCGTGAAGGAGGATGCCATCGGCGTCATCCGGCGCAGCCAGGCTCTGAAGATGAAGCGGGTTGGCAAGCCGCTGCCCACCGGCGGCGGGGGCTAACTTAGTTCTGGCCGTACCGGTTGTGGTAGCGGTCGTACCACTTCTCGATCTCTTCCTTGGGTAGGGACTTTGGCTCGCCGATCTGCATGGCGAGCCAAACCGTTTTGGCTACGTCCTCCACCATAACCGCCGCCTTAAGGGCGGAACGGGGCGAGTCTCCCCAGGCGAACACGCCGTGGTTGCCTAGGAGCACGGCCGGGCACCGAGGGTTGCGGTACTTAAGGATGGCCTCGCCGATGTGCTCGCCCTCGTTGTCGATGTAGGGGGTGCACGGGACTTCCACTCCGAACTCGTCGGCGATCGCGGTGAGCACTACCGGAATCGAGAGCCCGACCGCGGCGAAGGCGGTGGCGTGGTTGCTGTGAGTGTGGATCACGCTTCGTACGCCCTCCAAATGCCGCATCAGGAAGAGGTGGTGCGGCAAGTCCACGCTCGGTTTCAGCTGCCCTGCGGAAGGAATGCCCGTTGCGAGGTCCACCTCCACCAGGTTGTCGGGGGTGATCAAGTCGTAGTCGAGTCCGCTCGGCTTGATGTAAAGCTTGCCGGTTTCAGGATCCAAGCCGCTTGCGTTGCCGGAGTGCATGGTGACTAGCCCGGTTTTGGGCAGCATCTGGTTAGCGAGGCAGACTTCGGCGCGGAGCAACATGCCCTATATGCTACTCCGGGAATACCCCGACCGACCGGTGGTCTCCAGGCGTATCATGAGGTGTGCTGCTTTCTGCGCTGGTGCTCTCCGTCGTGGCCACCCTTGGCCAGCCTGCCGCCTCTTCGGCCCACCTGATCTTCGAACAGAAGTCGGTCGCCCCGGGCGTGCCTTTCTGGGTTGGGGTCAAGATCGAGCCCGACGACGGCTGTCACAGCTACTGGACCAATCCGGGCGATTCGGGCCTGCCCTTGTCCATCGACTGGAAGTTGCCCGCCGGTTGGCGAGCGGCACCGGCGTTGGCTCCCGTTCCGGAGACCATGGTGGACGACATGGGGACCTCGTTTGGATTCGCTGGACCGGCGACCTACTTGGTCAAAATCATTCCCGCCAAGGCCGCCAAGGGCACCGTCGAGATCCAAGCAAGCCTGCGGTACATGGTCTGCAACACCGCCTGCGTCATGCAGAGCGCAACCCTCAAGCAGAAGATTAGCGTGGGTAGGGCAACCCTTGACCCGGCCGCGAAGACGGAGCTGGACCGGGCGAGAACTGCCCTTCCTAAGTCGTTATCGGGCGCGACGTTTGCGCGCGAGGGGGCCACGTGGGTCCTCATGGTTCCCGCGCTTGGCTTGCCGGAGGGCGAGTTGCGATTCCTTCCCGAAAGGGCTGGCCTGAGCGCGCCGGGCGCCGAGCAATCGCCTCAACGGACTCCTTCGGTGGTGACCATCCGCTTCCCCGCCAGTGAAGGAGCCCCGAAGGTTGCGAAGCTAACCGGGGTGCTTATCGTGGGGGGCAAGGGGTTCCTCATCGAAGCAAAGCCGCGCTAGCGGCGGGTCGTAGGTAGTGGAGCCTTAACAGAAATCGGGAAAGCTAGGGTTGGCAATGACTGATCGCATCCTTGTCCGCTTCAACACCAAGTTCGCGGAAGATCCGCAGGGCAGAACCTGGCGCGTGCTCGTGAACGGCGTGGAGACTCTGGCTCACAAGGTCTACATTGAAGCGCCCTGCGAGTCCATCACGGAGCCGATCGCCACGGGCGAAGTCAAGCATCACTTCCTGGCCCACGGCGCGGTGGTTTGGGAAGAAGGCGATGTGGCACGGGTCCGGTCACGGGCCTAGGCACGGTGTCCTGACTACCACCGACAGCCCAAGTCGGCCCCACTCGGGATAATCGGTAGACGTGAGCACACGAATCGAAAAGGATACGATGGGCGAGGTGCCCGTGGAGAGCAGCCGGTACTGGGGAGCGCAGACGCAGCGATCCATCCAGAACTTCCCCATCGGCCAGGACCGCTTCAAGATGCTGCCCAGCATAGTGCGCGCGATGGGCATCCTCAAGAAAGGCGCCGCCCAGGCGAACAAGGACCTTGGGGAGTTGCCGCCGGACGTGGCCGACCTGATCGTTCTGGCGGCTCAGGAGGTCTTGGAGGGCAAGCTCAACGAGCACTTCCCGCTCGTGGTGTTCCAGACCGGCTCCGGCACGCAGAGCAACATGAACGCCAACGAGGTGATCTCCAACCGGGCGATCGAGCTTGCCGGCGGAGTGATGGGCAGCAAGACTCCGGTGCACCCGAACGACCACGTCAACCGCGGCCAGAGCAGCAACGACACCTTCCCCACCGCCATGCACATCGCCGTGGTCGAGGATCTGCATCGACAGCTCTATCCCAAAGTCCAGAAGCTGCGCGACACCCTCGCCCAGAAGGCCGAGGCCTACAAGGACATCGTCAAGGTTGGCCGAACCCACCTTCAGGACGCCACTCCGATCACCTTGGGCCAAGAGATCGGCGGCTGGGTCGCTCAGATCGACTTCTGCCTCGGCGAAGTCCGCCACGCCGAGCAGGGCCTCTACGAGCTTGCGATCGGCGGCACCGCCGTCGGCACCGGACTGAACGCCCATCCCAAGTTTGGCGATCTGGCCGCCCAGTACTTTGCCAAAGAGACTGGCTTCCCGTTCGTCTCCGCCGCCAACAAGTTCGCGGCATTGGCGGCGCACGATGCGCTGGTCTCGACCTCGGCTTCCCTGCGCACCCTTGCCGGCGCGCTCATGAAGATGGCCAACGACGTGCGCTGGCTGGCCTCCGGCCCACGGAACGGCATCGGCGAGATCGACATCCCCGAGAACGAGCCGGGATCCTCGATCATGCCCGGCAAGGTGAACCCCACCCAGTGCGAGGCGCTGACGATGGTGGCGGTCCAGGTCTTCGGCTGCGACGCGGCCGTGGCGTTCGGCGGGTCGCAGGGCAACTTCCAGCTCAACGTGTTCAAGCCGGTGATGGTGCATAACGTGCTGACCTCGATCCAGTTGCTAGGCGACTCCTGCGTAGCCTTCAACGACAACTGCGCGCTGGGCATCGAGCCCAACCTAGCCAAGATCACCGCCAACCTGGACTCCAACCTCATGCAGGTCACCGCCCTGAACCGCCACATCGGCTACGACAAGGCGGCGGCCATCGCGAAAAAGGCCCACAAGGAAGGGCTCACGCTCCGCGAGTCGGCTTTGGCCACGGGCTACGTCACCGAAGAGGAATACGCCAAGTGGGTTATCCCGATCGAGATGACCTACCCTACGTAGCGCGACCCTCGGCCCACCCAACCCCGTGCGACTCCGCTGAACGCTGCGTCGGACTCCCGCGTCGGTGGGCTGGCCCCCGAGGGGCTGACGCCCCAGGCTGTAATATGCAGCGCCGTTGGCGCTCAGGATGGTGGAGTTGTCCATCAACCTCCGCTACTAGCTCCAGCGATGAGTTGAACGTGCCCCGGGGTAACAGGCCCGCCGCTCGTGGGCTGGTAGTTTTCGCACGAAACATGTAACACGTAACACTCCCCACATGTCCTTTTCGGGGTGTTACGTGCTACATCAGGTTCGCGGGTGGCGATGCTTCGGTATCGGTTGAGAGCCAGTACAGGTAGGTGCTTCGCTCTTGACGCCGAACGATTTGGCCCCTCTCCAACATTCTCGATATGGTGACGCGGACGGTGTCTGGGTTTGCCCCAAGTTCCTCGGCAACCTCCTTTGCAGAGAGGCCGCCGCCCGAGTCTAGGAGGCTGGAGACGCTCTCGGCCAGGGTTGGGCCGTTTCCTTCCGACCCTTCCCTAGGTTCGCCGGTCTCGGATTTGCCTGGCTCCACCCGGGCGAAGTCCAGGATGTCGTGGCTGACCAGTTCTTGGACCCTGGGTGGGATCGGGTTGCGGCCCTGGCCGTGGAGCGTGATCTTTCGGCTGCCATCGGGTTGGGTACGGGATTCCATGTAGAAGTGGGTCGAGGCGCTGGCAAGGATCTGGGAGCTGTCGGCGAATCGTTCGGGGTGGTAGCCACGGGTGGCGGTCTTAGTGACGTGGTGGAGGAGAAGGACGGGGATGTTGAAAGAGGCGCACCAGTGCCTCAGGCGACCCAATACCCTTCTGGCAAAGGCATTGTCGGCAAGGTTCCCGCGAGTGACGGCGGCGTGGAGGCAGTCGATGACGATGAGCTTGGCTTCGAGTTCCTTTGCCTCTTGGAACAGGTGGCAATACTTGGGGTAGGCGAACCTGCCGAATTGATCGGACCTCCCTTCCTCTAGGTTGAGGTCTAGATCGGGCAGATTGTCGACGTAGGCCACGTAGAGGGGGTCCTCCATGGTGAGCCCAAGATGGAACGGCACCCGCTCATCTGGGTACTCCTCGTACGCGCACCAGACCACGGGGGCCTTCTTCATCTCTTGTCCTAGGAAGGGGGTTCCGGTTGCGATCGCCCTGGCGATGGCGCTGGCAAGGCACGTCTTGCCCGCTTTTGGCGCGGAGGCCAAAATGGTGAGGCCCGCGCTCGGGATGAGGCCTTGGACCAGCCATTCGGTTGGGTTCGGGTTGCCTGGGAAGGCGTGCAGGGCGATGGTCAGGCGGCCGTGGTGCCTCTGGTATTCGTGGCTCACACTCCTTTGGGTTCGTCGGAGGTTGTTGTCAACCCGAATACTCCCTGCCAAAGGCTGCTGGCCAAGATTCCGTTGTTCGCAAGCGAGCCCGGTCAGCGAGGGTCCGTGTACTTGGTTGTAGTCAAGGAAGGGCGTTCTGGCAAATGCCTGTGAGGAGTACCGTCACCTTAAGGTCCAGTCGAAGTTTCTCAAGAACGAACTGTGAGGCGTTCGCCCTGCTTGTACCAAGGTGAACGCCCAAGCTCTGAAGGCCAGAATTCCGCTATCCTCGCATTCGCTCATAGGCCGGCTTGGGGCCGAAGGAGATCCTCGTTGTCGACATGGATGCTGATGTGCTCCAGATTCCAATGCGTGAGAGGTTCTGAGCGCGGGTATACGGCTGGGCTATTCTGGACAATCAGCCAGAAGTCGCCTAGCAAGTCGTTAACGTGTTCCAGGCTGGGCAGTACAATCGTCCAGCCATCACCCTCTCCGATTTTCCGGAATCCAGCTTGGTTTAGCTTGGTCTTCAGCTTGCCGCGGACTCTGCCGACATCACTTGACTCTGGGGAGCCTATTGAAACCCTCACTGTGAGTCGGTACATCTGGCAGGTATGATACCGGCCGGAGGAGGATCACGTCACCCTGATCGCGCGAAGCGTGATTGCCCTATCCGTGGGAGCTGCGGCTGCTGGACGGCATCTTCCCGGGGTCAAACTTGGTTCTTAGCGAGCTATTCGAGCAAGGCCGCGCCACAAAGATTCGGAGCTAGGGCCTTGTGGTGCGGACCACCGAGGCGGACTTTTGGCCGAGATCCGTGCCTGTGCCCGTCAACGGACTGGTGCCTACAGTTAAGCTAGTTTTAAGGGCGCCGCACTTTTGCCGACCGTGCCGTTCCGTAAAGTCTCCAACCAGGGGACTTAGTCGTGGCTTGCATCGACGAAGTGTTAGTTGGTCCGAGCGGTCTAGATCTGATTGGCTCTGGGCTTTCTCTCTTTTTTGGCTCGGAACTTGCGAATCTGGGATTCGGTTCCCTCGGTCACTTCTAGTCGACCCAGAAAAACCAGCCATCGCTTCGCGTTCTCTACACCTGTCATGAGGTTATCGCCTCGGTTGGAGCGTTCACTTTTGCCCTCGGGTCTGCCTTTTGGCAGCGCGTGCGCAACCGCATGTTCCAGGTCCTCCGAGGTCATCTCCCTTTCCTTGACGACAGACAGCACAAGATCAAACTCTGGGTAGATGTCCCGTAGGCAATCGAAAAGTAGGTCCTTACCGCGTTGGCCCTCAAGTTCGCTTGGCTTGCGGCTCCCAGCTACAATTTTGTCATCTTGTTGCTCTACGATCTTTAGGTTCAGCAGCAACTGCAGTCTTCGCTCAGCTGCTTTCAACTCGTCCTCTATGGGCCTTCTTGGGTCGCAGAGCTCTTTGAGGAAGGTTTCCCGCGTACGTTGCCTTCGGCTTACTCTCTTCGCAAGCATTATTATCTGGTCGAGGTATGTGCCCTCATCACTAACCAGTGCGGGCAACCGGCGCAAGCCTTCAAGCTTCCTTACCGCGTCCTCGAACTTCTTGGCTTCTTCAATGATGCCATCGATATCAGCCTGGTGAACCCGCCGAGATAGGTCTCTCCATCCCTCAACGCGCCCTAATAGGGCGCATGCGTCCTGCTTTGACGAAACCCTCACTCCGAGCTCCTGGTTGATCCCCAATCCCGCGCCCGTGAGGTTTGAACTACCCAGCACGGCATCCTTTCCCTCCGCGAGGAAGACCTTCGCATGCAGGTTCGGGCAGTCATAGACGATGACCCTTGGATCCTTGCAGAGATCTCTCAATCCTTCTGCATCAAGGAACCCCATTGAAACAGCGAGGGGATCAAGCTTCGTCACGACGCGTAGGCTCAACTTTCGCTTCTCGTTCCTGAGAGCCACGTGGACGGGCTCAAGCCCGCGAGAGGTGATAAACGGGCTGACCAGCCAGAGCGTGAGGTCTGAGGTGCCTTTCAGTTTCTTGGAGAGCCACTGTCCCGTTTCAGCACTGCTAAAGAACTCCATCCCACCAAGTTACTCCAGATCGCCCGAGGTACTAGCAATCACATTCTGCGCCATCACGTGGCATCTGGCTCAGCGACTCCACGCCGGGTCACAGACCCGCCGCTCCGGGGGCTACTTCGTATTCGCGACGAACTCAAGCACGTCCTTGCCGGGGCCTCCAGAAGCGGCGACGCCGGTGAAGGGGGCGTTGTAGGGGGTGGGGGGCTCGTCGGTATAGCCTCCGCTGGACATGGCTACTCGGTGGCCCGTGACCTTGGCGTAGTAGTCCTCGCGGTAGCTGGGTTGGTTGCGGGCGGTGTGGGTGAAGCTGCCGGCGCGGACTTGGGTCCACTGGCCGGAGTCGCTGAGCACCCAGGCGGGGCCGAACTCGGCTAGGCGCTGCTTCTGCCCCTCTACTCCCCACCAATCTTCGATGAAGCTGTAGAGGCTCTTGAGGGTTCCGCCATCTTGGGGCGCGCGCCAGTAGGAGATCAGCCCCCACTCTTTGCGATCTGGGAAGTAGTAGTAGCCGGAGTAGGTGGTAGTGGTTCCGTTGGGGACCGCGTGGACCAGGAATCGCTGGACCTGGTTGGTCTTCCATTGGTACTTCAGGTGCGAGTGTCCGCCGGTGCCCTCGTTGCCGAAGCTGCCGGTAAAGACATCGGGGCCCTTGCCCATGAGCTTGACTTGGAGTTCCTCGTCCACCTTGGCGCGGTCGACCGCTTCCTTGCCGCTGTCCCAGACCGAGAAGATCACGCGGCGCTCCGTCTTGCTGTTGACCTGGATTCCGAAGTAGCCGCGATGCCAGCCGCAGGCCATGTAGTAGGTGGCGAGGGGGTCTTTCTTGGGGAGGATCTCGTTGTAGAACCACACGGCTTTCGTGCCCGCGGGAACGGGCCAGCGGAGGTGGGTGGAGGCGGCGCTGCGCCACTGGGTGGCGTTGATGAGGGCGCTCTCCACGTTCTGGCCGCTGAGCTGGAGTCCGATCACGCGGAAGCTGGCGGGGAGCTTGCCGATCGCGCTGAGTTCGAAGCGGACGGTTCCGGGTTGCTTGACGGTGAGCCTTCCGAGCGATACTTGGGGGCCGGCTTGACTGTCGGCTTTCAGGAGGAGTCCATCGCGGTCGGAGGCTCGGAGACGGAGCTTGCCTTTGGGTTCGGGGGCGTTGGCTTTGAGAGAGAGCTCGACGTCGCCGGCTTTGCGGAACTTGGCGTACCAGACCAGCTTGTCCTTGGGGTTGGTCCAGGGGCCGGAGGGTTGGCCCCGCTCGACTTCGATTCCTTCTGGGTTGGGCTCGACGTACGCTTGGCCGACCTCGATGGTGCGGGTGGTTCCTTGGAGGGCGACGGCAGCGAGGAGGCTGAGCATGGTCTTAGGATACGCGCCGGACTCTAAAGCCCGGTGGAGAGGTGCCGATCCATAGCCAAATGTGAATACAGTGGGGTACGACGGGAATACACATGGCGACCACCGGCTTTCATTGGCGACTGTTCGGACTCTCCGCGCTCGGGCTTGGCTTGATCTGGGCGCTGGCAGCTCCGAAGGCCTCGGCTTGCGCCGAGTGCTCGGTCGATCCGCAGGGCGGGCCTCCCTCGCCGCCGCCATTCAATCCTTCCCTGCCCCGGGCGCATGATCCGGCCATCGCCAAAGAGGGCAAGCGGTGGTACGTGTTCACCACCGGTCCGGGGATTCCGATGATGTCCTCGGAGGATCAGGGCAAGACGTGGAAGGCGCTCGGGAGCGCGTTGGATCCCGTACCGGCTTGGACGGCGACCACAATTCCGGGCTCGCGCAACTTCTATTGGGCGCCGGATCTGCAGAAGTGGGACGGCAAGTGGCGGCTGTACTACTCGGTGTCGACCTTCGGCAAGAACCGCTCGGCGATCGGCCTGGCTACCAACACCACCCTCGACCCGAGCAAGAAGGGCTACGGATGGAAGGACGAGGGGATAGTGATCGAGTCGTATCCTACGGACGACCATAACGCCATCGACCCTAACGTGGTGCTGGATGCAGCGGGGACGCCTTGGCTAAGCTGGGGGAGCTTCTGGAGCGGGATCAAGATGATCCGGTTGGAACGCTCGACCGGGAAGCCGGAGCGGCACCAGTTAATCCAGTCTCTGGCGGCGCGCGATCGGAAGGTGAGCCCGCCCAACGAGATCGAGGCTCCCTTCATCCTCCGGCGAGGCAAGTTCTTCTACCTGTTCGTGAGCTGGGACATCTGCTGTAGGGGCGTCAACAGCACGTACAACATCCGGGTTGGGCGGTCGAGGAAGGTCGAGGGGCCTTACTTGGACGAGGCGGGAAAGGCGATGGTCGATGGCGGCGGGACGTTGGTATTGGCGGGGGATGCCCGGTGGAAGGGGACGGGGCACAACTCGGTGTTGCGGGATGGCCGGACAGATTGGCTGGTCCATCACGCGTACGACGCGGAGGATCGAGGAGCGCCGAAGCTTCGGATCGAGAAGATCGTGTGGACCAAGGCAGGCTGGCCCTCGGTAGGCCCCTAGCTCTGGCAGCCCGAGGCCGATTTGCTCGCCCTCCCCGTCTCGACTTGGGCCGGACCTACGTCGGGACTCCCGCGTCGGCGGGCGATTCGGACACAACCCCTTCAGGGATGGTAACGGTGGCGATTGACACCTCCAAGTCCTCGGTGGCTTCGCTGAGTCCGTTGGGCTACGGCGAACCCATTAGAGTTGGACGGCACAAGGCTTCGGCCTAGCGCGGGCCGGCAACCAAGGCTTGGATCGCATCCTCTTGACTTCTGCTGCCTCAAACCTGGTCAGGAACGCCACCAAATTCGGCAAGTCCAGTGACCGAGTGTGGATCCGTGGCTCGATGGACAGCTCGGTGGCTACGATCGAAGTTGAGGACCAATGTGGCGGGTTGGTCGGCGGGCAGGAGGAGAGGATCTTCGATCCCTACTCTCAGGACCATGAGGATCGGAGCGGTCTTGGCCTGGGACTGGCGATCGCGAAGCGCGCGGTCGAAGCCATCAAGGGTGAGCTCTCCGCTCGCAACTTGCCGGGAGAAGGGTGCGTCTTCACCGTGCGCCTGCCAGTGCGGGCACAACCCGTGTCCCAAGCCTAGACGGTTGCCCTGAGAGCGGCAATCCCCTAGACTCGGTCCAATGGCCGAGATTCTACTGAGCGCCGAGCAGGTCCGCCAGGTGCGGCGCCTTCGGTTCGACGCGGCTACCGAGGAAGCCTTCCAGCGCGCGGCGGCCGACGAACGCTTGAGGCGCATCCAGGCGGTCATGGCGCTCTTTGCCGCCTTCACCTTCCTCGCCCCGCCCATCGATTTCGGAAGCGCCCGATCCACGTGGATGGACGCCGTCAACGCAGGTTCCAACGGACTCGTGGCGGCTCTTCTGATCTCGGTGTTTGTCCCCGCGTTTCGGCGGCATGCGGTGTTCGCGCTTCCCGCCATCGCGCTGTTCCAGCAGATCGGCTTTGGGCTCAGCGCGGGTCGTACGGCACCTTTCGGCGCGGCCGCCATTCTCCTCTGCATGAACATCATTGTGCTTGGGGCGGTTCGCGCTCCCCTAAGGCTTGCGGCGGTCTTCACCGTCATCACCGTAAGCCTCCGCGTGGCGACCTGGAACTACCATGGTTTTGCCCTTCGCGAGTACCTGCCCGCGCTCATGGTTCTTGTTTTTGGGTCCACATTCCTGGTGCTTGGGGCGCTGCTCACTGAGAGCTCAGATCGTCGCAGCTTCCTCTTGGGGCGCTCGCTAGAGGAGGAGAGGGAGAAGACGCAGAGCCTGCTGAGCAATGTCCTTCCTGCTCAGATTGCGGAGAAGCTCAAGCATTCTGCCGGAGTCATCGCGGAGCTACATCCGTCGGCTACCATCCTGTTCATCGACATCGTGAACTTCACGCCATTCGCCTCGGAGCACTCGCCAGCCGAGGTCGTTGGCTTTCTGAACCGGCTGTTCTCCAGGTTCGACGAACTGGTTCAACGATTCGGCTTAGAGAAGATCAAGACCATGGGGGACGGCTACATCGTGGCGGGTGGCCTGCCAACGTTTCGTGAGGACCACCTCGTCGCCGTTGCGGATCTGGCCCTGGAAATGAGGGGGACCGCCTCCGCTCTTGGAGTCGACATCCGCCTGGGAATGCACACCGGTCCGGTGATCGCCGGAGTCATTGGCACCAAGAAGTACATGTACGACATCTGGGGGCCAACCGTGAATATGGCAGCACGGCTAGAGGCGGCAGGGAGTGCGGGCGAGATTCTGGTTTCGCAGGTTGTCCGTGAATCCCTGCAGACAACCCACGAGTGCCGTGAACGGGGCTCGATTCTGCTCAAAGGAATCGGCGAGGTACCGACCTTCACCTTGGTTCGCAGGCTGGTCGAACCGGTCCAGATGACTCAGAACTCCTAGGCGTTTTGTGCGCTTCGCGCCGCACCATCGAGGTGCGCAGACACCTGGTCTGCAGGCGAGCGGGCCGATATCGGGTAGCGTTGCGCGAACCCATGAAGTCGAGCCTGCTTCTTCTTGCTCTTGCCAGCACTAGCTTCGTCCATGGCCAACAGGCCAATCCATTCGCGCCTCCACGCGCCTCGGTGCACTTCGCGCCCGACCGTACGTGCGACCTCCTGGACGTGGACATCGAAGTGGACGTGGACTACCCGAACCGTAGCATCAAGGGCCGCGTGGTCAACACGATGGCTGCCCTGAGGAGCGGGATCACCGAGGTCCTCCTGCACGCAGGCACCACCCTCACCATCGACGGCGTTCGGGTGGACGGCAATCCGGCGACGTTCCGCCGCAACGGGCGCGAACTGACCATCGTCACGGGCAAGCTGACCAAGGGCAAGCCGATCAAGATCGAGATCGCATACGCAGGCAAGAACGCGCAGGGCAATTCGTTTGGCGCGGGCGGCCGAGGCGGTTGGCACTGGATTCGCCCGGTCGAAACCAACCCGGATCGCATGGGATTCTGGACCCAGGGCGAAACCGAGTTCAGCTCCGAGTGGGTTCCCACCTGGGACTACCCCAACGACCTCGCCACGAGTCGAACGCGAACGACGGTTCCCGCCAACTGGCAGGTGGTCGGCAATGGCCTGCTCACCAAGACGGTGAACAACGGCAAGACCAAGACTTACGAGTGGACGATGAAGCAGCCGCACGCCACTTACCTGCTCAACCTGGTCGGCGGGCCGTTCGATATCAAGCGCGACATGTGGGAAGGCGTCCAGCTCTGGTACGTGGTTCCCAAGGGCATGGGCGAGTACATCGAGGGATCATTTGGCGATACCAAGGACATGCTCTCCTTCTTCTCCAAGACCTTTGGAGTCAAGTATCCCTGGCCCAAGTACGCGCAGAACGCGATGTACGAGTTCAGCGGCGGTATGGAGAACGTGAGCGCCACCACCCTCCCGGAAAGCTCCCTCACCGAGCCCCGCGACGGGTTCCGCCGCATGGCAAGCCTAAACTCGCACGAGCTTGGCCACCAGTGGTTTGGCGACTTGGTGACCTGCAAGGACTGGGGCGACACCTGGCTCAACGAGAGCTTTGCCACGCTCCTCCAGTTGCTCTACTTCGAACACAGCCGCGGCAAAGATGCCTACGACTGGGAGGTCGAGGGTGCGATGCGGGGCTACTTCGCCGAGGCTCGCCGCTACAAGCGGGCGATCTCGACCAAGATGTATCCGAACGGCTCCGCGATGTTCGACAGCCACGCGTACCCAAAGGGCGGCGCTGTTCTGCACACGCTTCGCATGCAGCTTGGAGACGAGGCGTTCTACGGCGCGCTCAAGGACTATCTGACGAAGTGGCGGCACACGCCGGTGGAAAGCTCGCAACTCCGAAGAGCGTTCACCGAGAGCACAGGAGTTGAAGCCGAGAAGTTCTGGGCGCAGTGGATCGAGAAGCCCGGCCACCCCGTGCTGGACTACTCCTGGACCTATGACTCGGGCAAGGTGAAGCTGACGGTGAAGCAGCTTCAGGACACCAGCGACGGCACCCCGGTGTACGAGATTCCGGCGAAGGTCGGCATCTCCAGCGGGAGCGAGTTCAAGATGGTCCCCGTGCAGCTTTCCAAGACGGAGGAGACCTTCGAGTTCCCCGCTGACGCCAAGCCAGCGGCGGTACTTCTCGATCCTGGGCACGAGTTCCTGCGGGAGATTCCGAAGCTGAACTGGTCTGCGGCGGAGCTTCCGACCATTCTCAAGTACTCGCCCAACGCCCCGGATCGAAGTGAGGCGATGCGCCTAATGCTCCTCGACGGGAGTCCGGCAAGCCTCGAGCTCGTGGCTCAGGCGATCCGTGCAGACAAGGCTGCGCAACCCGCCTTCCGGCAGGTAACCGGCCTCTCCAACCTGGCGAAGACGGAGTACCGGCCGCTGTGGCTCGAGCAGCTTTCGCACCCAAACATTGAGCGCCAGACCCAGGCGGTGGTTGCGCTCGGCAAGCTACCCGCCGACGTTGAGACCACCAAGCGCCTGCGGGCGCTTGTGAATCCCAAAGCTCCCATAGCGGTGGTTTCTGTTTCGATCAGCGCCCTTGCCGCCTGGGATCGCACGGCCAATGCCGACGTGTTCAAGTCGGCGCTCACCATTAAGGACCGACGCGGACGTATCAAGCGGGCCGCCGAGGATGCCTTGAAGCCGGCTTCCCCGTTCTCGGGCTAGAATCCAGCCCGCTTCCCTCCGCGCGACTGGCGCGGAGGGAAGCAAATCCACGCCCAGCTGACTGCGTTGGCGGCCCAGGCTGCTCTCGGGGGGAGGGAAGCCAAATCTGGGGCGGTAACATCGCGCCAAGATGGATGTTCGGACAGAAGCCCTTGCCAGTGCCGTGGAGCGCCTCGCGGAAGCTATGTCCGCTTCCTTCGAGGAGGCATTCGTTCTGGATGCCGCAGTCAAGAGGTTCGAGTTCACCTACGAGCTTGCTTGGAAGGCGATCCAAGGCGCGCTCCGGGAGAGGTTGACGGAGGAAAGGGTGGCAGGCATCTCCCGAGCCGACCTCTTCCGGCTAGCTCAGAACGAGGGTCTGGTGGAGGATGCCGGGGAGTGGATCTCGTTCCACGAGGCCAGGAACCTGTCTAGCCACACGTACCGCGAGGAGATGGCCCGGGGCGTGGCCGCCATTGGCCGACAGTTGGTCCCTGCCGTTCGGAAGTTGCTGGAGAAGCTGTGATTGGGATTGGCGAGCTGCGGAGCCTGAAGCGACTTGTGAGGCGGTACTACCCGTCTGAAGCGCTCTGGCTCTTTGGATCTTACGCCGAGGGGACCGCGAGGCAAACGTCGGATCTGGACATCTTCATCGACGACTCGCTCCCGACGGACCTCGCCAAGCTTGGGGCACTTCGCGACGCCGTTTCCAAGACCGGCATTCCCCTGGTGGTGGACCTTGTTCTTGCTTCAACCACCGATGCATCCTTTAGGGAAAGCGCGCTCCGGAACGCAAAGAGCCTTGATGCCCTTGTTGCCGACCCCAGCATGTTCGCAAAGCCGTGAACCATCCGGCATAGATCCAACACTCAATAGTTGATGAAGCATCTATCGGCCCTCGTCGTGTTTCTGGGCGCCTCCTCCGGCGGCTGGCCTTGCTGCGCGGTCTCGCCCGGCGAGAAGGTCGTGTTCGCGGGCCAAACCAACCTGGTGATCTGGGATGCGGCTACGAAGACCGAGCACTTCATTCGAGATGCCCGTTTTGCCGCCAAAACCAGACACTTCGGGTTCATCGCGCCGAGTCCCTCGGAACCGGAACTGGTGGAGGTCGATCCGGAGGCGTTTGAGGTCCTTTCTAGACTGGAGCCGATCCCCGCAGAACGAGCGGGGGATGCAGCCAAGTCTGCCAGCGCGGGGAGCGAAGTAGAGGTAGTCAAGGAGCAGGACGTGGCCGGGTACCGGGCCGCAGTCCTGAAGGCAACCGATGCCAGGGCCCTGTCCACTTGGCTTCGGTCCAACGGATATCGCAGCACGCCCGGGGTCGAGGCGTGGCTGAAGCCCTACGTCGCCAAGGGGTGGTACTTGACCGCGTTCAAGGTGAAGAACGATGCCGCCGTAAGCTCGACCGGAACCGTGCGCATGACCTTTAAGGCCGACCGGCCGTTCAACCCCTACGCGGTACCGAGCGACAACGTGCCGACTAACAAGCAGGCTGGGCTCAAACTCTTCTTCGTTTCAACCGGCCGCTTCAAAGCCTCGCTTGCGGAGAAGCCCTGGAAGGCGCCGGCCTGGGAGGCGGATGTTCCCGCCAAATGGACGAACGAACTTCAGGGACTTCTGAAGCTTAAGTCTCTTCCGGGCAACCTGCACGTTGCGACCTACCACGACTTCGACTTCCCAAGCAGCGGAAGCGAGGATCTGTTTTTCGATCCCGTTTCCACGACGTACAACCAGGGCTTGGTCGTTGGGATTCTGGCCGGGCTTGCCGCAAGCTACGGGCTTGCCCGGCTGTATAAGCGCTGACTTCTAGCCCCACCCCGCGGGGCAAGAAGTCAGTTGCTCACGACGTAGGGCCTCGAGTAGGTCTTCACTCCACCGAACGCCTTTGCCGTAAGGTTCCCCGCTCCCGTGCTTGAACTGTTTACGGTGAAGGTGACAACCGTTCCGTTGGCGGTTACGCTGCTTGGGTGCTGAAGGGGGCCGGTTCCCCCGATGGAGATCTTCAGGTTCGGAATGCTTACTTCCAGAACCATGGTGGCGGTGTAGGCCGTGTTCGGCTTGAAGGGCGAAGGGAGTGAGATGCTCTTCACCAGTCGCTTGTAGACGCCGAGAGGCGCTGTGATGGTAGTTCCGCCCCGCGACCCGGTGATGTTGACTGAAGCGTTGGTCGTTGCCGTGCTCGTTACGACGGTCTTGGTTACCGACCGATGTCCGGCGGGAATGGTCGTCACGGGAAGGCTGACAAACGGCGAAGTGTCGGTCAGGGTGATCGTGTAAGGGACATGGGCGAGTCCGCGGGTCTCCATAATCAGGTTGAAGCTGTCGCCGCCCTCGATCCACTCCTTGTTGAGCTTCAGGCTCGTGAGTTTCGGCGCCTTGCTGGTGATCGTCAGATACTTGGTCACGCCCGCACGGTACGCAGACAAGTTGTAGGTTTGCGTGCTGACGGCCCTTGGCATCGTGACCGCCATCGACTCCGAGGTGGAGCCCGGATCTACCGTCCAGACGCTCGGAAGGCCAAGTCCGGGAGGCGCGCCCACGGCCACGGTGAAGCCAGCCGGTGCTATGGAGTCGAGTTCAATGTACACGCTGCCCGATTCGCCCACGTGGATGTCGCCATAGGGGTACGGGAAGCTCATTCCGATTCCGACCAGGACCGGGGCTTCGACTCGCACGGCTACCGTCTTCGATACGCCATCGCTCGTGGCGGTGATGATCCCGTTGATGTTCGTGGCGGTGGGGTCGGTGGTGATCTCACGTTCGATGAAGGTTGCGCCGGCAGGCACGGTGTAGGGCTGGATCACGGTGTTGATCGCCGAGGTGTTGCTCTGCAGCTGGACGGCCTTGCCACCAGACGGTGCAGGCTCGGTGAGGGTGACCTTGACCTTGATCGTTCGTCCTCCCTTCACAACGGTTGGGTTCGAGGTGATGCTTGCCACGCCGATCTGGTTGGCAAATCCGCGGAGGTAGAGGCGCTTTGAAGGCAAGTTCCGAACGCCGGCAACGTACACGTTGCCGTTGGAGGCGAACCTCACCGCGCTTGGCTTCGAGGAATCCGCCCAGTCTTCGACGATTTGCTCTAGCTGATTGCCGGCATGGTTGAACAGCGTCACCCGAGCCCGGGGGACATCCTGGACGGTTGGTTGGAACGAGTCGAGGACGACGACGCGGGAGGCGTTGGCATCGATGGCGATCGCTTCGGACCGGTCGCTGAGGCCCCCTAGCCGCTTGACGAGGATCGGATCCCAGCCAATCCAGCGCGTAAGGGTTGGAGACTGGCCTGCCGTTCCGGTGGCGTTGAATAGCCCATAGGTCTGACCCGCAACGGGTGCAATCGCGGCCACCGGGTAGGTCCGGGGGTTAGCGTGGCCGAGATCGACGTAGAAGTTGGAGAACACGAGGGACCCCGACGGGGAGAATCGCTGGGCCAAAACCCCTTGGTTGGGATAGGGCGTGCGGCTCTCCGCGAAGGTTGTCGTCACCCCGGTCGAATCGATCGCCACCGCCTTTGCGTCGCCTTCAATCCAGGTGGTTACGTTGGAGAAGATCCCCTCACCCGCATCCGAGAACACCGCGACTCCGGTCAGGTCTGCGTTTGTGAGCTGCATGATCACGGCGACCCTGGTGCCCCTTGCCGACGCGGCATGCGGCACAACATCCTCGAAAGGCGAGCGAGTCCAGGAACTGGTCCATTGCCGAGCCCCGGAAGCAGACCACGAAGCGAGGGACGCGTAGTACTTGCCGAGGGTGTTCTTGCGCGCCATGACCACCACGTAGCCGGTGTTGGTTTTGGCGGAGTCCACCACGGAGTCTCCGTTCCCAAGGGTCACCGAGTCTGTCCACTGCTGCACCCCGCTACTGTTGAGGCTGCGGATGACCAGCCTGCCCTGGGTGCGCGCCTCGTTGTACTGCGCGCCGACGAAGATGCATCCGCTGCCGTTTGAGAACACTCGCACGCCGGCGTCGTTGCCATCGCTCCAATCCGGAACCACATAGCCGAAGGCGAGGGACCCTGATTTCGTGTACTTGAAGACTTTGATATCGCCCTTGTCGGTCGCCCCGTTGCTGGTGGTGGTGAGGACGTAGACGTTCCCAGAGGTGTCCGTCGCCACGTCGGCAACGCTGTCGTACGTTGCCGTGGCCGGAGAGAGGTTGCGCTCCCAGCCTTGCGTAAGGACCCCGAAGGAAGATGCGCAGCAAGCGCACGCAAGGAGCGTAGAGACGAGTTTCATGCCGCAAGCATAGGGGATTCCGGAACATTTAGCTAGCGGGTTGCAGCGGCCCAGGCTTCGAGGCCTCGCAGGGCATCGATGGCCTTGGACAGCACCTTGCCCCGGTGGCTGATCGCGTGTTTCTGCTCAGCCGTGAGGTCGGCCATGCAGACGCCGAGCTCGGGGAGGAAGAAGATCGGGTCGTAGCCGAAGCCTCCAGATCCGCTGGGCTTCTGCGCGATCTGTCCCTCGCAGATGCCTTCGAACGTCTCCGCGATGTCCGGCCCCTTGATGGCCACCCAGCACCGGAACCTTGCGTTTCGATCTCGGGTGTCCTTCATAAGGTCTAGGATGCGGGCCATCTTCTCTGGGAAGGGCAGGTCTTCCCCGCCGAACCGCTTGCTGTAAAGCCCAGGGGCGCCCTCCAGGAAGTCGATCTCGAGGCCCGCGTCGTCGGCAAGGCAGAGTTCACCGGTGAAGGTGTGGGCGGACTCGGCCTTGATGAGGGCGTTGCTCTCGTAGGTGTCGCCGGTCTCCTCGGGCTCGGGGGCGCCTGGGTAGTCGGCGAGGGTTAGGATCTCCCAGCCCGACAAGCCTGCGCTTAGGATGGAGACCATCTCGCCCGCCTTCTTGCGGTTGTGAGTGGCGATGACGAGGCGAGGCATGGAGGATTCTGGCACGTGGTTGGCGGCCTGTGGGTCTCCCTCCCGCCATCCGGACCGCTAACCGCCAACCCTGTACAATCCGGACACGGCAACGGAGCCCCGCCAACCTTCCGCCCTCGACGACTTCCTGTTCGACCTCAACGGCTACCTGGTGCTGGAGAACGCCGCCTCGCCCGACCTGGTGGACCGGCTTAACGCCGCCATCGACGCCTTGCCCGACGTGGGCTACCTGGAGTGGATCGGCAACGCGCAGCGGCGGGACTACACGCCCGAGACCGGGCTGGAGATCCACAACGCGGTTGAGCTTGGACTTCCCTTCGAGGAGCTCATCGACCATCCTAGCTGGCTGGCCTACGTCCATCGGTACGCGGGCGAGAGGAACAGCTACGTGGACGGGCTCTTCATTGATGAAGCCATTCTTAGCGTGCGGAAGTCGGGCGGGCACCACCCGGTGCACTCGGGCGGCTACCAGGGAGCCCTACGCGGGGCGTACCATTACGCAAACGATGTGTTCCGTTGCGGGCAGGTGAACATTATCCTGGCCCTGACCGACGTTGGCGAAGGCGACGGCCCGACGATGGTGATTCCTGGCAGCCACAAGAGCAACTTCCCCCACCCCGAGGCGGGCGACTACGCGCGCGGCGACCGCATGGACCACCTGCGCGGCGCGGTTCCGGCCTACCTTAAGAAGGGAGACGCGTTGCTGTTCGTGGATGGGCTGATGCACGGCGGAAGCTCTCGAACCAACCCGGGCGAGCGGCGGGTCACGATCTACCGATATGGGCCGCTTTGGGCTTCGACTAGGTTTGGGTACGAGTACTCGCAGGGACTGCTGGATCGCCTCACGCCGGAACGGCGCCGGATTCTGCAGCCGGTGCCGCCGTTACGCCCCTATAGTGCGCCTTAGCTAACTTGCCTAAGCCTCCGGAAGCCCCTAAGCCAGTTAGCTCAGGGGAAAGCTACTTGGACGGACGTCCAAGATTCATTCGGGAAGCGGCTTCAGGCGATAGCGGCCAGATACTCGAGCCGAGAAGTAGGCGAGACTGATCCGCTGAGATTGATGCCGGTCCGCTTCCGCCCTCTAGCCTGAGCACGGCTCGACCGTTGCTCGCGTCCCACAAATATACGGAATCGCTGCTAATGCTGATAACTCGCTTGCCGTCAGAGGTGAATTCCGCACTCCGAATGGGTGAACTATGTCCCTCTAGTCTCATGAGGACTTTTTTGGTCGACTGACTGAGCACGAACAACGTACTTCTCTCGTCAACCACCCCTGCCTTGTACTTGCCGCACGCCAAGTATCTGTCTCCCTTTGGCGAAACAGACGGCACCGAAATCCAACTAAGACGCTTGGGTTCACGTGTAGAGTCCAGACCGATCCACTCTTCCCAGTGGCCGTCATTAGGCCACCCCGCCAGTACCGTCCGATCATCGGCCCCAAAACGGAGTTCCGGTGCAGCGTACACGGCATCAGGAATGGTAACCGCACTTAACAGACGTTCCGTGAATTCGGGAGACCGCCAGGATGCAACTCCCCCGTTTTCGAGTTGAGCGATAACGCGTTCAGCTCTGCGTGAGATTGCGGCGTGCCTCACAGGACTTGAGGCTAGCCACTTAATCGGCCTGCCTGTCCACCCGTCGGCGATCCAAAGCTTGTTGCCCCAGGCGAGAATGCGTTCACCTTCTTCTGTGAATCTCGCAGACTTAAGCGGCCCAAGACCAATCCCATCCAACACGGACAAACTGCATATTGTTGCTACTCCATCTCTAGAATTGACCGCACAGGATTCCCCATCCGGAGCGATGGTTGCCAAGGAGACAGTGTTGGCAACTTGTGGCAGGCTGCGAATCCTGGATAGGTGCGCGCCGGTACCCAGTATGGTTCTGATAAGTCTAGCCGGCCGGACTTGCCAAACCTCAGCTACATTATCATAGGGTCGAGTGAGCACACGAGCTCCATCCCGAGAAAGCTCTGCCGGTACATATCCGGTAGCCGTGCGACCCAGACTAGCCACGCGGTTGCCCGTGGCTACTTCGAACACCGTTACCCTGCCAACGTCGGTACTCCCAAATGCTGCCGTGTCGCCATCCGGAGAAAGCTGAATCCATGTTCTCCCGCGGCTTGTATCACTGTTTACGATGGTGTACTCTGGAATCTCCGATTCTTTCCTCCATGCATAGGCTTTCGGTGCGGCGCTGCCAAGTGGATTTCGGTCACCCCTGCCAGAAGTAGTCGCAAGGATCTTTGATCCGTCCAGCGAGAACGTGATCTGATCGAGGACTCCCGTTATTCCCCCTAGAGACCTCACTCTAGTTCCGTCCCTGGCCGAGAGCAACACCGTTTGGCGTGTTGTGGAAGCCACAAGGTACTGTCCATCTGGTGAAAAGCGAGCGAGGTTTGCGTAAAGTAAGGCCCCATCATGGCCCTTGATAGTCCTACCGGTTTCCAGGTCCCATAGCAGTGTCGGATAACGACCATTGCCATCAGATGTCACCATGCGGTCTCCTTGTTTGCTGCAATCCCGCACCACTCTAGTCCTGAAGCCTCCCCCTCTGGCTTGACCGAGTAGGCCTCCACTCCGAACGTCCCATACACTGCAAACCTGAGCGGTCCTGTCCAGGGTGATCACCTTGCGGTCATCGGGAATCCGTTGGATACTCGTCTGTCCCGCCATCGAGAAGATGAGCCTTGTGGAGGGTAGTTCACGAATCTGCACGCCCCGGGAGGAAAGGCAAGCGAATCTAGATCCATTGTCTAGCACTTGGCCCCCCCAAAGACGATCCGGTCCTTGGTTAGGAAGTCTACGAATCTCCGCTCCACTTGCTGTGTCGAGAATCCGGATCCCGGCGTCGGTTTCAACCAAGACCAGCTTTCCGTTAGCGCCGAACTGCGCTCTGCCCTTGGTTCGCCACACGCCCGGTGGGTTCATGCGGAGATTCCAATACCCTAGCTCCGGGCCAGCGAACTGGGCGAACTCTGGCTTGGATGACTCCGCGATCAGCTGGTTCACGCGACCGAAGTCGTTCGACTCGAACGCGGTCTGGATCAGGTTCATGTTCGCCTGATAGAGCAGGTGGTTGGAATTGGCGCGGGCGTCGAGGGCTTGACGGTTGGCGGCTTGGGCACGCCCGAGCGCGATGTTGCGGGCGCCGAGGGCTTCGGTGGCTTCCTGGGCCTTCTGGGTTGCCTTGGTCTCGGCAGACTTCGCTAGCTGCTTGGCGGCGGCCTCACTCTGAGCGCGCGCGTTTGCGAGGGCCACGGCGGCTTCCGCTTCCTCCGCCCTGGCGGCCGCTACCTTTCGCTGGGCCTGGGCGTCGGCCAGGGCCACGGTAGCTCTCGACGCCTCGGCACCAGCGCGGTTGGCTTGTGCGAACCCAAAGATCGCCAGACCGCCAATCGCCAAGGAGATCGCGCCAGCAACCACGCCTACCCGCAGAGCCGCCCGCTTCGCGGCGCGCGACTGCCGCAGCGCCTCCGCCTCCGGGAGATTCGACTCCACCCAGGCCTTGTCGAAGGCCTTGAAGTACACGCGGTTGCGGACCACGAGGTAGCCCTCCAGCACCGCGGTCAGTCCCGAGAGCTTCAGCACCGAGACCACCGGGTCGGTGTCGTCGTCCCTGACCTTCTTCTCCCGAACCTGGCGATACAGGTCCAGCACCCGCGCGCGGGCTTCCTCGGGGGAGACCCCCTCGATGGGCGACTCCAGCACCCGGCGCGATACATCCGAGAGGTTCGGCTCCTCGGACCTTGCCTTGAGGGAGAAGAACATCGCCTCCACCAGCCGGTCCACTCCGCCGGGGGTGCGCACCGTTTGGTCCGCCGTCACTGCCGAGGCCAACTTCTGGGTCAGGTAGGGATGGCCCCCGGTCCAGTGGTGAATCCGGCGCAGCAGGGCGGCGCCGTCCCTTCCGCCCTCGCTCAGAGGATACTTGTAGGGCTCAAGTTCGGCGAGGGTGAAGTCCGTCAGCTCGATGCGCTTGCCCACGTTGAAGGGGGTGATCCGCACGTCGCGGATGAGTTCGCTGGGGGTGGCTACTCCCAGCAGGCAGAAGGTCAGGCCCGAGTCCTGCCCCGATGCGCGCCGGTTGTGGCACTCGCGGATGCCCGCGAAGAACTCGTCGGTGCTGAAAGGCAGGGAACGCACAAAGTCGATCTCGTCCACGAACACCACGCACGGCTCCGAGATGCCCTGCTCCAGGGCCCCGAAGAACTTGCGCATGGGGCCGGCGTGGACCTGGGCATCCCAGAGTTCGAACAGCCGGTCCTCGATCCCGAGTTGCTCGCCCACCACTAGCAGGAGTGACGCATACCACCGCTCCGGCTCCAGGTTGGAGCCGAACCTTTGAAGGTCTAGCAGCACCGTGCGGATCCCCTCGGCTTCCAAAGCCTCCCGCGTGCGGATCATCAGGGAGCTCTTCCCTTTCTGGCGAGAATCCAGGACGTAGGCGAACTCGCCCCCGCGCAGGGCGTCCAGGAGAGCACGGTCTGCTTGGCGCGCCACGTAGCTCGCCGATCCGCTGGCCAGGGTGCCTTCGGTTACAAAGAATGTTCCTCTTGCCGACATGTTGGGTGCCTCATTATAGGCGCGGCTTCAGCAAGGTTGGGGCAGGTGATTCCGACGAGAAGCGCGGGCAGGCTGCCCACTATACGCATGGGCGGGCCGCCCATGCCACGGCTAGGCTTCGAACTGCTCGTGGTACAGCTGGCTGTACAGCCCACCAAGGGCCAAGAGCTCGTCGTGCTTGCCGCGCTCGACGATCTCGCCTTTGCGGAAAACCAGAATCTGGTCGGCGGCAAGAATCGTGCTGAGGCGGTGGGCGATGGCGAAGGTGGTCCTGCCTTGCATCAGCTCCTGCAAACTGCGCTGGATCAGCCTTTCCGAGGTTGTATCGAGGGCCGAAGTGGCCTCGTCCAGGATCAAGATTCGAGCGTCCTTCAGGATCGCCCGAGCGATGGCAAGACGCTGCTTTTCGCCGCCGGAGAGGCGGTAACCGCGCTCGCCGACTACGGTGTCGTAGCCGTCCTCCAGGGTGAGGATGTGGTTGTGGATGGCGGCCATCTCGCACGCCTTGACGATCTCGTCGTCGGTGGCGTCGGGCTTGGAGACGCGGAGGTTCTCCTTGATCGTGGTGTGCAGGAGGTAGGTCTCCTGGGTGACCGTCGCGATCTGGGCGGTGAGGCTCTCCAGGTTCACGTCTTTGATGTCCTGCCCGTCTAGGAAAATCTGGCCCGAGTCCGCATCGTACAGGCGGGGGATCAGGTAGGTCATCGTGGTCTTCCCCGCTCCGCTGGGGCCGACAAGGGCAACCAACTGGCCAGGCTCGGCAACGAAGGAGATTCCCTTGAGGGTGGGTTCGTCTTCATAGCTGAAGGTCACGTCGCGGAACTCGATCTGGCCCGCAACCGCGGCTTTCTGGAGCACCGGGGCCCCGGGCTTGCTGGCGATGTCCGGCTTGAGGTCCAGGTACTGGAAGATGCGGTCGAACAAAGCAAAGCTCGACATGATCTCTACCTGGGCGCTGGAGAGTCCGCTCAAGGGGAAGAACAGCCGGATCTGCAGGCCGGAGAACGCAACCAACTTTCCAACCGAAATCGAAGGGTCGTTCCGGGCGATCAGCAGGTAGCCCGCCACCCAGTAGACGAGGGCCGGCGCAAGCTGGGTGATCATCCGGATCAGCCCGAAGAACAGGTACATGACCACCGCGCTCTTCACCTGCCACTCGGCCAGCTTGTGGTTCTCCCGCTCGAACTTCTCCAGCACCACGTCTAGGCGGCCGCTGGTCTTGGTGAGGAGCGCGCCCGAGACGCTGAGCGTTTCCTGCATCAGCGAGTTGAACTCGCCAGTCTGCTCCTGCACGCCCTTCCGAACGTTCCGCGCAAAGTCGCCCACCCAGCGACCGGCAATGCCGATGATCGGCACGATCGCGAGCGAGAGCAGAGTTAACCGCCAGTCCATGATCACCATCGCGATGAGCGTGGTCACCACCATCGCGATGTTGGAAACTTGGTCGGTAATCGTGTTGCTGACCACCGTCTGCACGCCGCCCACATCGGAGATCAGGCGCGTCTGGATCTCGCCCGTACGGGTGGAGGTGAAGAACTTAAGCGACATGCTCTGGAGGTTGATGAACAGCCTTGAGCGAAGGTCGCACATGATGCGCTGCCCCATGGCCACGCTCCAGTAGCCGTAGAGCAGCGTGACCGCCGCGCCCGCCAGAACCGCCACGATCGTGAGCCCCGAGTAGAGGGCCACAATGTCCATGCGCTTCTTCTGGAAGCCCTCGTCGATGATGGTCTGGACGAAGTAGGGCGGCAACAGCCCAAGAACCACCCCCACCAGAACCGCAAACCCGGTAGCGATCAGCATCTTGCGGTGCGGGCCAAACAAGCTGGCCACGCGCCGCACGGTCACGCGGTCGACCGGTGTGGGCTTCTGGGGGGTTTCATCGGACATGGGGCTAGGATACTCGGCACCCTTCACGGTGGCTCTGGCCAAGCTCGGCACCGCCGCAAGCAGAGCCTGCGTGACCTTTCCGCGTAATCTCTCTTGCCTCCTCGCGAATTCCGTGATACGATGTTTAACGTTAAAGCAGTTTATCGTTAAACATGAAGACTAGAACCACATCGAGCCGGGGCGCGACGATGCGCGACGTTGCCGAGAAGGCTGGGGTCAGCATCATGACCGTGTCCCTTGCCTTGCGAGGCGGCGAGGATTCGGGGCGCCTGGCGGTCGAGACTCGATCAAGGGTTCGGGCTGCGGCCAACGAGTTGGGCTACATCCACAACGCGAGGGCAAGGGCGCTCCGTCTCGGCAAAACCAACGTCGTCGGCCTCTACGCCGGACACGGCTACATCAACGTCCGCATCCCGTTCTACAACGAGGTGGTCAGCGGGATGCAGGAAGGGTGCGAGCAGGTACATCGAGACCTCCTGCTCCACGGCGTCTTCCATGCCACCTCGGAGGGGGACATTGTCCGCGAGCTCGCGGACGGGCGAATCGACGGCTTGATCGTGGCGGTTCCCTTCGCCTCGGGATTCCTGGCCACCCTTAGAGAATCTGGATTTCCTGTGGTTTCGATCGTTGACCCCCAGCCCGGAATTCCTTCGGTGGGCGTTGACGACACGGACGGCGCGCGCAAGATCGCTACGCATCTGCATTCGCTCGGACACCGAAAAACGGTCTACGTCTCGAGCCCGGACCGCCAGATCGCGTCGGCAGAAAAGCGCCTGGAATCCTACGTAGCCACCGCCAACGCGCTCGGATTGGAGGCAACGGTGGTCCGGCCGCACGACGACCGGCACGGTCAGGACCTGGCGCGAACCGCGATCGATGCGGGGGCCACTGCCCTGGCCTGCTGGAACGACCTCTCCGCCTTCGGAATCTTGGCCCAGTGCGCGGCGGCCGGAATTCGCGTACCCGACGACCTTTCCGTGGTCGGGTTTGACGGAGTCCCCCTACCCTACGGCCTTCCCTTGGAGCTAACGACCGTGGTCGCGCCATGGGCCGAGGTCGCAAAACTCGCGGTCCTTCGCCTGGACGCGATTCTGAATGGCGAGGAGGTTCCGCTCCTCACAACCCTTCCCGTGCAGCTTTCCCCCGGAAGTACCACCAAAGCGATTTCATAACCGATCCCATTCAGGAGAAACCCTCATGCAACGAAGCAAAGCATTCACCCTCATCGAGCTACTCGTCGTCATCGCCATCATTGCGATCCTGGCCGCCATTCTCTTCCCCGTCTTTGCCCAAGCCAAGGTCGCGGCAAAGAAGACCAGCGACCTGAGTAACCTCAAGCAGATTGGCCTTGCTGGCCTCATGTACGCCGGCGACTACGACGACGTGTACAACCCGGTAGGCAACGTCACCAATTGTCCCGCGCCGGAAACCGCGACCTGGGACGTATGGCAAGCCTTGGTTCGGCCGTACACGAAGAACGACCAGATCTTCCTCTCGCCGGGAGCGAAAGCCTGGAACAACCTTTGGGGCGATAGCTGGTACTGCAAGGACCATCTGGGCGGAATGGTGATCGACGGCAAGTTCTATGTCTCGTACCTCCAGAACAACTTCGATTCCTGGAGCTGGGGTGCGGGGACGATCTGGACCGACGGCGGAGTCCACTCTGGGTTCGGCTACAGTTCCGATTCAAACGTCTCCACAACCACGGTGGAAGACCCGACCGGCACGATCCGCTACATCAATGGCATCTACACCGAGATCGCTTGGGAGCCGTTCACCGACTACGCGAACAAATCGGGGATCGGCGCCGGCATCAGCTACCCTGGCAAAGACTGGTCGGCGACCACCGCCGAGAAGGGTGGATTCTTCGGAGACCGGCTCAACATCTCCTGGGCGGACGGCCATGCCAGCAACCTGAAGTGGGGCACCACGCGACCGGACATGTGGTCGATCCAGGCCGACAAGGGTGGATGGGTGAACGCGGCTATCCAATAGACCAGGCCGAAGGGGGGCGGCTTGCCGCTCCCCTTCCTGGGAGAGACGTATGAAGAAGAGATCGCTCACAATAGTCGTGGTGGGACTTGCCGCTTGGGCAGCCCTCGGGTGCTCCGGTGGATCCGAAGTCGGCGAAACGGTGCCGGGTCCTCCCCGAGAACTCGTAGAAAAGGCGCTTCCCGCCCAACAAAAACCTCCATCGTCCGCCACCACGCGGTAGACCGCATTCATGCTTGCCAACCTTGCCTTGCTTGCCGCCCTCGTGATCCAAACCGACACCGCTCCCGGCTTCTTGGCCGGAGGCGACGTGTCGGAGATTCCCGAGGTGATGGCAAACGGCGGGACCTACTCCTACAAGGGCAAGCAGGAAGACCCGCTCAAGATCCTCAAGAAGGCCGGATGGAACTTCATTCGGTTGCGGGTGTGGAACGACCCCGTCGGCGGCTTCTGCAACAAGGAGCAGACGCTGAAGATGGCCAAGCGGGTGAAGGCGGCAGGGATGACGCTTAGCATCGACTTCCACTACTCGGACTGGTGGGCCGATCCCGGCAAGCAGACCAAGCCGAAGGCCTGGAAGGACTACAACCTAGACCAACTTGCCGATGCCGTGCGGGACTACACGAAGGATGTGGTGGGCGCGCTGGTGAAGCAGGGGACTCCCCCCTTCATGGTTCAGGTCGGTAACGAAATCATCGGCGGGATGCTCTGGCCAGAAGGCAAGCTCACCGGCAACGACCCCGCGAAGTGGGCAAACCTCGCCAAGCTGGTCAACGCCGGCGTCGACGGCGTGCGGCAGGCCCAAGGTCGGCGCAAGATCCTCACCATGGTTCACCTAGACCGGGGAGGCAGCAATACCGATTCGCGCTGGTGGCTGGACAACGCGGTGAAGCACGGCATTCAGTTCGATACCATCGGCCAGTCCTTCTACCCCTGGTGGCACGGGACCCTTGTGGACCTCGAGGCCAACCTAGCGGATCTTGGGTCGCGCTACAAGAAGGACGTCTACATCACCGAAGTCGCTTATCCCTGGAGCCGCGACCCCGCCCGAGGCTCCGGGTTCGCCCACGATTTGGACTTGAAGACGAAGTACCCATCCACGCCCCAGGGCCAGGCAGACTTCCTAACCGAGGTCGTGTCCATCGCCAAGCGGACCGGAACGAAAGGCGTTCTTTACTGGGCGCCCACGTGGATCTCCACCAAGGGCAAGCACATCCCCTGGTCGAATATGGCGACGTTCAACGACGAAGGCGAGGCTCTGCCGGCAGTCGATGCGCTCGGCGCGACGACCAAGCGCAAGGCGCGATGATGCTCACGCTGACTGCTTGACCCAAAAATGTAACGCTAAGGCTTTCCGGCCGTAGCGTCAGTCTTGTACTGCTCGACGTGTTTGAGGCAACAGGCCCGAATCCGACCACGAATTCGGTTGATGTAGTCCGCGCGCTGCGTTACGCCCACCGCCCCGCGGGCATCGAGCAAGTTGAATACGTGCGAACACTTCAGGGCGAGATCGAGGGCCGGATAGACCAGCGACTTCGGCCCGATCCGTGCGGGGTCGTAGGGTGTGTGGTCGGACGATGCCTCGCCCTCTTCGCCAGCGGAGAGGGGGGATGAGGTCAGAATGCCCTGCTTCCCGTCCCAGAACAGGGGGGTCTCGATGGTGCGCTTGGACTCCGCCTCGTACAACTCGAAGAGCTGGAACAGCATGTCCGTCGAGGCGACTTCGAAGTTGTAGACGTTGTCCTGCATCTCCAACTGGAAGTCCACATCTCGGTAGCTCATGCCCTTGTCGTCCCACTGCAGGTCTTCCCAGAAGCTGGCGTTGCCGTCCAGCATGAGGGCGAGGCGCTCCGGGCCGTAGGTGATCTCGGCGCAGACGGGATTGCATTCGATGCCGCCCATCTGCTGGAAGAAGGTGAACTGGGTGATCTCGGCCCCGTTGAGCCAGACTTCCCAACCCACTCCGGCCGCGCCGGCGGCCTGGCTCTCCCAGTCGTCCTCCACCAAGCGGATATCGTTCTTGCTGGTGTCGAAGCCGAGAGCGTCCAGCGAGCCCATGTAAAGATCCACGATGTTGTCGGGACTCGGCTTCATGATCACCTGGTACTGGTAGTACCGCTGGCTCCGCATGGGGTTCCGGGTGTAGCGCCCGTCCGCCGGGCGGCGAGAGGGCTGGACGTAGGCCACGTTCCAAGACTCAGGCCCCAGCACGCGCAGGGTGGTGGCGGGGTGCATGGTGCCCGCGCCGACCTCGACGTCGTAGGGCTGCAGGATCGCGCAACCCTGGCTCGCCCAGTACTCGTTGAGGCGGCGGATCATTTCCTGGACGGTCATCGTAGAGAAAGAATACCGGGATCGGGTTCTGCAGTAGGGTTGCCGTGGCGAAACCCGACGCGGTTGGGGAACGATGGTATTGGTATGGACAAGCGCGTTTCTGGTCTTCTCGGGTTAGCCCTGGCGGCGGCGATCGGCGGCTGCAAGCCCACCGTGGGCGGCATCTCCCCCGGCGAACCGGGCGACGGCGAGATCAAGACCGAGAAGCGGACCATCGGCTCGTTCCAGAAGATCGAGGTTTCCGATGCGTTCGTGGTGAACGTTCACGCCGGCAAAGTTGGGGACATCTCGATTCAGGCCGACGCCAACCTCATGCAATACATCAAGACCTCGGACAACGGCGAGGTGCTGCGGATCGAGGCTGCCCGGACGCTGAAGCCGACCAAGCCGATCGTGATCGACATTCCGATCGAAGACCTCCAGGGCGTCTTTGCCAGCGGAGCCACGAAGGTGACCGTCCAGAACATCGCCGCGAACTCTCTGTACGAGATCCGGGCCAACGGCGCTTCCAAGGTCAACCACCTCGGGTCGGTTGAGGAGGTATCGGTCGTAGCCCATGGCGCGTCGGTGGTCGTCGTATCCGACGTTCAGGGTGGTCCCATCAGCGTGGACGCGGACGGTTCCTCGCGGGTTAATCTAGCTGGCCGGTCGCAGACGGCGGTTCTGCAAGCGGATGGCTCGAGCGTGGTCCTGCTGCCGAACATCAAACTGACCCAGGTGATCGCAACGGCGCTTGGCGCGTCGACGATCGAGGTCCACGTGTCGGAGAAGCTGGAGGCCTCTGCGAACGGCGCCTCCAAGATCGTGTTCGCGGGCAACCCCAAGGCCGTCAGCAAGGACGTGAACGGAGCGGCCCAGGTGTTGCCCAAAGCCGAAGCCTAGCGTTGGAGAGGCTGGATCAGCAGGCTCACGGCAAGAACCGCGCGATCGGCTTCCGACTCGCCGAGTTCCTTCGGGTCTCGGAGGAACTGTTTGGCGGCGATGAGCGCGGCTCCGGGCTTTCCTGCCAGTTCCCTTCCCTCGCGGGCGGCCGCCAGCACTTCGGTCAGTTCGGCGTCGGTACAGCCCAAACGCTCGGCGGTCGCGACCGCGTAAACGGCAAGAACCTCGAGTTCCTCGATCAAAGGATGGCCTCCAAGCGCTCCCGGAGGGCTGCCACGTCCCGAGCGTCGAGCGCCCTTGGGTCTAGCCAGCATATGCCGCGCTCGACTCGGGCGACCACGGCCGGCGTGCCCATTCGCAGTCTCGCCGCCACCGCCTCGGGATCTCCAGGAAGCCCAAGCCGCCAGGTTGGCAGCCCAACCCCTGGCAACGAACCGCCACCGACCTCGGTGAGGCCGGGCTCCAGCCGAACCTTGGAGCCAAAGCCTCGTCGAACGCGCTGGGCCAGGCTCTTGACCTCGGCTTGGGTCCGCGCCAGATAGGCCAAAGTAGGAATCTCCAACAGCGGATTCCCAAAGCGATAGATGGCGAGCGTTGCTTCTAGGGCAAGGAGGCTGAGTTTGTCTGTCCGAAGAGCCCGGGCTAGGGGATGTCGCTTTGCCAGGTCGATGAGGCGACTCCTCCCCACAAGAATGCCCGCCTGCGGTCCTCCCATCAACTTGTCGCCGCTCGCCATCACGAGGTCCGCTCCGTCCTGAATCGTCTGTGGGAGGGTGGCTTGGCGGGGCAGACCGAACTGCGCGGTATCGACGAGGCATCCGGTCCCCATGTCGTCGAGGCAGAGAACGTCGCGCTGCACCGCCAATTCGGCAAGTTCACGGAGGCTCGGCTCGGAAGCGAACCCCACCACGCGGAAGTTGCTGGGATGGCAGCGGAGGATGGCCCGGGTTTCCGGGGTGATCGCATCGGCGTAGTCTCGGAGGTGGGTTCGGTTCGTACAGCCAACCTCCACGAGGCGGCAGCCGCTTGCCCGAACCACGTCCGGCATGCGGAACTGTCCCCCGATCTCCACCATTTGCCCCCGCGAGAGGATGACCTCGCCGCCCGCGCTGGTCGCGGCGAGCGCGAGCAAGACCGCTCCCGCCGCGTTGTTCACGACAAGCGCATCCTCCGCGCCGGTAAGGGCGCACAGGTGGTCTCGAACCATCGTTTGACGATCTCCCCGCTCGCCCGTTTGGGCGTCGTACTCGAGCAGGAGGTGGCCGCCCGCACGGGTCATCGCTTCGACGGCGGCCGTGGCAAGGGTGGCCCGGCCAAGGCCCGTGTGGAGGACGACGCCGCTGAGGTTCAGGGCGCTCGGAGCGGAGGATCGCCTCGGCTCGGCCGCGACCGCCGAAGCCACCAGTTTGGCCGTGGAGGGGGCTTCCCCGCCGCCCAAGATTTCCTGCCGGGCGCACTCAAGGGCCACCCTTGCCGAGGCCACCCGAGCTTTAGGCGGCGACGAATCGGGCAAAAGGCCGGCGAGGGCATCGACGCTCGGCAGCGACCTCAGCCTGGTTTCCACTTCGGGGTGTCGCTCTTGCATCCTTCTGCCGGATTCTACGGTATCCGGTTACAATCCCGAAGAGCCTAATGGAAACACCGCCCCCGTATATCGCCCCCAAAGCCAAGAACAATCGCACCCTGATCGTCGTGCTGATCGTGATGGCGGTTCTGCTCTGTTGCGGCGGTCCCATCCTTCTGTTCGGCGGAGCGGCATGGCTAGGCCTGAAGGCGGGCAAGCCGTTCTTCGAGTGCATCATTGCGATGGGCTCCTCCGCTAAGGCAACCCAGAAGTACGTGGAGAAGACCGGCAAGTACCCCGACGCCGCCAAGTGGCAGGATCAGATCGCGCCCTACTTTGGCGTCGACATCGACAAGGAGGACCGCGAGGCGTTCCAAAAGGTCGGAATCCAAACCCCGGATATCAAGAAGCCGCTCGTCTGTTGGAACCAGGACCCCAAGACGGGCATCGCGTTCAACTCGGCGCTCTCGGGACGGAAAGCCAGCGAGGTCAAGGCGGAGATGAAGGCGGTTCTCTTCTTCGAAACCGAGACGGTCAAGCTCAACAACGCAGAGCCCTACAAGCCTAAGGACAAGGCCACCGCGCCCAAGATCCTCAATCAGGCCCGCGAGTGGTTGACCATCGACGCCGAAGGCGACGTTCGGGATTCCAACGGCCAGAAGATGAACGTCAACGTGAAGCTGGGTGGGAAGAGCGTCGGCACCGGGACTACGGGCGCCCCCGAGGCGCCTAAGCCTGCGGATCCAAAGGCAGATTCGCCGAAACCAGGTACCGATCCCAAGTCTGGGGCGTAACGTATAATCACAGGGCGCGACGTCGCGCCAAGGAATTTTTATGTTCGGTCTCGGCGGTCAGGAACTCATTATCGTTTTGGTCATCGTCTTGTTGCTCTTCGGCGGCAAGAAGATTCCGGAGCTGCTTCGCGGAGTCGGCAAGGGCGTCGGCGAGTTGCAGCGCGGCGTAGAGGAAGGCAAGAAGACCTTCCAGCGCGGTATGGAAGAGGACGAAGAACCCAAGAAGACCGAAACTCCGGTCGTCCGAGAAGGCTAAGCCCCTCCGTGCGCTTCGCTTGGCAAGGATTCCAGTTGGATCATCCGGACGACTGGGCTCCTGCCGTTCTGACCGGCAACCGGTCCGAGGGCTACGTCCGAATCGCCTCAACCACGCGATTCTCTCTCCAGATCCGCTGGAAAAAGGCGGACAAGGCGCCCGATCTCAGCGTCAAACTGACCCCCTATCTGGACAAGCTGGCCAAAGACACTCGCCGGGCCAAGGTGGCATGGTCTCAAGAGGTCGAGGAGCTCGACGGCAAGTCCGTCTACCGCTATCAAGGCATCGATCAGGGGCGGGGCATGCTCTTTTGGTCTGAGCCCTGCAAGCGAGTGTTTTTCCTGGAAGCAACTGCCGGTCGCAAAGACGGCCTCCTCCCTACCTTCCGCGACCTCGTCCAAGGCTTCGCCTCCGAAGGTCCCGCCGAGCGCGAGCGTTGGGCCGTGCTTGGCCTCGACGTCCTCCTGCCATCCGGGTTGGACGTCGAGGGCCGCAAGTTCCAGACCGGCCGAACCCAACTCTTGCTTGCCTCCAAGAAGCTCAAGATTGCCGCAGAGCGCTGGGGATTCGGCCTGCAACTGGCGGGTCGGCATGGCCTCCACGACTGGGTTCGCGCGGTGGCACAGGTGCCGAGGGCCGAAGCTCTCCTCGTCGAGGACGACCGAGTCGAACTGTTTGCCAAGTCCATGCTCAAGCAGGAGCACGTACTGGCAGAGCTCGACCGAGAACACAACCAAATCCAGTGGGTCAAGGTGACCTCGCGGTCCGGGGAGCGAGCCTCCTGGGAGTGGCTCGCGGCATGAACCTCCTTGGCGCGATCAAAGGCTACGTGGCGAACCAGAAGCGGCTGGACCCCAAGGTTATGGCCCGGGCTTTGCCAACGCGGAACGCGTTCGTAACGGAGGAGCCGACCCCGGACGGAGGCGTGGCCCTGAAAGCCCCGATCGAGCAAACCGGGCGAGGGATTATGCCTGCCCTCGCCAGGCGCTCGAAGCTGAATCCAGAGAAGACTTTCGAGCTGGAACCGGTCGGCGCGTTCATCTGGAAGCAGTGCGATGGGAAAACCACCTTCAACACCATCAGCAAGCGGCTTCAATCGGAGTATAAGTTAAGTAGGATTGAAGCAGACGCCTCGCTTGGCGCGTTTCTTCAGATGCTGAGCCAACGAAGGCTGATCACGATGATGGTGGACAAAAAGTGAGTTCCTCGGGCGAGAGGGGCGGATTCCAGAATGTGGATCCGCCCTTTTGGGTTGCGTGGAACCAGGCTCTCGCCAGCATTCGCGTCCGGTTCCTTCGCCAGGCGATCACCAGTTCTGGCATCGCGCTCGGCATCGCGTTCTTCGCAAGCGTCGAGACGCTTCGGGTTGCCACAAAGACGGTCGCGCCCGAAGAGGCCTCGCGCACCCAGTGGCTGATCGCGACCTCGCTTGTCATGTGCCTGGTAGGAGTGACGAACTCCATGCTGATGTCGGTGACCGAGCGCTACCGCGAGATCGGAACCATCAAGTGCCTGGGCGCCTCCGACAGCTTCATCGTAAAAGTATTCTTCTTGGAGGCGGTGCTCCTTGGAACCGTCGGTTCCTTGGTAGGCGCCCTCGTGGGAACCGGGCTGTTTAGCCTGGTGGCCCGATTCTCTGGCGGAAGCGTAACGTTGCCTCAAGCTCTCTCCGTCATCGGGCTGGCCGTAGTGATCGGAGTTGTGATGACGGTCGCCGCCGCGATCGCGCCCGCCGTGCAAGCCGCCAAGATGCCCGCCGCCGCTGCCTTGCGGGTCGAGATTTGAACCGGGAACCCTCTATGCCAAACACTGCCCCCGCTGCCCACCGCAAAATCGAGCGCAACGCTCGAGACGTCGTCGTGAGAACGAAGGACCTTGCGAAGCACTACGGAGAGGGCGAGGCCCAAGTTAGGGCCCTGAACGGCGTCTCCTGCGAGATCTACTCCGGCGAGTACCTGAGCATCATGGGGCCCTCTGGCTCCGGTAAGTCCACGTTCTTCAACATGATCGGCGGGCTGGACAAGCCCAGCGACGGGAGCGTCTTCGTCAACTCCGTGGACATCGCCCAGCTCACCCCCCGAGAGCTTGCCTTCCTGCGCTGCCACACCATCGGCTACATCTTCCAGACCTTCAACCTCATCACGGTTCGTACCGCGCTGGAGAACGTAACCCTCCCGATGCTCTTCGCCGGCGTCACCCCGGACGAGGCGGAGGAGCGCGGGATGAAGCTCCTGGAGACGGTTGGCCTTGGACACCGCTACCACCACCGACCCTCGGAGCTTTCCGGCGGTCAGCAGCAGCGCGTCGCCATCGCCCGCTCTCTGGCCAACAGCCCGGCCATCGTCCTCGCGGACGAGCCGACCGGCAACCTCGACCTTCGGACCGGGCAGGAGATCATCGACCTCCTGCGCCGCCTGAACACCGAAAACAACGTCACCATCATCTCGGCCACCCACGACCACAAGATGCTGGACGTGAGCGACCGCGTGTTTCACATTCGCGACGGCGTCCTTGCCGAAATCGAGGACAAGTCCGGCGCCTGAACAACGGAGTTCCATGGAAGAAGTACTAATCGTCGGGGCCGCCCGCACGCCCATCGGGGCGTTCCTCGGTTCCCTCTCGTCGTTTACCGCGCCTCAGCTGGGCGCCATTGCGGTTCGTGAGGCCCTCGTTCGCGCGGGAGTCGCACCGGAGGACGTGGACGAGGTCATCCTCGGCTGCGTTCTCACCGGCGGAATGGGCCAGGCTCCGGCTCGCCAGGCGGCGCTGGGCGCCGGGCTTCCCAACAAGGTTCCCTGCCTCACCGTCAACAAGGTTTGCGGCTCCGGCATGAAGGCCGCGATGCTGGTGGCGCAGAGTATCAAGCTGGGCGACAGCCGAATCGTGGTGGCCGGCGGCATGGAGAGCATGAGCAACGCCCCCTACGTGCTGCCCAAGGCAAGAACTGGCTACCGGATGGGCAACGGAACCCTGCTGGATAGCATGGTCCACGACGGCCTTTGGGACCCGTACAACGATTGCCACATGGGCACCTGCGGAGACGCCACCGCCGCCGAGTTCTCCTACTCGCGCGAGGCCCTGGACGCGTTCTCGGCTTCAAGCTACGCGCGGGCTTTGGATGCGCAGTCGTCTGGTCGGTTGGCCGAGGAGATCGTCTCGGTCCCGGTACCCCAGCGCAAAGGCGACCCGGTGATGGTCGCCCAAGACGAGGAGCCCGGAAAGGGCGACCCCGCACGGCTAGGTTCCCTTCGCGCGGCGTTCTCCAAAGACGGCGTCACCACCGCGGGCAACGCTTCCAGCTTGGACGACGGCGCTTGCGCCATGGTGCTGGCCTCCGGCTCGGCCGTTGCGTCCCACGGCTTGAAACCGCTGGGCAGGTTGGCGGCCTACACAAGCTACGCCCACGAGCCCCAGTGGTTCACCACCGCCCCGGCGGCGGCGATCCAAGCCTTGCTGGACAAGGCCGGGCTGAGCGTGGCCAACATCGATCTGTTCGAAGTCAACGAGGCGTTTGCCGTCGTGGCGATGGTTACGGCGGACAAGGTCGGCATTCCGGCGGAGAAGCTGAACGTGAACGGCGGTGCGGTGGCCCTGGGCCATCCCATCGGCATGACCGGGGCTCGGCTGATCCAGACGGCCCTCACTGAGCTACGCCGCCGAGGCGGCCGCTACGCCATCTGCTCCCCCTGCATCGGCGGCGGCGAAGCCACGGCGGTCCTGATCGAGGCCCTATAGCCCTGTCATCCTGAGCGAAGCACTCCGGTGCGAAGTCGAAGGATCTGTTTGGCCTTCCGCGCGCGCAGAGCGAGCGGAGCAAGAGAACGGGTCCCTCCGCTTCGCTCGGGATGACAATTCCTAGTCCACGTGAAGCGTCTTCTCGTGCGAGTAGAGCACGGAGCCCTTGGCGCCGCCCTTTGGTCGGCGAACGTACTTCTTGAGCGTGTAATCCACCGGAACGTAGCGCGAGTGCTTGTTGGACGAGTTCTGCACCGCGATCTTGGCCGCGTAGAGGAGGACCTCGCTAGGCACCCGGTCTGGTTGGTTGCGGGTTTGGATGACGACGTGGGCGCTGGTGGCGCCGCGGACGTGGAGCCAGAGGTCGTTGGGACGGGCCACGCGCAAGGTGAGGTAGTCGTTGGACTCGGCGTTCTCCCCGTACAGCACGGTGTAGCCCTTTGGGCCGGCAAGCTCGCGCACGCGGTGGCCGTCGAAGGGGCGGTCCTCCTTACCTCCTTTCGCCACCGGCTGACGATGCAGCCAGCGGGCCTTCTCCGCGATTTCCTTGACCGAGTCGATTTCGGCAAGGCTTGCGGCAGTCTCCAGCTTGATGAGCGCGTAACGAACCTGGTCGAGGTCGCCACGCATGCGCGCCAGCTGCTCCGCCACCTGGGCCGCGCCCGCCTTTGCCCGCTTGGCCTTCTGGAAGTACCGCTGAGCGTTCTCTTGGAAGCCAAGCTCCGGGTTCAGCTTCACCTGAACCGGGTTGCCCTCGTAGTCCCAGGCTTCCAGCACGGAGGCACCCTCCGGGATGGAGGCCCCGTAGGCGAGCACGAGTTCCCCGAGCAACTGAACCTCGCGGGCGCGCCCCGCCGCGTCGGCGGCCAGTTCCAGATCGGCGATGGCGACCTCGCGGGCCAGCTGGACCCGCTCCAACTGCACCTTCAGATTCTGGCGTCGCTGGTCGAGCTCTTCGTCCCGGACGAGTTTGGAGAAGTGCTGCTCCAGGGCCAGGCTGAGGCTTGGGCGCGGATGCTCCGGAAGCCCCAGCGCCAGAACCGAGATCGGGTATGCCCCGCACCCTGCGACTCCGTATGCCTCGAATCGGCCATCCCGGACTCGGGCCTTGACGTCGGGCCAGAACCCCTCGCCCGAGGCCGCTGCCAACTTGAGTAGAAAGGGCGAAGCGCCCTCGAACTCCTTGAGATTGGCTCCCGCCGGGGCGTTGAAGACGGCTTGCCGGGCCGCGAACGGGGGCGCGGCGTAGGCGTGATTGGGCAGAACCGGACGCACGCTCTTGGACGCGCCCACCACCTTGGCCGCCGACACCACCTTGCCCTGCGGGTCCACCAGGATCAGGTTGCTGTGCTTCCCCATCAGCTCGGCGACCACCACGTGGGGACCCAGCGGACCGTCGATCCCGATTTCGATGATACGGTCGAACCGTACCTGGCGCACGAAGTCGATGCGGCCGCCGTCGATACGGGCGCGCAAGGCCTGGCACAGCCCCAGGGGCTCCGGCCGATTCCGTGCGCGTCGCTCCACCAGGTGGGCCCGCGCGTAGCGCGCATCGCAGCTCAGCAAGAGGCACGCGTCGGTGCCCCGATGGTAGATCTCCAGGAAGACGTTGGCCTCATCCGGCTGCACGACCTTCTGCACCTTCCCGCCGACAAACGCCTGCATCTCGCGCACCACGGCGGCGAGGGTCAGGGAATCGAACGGGATGCGGACTTCCACCGGATCAGGATATCTCTGCGCGCCACTTGTCGCACCAAGTTGGTACTTTTGAACCTAGTTGCATACGTTTTCTGGGGTCGTTTGGAGAGGTGCTTTGGTGAAATTGGTTGGTTGGCACTGGCATGGTCTCGCGTCCGCACGTTGTACGTGCCCGAACTGAGGATCGTCAACCGCCGTTGTGGCGGCCCTTCAGGCCTCGGGCTTTGACGAGGCCTTTCACCAGGGCTTCGCCCTTCGCTATGATCGGTCGCCCCTTTGGGGCTGACGCGGGGGTTGTCATTCTGAGCGGAGCGCAAGAAGCCTGGACCCCATCAGGCTGGGCCGCGGAGTCGAAGAATCTGCTTTCTCAGTCTGGTAGCCCGGCCATATATAGGAAGCCCTCAAGGTTTGGCAGTAGATCCTTCAGCTTCGCGGCCACGCGATGTGCCGTACGGCAGCAAGGCGCGCTCCGTTCAGGATGACAAGGCTGTCATTCTGAGCGGAGCGCCAGAAGCTTGGCCCCCATCAGACTGGGCCGCGGAGTCGAAGAATCTGCTTCCTCAGTCTGAGAGTTCTGCCCTCCGCAGATGGCCCTCATGGTTTGGCAGTAGATCCTTCAGCTTCGCGGCCAAGCGGCATCCCGTTCGGAAGCAAAGTGCGCTCCGTTCAGGATGACAATCTAGCCTTCCACGAGGGCCACGAACTGATCCACGTCCGCGCGGATCTGGTCCAGGCTGCCTGCCCAGAACTCCTCGCTTCGCAGGTCGATGCCGAAGCGCTGCGCCAAGGTCGCCGCGTCCGCCAAGCCGGTTGACGACAGCAGGTCGTCGTACCGCGCGTGGAAGCCTTCCGGCTCCTTCTGGAACACCGAGTACAGCCCCAGCCCAAATAGCAGCCCAAACATGTACGGGAAGTTGTAGTACGCGCTGCCCGCGGCGTAGTAGTGGGGTTTGGCGGCCCACATGTACGGGTGTAGGAGGTCGGGGTCCAAGCCGTCACCGTAGGTCTGCAGTTGCGCCTCGCGCATCAGTTCGGACATCTCTCTGGGCGAGAGCTCTCGCTCCGTGCGCTTCTCAAAGACGCCTTTCTCAAAGAGGAACCGGCTGGTGATGTCCACGCAGACCTGGGTGGCCCCCATAAGGGACGCCTCCAGCACCGCCAGCTTCTCTGATTCGTCGCCATCCTTAAGAACCGCTCGCTTCACGATGGTCTCGCAGAAGATCGAGGCGGTTTCCGCCAGGGTCATGGGAGTGTTGCGCTGGAGACCGGACCGCTCCGCGAGGCAGAGGTTGTGGTAGGCATGGCCAAGCTCGTGAGCGAGGGTGCTCACCCACTTGAAGTCCGGCGAGTAGTTGAGCAGAACCCGGCTTTCCTCTTTTCGGGCGGGGCTGCAGTAGGCGCCATCCACCTTGCCTTCGGCGGGAGGAACGTCGATCCAGTTCTCGTCGAAGCAGCGCTTGGCGTAGTCGCCCAGCCGGCTTCCGTAGCCGTAGAACTGCTCCAGGATGAACTTCTCGGCTTCCGGCCAGGGGTACTTCTTGCCGTCTGCGCTCAAGGGTGCGAACAGGTCGTACCAGGCCAGCTTCTCCAGGCCGATGGCCTTGGCCTTGGCGTTGAGGTACCGGCGGAAGTCCGGGAAGGCCTTGCGCGCGGCGGACATCATGGCGTCGAGGGTCGCCTCGTCGATGTGGGCTTGGAAGGTCGCGGTTTCTAGCGCCGACTTCCATCCCCGACGCGCGCCGAGGGTGTTCATTTCGCCCTTCACGCCATTCATGCAGGCGGCCAGCGTGGTCTCGGTCTGCTCCCAGGCGGCTAGCTCCGCGTTGTATGCAGCAGCACGAACCGCTCGATCGGAATCGTAGGCGAGGTTGCGGACCGCGCTCATGGGCAGCACGGCGGTTCCGGACGGAAGATCCACCGGCACCTTGAGCTGGCTGCACACGTTGGCGTGCAGCTTGGCCCACGGAAGGCCGCCGCTGAGCAGGAGATCGCTGGCGAGGGCTTCCTCGACCGGGGACATCAGGTGCTCGGAGAGGGTCTTGGCCTTGCGCAGGGCGAACTCGTGGTCCCTCGCGGCTTGCGAGCCGGCCAGGAGGGCGTCCACGTTCTGCGTCCCGATCCACGCGGTGAACCGGGTCTGGGCCTTGCCAAGCCGGTTGATCTTGCCCTCCAGAATGCTGAGCTTCGCCTGGGCTTCCTCGTCCCGCGAGTTCGTGCTGACGCGGCAGTAAAGGTAGGCCTCCATCGTGGTGGCCTCGTCCATGAGGGCGTTCAGGCAAGGGATCGCCTCATCCAGCAGCGCAACCGAGTCGGCTCCACCGGCGTCGGCGCGGTCCATCAGGCCTTCCAAGGTCGTCATTCCCGCCTCTAACTTTGTTAGGGCGGAGGCGTACTCGGGCCCTTCAGACGAAGGGAAAAGGCTGTCCAGGTTCCAGCGCGGCAAAGCATTGCTCATGAAGGGAATCGTACTCGGGCAAACTGTACGCGTGTCGAACGTCGCCAAAACCCACCTGGACGAGATCGATATCCAGCTTCTGTCCCTGCTTCAGCAGGACGGCCGGATCACGAACGCCGACCTGGCGAAGAGCGTTGGCCTTTCTCCCCCCAGTGTCCTGCAACGGGTTCGCACCCTAGAAAAGCTCGGCCTGATCCGGGGCTACCACGCGATCCTAGACGCGGAGAGGCTGGGCCTTAAGATCACGGCGCTCGCCATGATCTCGCTGGCGCTCCACCAAGAGCAGCCGATCGAACGGTTCCGGAAAGCCATCCAGGGGATTCCCGAAGTGCTGGAGTGCTACCACGTCAGCGGCGAGTTCGACTTCTTGCTCAAGATCGTGGTCAAGGACATCCGCGCTTACGAGGTCCTCATCCGCGAGAAGCTCACCAAGGTCAAAGGCATCGGGCAAATCAAGACCGCGTTTGTGCTGGGAACTCCCAAACACACCACCCAGATTCCGCTCTAGGGCAGTTGCTGTGATAGCATGTTTGGTATGCAGAAGCAAGTTTGGATCGGCTTTATTTTGGGGGCCCTGTTGCTCTCAATCGCCGGCTGCGGAGGCGGCGGAGGGAACGTTAGTGGAGCGTCAGGATTCCAGTTTGAGTCTACGGACGGCGCTACGGCGAAGCTCAACGCCCTGATCAAGGCGGGCAGTATCACCGCCGCAAAGATCAAGCCAATCCGTGATGAGTACAACGTCGGGTTCACGAAGAACGACAAGATCAACCAGGCTCGCATTGGCTACGCCCTTACGGAAGCTGCGTACCAGGCGTACCGAGTGGCGGAGCTTTTTGGGGTCGCCCTAGAGAGCTCCGGAGCAGACCTGAACCAGATCCGACGCATGTCGACCAGCCTGAACTTGCTACGCGAACGGAAGGGCAAGGAGCTTTTCGAATTGCCCCAGAAGAGCCTCAACCAGTTCTTGCCGATCATGATGCCCGAGTTAGTGCCGACGGGCGGCCGCGAAGCGTTCCCCAAGAGTCCGACGCCCGCTCAAGTCAAGAGTCTCCTGGCGAGTTTGGAGGCTCCTCTGAAGACCATCGTGGACCGCTTGCCGGACGCTTCGGTAAACACCCTGGACGCGAGTTCACTGACCATCAAGGATCCACTGTCGTCAGTGGCGACGGCGACGGTCAAGCTGGGTAAGGCAGAGATGCTTGGCTTACGCACGGCCGTTCAAGCCCTCCGAGGCTTGGTCAACGCTGCGCTCTCGTACGAGTTTGATAGCAAGACATGGGACTACACTCGCGACTTCGACCTGGCCTTTGCCAACCTCATTAAAGGCAACAAGGTCATTCCCCGCGCGACCTTAATGCCGCCCAGCCCGTTCATGGCCCGGACGGCAACCGGCCTTGCGCGCATGAAGACCTTCGGCACGCTCTGGTCAGCTGCAGCCGACGACGCAGTTAAGACCGTTACGTCCCTGCGCGCGAACCGCCCAGGATTCTTATGGACGAAGGCGGGCCTTAGCCCCATGGACCTGAACAGTGCTGAAAGCACTGCTTTGGCGTTCAAAGACTACATGACTCGTCGAATGCCTCTGCCCGTCAAGATCGGGAGCAAACAGGTGGTCCTTACGGTGAACATCCCTGCGTGGGTTGCCAACGCTCCCGCCAATCTGAAGTTGTTTGTTCCGGAACTCAAAGCGACGAACTTCAGTGCCTACGTGTACTGGCTTGTGCCTGTCGCGGGTTCGGTCGCTGATCGAACCTATGGCGGCCTCTTTCCGGTAGGCGGTGGCATTCCTACCGCGGTGATCTATGACCGCAAACTCACCCTTGATCGAGACTCGGTGAACACCATCACCAGCGTGTGGGGTTGGGCATTCGGATTTTGGGAAGGATCCTCTTCCTATCCTTGGTGATGCCTCGCCTTGCCATCGTGGGCGCGCGTACGGGGGCGGCCAC
>JBGSIJ010000036.1:0-44137 GCA_041742595.1 Fimbriimonadaceae bacterium | reverse complement strand
CCACGGCGAACGCCGCCGCCGAGGCCAGCGCCGCCTGGATCGGCTGGGCCCGGGTCGCCTCGAAAATTCCTAACTCATCCCGGGCGTGAGCCGCGAGAGCATCGTGCGCCATCAGCTGGGTTGCCACCTGCGCGGCAAGGTCGGGCTCCAAACCCCGGCCTACATAGATGCTCGCCAACTCAGCGTGCTCAAACGTCGGATTCGCGGCAAGCTCGCGGCCCTCGCGGGCCAAATCTGCATGCTCCGTATCCGCTTGCGAACTCACCGACACGTACTCGCCGGCCGCCATCGAAAGCGCGCCCGCCACCAGCCCTGCCAGGGCCGCGAGCAGCACGGCCGCATGGGTGGCGTTGGCCGCGGCAATGCCCACCACGAGGCTGCCGGTCGAGATCAGACCGTCGTTCGCCCCCAGCACCGCCGCGCGTAACCAACCGATGTGCTCGGTCTTGTGGGATTCGGAGTGCCCCATCAGCCTGAGGGTTGCACGCCGCGACCGCAATCCGATGTCCACCAAACTACGGACACCAGGTTCGAAGTCCCCGAGGGGTCCCGTGGATCATGGTGTCCTTTGCCCTTTCCAGTCGTCACCTCAGTGGAGGAAGAATCCCATGAGTTTGTTAGTGGCGAGCCTCGCGCTCGCGCAGGTCGCGGCGAGTCCCGTCGTGCTCAAGACCCGTATCGTGGAGGCCAGCGTGTTCAAGGCCGGGCTGGTCCTGGTGGTGAGGGAGGCGGAGGTTCCCAAAGGCACGTCCAGCGCAGAGCTCGACACGATTCCGGAGGCCTTCGACGGCTCCTTCTGGGTGCAGTCGACCGCCTCGGTGCGCGTGAAAGAGACCCGTACCGAACTCCTCACCAGGGAGGAGGCCTCGACCCGGGAATCGAGGACGGTGGCGGAGACCCTGTTTGGCAACGTCGGCAAGCCGGTTCGGCTCGTGTTGCGGCCCGTCGGCTCTGAGCAAGGCGAGTCGGTTTCCGGCTCCCTCGTGGCGGTGGAAGGCCCCCAGGCAACCGTCAAGCTACCAAGCGGCAACCTTCGAACCATCCTCTTCAGCGAGATTCGTGAGCTGGATACGGCCGGCCTGGACACCAAGGTCGACCTCAAGCAAACCACCGCACGAATCCGGTTGACCTTCTCCCTCGAGACCGGCGCCGCCGGCAAGATCCGCGTTCTATCGCTGGAGAGCGGAGCCGCCTGGTCGGGCTCGTACCTGGTTCGCCTCCAAGCCAACGGCAAGGCTCGCATCCAGGGCAAGGCCCAGATCGCAACGGGCGGACTCCGGTTCGACAACACCGAGGTACAGCTTCTCTCCGGACTCCCCAACCTGCCAAGGAACCCCAAGTTCGACCTCATGTCTGGCTACGGCAGCCTGAAGGCTTACTTGGAGCAAAGCCAAGGGCGGTACCGCGAGTACTTAAGCTTCCCAGTAGATCCGTTCTCAGAGCTGCCGTACTATGCCGAGAAGCCCCAGCCCGGCTTCAGCCAAGGCACGTACGTCGGTGCTGACGACGCCAGATCCGGCGGCTTTGGCGGCGGAGGGTTCGGAGGAGGAGGAAGGGGAGGGCGGTCGCACTCGTTCGACGTGGGTGCGGGCTCCGAAGGGGCGGCTGCAAACCCCGATCAGAGACGAGTGGACGACCTCTTCTCCTACCCCCTGGGCAAGATCGACCTCAAGCCGGGAGACCGGGTGATGACGACCCTGTTCGACCAGGACTCCACGTTCGAATCGGTCTTCGCCTGGGATGCCTGGATCGGCCCGAGGCGCCAGAACCAGCAGAACTACATCGACGGTCGGCTGGTTGTGCCAAAGGACAACGAGGTCGCGAGCATCTTTCGCTTCATGAACACCGGCAAGGTGCCCTGGACGCAGGGAAGCACGGTGATCCTTCGCGATAGTGTCCCCGTTGCCCAACTCACGATGCCGTTCACGCCCGTTGGGCAGAACGCAGAGCTTACGGTGGGCACGGTTCAGGACATCCTAGTGAGTTCTCAGGTTAGCGAGATCAAGCGAGAGGAGGTGCGCCGGGGAAGCTACAACACGCCCCAGACCACCTACGAGGTCACCCTCAAGGCAACCAACACCCGCGACACAACGGTCCGGCTGCTGGTTCGACCTTCGTGGTTGGGGGAACCCGCCGAGGTCCCTGCCTCGATAAAGGTTCGGGTGACTCCATCTGGAGAGTCTCTGAATCCGCTGAGCCTCGGCGAAGCCACGATCGACCTGAAGTCCGGCGAGTCCGTGACCCTGAAGTTCACCTACAAGCGGTTCCAGTAGCGCTACCGGGGAAGGCTCCTTGCCTCCCCGGGCCCATCGGTAGAATCCGGCCATGCCACGTCGGATTCCCCTCTACTACACCTTCGGCAACCACATGCACTGGGTGGACATGGAATGGCTGTGGGGCTACGACGTATTGCCCGGCTCGACCGAGGACATGCTGGAATACTGCCAGAAGGCGGGTGTCAAGGGCAACCTGAACTTCGACGGCATCGGCTACGAGAAAATGGCCTCCGAGTCGCCCGAGCATCTCGCGCTCCTGCGGGCCGCCATCAAGGAAGGCACCATCGAAGTGGTCGGAGGAAGCTACGGCCAGCCCTACGGGCTGTTCCACGGAGGCGAGTCCAATATCCGCCAGCGGATCTACGGAGTCCGCACCGCCATTCGCGTGCTGGGCACCCGGCCCCGCACCTTCTGGGAGGAGGAGTTCGACTTCTATCCGCAGCTTCCCCAGATCCTGGCGGGCTGCGGATTCACGGGGGCATCGCTCTACTTCCAGTGGACCTGGCACACCCCCGAAGTCCCCATGGAGGAAGCCCCTGTGGTCGCGTGGGAAGGCATGGATGGCACCCGAATCCCAACCGCCACGCGAAACCGGATGAACCTGCACCAGTGGCCCGAGGACTTCCGCATCTTGCTGGACGACCTCGCCGCCAACCCGCCGGAGGATGCCAACGGTATCCCGCCGTTGGTGCTGCAATGGCTAGAGCTGATGCCCACCCAGGACTGGATGTGCCGCTCGGAGCTGATGCTCCCGATGCTGGCCGAGCTGAAATCCGATCCCCGTTTCGAGGTGCTAGCGGCGACGCTGGGCGAGTACCTGGCGAAATGGGAGGGCCAGGACCTGCCCATTCGGCGCTACCGCATGGACGACGTTTGGCACGGCATGACCCTCGGCAAGAACGGCGACGCCCATCCCAAGAAGTCGGCGGAGCTGGAGCACAAGCTGTTGGAGGCCGAGACCGCGGCGGCCATCCTGGGTCTTTTCGGCCGCCCCTACGAGCCCTGGGACGTGTATCCGACCTGGGAACTCGAGGAGTGCTGGCGTCAGTTGCTGGCCGCGCAGCATCACGACAACCACGAGTGCGAAGGGCTCTGCGGGCACGTGGCCAAGGCTCAGTTCGCCTTTGTCGAGACGCTGCTTGCTCAGAGCGACGCGGTCGAGCGGCTGGCGCAGCGAGTGGGCGCAGGCCAGATCGCGTTCAACCGGCATGGCTGGCCAGTCGAGGCGGCAACCTTCTCGGTTGGTCCCATGGGCTACCGCACGGGGGAGCCCCTGCCGGAGGAAGGCGAGTGGCAGGTCTCCGGGGAAACGGCCGTCTTCGAATCCCCGGAGCTTTCCGTAGAGGTCGACGTTCGCACCGGGTCGGTTAAGCGGCTGAACGGAATCGTGCAAGACCTTGGCCCCCGTATCTCCGTCGGCAAGAGCGAGGTTGGCCCCGTCCAGCTTGCCACCGTCGTTGTCGACGGCAACACCCTCGGCATGATGCTGGAGCCGGCGGGCATGGTCTATCTCTGGTTCCGTGCCGTCCCCCGGCTGGGCGAGTTGCGGGTCACCATCTCCGTTGAGCCGGACCCAATCCCGCTGGAACCCGGCTACCAGGGCGCGGTGTGCGTTCATTGGGGCGGGTTCACTCCAGGCGCGGTGGTCCGTGCCGACGGGCCGTACTCCGTCGCAACGGTTGGCAGCGGGTCAAAGGGCCAACGGAAGTACCCCGAGGGCGACTGGATGACCAGCCCGCAGTGGTTCGAGTCCGTCGAGGGCGCGTTCACCTCCCAGTCCTTCGTGGACATCGCCGGCCAGTTGCTCATCTCGCATTCGGGGAGCCAGCAGTGGTTCCGAACCGAGTCGGGCGTCCGCAATGTGATCCTGGCGGTGGACCCTTGGGACGAGGCCAACCGGGTGGATCGCGCGGTGACGACCTACAGCTTGTTCCCCCACTCCGGCCTTGCGGCCTCCGAGTGCATCGTGAGATCGGCATCGGAGCGTGGCCAGTCGCAGGACGTTCTGAGAGAAGAGTGGCCCTTAGATGCCAGCTACGGGGTTGACTCCAAGAGCGAAGCCCCCCTGCCTCGGGACTTCTCTGCCGTGACCGTCCACTCCTCAAACGTGCTCGCCACGGCCTTCTACCGGGAGCAGTCGTCCCATGTAGCCCGCGGGCTTGACAGGTACGCCGGCGAGGGCATCTCTCACCCGTACTTGCTGCGTCTCGTCGAAGCCGATGGGCTGGACACCGAAGTCGAGATCACCCTGCCCGGCCCTGTCGCCAAGGCGTTCAAGACCAACTTAATGGGGGAGATTCTAGAGGAGCTTACGCCTTCCGTCGGCGACCCAAGGGTGCTGACCTCCGAGCCCGAGAGGCTTGAACCCTTCGGGATCGAGGCCGTCCGAGTCAAGCTTCCCATGCGACCCTACGAGATCGCAACCCTGTACCTGGACATCGTCCCCGGCCGGAAGCAGTTCCGAGACCTAGACGCCAAGCGAGAGATCTGGGCAACCGTGCACCGGGTTGAGGGTTAGTCCCGCCCTTCTCCTCTTCCTGGATGGTTGTGCCAGGAAAGGGAGAAGGGTCGCTCTCCCGAGCGGGGTTGAGGGTTCCGAAAGCCACAACAAAGGTTGAATGCCCGGCCTTAGAAGCAGCCCCGGAAGAGATCGCCCGCAGCCCCAACGGGGCGCGAAGGGCGCAAGCCCTGGTAACAGAACCCGCTTCTTGGCGAGCCCTGTAGGGGCGCCGCAGCGCACCCCATCGGACGTGGGTACTGCCCTTCCGTGTACGCTGGGGCCATGAGTTTGATCCGAGATGCCCTCGAATCCGTGGCGGCGCGCAAGGGACTGATCGAGGCCTTCGTGTGGGAAGACGACCTCGACTCCCTTCTGGTCTGGCGAGTCCTTGAGCTGGATGGCGACCAGATCTCGATCATCGACTACGACCAGAACGGGTACGTCCGCGAGGAAGCTTGGGAGCCGATCTCAGACCTTGTTCGGGTGGTCACCGACTCCGAGTACCTCGCCCGAATGGAGAAGCTCATCGCGGACCCGAACGAGTCTCTGGGGCGGGCAACCGCCGACCCCGACGCCGTTGCCGAGTGGCTTCGGCAAGCCGCCGAGACCGGTGAGATCATGAAGATCACCGGCCCGGGCGAGGAGATCATGGTCCAGGTGCACCGCGTGACGGAAGACGAGTTCGCGTTCTCGGAGATCGACGAGAACACCGGCAAGGCGTTCGAGGGTCGATTCGCCCAGCGGATCAGCCTCGTGCAAGGCGTCCGCGCCGGAGACTACGAGTGCCGACTCTGGAACCAGTGAGACCCCAAGGTTGACCAAAGCCCGCGTCGCCCCCAATCAGTCGGGAGGCGCAAACCAAGGATCCCGCGCCCTTCACGTTTTCACCGAAACTCGTCCGGGAAAAAGCCCGACAAACGCATCCAACTAGGTTCAAATGTACCGAGTTGGCGCGACAAAGAGTGCCCGCAATCGGCGGCCGCCTAAAAGTCGCGACCGGTGCCGATTCCGAGGGGCTGGCCTTGCTGTCCGAGGCCGAACGGGGTGGCGAACGGGAATGCCTTGATGCGGATGTAGAGGCCGTACTGGGTGCCGGCTCGGAAGCCAAGGGGATTGTCGATCACCTGGAAGATCACCTCGTAGCAGTCGGTCAGATCATAGGTGAACGAGAAGTGCCGGGACTCGAACTGCTGGAGAAAGCCGTTGTACTGGAGAAGCAGGCTCGTCTTTAGCCGACCCGTCTTCAGAGCGTCCACAAAGAGGTTGGCGTTGGACCAGGTGTGGCGCGGGCCGTCGAACCTCGCGCCGATCCCTACGTAGGTGGCGCCGGGCTTGTAGCCGAGGTCCAGCCGCACGCTGCTCCAGTTCTGGTCTCGCGTGTCGTACAGGCTAGAGGTCCGCAGTTGGAACCAGTTGTTGGGCCGGTACTCGGTACGGACGCCCACGTTCTGCCAAGGTACCTGGCTCCGAGCCATCTCCTGGATGTCGTAGGCGGTCTCCGCGCCGATGAGGAAGGTCCGGGCAGGCCGGAAGCTGAGGTCGACCGAGACCTGGTCGTAGCGGCTGGCCTGGTCGATCGACAGTGGGGTGTAGCCCAGCGGCCGGGAGGTGCCGTAGCGCAGGTTGAACTCGGTGTCCGAGCCAAGCCGGTAGGTAGCGCGGGAGTTCGCGTCCACCACGTACTGGGCGGTGTTGTCGCTGTACACGCCCTGCTTGAACCGGGTGCCCCAGTCCAAGGAGAACCGCTTGCCGCGGGTATCGGGCCGGTCGATGTCGAGGTCGAAGTAGGCCCGAGAAGTCTTCTTGCTCAGGTAGCCGTCCACGAACTCGCCCCAGGACACGGAGGACCGAATGTTGGCCCCCCGGTAGCTGGGCCCGAACATTCGCCGGCCATCCGAGCTAAGAGTGAAGACCGGGGTGCGGTCGATCCCGCCGGAGAAGCCGGAACTGTTGCCGATCGGGATGGCGCGTTGGTAGTCCAGGAGGGCCTGCGCTCGCCCGAGGTCTTGCTCGGCGGAGAAGACCAGGTTGGCTTCCTTGCGGACGGCGGTCTGAGCACTTGACTGGGTCAGATCGCGAGTAACGTTGAGTTCTAGGTTTGTGTTGAGCCGGTCGTTCCAGACCCGGCGATCGGAGATTCCCAGGGTCTGGCCCAAGGACTCGAAGCCCGAAGTTTCGGAGCCGTTTCGCAAGTACGTGAATCGAGTTTCCGTCCCGTTCTTGCCCGGCACCCGGAATCCGGCCCGAAAGCTGGAGATGGTGCTCTGGGGAGCGGCGAGGTAGTTGTCTTGCTGAAAGTTGCCGTCGAGGGTCAGTTCGTTCTTGCCCAAGTTCATGCGGTGGTTGAGCATGAGCTGGAGGCTCTTCTGGGTCCCGCTCAGCACGTAAGCGCTGAAGCTCCCGTTCATCCGGGCGTTCTGGTATTGGAGGTCCCCCCCAAGTCCGATGCCGATCTTGCTGAAGGCGTCGAACCGAACGTCCAGGTTGTTCTCCCCCGGGAGGGGAACCCCAAAACGAGACTTGATGTACCAGCCCTCGTCCGGGGTGTTGCCGATCTCGGGTAGATACCGGTAGAAGGCCTCGTCGAGGGGAATCGATAGGTACGGCACGCTGAAGAGCGTGCGACCCGAGACCTTGAACTTGGCGTGACGCAGGATGATCCGCTTGCCCGGGCGAACGTCCATCGAGCGGCTGTCGATCTCGTAGTGCGGGTCCTCCTCCAGCGTGCAACTGGTAAGCCGCGCGATCGTGGCACGGACCTCGCGCTCGGAACCCTCCGAGGTCTCGCCCTTCATGTGGAGATCGGTCAGGACGTTGCCCTGGACGAAGGCGGGCGACAAAGTCGCGTTGCTCTTGAACGCCTGGTAAGTCTTCGCCAGGAAGTCCACGATAACACGGTCCGCTTCCACGACCACGTCCTTGCCAACCAGGCGAACCTGGCCGCGAGCCTCGAAGACGCGGGTCTCCAGGTTGCCCTCGACCTCCTGGGCCACGATCCGGTAGCCACGGTACTCGACCTCCGCGCCGCCCGTAACCTTGACGAGGTTCCCCGCCCGGCGCTGGTCGCCCGCGTGGAGCACCCGGAAGAACGGCTGTTCAGCCGGAGGCGCCTCCTGCGGCTCCCCGAGAGGAAGCTCTCCACTGGGATCTAGCGGCAAGGGATTGGTTGGCATGCGAAGTAGGCGTCGCTCCGCCGCCACCCGCACTCCCGTACGCAAGGTGTCCACCCAGTTGGGCTGCGCCGGCACCAGCCCAAAGGCCGCCGCGAAGGCCATGGTTGCCAGCCCGCGGGTCACTCCAGCCTCCGGATGAAGATCAGGCCCAGCGCCAGGAAGATTACGTTTGGAAGCCAGGCCGCGGTCAACGGGTTCACCGCCTCCATCCGACCCAGAATCTGGGTGCAAACCACGTGGAGGTTGTAGTAGGCGAACACCAGCACCACGCTGAGAAGGACGCCTACGAACGCGCCCGAACGCGCGAATCCGATGGCGAGCGCCGGTCCGATCAGCGCGAAGACGATGCAGGCCGCCGGCACGGCAAACCGCGTGTGAAAGGCGATCTCGAGCGGAACGGTTTGCCGACCCGACTCCTTGGCGTCCGCGATGGCTTGGCGCAGTTCATCGGCGGTCTGCTCCTCCGCCTCGGCGGGCGAGAAGAGGTCGTCGATGATGATCTTGTCGTCGATCCGGAACTTCTGCCGCACGTCGTAGGCGGTTAGCTCGTTGGCGCGCAGGCTCATCACCACGGTGCGGTCCAGGTTCCAGATTCCATCTTTGTAGGTCCCCTTCTCGGACTTGTAGAGGACGGTCTCCCCCGGCCGGGGTTTCTCAACGAGGAGGATTCCGTGAAGGTCCACTTGCCCGTTGTCCCCGCGAGATACCTCGTCGAAGGTGGCGGTGTAGTTGCCCAAGTAGATCACCGCGTTGGCCCGATAGGTGGGCGAGGCCGCAAGCACGCCAACCTGACGCTTGACTCGCTGGAACTCCTTCTCGGCCGGTGGCATCGCCTTCTCCACCACCAGCCAGTTCCCCACGCCAACCAAGATCCCGAAGAACGCGACCGGAACGATGATGCGAAGAATGGAAGCTCCGGCGCCACGCATGGCGGTGATCTCGGACTCGCGGGCCAGGCGGGACATCGCAAGCGAACCCGCAAGAGCCATGCCAACCGGCAAGGTCATGTTGAGGAAGTAGGGGACTTTGTAGAGGATCAGCTGGGCAAGCGCGGCCGGCGGCACGTTCTGCAGCTCTAGCTCCTTCAGAAGGTAGATCAGCAGGTTCGCCATGAACATCATCGTGACGGCCACGGTTCCGATCAGGAACGGCACCGCCAGTTCCTTCAGCACGTAGCGGTCGAGCCTCTTTACGATTTGGGCCCCCTCCGGAAACCTAGGAAGATCGAGCCGATGGCCAGCAGCACGAGCAGGGGAACCACGATCACGACCGCCGCCGGCGCCAAGCGGCTGGCGGCCACGGGGATCAGCAGCACGGTTGCCATCAAAGCCACCCAGACGGAGAGCATCCGGCGCGCAAGGGAGGTGCCTACCCAACGGCCGCGCACCACGTCGATCAGGTACGCGCATCCACATCCGGAGCAGTAGATTTGGCCGGGCTGGTTCAAGGCTCCACACTCCACGCAGGGCAGCGGACGAAAGTAGTTCTCGTTGGTGGCCGCACGCTTCCAGGCCACCACCATTCGGTGGTCCTCGGCGAAGAGGTTCTTAGGTAGGGTGGCAAGGCAACCCTCCGCGATGGCGATCGCGTGGCCTACGTGGCCCTTGCCGTAGAGGATTTTGGCCAGCCTTAGTTGGCTGGGCGCGTTGTTGGGCCGGAGCTTCAACTCCGCGAAGATCCGGTCGATCGTGTCCACGTCGACCTGGTTCAGTTCGTACTTCTGCATCGAGACTTTGAGAAGCGGGAAGCCCAGGACGGCGGAGAACGCGAACGCGAAGGCGGCTTTGCTCACCCAAGGCTCGGGCGGATCCAGCGCGATCACGCCAAGGAAGATCGAGAGGCAAATCCCAGCGATGCCCGAGTAGGCGTCCACCTCGGCCTGGATGAGCCAGTGCACGAGGGTGACCACGATGATGCAGATCGGAATCCAGATCAGACAACCCGATAGGAAGGCTACGGGGTCCGAGGCGATTCGCTGGAACATAGGGCTAGGACGGCTGCTGCGGCAGGTCTTGACGGTCTTCGTCTGAGCTTTGCGCAGAAACCTTCTGCTGGCCGAAGACGAACTTCGGCTCCGTGCCCTGAAGGAGGCGGCCAATGTTCTTTCGATGCTTGACGATGATGAGGAGGCAGACCGGGATCAGGGCGATCTGGACGGTTGGCGACTCGTGAAAGACGTAGGCGAAGACGGGGACCACCAGCGCGGCGGCGACCGACCCGAGACTGACCCATCGAAACGCCGCCAGAAGGACAAGGAAGACTCCAAACGAGGACAGCGCGGTCAGGGGAACGCTGCCTAGAAGCGCGCCAAGCGACGTGGCGATTCCCTTACCGCCCTTGAAGCCCAGGAAGGGAGACGCGGTGTGCCCGAGAACTGCAGCGATTCCGGCGAAGAACTGCCAGTTCTGGTCGAGACCAAGGCCTCGGGCGATCAAGGGCGGAAGAAGGCCCTTGAGCACGTCCAAGGCAAACACGCTCAGGCCCGCTTTCTTGCCAAGCACGCGCATCACGTTGGTCGCCCCAATATTGCCGCTACCGACCTTCATGATGTCGATCCCGGCCTGCTTCGCCCAAATCACCCCAAAGGGGATCGCTCCTAAGAAGTAGCCCAACGCACAGATCGCGAATCCTAGCGGGTTCATCGTTTCAGTCGCTCCTGGCCTTCCCTCAGCATTCCTCTCACCCGTTCGATCAGCGGCTCGTGCCGCCTGAGAAACTCATTCCCATCGGCGAGCCCCATCGCCCGCGCCAATCGATCTAGTTTGTCCGGATTCTCCGGAACAGTGTCTTTGACGAATCCCATCAGGGCCAACCGCATGCGCGTCTCCACTAGGTGCCGGTGCGCCTCCACCAGTTCCTCGACCTCCCCGGCGTGGATCAACCCTGCCCGGCTAAGGGCATGGATTCGCTCTGGCATGCGAACGTGGGTGCCGGCTTCAGTTTCCACGGGGTAGCGCATCTCGTGCAGATGAACGAACCATTCGAGGTCGTTCAGCCCCCCGTAGCCCAGCTTTACTTCCCTGCGGGCATGCTGGGGCAGCACTCGCTCCGTCTCCATTCGCTTCTTCATGTCGAGCAACTCGGTTAGGCGCTCGGGGCTGAGGGGGACGGCGTATGCCAACTTCCGGACTAGGGCGAGGCTGGTGGCGGAACCGTTCTCGCCCTGGCTTGGCGCGTGGACCTCGCGCGCTTGGCAGATCGCGTATCGCTCCCACATTTCCATCCCCTGCAGGTCGTACTGTTGAAGGCCGGCGTGGGAACGCACCAGAAGTCCCTTGCCGCCGTCGGGACGAAGGCGGAGGTCGAGGGAGATTGGAGCGCCCATGCGCCGAAGATTGGCTACGAGGCCGAGCAGCGACTGGGCCTGGGCCTCGCAGTCGGCCTGGCGATCCCCGTTTGGAACGAGAAAGAGCACGTCTAGGTCCGATGAGAGACTCAGCTCTTGGATTCCGTAGCTGCCCAGAGCCAGGATGTCGAACTCCGCGTAGAGCCGCCGGGCACAGTGGCGGAGAACCGCGTCGGCGAGGTCCGAAAGCTCCAGCCCCGCGTCGGTCCCTAGCAGAGCCCACCGAGCGAGGACCGCCGTACGGGCATAGACGGTGGCGGAAGCGAGCGTCCGAAGGTCGCAGTCGAGCGGGAGCTTGCGGATGCGGAGGCTCGCGTCGTGCATTTCCTCGATCTCTCCGCTAAGGAGAAGCTCGGTTAGGGCAACGGATTGGCGAAGGGGCTCCACGAGGACGGGCGCTGACTCCAGGATCGCCTTCACCCGGTCTAGCGAGCTCTCGTTATCCACCAAGCTTGAGTAGAAGGCATCGCTTTCTGGGAGCACGTCGAACCACTGGAGGAGAGCTTGCGCGGAGCTTCCTACCGCCGTGGCGGCCCTTGAGCGGTCGTCGACGCCTCGGTGCTGGGGGCGGAGAAAGGCATGGTAGAGGGTGCGCGCGGTTCGGCGGTGCATCTCCAGTTGGGCGGAAAGAGTTTCCCAAGAGTCAAAACCCATGAGGTGGCCAAGCTCGTCTCGCGGCTCCGCCTCCTCGGGGACGGTGTGAGTCTGGAGGTCGCCGCCGATCTGGCATCGGTGCTCTAGCTTTCGAAGGAACTCGTAGGCGTGCGCGAGGCTAGAGGCGGAGGCCGGGTCCAAGATCTGAGCTTGCTGCAGTTCCCGAAGGGCCTGGAGGGTGGGCCGGACCTGGACCTCGGGGTGGGCCGCGCCGTGCAGCATCTGAAGGAGCTGGGTCAGGAACTCGATGTCACGGATACCGCCGACGCCCCGCTTCAGGTCGTCCCCTTTTCCGATCTCCTCGATCGCAGTACGCATGTCCAGAAGCTGCTCGAGGACCGGCTCGGACATCCGCTCCGGAAAACAGTGGGCGACGCGGAGGGCCTCCCACCGGGATCTCAATTCCTCTGGGCCGAGTTGAATCGGGGCCGACCTCAGGAGGGCAAGCCGTTCCCAGGGCTCCGCATACAGCTCGTAATAGGCCTCGTAGGCCCGCATCGTTCTCACGATGGGGCCGGTTCCGCCGTAGGGGCGAAGGCGCAGATCCACCCGGTACAGGCTTCCCCGTCCCATCTTCTGTTCGAGGGCGCGGTTCAGGCCCTCGCAGAAGCGGGTGAGTTTGCGGTCGTCCTGCTCCGAGATACCGTCCAGGCTGACGTAGACCAGGTCGACGTCGGAGGAGTAGTTGAGCTCGTCTCCGCCGAGCTTTCCGAAGGCCACCACCATCAAGGGAGGCTCGCCTTCCTCGCCCGCCTGCCGCCAAAGGAGCCGCACGGTCTCGGCGATCAGGTGCTGCGCAAGGCGGCTAAGGTTCAGCCAGACCGTCTCCTGGGGCCAGCTTCCGCCAAGATCGTTGGCGGCGATGACCAGGTTCCACTTCTGGCGAAAGTAGCGGAGGCGGTCTAGGGCGTGGCTGGGCGACGTCGCAGTTTGGAGCAACTCTCCCAGTTCCTGCTGGAAGGAGTCGAAGCCGTGTTGTAGGAATCCCTGGTCTAGGAAGAGGCTGCCGAGCTCTGGGTTCTGGATCAGGCCGTCCGCCAGGTGCTGGCTGGAGCCCATGACGCGAAGCAGGCGAGGCAGGGCATCGAAATCGAGGGCAGCCTGGAGGTAGGTCGCCGGATTGCCGGTCGCGCCCAGCCAGCGGTCCAGGTTCAGGGCGGCGCGGTCTGGATTCGGGTTCCCTTCCAAGAGGCGATCCCATGCAACCGTCGCGCCCAGTTGTGCCTCGATGCGATGAAGCGCTTCCTGTCCGGGCGCAGACAGCGCGAGGCTCAAGCTTGGGCCTCGCGCTGGAACCGGCATCCTTGGCGGATCGCACAGGTCTCGCAGCGGGGTCGCAGGGCTTTGCACACAAGGCGGCCATGCTGGATGAACGCCATGTGGAAACGGTACGCCAAGTCCTCGGGCACTAGCTCGAGTAGCCGGTCGTGGGCCTTTGCTTCACCAATCTTCTTCTCGATGAGGCCGTACCGCCAAGCGACTCGGAAGACGTGGGTATCGACCGGAATCGCACCCCGGCCGAAGCCAAAGCAAAGCACCAGGGACGCCGTCTTCGGCCCCACTCCTGGAAGATCCATCAGCCATGCTCGCGCCTCCAGAAGGGGCAAGGCGCCAAGGAAGTCGAGGTCGTAGCCTCCGGTTCGAGCTCTGATCTCGCCTAAGCACCGCACGATCGTGCGAGCTTTCTGGTTCGCCAGGCCCGCGTTTCGGATGACGTCGGCGACGGCTTCCGGGGGCTGGTTGGCCAGTTGCTCCCAGGTCGCGTAGGCCGCCTTGAGGCGGTCGAAGGCGCGGTAGCTGTTGGCGTCGATGGTGTGCTGGCTAAGAATGCACGCCACCAGTTCGTCCATGGGATTGGCCCGCTGAATCTGGGGAGCCTCCCCGTACTCTTGTTCTAGCCGGCCCACAAGCTCTATCGGACTCAGGATCTCGGCTACGGCGGAATGCGGAGACACGCCGTCAGTTTAACGTGAGTCGGTATCATCCTGGTCAATGAGACCACGCATCCTCGCCATCATGGCGGGTGGATCTGGGGAACGCTTTTGGCCTCTTTCCCGTCCGGAACGCCCGAAGCAGCTTCTCCACCTTACGAGCGGCGAGGAGACGATGCTCGAGGAAGCCGTCCATCGCGCCCAAGAAGTTGTGGGAGCCGAGCGAGTGTTCGTCGCCACCTCCGCTGCCCTGTTCCAACCGGTAGTCGATGCCTCGGTCGTTGCGGCCTCCCAGGTCATTGCCGAGCCGGACAAGCGGAACACCCTCGGTTGCCTTTGCTGGTTGGCCGCCAACTTGCTGGCCCGAGGCCTCGAAGACAGCGTTGCGGGAGTTCTGACCGCCGACCACCGGATCGAGGAGCCGCGCAAGTTCGCGCATGCGGTCTCGGACGCCCTGGACCTCGCGGAAGCCCAGGACGGGATCGTGACCCTCGGCATCCCACCGGACCGTCCGGAGACGGGCTACGGCTACATCGAGGCCGACCACGGCAACCCCGTGCAGTGCCCTCGCGGGAGAACGGGCTACCGCTCCCTGGGATTTAGGGAGAAGCCGGACCTTGCCACCGCCGAGCAGTTTGTGGCCGACGGAAACTTCCTTTGGAACGGCGGGATGTTCTTCTTCACGCTGGAGCGACTCCTCGCAGAGATCGGCAAGACGCAGCCAGAAGCCCTGGCCCTCATCCACGAGATGGCGGACGCGCTTCGCAAGCACCACTTCCTCTCGGCGGCGGAGAGTTTCCTCAAGCTCCCTTCCATCTCATTCGACTACGCGGTCATGGAGAAGGCGGAGCGCGTCTTCGTGATTCCGACCGACTTCCCTTGGGACGATGTCGGCTCTTGGGACTCGCTGGACCGGAGCTTCCCCCACGATGAGAGCGGGAACGTGGTTCGAGGGGGCGCGGTTGTTCTGGAAAGCAACAACTCGATCGTGGTCAACGACGCGGAGAACGAGATCAAGGTTGGGGTGTACGGAGTCGAGGACCTGATCGTCGTGGTCACCAAGGACGCCGTTCTCGTGTGCAAGAAAGACCAGGCCCAGCAGGTTCGCGAGATCACAAAGCGCCTTCCCAAATCCTAATGAAGAGTTCCCTTCCCGGCGTCGTCATCCGTCCGCTCCAGCGGTTCGAGGATTCTCGCGGCTGGCTGATCGAGACTTTTCGGAGCGACGAGATGGCAGCCGAAACCCTACCCGCGATGGGCTACATCTCCTGCACCCATCCCGGCGTCTCCCGCGGTCCTCACGAGCACGTAGACCAGACCGACGGTTTCGCCTTCCTCTACGGGAGCTATCGGCTCTACCTCTGGGAGAACCGGCCGGGACATCCTCCGCTGGCGGAGACGTTCGAGGTCGGCGCCGATGCCCCGGTCTTTGTGGCAGTCCCGCCCGGCGTAGTTCACGCCTACAAGAACATTGGGGAGCAGGACGCGATCGTGCTGAACTTTCCGAACCGCCTCTACGCGGGCGAGGGCAAGAAGGAGCCGGTCGACGAGATTCGTCACGAGCACGATCCCGAATCGAGGTTCAAAGTATGAGGCTTCTCGTTGCCGGCGGAGCCGGGTTCATTGGCTCGAACTTCGTCCGGATGATGCTTCAGTCGGATCGGCCGATCGAGAAGCTAGTGGTCCTAGACGCGCTCTCCTACGCGGGGAATCTGGCGAATCTTGAGGACGTGGCGCAGGACCCGCGCTACGCCTTTGTGCACGGCCAGATTCAGGACAAGTCGACGGTGGACGGCACGATGGAGGCCCACGGGATCACCCACCTGGTGAACTTCGCCGCGGAAAGCCACAACGACCGCAGCATCCTGGAGTCGGGAAGCTTTATCCAGACGGACGTGTACGGTGTCTACATCCTTCTGGAAGCGGTACGGAAGTACCGGCTAGAACGGTTCGTGCACGTGAGCACGGACGAGGTGTACGGCACGATAGACAAGGGCGTCTTCACCGAGAGCAGCCCCATCGAGCCCAACACGCCCTACTCCGCCAGCAAAGCGGGGGGAGATCTTCAGTGCCGCGCCCACTTCAAGGCGTTCGGCGTCCCCGTCCTCGTCACTCGTGGTGGCAACAATTACGGCCCGTTCCAATACCCGGAGAAGCTGGTGCCCTTCTTCGCCACTCGGCTTCTGGAAAACAAGAAGGTCCCTCTTTACGGAGACGGCTCGCAGGTACGCGAGTGGATCCACGTTTTGGACCATTGTTCGGGCATCGCGGCGGTTCTAGACCACGGAACGCCGGGCGAGGTCTACAACATCGGGGACACCAACGAGCGGCCCAATCGCGAGGTCGTTCGGATCCTGCTGGAGGAAACCGGCCGAGGCGAGGATCGGGTCAAGAACATTCCCGACCCACGAAAGGGCGCCCACGACAAGCGCTACGCCATGGACTGCGCCAAGGCCAAGTCGCTAGGCTGGCAGCCGACCCACGATTTCGAGACCGAGATCCGCAACACCGTGCGCTGGTACCGGGAGAATGAGGCTTGGTGGCGGCCCATCACCGTGCGCACGGACTACCAAGACTTCGTGCGAGCGTTCTACGGCCCCTCACTGGGGGAGGACCTCTGATGGCGAAGGTGCTGGTGACCGGTACCGCGGGATTCGTCGGTTGCTTCACGGCAAAGAAACTGCTCGACCAAGGCCACGAAGTGGTTGGCGTCGACAACCTGAACGATTACTACGACGTCCGTTTGAAGCTGGACCGGCTGAAGCTGCTAGAGCCATACCCGGGATTCACAAGGGTCGATCTCGACGTCGCCGATTCGGCCGGAGTTGCAAAGCTCTTCGCCGACCACGGGTTCGAGTGGGTCGTCCATCTGGCCGCCCAGGCGGGCGTCCGCTACTCGGTGACCAACCCCCAGGCTTACATTCAGAGCAACCTGGTGGGCTTCGCAAACATCCTGGAAGGAGTTCGCCACGCTGGTTCCAAGCATTTGGTTTACGCGTCCTCGTCCAGCGTGTACGGGACGAACACAGACATGCCGTTCTCGGTGCACCAGAACACGGACCACCCGGTCAGCCTCTATGCGGCTACCAAGAAGGCCAACGAGGCCCTGGCGCACGCCTATAGCCACCTCTACAAGTTGCCCACGACAGGGCTGCGCTTTTTCACCGTGTACGGCCCTTGGGGCCGCCCGGACATGGCCCCGATCCTCTTTGCCTCCGCCATCTCCGAGGGCCGAGCGATCAAGGTGTTCAACCACGGAAAGATGAAGCGGGACTTCACGTACATCGACGACATCGTCGAGGGAGTCACCCGCATCCTGTGGAAGCCCGCCGAGTCCGACCCGGCTTACGACACGGCTCGTCCCGACCCCGCCGGAAGCAACGTCCCCTACCGGGTCTACAACATCGGCAACAACGAGCCGGTCGAGCTGATGCGGTTCATTGAGCTGATGGAGTTGAACTTCGGCCGCACGGTAGAGAAGGAGTTCCTGCCCATGCAGCAGGGCGACGTGGTGGCCACTTTCGCAGACGTGGACGCCCTCGCCGAAGCCGTGGATTTCCGGCCCCGAACGTCGATCGAAGACGGGGTGGCCCGGTTCGTGGCTTGGTATCGGGACTACTACAAGGTCTAGCGCCTAGGAACTGGCGCTGCCGTAGAAGCGCAACGCGAAGCGCCAGAACGTCCGGCTGACCCCAAACGCCGCCACCGCCCAGATTAAGCCGGTGCCGACCATCGCGGGGTCCACGCCTTGGGTCAGTTGCATCGTGGGAACCATGGCCAGGAAGGCTAAGGGCAGAACGTAGAGCAGGAGCCGCTGAACCGGCGGCTCGTAGATCGTAGTCGGGAAGCGGGCGACGTCCATCACGCTCTCGCCCAAAACCCAGAGGTTGTCCACTCGCACCAGCCATATCCCCAAGGTCATCAGGCACAGGAAGAACGAGTAGTAGATCACGACTGCGCAGCCGAGGAGCGTTAGGTAGGCGAGCCACTGGACAGGACCAGGGCTGACCTTGCTTTGCAGGAGGCCAACCACCACCAGGACCATGCCCCCGACGTGGCCCCCGATCTTGGCGAAGTCGAAGTAGCGAAAGCTGACCCAGAACTGGGCGTCGATCGGCTTGGTGACGACAAAGTCCAGCGTCCCCCTCCGGACCTGCTCCGGTATCTGCGCTAGTCCGCCCGCCAGCGCCCCGAACGTGCCGGCCAGCAGGAAGAGCGTGCCGGAAAGAAGAATAGCCTGCCCCTGGCCCCACCCCGCCACGCTGGACGTGTTGCGGTAGACCACGAAAAGGGACACCAAGTAGAAGCTGATCCAGATCAGGTTCTGGGCAACCTTGGCGAAAAAGTTGGCGCGGAACTCGAGTTCCCGGGCGATTGCGGACAGGAAGAAGGCACGGTAGACCCGGCCGTAGCGGCGCACGCCGGGAGGATACCTAGGGCCACAAAGGCAAGCCGATCCAGCCCGGTACACTCGCAACCATGAGTCTCGCCGTTCTTCCGTTCAATGCCGCCGAGGGCACCTCTCCCGCGCTGGGGCGCCAGTTGTCCAATTTCCTCGCCGATAGCCTCACCGCTTTCGCAGGCATTGAGATCCAGAAAGTCAGCTTCCTGACGCCGATCGAGCAAGACGGCCAGCAGCGAGCCATGTTCATCAACATCCAGGAGCTGATGGACCCCGCCCAGGTTCGCGAGCTGTTCAACCAGAGCCAGGTGGACCACGTGATGGACGGCCTCCTGACGATCAACGGCGACGACCTAGACCTCACGATGCGCTTCTTCCAGCGCGACGTCGGCGACGTCACCGCCCAGGAGGACTACAAGTTCACCAAAGCCGAACTGATCCCGAAGCTCAAGACCCTGATCGAGCGGATGGCTCAGGAGATCGGCGTCCAGTTGCCGCCGGAGTTCCAGGACAACATGGAAGTCGGCACCGAGAGCGCGGACACCTTCGTCAAGTTCCTCGAAGGCTACGATTCAATCGCCTATATCCAGGGTTCCAACGGAGCAGTCAGCAAGGACTTCAACCCCCAGAGCGGGATGGACCTCTTCCTCGAAGCCCTTGAGGAGGACGTCGACTTCCTTGGCCCCTACGAGAGCTGCATCCAGCTCTGCCGCATGTGCGCCCAGCTTCGGGTCGGCACCTTCGAGATGTGCGAGTCCACGCTGCTGAAGCTGCAGCAGAAGTTCCCCGAGGACTTCCGCGCCGCCTTTGCCCTAGGCGAGGTCTACCAGGCGGTAGGCAACGCGAGCGCAGCCGGCGAGTGGTACGAGAAGGCGATCGCCATCGCTCCGGAGGAGGGTTCGCTTTATCTGCGGCTTGCGCTCGCCCAGTTGGCCCAGGGCATGCCCGTCAACGCGGAGCGGAACCTTAAGAAAGCAATGGAGGTCGACCCGAACCTCTTCGAAGCCGCCGACCAGCTTGCCGCCGTCCTCATCCAACAGGGCCGAGCGCACGAAGCTCCCGGGGTCTGGCGCGAGTTCGTTTCTCGCCACCCGCAGAGCGGGCCTGCCCGCGTGAAACTCGCGATGGCGCAAGCCGCCAGCGGCGACGAAGCGGAGGCCGAGAAGACTTTCGAGACCGCCCTTGCCGAAGTAGACGAGAAGATCTTCGTCAAGCGGTTCTACGCCCCTGTACTGGCCGCCAAGGGCGACCACGACCGGGCGATGGACTTCTACGAGGACTGCCTTGAGGAGACTCCGAACGACATCCCGCTCCTGTTGGAGTACGCCCGAACCCTGCAGTCGGCGGACCGCGAGTTTGAAGTTCCTCAGGTTTTGAAGACGGCGCTCGGAAGCAACCCGGACCCGGACACCCGCGCGCAAACCTTGGCGTGGCTGATCGAGCTGGAGCAGCCCAAGCGGGTGGAAGCCGTTGAAGTGGCCCGCCTCAAGATGGAGGAAGGCGACTTCGAGAGCGCAGTCAAGGAGCTCCGGCCGATGAAGAATTGGCTGGGCGACTACTGGAAGCTCTGGGCCATCCTGAGCTCCGCCCTCAATAAGCTGGAGATTTACGACGAGGCTGAGCAGGCAAGCAAGACGTTGCTCGGGTTCTTCCCCGGCTGCGAGCCCGCCTACGGCGAGCTTGTGGAGTCCCTCACCAAGCAGGGCAAGACGGAGGAAGCCGCCGGCATCATGCGGTACGCCGCCTCTCAGATGCCGCAGAGCCTGGGCGTCCACGTGAACTTGGCCCTCGCTCTCCGGCGGGACGGGCAGGTTGAAGAGGCCCGCGCCCTGGGCCGCCAAATCCGCGAGGCGGTTGGCCCCAACGAAGAGCTTGAGCCCATCTTCGCAGAAATCGAAAGCTAGAACCTAACCGGATCGCCGATGAGGCAACCCAACGAGCCAGCCCCTTCCCCCGCCGAACCTTCCATGAAGAAGGTCTCGCCCTGGGTGAAGGGGTTCGTGCTTTTTCACCTAGTGGCGATCACGTCGTGGACCCTGCCCAACGCTGCGCCTCCGGTAGCGGCGGGACGCATGCCAGCACAAGGACTGGATCCGTTCCTGCTCTGGAACTCCCGCAATCTCAAGGACTCCCCGATCCGCCTCTATCTGTTCTCGACCGGGTTCTGGCAGTTCTGGGACATGTTCGCCCCCACCCCCATCCGCACCGACACCTGGGGCGACGCTCGGGTGACTTTTGGGGACGGACAGTCCGAGATCTATCTCTTCCCGCGTAGTTCGACCTCGCCGATTCCCCAGAAGATCCTGACCGAGCGGTTCCGAAAGTTCTTCGAGCGAGCGCACCTTGAGAAAAACCAGGCCCTGTGGCCCTACCTCGCGGGCGGGGTAGCAAAGGATGTGGAGCGCACCGAGGGCAGGAAGCCCGTTCGGGTGGAGCTTCGGCGGTACCTACGAGTTGTGGCGGGCCCGGACGAGGTCCAGCAACCGGCTACCGGCCCGGTAACGTTCTTTGACTCGGCCAAGCCCGAGGCCCTGGAGGAAAGCGCCCCGTGAAGCGAGCGTGGATCTGGGTCGACCGAGGACTGTTCGGATTTGGATCGCCAGCGGCGATGTGCGTCTTTCGCGCCCTCGTCGGATTCCTGGCCAGTGCAAGCGTTTTCATCCACCTCCTGGACTGGCAACGTTGGTACAGCGAGGACGGTTACGTGCCCCTCGCGATGCAGAAGGCGTGGAGCGGACCGCTTCCCAGTGGATTCACCCTCTTTGGCAAGCGCTTTGCCGAGGGCGGCACCTTTCCTCGGATCGACTTGCTTGGTTCCGTGGTGGACCCGCGGCTGTCCCTCGCCTTCCTGATCGCAATCCTCGTCGCGGCCCTTCTCACCACGGTTGGGTTGTTCACCCGGGTTTCCTCGGCGCTGTTGGCCCTTGGAATCGTCTGCCTGAACCATCGCAACGGCATCATCTTGCAGGGCGGAGACACCGCGTTGCGCTGCTGCGTGCTCTACGTGGCCCTCATGCCGGGCGGAGCGATGTACTCGATCGACGCCTGGCGCCGGGCCGCCAAGGGTGACCTTAGCGTTGCCTTGGCCAGCGTCTGGCCGCAACGACTGGTGGCCTGGAACTGTGCCTTGGTCTATCTCACCACGGTGTGGCTGAAGCTTGAGAACGAGGTTGGCAACCCCTGGCGGGATGGATCGGCCACTTGGTACCCCGCGCGGCTGATCGAGATGGCTCGGTTTCCCGTTCCCCCGTTCATGAACGAGTTCCCAATGGTGCGGATCACGACCTACGGGACGCTCATCGTTGAGGTGGCACTCGGGACGATCGCGTTCTACCGACCCTGCCGCAAGTGGGCTCTCTTAGGTGGCGTTCTTCTGCACCTTTACATCGAACTCACGATGAACGTGCCGATTTTCCCGTACGTGATGGTCGCGATGTACGTATCCTACTATTCCGGCGAAGAGGTCGAAGGTTGGGTTTCCCGCATGCGGGCCCGCTTCGGCCGTAAGCCAATCGCGCATGAGACCTTGGCAATTTAGCAAACCCAAGAACCCCGGCTTTGGCATCAGCCGGGAGTTCTATGTATCGGTGCTCTCCACCCGCTCGGTGCTGCCCTCCCTGCTGGAGTTGGTCAGTCCTGACGGAGCTAACGGCTCGGTCGTGGGCTTCGGCGTTCCCCTGGCGGAAGGCAAAAGCAAGGATGCCCTCCACCAGCCGCTGGAGCGGGGCCGCTACGCCATCTTCTCCAAGGACAAGAAGACCTGTCTTGACGTGATGGCGCTCAGCGCGCAGGAAGCGGGCTTCGACCCGGAAGCGTTCGCGCGCACTTCGATGGCGCAGGCTCTAGATCCCGAAGTCCTGACCCGCGTACGCGGGGCGTGGACCCTCCTGCAATTCCGGTTCCAGTCTCACGACGCCATGGTCTATCCGGCTCTCGACTTTCTGCAGGACCTCTGCGACCGCCTGGCCACGCTCTGCGAAGGCGTGGTTGCCGACCCACTGGCGGCCAAGTACCGTTTGCCCGGCACGTGGCGGATGCCGGAGCGCCTCGACCCAAGAGTCGATGCCCGCGAGCACATCTCGTTCAACACCCACGGGGGGGACTCCATGTTCACCTCGGGCATGCGCAAGTTCGTGCTGCCCGAACTTGAAATGCAGGGGCTAGACGCCGCGTGGATGAAGCAAGCAGAGGCCTTCCTGATCCTGGCTTGCCAGAACGCTTTGCTCGGCGATCTGATCAAGCAGCAGGACCGCCTGGGGGCGAAAGCGCGCGGGTTTGAGGCGCTGCCCGGAGGCCTAGACCGAGCCCGCTGGGAGGGGATTCCGGTGTTCGAACTGGTGCCGCCAAGCGGGGTTACGTCGGGTGAAGCCTTGGCGGCGTGGGTGGAAGAAGCCCGTGCGGCTAAGCGTGGTTGACGGCGAGCCAGTAGAACGCAATCTGGCGAACCGCTTCCATGTACTCGCGGAAATCGGTGGGCTTGCTAACGAAGCTGTTAGCCCCTAGTCTTCGTGCCTCTTGGATGTCCCTCTCTTCGTCCGAGGAGGTCATCACGACGACAGGCAGGGTGAATGCGGCGGGATGGGCACGGAGTTCGCGCAGGACGTCGAAACCGTTCTTCTTGGGAAGCTTCAGGTCCAGCAAGACCAAGTCGAACTCACGGAGTTCGCCGTTGCGAAAGAGGGCGTCGAGAGCTTCGGCGCCGTCCCGCGCCACGCGGATGCTGGAAGCCACCTCGCTCTGTCGCAGCGCACGGAGCGTCAACTGCTCGTCGTCCGGGTTGTCCTCAACAAGCAGGATGGATTTTGCTTCCAAAAGATTGCCAACTCCAATGCATTCTTGGCCCCGGCATTCCGGGGCCAATGCTAGTAAGATTCTCGGTTCTGGGTGGAAAAGGCAAGCCCAGGCCCCGAACCCAAGGACCTTTGTCAAGGTTATCGCAAGGTTGAGCCCTCATTCCCGCGCAGAGCCGAATGCGTTATCGTAGAAGGGCAAAGGAACCTTATGGACTCGGCCTACCCATTTCTACGCAAGATCGTCCAGCCGGCCGATCTCCACAAATACTCGGACAAGGAACTGCACGAGGTGGCTCGCGAAGTCCGGCAGGCCATTCTTGACCACGTCAGCCAGACGGGCGGGCACCTGAGCTCCAACCTGGGCACCGTCGAGCTTACGGTCGCGATGTACGCGGCTTACTCGATCCCGCCGGACCGGGTGATCTGGGACACCGGGCATCAGGCGTACCCCCACAAACTCCTCACCGGGCGTTTGGACCAGTTCCCCACTCTCCGTAAGCACGGCGGGATGAGCGGCTTCCTGCGACGCGAGGAGAACCCCCTGGATAGCTTTGGCGCCGGGCACGCCGGCACCGCCATCTCAGCCGCCCTTGGATTCGCGGTTGCCCGCGACCAGCTTGGGACGGAGGAGCGCGTGGTGGCGGTGACCGGAGACGCCTCGATCTGCTCCGGCATGAGTTGGGAAGCCCTCAACCACGCGGGAGAGATGAACGTGGACTTGACGGTCGTGCTCAACGACAACCGCATGTCTATCGCCCCCAACGTGGGCGCCCTCACCAACTACCTCTCAAAACTTCGCTCCCGGCCCTGGCTGCAGGACCTTGCCCACCGCGCCAAAGGCGTGGTGGAGCTGATGCCCGGACCGGTTGGACGCGTGGCCGCCGGTATCCGCCACGGCATCACCCATTACTTGGCGCCCGAGGAAACCGGCACGATCTTCGAGGAGATGGGATTCGAGTACATCGGCCCGGTGGACGGCCACAACCTAGACGTACTGCTCGAGATCTTCCGGAACGTGCGGACCCTGAAGGGTCCAACCTTCGTTCACGCGATAACCGTGAAGGGCAAGGGTTACGAGGTGGCCGAGGAAGACGCACGGAAGTGGCACGGCGTGGTTCCCTTCGACCTGTCTGCCCAGGAGATGGCCAAGAGCGCCGGTCCGGTTACCTACACCTCCACCTTTGGCGAAGCCACGATCGAGTGCGCCCGCGAGGATCCCCGAATCGTGGCGATCACCGCCGCCATGCCGGACGGCACCGGGCTAACAAGGTTTGCCAAGGAGTTCCCGGACCGCTACTACGACACCGGCATCGCCGAGCAGCACGCCGTCACCTTTGCCGCTGGCTTAGCCGCAGGCGGTTTGCGCCCGTTCTGCGCGATCTACTCCACCTTTATGCAGCGGGGATTCGACCAGGTCCTCCACGACGTGGCCCTGCAGAAGTTGCCCGTGCGCTTCTTCCTCGATCGCGCCGGACTCGTCGGCGACGACGGCCCCACCCACCACGGCGCGTTCGACCTCAGCTTCCTCTCGCTCATCCCCAATCTGGTCCTGATGGCGCCTAGAGACAACACGGAGCTGCGCCAGATGACCCATTGGATGGCCGCCTACGACGATCTACCGAGCGTGGTCCGGTATCCGCGCGGCGCCGGGGACGACCGCTTGCCGGAGTCTCGGACGCCGGTTGAGCTGGGCAAAGCGGAGGTGATCCGAGAGGGTACGGATGTCGCCTTGGTTGCCTTGGGCTCGATGGTAAGCGTGGCCTACGAAGTCGCGGAACGGCTCGCCGCCGAGGGTGTTTCCGCCGCCGTTGTGAACGCGCGGTTTGTTCGGCCGCTGGACACGGAGACGATCGCCGACGTCGCCCGCCACTGTGGACGAGTGGTGACGCTGGAGGAGAACGTACGCCGCGGCGGCTTTGGCGAACTGGTTCGAGACGCTCTTGCGGTGGCCGGCGTCTCGGTCCCGGTCGAAGTCATCTCTCTTCCGGACTCGTTCATCGAGCACGGCACCCAACCCCTGATCCGAGCAGAAGCTGGGCTAGACGCGGATTCGGTCCTGGCCCGGGTTCGTCTTGGGCAACGCGTTGGCTAAGTCCTGACTTCGACGCGGTCTCCTCGCAGCTGTCCCTCGCCGAGCAGCGGCGCCTAGCTCGACGATGGGTTGATTAGGCCGTCGCCAAAGAGGACCAACACGCCGGCCACAAGAGCGATGCGAGGATCGAATGAGTGCAACTGTTCGATCCTCACTTGCCGAAGGCTCGGGACTGGGTGCAGACGCAGGGCAACGCCAGAGGACCGCGTGAAGACCGCTGGCCTTGCCACCCGATCCTGAATGCCCAGAACCGTGGCTGCGTTCTCCTTCTTCGCCCGACTAAGGGTGCCCCGAAAGCCACCCCCCAGTTCCTGAGCGAGGGCGGCCTCAAGAGACTGGAAATCTGGAGGATTGCAGACCAGCTCGCCGATCTCGGCAGTGTCGTCCCAGAATCTCGCCTTGACGGATCCCACCGGCGAGGCAACCGGCGTCCGGAAGTAGGCCAGCGCTCGCTCCTCGATAGGGATCCAGATGCGCTGAGTGATCGTGTACCAGACCTTGGGTTCGACCTGCAGTTCGACGGCGCCCGTTCGGACGGACTCGAACGAGAACCGAAGGCCATTCCAATTGCGGGCCACGCGGTACCGCAGCGTCCCGGACGCGTCCATAACCTCAGCAGACTTCTTGTCCGCAGACTGGGTCAGAGTGAACCACGGAGTCATCCCAGGCGCGCCTTTACCGCCTGGAGCAGGTCCTGCACGCAAGCCGCGAAACCGTCCCTCACCGACTCCTCGACCCGAATGGCCACCTCTTCTAGATAGAGGTGCGACGTTTCGTTTCGGGAGGTTGCAAAGCTCAACCAATGGGCCACATCGGAGATCAAGCCGAGGTCGGCGGCCTTCCTCAGGACCGTGCGGACACCCTGAGCCGGGACAAGCTCATCGTCAAGAATTCGTGACATGAGTTTCCAGCTGAGCTCGAACGTGTACTCGAAGCGCTGAATCAGCGACTCTCGATGCGGCTCATCACGGGGGAACTCCAGAGCCTCCACGACCTTGGAGAGGGCTCTCTCAAGCTGCTGAACCTGGGCATCGATGGGTTTCATCACGGGAACACCGGGGTAGTCGCCGAGAGAGCCACCGCGCGAAACTCGGGCGAAACCTCGGCGAACTCGACGAGTTCGACTACATAGGGAAGAGTCGACTCCTCAAAAGCATCCTCTAGGTCAGCCCGAAGCATCGTAGGGAGTTTGGCCCCCAGCACTCCAAGATCCACGTCTGAGTAGCGACGGTTGGAACCGGCAGCCCTTGAGCCGTAGAGGAAGACCTGATTCAGGTTCGGGTCCAAGTACTTGGCTAGGATCGATCGCACCAAGGCGTACTCTTCAGGGTTCACCGCCACCTCACTCGTCGATGCGCGAGAAGTAGATCACCGTCACCGTGTGGGTGGGGGTGATCAGGTCGCCGTAGATCCGGCTTAGGATTCCGATGACGTCGTCGTGGCTGCGCAGCTCGGGGTTCTCGCGCTCGATGTCTCGGGGGGAGAGTTCCGCCACGGTCTTGACTTCGACCCGATCCAAGATCGCCGCGAAGAGCTTTTGCCGGCGGCCAAAGCGCGGGCCGACGGTGACCCAAGTGACCATGCCGGTCTTGTACTTGTCGCTCTTGTCTCCCAGGCGAATCGTAACCGTCTTCCGGTTGTTGCGCAGGACGTCGCCGTAGAGGTCGTTGTAGAAGTTAAGAGCGTACATGCCGGGTTGCCTATTTTAGCCTACGGAGCCAGCCCCGGAATCTTGAACTGCCCTGCGGCGTAGGTGGTGGCGTTCTTGTAGGCCATGGTCCAGGTGAAAAGGGTCCGCTTTCCGACCTTGGGCTGCACCGTGGAGTAGACCGTCACGGGAAGGCCAAAGTTCTGGTTGAAGACGAGGTCCACGCGAACCATGCCGTTCCTGGCCTGGCTGGCCTTCGAGTTCACCAGGGTCACCCGGTGGCTCTTGACCTCGCGGCCTTGGGCATACGCCTTCTGCTCCGCTACGGAAACGGTGTAGCCTTGCTTGATGGCGGAGGCCACGTAGTCGGCAAGGATCGCCTTCTTCGTCACGAGTGGGCTGAAAACCAAGCGCGGGAACTGGGACGGAAATGCGGCCACCAGCGGAGCCCCGGTTAGGTGGAACGGAAGCCGACTCTTGGCCACCGGCACCCAGCTAGGTTTGTTTCCCGGTGCCTCGTCGTCTCGAAAGGCCACTTTCCCGCCGTTCGACCGAACCTCGCCACGAGACGGATAGGTTCCCAAGATCGAGGTGTATTCGATCGCGAATGTCTTGGGATCCTTGATGGCGAAACGGGTGATGGAGTAGCCCTTGCGGCCCTGGATATCCATCTTGAAGAGCCCCTCGCCGGAAGCCCCTTTGAGCTGCGCGAGGGCAGCATCGGCGCGCCGCGCCAGATCGAGCGGCTTGGGCAATGCGGCCGGCTTGGATCCGGATTGCGCCGGGGCGATGCCTCCGAGGGAGGCGAGGGCGAGGAATGCAAGCGTACGCACCAAGTTCTTAGAGTCTAACTCCGGCTTGGAAGGTTCGGTTCCCTCCACATTTCGGGGTCGAGGTCTGCAAAGGGGGCGTCCTTCTGCTGGCAGTCGGCGAGGAACTCCTCCTCCTCTGGGGTCAGAACGCCGCCGTTGTGGACACGCTCGGCCATCGCGGCCAGGCGGGTGAAGCGGGCCACGTGGTCCTGGAAGCGAATCTCCGAGTAATCGCGGGCAGACATCGTTGAGATCAGGAACTGCCAGTCGGACGACTCGGCAAGCACCAGTTCCCTGCCGGCTTGGACGACGATGGGGCGAGCCGGGCCGGTGGCGTACTCGCGAGACATCTGGCGCATCTTGCGCTCGATCGGATAGAGCTTCTCCCAGGTCCAGGCGTTGTCTTGGTTGATCCAGATGTGGTGGTAGCCGCCCTCGCCCCACGAGCCTTCGGGCAGGGTGATCTGGTGACGGGCGGGCTCGGTATCCATGACGTCCCCGCCCGAAACAAGCTCCAGCTCTCCGTCCGCGTGGAGGCGGCGATAGAGCTCGTAGAGGAACTCGGGGCCTTCCCACCACCAGTGGCCGAAGAGCTCCGTGTCGTACATGGCCACGAGGGTTCCCTTGCGGTCGCTTTGGCCGGCGTAGGTAGCGAGGGTGGCCTTGAGGGTGCGGACCATGTCTTCCGCGTGGTTGCCGATCTTTTCGAAGGCCGTCCACGGATCGTAAGGCTGCTTCTGGCCGAGGTCCGACTTGTTCTGGCTGATGCGCCAGTACCGGAGCCGACCGGGATAGAGCTGCTTGTGGAACTCCAGGTAGTGCTGGTCGCCGGGGTAGCCGGAGTCTCCGGACCAGACCTTGACCGTGGTTTCGGGGTCGCGGGCGAAGACGGCGACGCCGTTTGGCAGTTCGTAATGCTCGTACTCGCTTCGAAGCTCCACGGACGGGGCGAAGTTCTTGCTGCTTCGGGCGAAGAGCTCGGCGAGTTGGGGGAACTGGGCGCCGTAAGTGCCGAGGGGCGATCCGCCCCGGATCATGTGGCTGTCGGTGAAGAAGTACTCGACGCCGTTCGCCTTGAGGAAATCTTCCACGCCTCGTCGGGGCCAGGGGACCTCGTTCTGACCTACCGGCGATTTCCAGTCGTAGCTGGGTCGGTAGGCGCATTCCGGAAGCCAGATGCCGCGCGGTTGGCGTCCGAAGTGCTTCTTGTAGGTTTCGACCCCAAGCTGGACCTGGGCGCTTACCGATTCCTCCGTACCGAGGAGCGGCAGGTAGCCGTGGGTGGCGCAGCAGGTAATGACCTCGATGCAACCCTGGTCTTGGAAGAACTTGAAACCGTCGATGATGCTGCGACCCCACTGGTGCTTGAACTGCACCAGCGCGCGGGTGTACTGGCGCTGCCAGAAAGCGGCGAGCCCTTCCATCCACAGCGGACCCTCGTTCCGGAACTTCTCCTGATCCTGAATCGCGAAGTCGATCTTGCTCTGGCAATAGGCCTCGAACTCGTCCTTGAAGCTCTCGTCTTCGAGCTGTTCGGCGAGGATGGGGGTGATGTTGACGGTCCAACGGGGCTTGATGCCCTCCCGGTGGAGGCGGTCCAGGGAGTGCAGAAGCGGCAGGTAACACTCGGCGGCGGCTTCGGTGATCCAGTCCGTTCCATGCGGGCTCTTGCCGTGCGAAAGAACGTACGGCATATGGGAGTGAAGGCAAAGGAGAAAGCGCCCCACGGACATGTCTCATTGTAGCCGTGCGCCTTGGCGGGGCGCGTTTGGGTGGGTCCGGTTCGGGTTGTTCGGGGTGGTTCGGGTTGTTCGCTTGATGTCCCGTCCCACCGTCCGCAGAAGGTTTTCGTCGGGACGGGACGTAATTTTCGGTTGGCGGTTGGGGGTCGTGGGAGGGGGAGAATTAGTTCATCATCACGCCCTCCGCGCAAGGTTTTCGTCGTGATGTGAAGTTCGTTTGGGTTCAGATGGTTCGGGCATGGAGGGCCGAGTTGTCAACCCGTGGGCCGAGGTTCTGCGACCCTTTGCGGGGTCGGGGTTGGCGTTGGCAGCATCTGGGGGTCTTCGACCACCCGGCTAAGGTCTGCCATCCCATCCGGGATGAGGGATTGTGTCGCCCTCGATTGACAACAACAGTATTTGCCACTATACATAGACTATGAGAAGCGTAGTCCTCGCCTCAGCTCTCGCATTCCATGTCTGGGGTCTAGGCTATGCAAGCCCCCGGAGCCCGATCACCCTTGTGGGCACTCGGGAGATGTCTGAAGAGCAGCACGCGAAGCTGTTGTCCGACATTGGGGCCGGAAAGCTGAGGGAGGGCCTTAAACTCGTTAAGCTCGGGGAGTTTCGTGTGGTCCTCGACCTCAAAGAGACTGGGCTGGCTGGCCTTGCGGCTCAGACGGAGATTCTGGTCGCCATTCGGAAAAAGGCCACCCCCCTTCGGGGATCGTTCACGTTGTCCGATCTACCCAAGTCGGCTCAGGACCACATCTTGGAAGGGTGCAAGTCGACCGACCCGGCCAGAGGAACCGCCATAGCCGGGCGCGGGGCAGACTCGCTTAAGGTGCAGTTTACGAGCCAGCCCATGGCGCAGCTCTCGAGCGGATCGACGACCGTCTGGGCTCCTCTATACGATCGGTACCCAAATTCTCGCGAGTTCGCCCTGGGTGCGGTGAACCCAGCATTCACCACTCAAGAACTGTCGGGTGGCGACCCAGCCAAGGCTCCACCCGTCACGCCATCTCTTCGCTTCACCTTCGAGCCGCTGGCCGACGCGGGTCGCGAAGAGCAACTGATGGTAGCTACAAAGGTGCTTGTCGATGAGACGTCCCGGTTGAAGGGGGCCAGGGACAAGGCGGCGGCTGAGCTCCTCAAGGAGCTAGCTTCTCGGGAGCCCAAGCTAGAAGGACTAGACGAGTATCTCAATCAAAGTCTCTCGGAGAGAGATCTTGAGGCAAACGCGCGCATGATGCTGTGGTTCAACAACCGTGGCGTGTTTCCTAAGCGAGAAGATGTAGACGGCTTTCTGCGCTCAAACCGATGTACCCAGGTCAAGCATCAGTTGCGACTAAGACTCTGCTTCCAACATGGCCCGATTACCGATAGTTCGGTTCCATTCGTGTCGTACGGAATCGACCTGAACTAGGCGAACTGATGCCAAAGACCGAAAGTCCGCGACCCCTTGCGGGGTCGGGGTCGGCGTTGGCAGCATCCGGGGGTCTTCGACCACCCGGCTAAGGCCTACCATCCCATCCGGGATGGGGGATTGTGCCGTCCTTTCAGGACTCTCGGGATTGTTGGTGCCCAGTCCAGGGCTGCGCCCTTCGCTGGGTTGGGTCGTCCCTTCGGGACTGAAGTCGCTAGCGTTGCGCGCGGTTGCGAGGGTAGTCGCACATTGCGGCGTGTGCGGACGGTCAAGATTGAGAATCACCTGGGGGTTCGGTGAGCAGGGTTCGGATCCGCGAGTAGACCACTTCGAGCCTCTCAACAGAGTCTCCGGCAGAGAGCAGGCAGCTTTCAATCAGCTCGGATACTCCGGGAATTCGGAGGATTGCGGCCAGTTCTGCTGCTACAAATGTCCTCAGTTCGAACGGGGCCGTGGACACTTCGGAGGAAAGTTCCGGTCTACCGTCGACCAGGAGAATGATGTCCTCCAGATCGTGGCTGGAGTACGGATCGGCCTTGCCACGGTCTTGATAGGCTTCTAGTTTGCTGGCTAGCATATGGGGCCCGTCAAGGATCGAGATCACGGCGCCGGAGGGCAGACTCACCTCTTGTGCCGTGGTTAGGCCCGATTCGTACCACCGATTCACTTGCCCGAAGATTCCGCTTCTCGCTGGCACGAGATCGATGGTGAGGCCGTGCCCTCGCCAACGGCAGAACACGGTATCGGATGGTGCCTGGTCAAAGCCAAGACCGCGCATCTCCTCCTCGACACGGTAGAAGTCAACAAGGGTAGCCACTGGGGTGAAGGCGTCGACATCATCTGTAGCGCGGGGAGCGGGTGCCGCCGGATCGGTTTGGAGCAGTTCGATGACAGAGCCGCCAACGAAGACCAACCGATGAACCAACGGTCCAAGGGCCGTCATGGCTCGTTCAAGCATCTGGATTTCGGGCGACATCCTCACGGGTTCATGATTCTCCGCTCAAGCTCCTGCCTCGCCAGCCCAACCTCCCGGGCTCGGCCAATCCGCAACGTGTCTACCAGAGCCAGGTACTCGTAAAGCGCCGGGTCTCGGAGGGCGGCCTCCGGTGCGGACTTGTACAAGGGTTCGCATGCGATCCCCCTCTCCGTACCCAGAGGATGGGGCCAAACCGGTGGCGGATCGCCGTCCTGCACGAATTGATTTTGGAGTGGGGCGGCCGCATAGGCCGTGGCGATGCCGCGAGACATCTCGCCGCGCTTTGCCGGGAAGAAGTGCTTCACCGCGAGCAGGGTGTCAAGGAGGGCTCTGCCCCTTACGCTATGGTCCTCCCTTAAGAGCCCAGACTCAACCGCGCTTTTCGACGCGGCAAAGGCTTGGGATGCACTAATGCCCAGGGCATTGCCAAGGCTGGCAAAGGAGCCGTTGCCAGATGCCTGGATTCTCAGCACAAGAAGAAGGTCGAGCGGACGAAGCACATCTCATTCTATATTCTAGAATTCAGAATGTCAAGCCTACGTTTGGTGAGAGCGTGCGCTCCAGAGCTACGTTCTCGCCATGTTCGGAGCCGGTTGGAAACCGGCGGTCCTGCTCTCACGCGCAAACCGTGAGCATTCGATCCAGGGCGATCTTAGCGCCCACGCGGACCTTCTCGGGGACCTTCACCTCGTTCACCACGTTGCCTGCCACCAGGTTCTCCAGCACCCAGCACAGGAAGCTGGGGTGGATGCGGTACATGGTGCTGCACGGGCACACCTGCGGATCGAGGCAGAAGATCGTCTTGTCCGGGTTATCGTGGGCGAGGCGGCTCACGAGGTTGATTTCGGTGCCGACGGCCCAGGCGCTGCCGGCGGGGGCGGCTTCGATGGTCTTGATGATGAACTCGGTGCTGCCGTTGAGGTCGCTGATGCTGACCACCTCCAGCGGGCACTCGGGGTGGACCAGGATCTGGACTCCGGGGTACTCCGCTCGTGCCTTCTCGACCTGCTCCACGGTGAAGCGCTGGTGGACCGAGCAGTGGCCCTTCCAGAGGAGGAATTTGGCTTCCCTTAGTCTTTCGGGAGTGTTGCCGCCGAGGGGCTTGAACGGGTCCCAGACCACCATGTCCTTCTCCGGGTCGAAGCCTAGGCGGACGCCGGTATTGCGGCCCAGGTGCTGGTCCGGGAAGAAGAGGACTTTCTCACCTTGGCTGAGCGCCCACTCGACGGCGGTCGGGGCGTTGGTGCTGGTGCAGACGGTGCCGTCGTGCTCGCCCACAAACGCCTTGAGGTTGGCGGCGGAGTTGATGTAGGTGACGGGGATAACTTTGACGCCCTCGCCGATCGTCTCGTGGATCTCCTTCCAAGCCCGCTTGACCTGGAAGATGTTGGCCATGTCGGCCATGCTGCAGCCGGCCGCGAGGTTGGGGAGGATGACGATCTGCCGCTCGTCGGTAAGAATGTCCGCGCTTTCGGCCATGAAGTGGACGCCGCAGAAGGCAATCGCGCGGCAGTCGTGGTTCTCGGCAGCTAGCTGGCTCAAGCGATAGCTATCGCCCGTGAGGTCCGCTTGGGCAATGACTTCATCCTGCTGGTAGTGATGGCCGAGGATTATGAGCCGCGGGCCCATCTCATCGCGCAGCTTCTGAATGCGGGCCGCCAGCGCATCGTTCTCCAACGATTTGTAGGGTTGGAGCTCCCAAGCAGGCGAAGGTGTAAGAAGGGCGGTGGTCATGGTCGATCGCTTCTGGCTAGCAAGCATTGCTAGTAGTTCGCCGGTTTGTATCGGGCCAGCATGCCCGACCTCCCCCATTATACGAGATCGAGTCTCCAGGTCCCAGGTTCACCAATGCTGGCGTGCTTGCGGGAAACTGCGGCAAGTTTGACGGTCGTTCTGGCCGATAACGCTAAGCAGTCCGTTGAAAACCCTGTAGCTGATCTCGGTGAGGTCAGTTACGCCGGAAAGATCCGAGGCCACGGGTCTCGGCTACAGCAACGATCAAGTTTATTAACGGAATGTTAGGCCGCTCTGCTCTGCCGGCGCGGCGAGCGGCAGCAATGCACCCTCTACAAGTTTGCCATGACAGCCTTAACACCTGAGATTGTGGACGACGTGATTGCTGCCTGCCGAGCTTCGGCAGATGAGATCGTCGCAGCCCTGTCGCGGGCCTTGGACACCCAATTTCTGGGCGTCACGATTGGCGAAGCAACCACCTACGATCCCCAAGCTCCGCCGGCAGGCTTTGACGGGGCGGGCCTTGCGTTCGTGTTTCAGTGTGGCGAAGCGAGTGCCGTGGCGGTGCTTCCCGAGTCGTGTGGACTGCTCCCAGACTGGTACCTCGACTTAGGCGCCACGGGTCAAAGCAAGCTGAGCGCACTCGCTCAAGAGTTGAGCCTGCTCCTGCTGCCGGAGTCGTACGTTGTCGACGATTTTCACGTCGTGCCGCTGGCATCGGTGGCTCCGATGCTCGAACGTGCCGCAGTGGCCGCTGCAGCCCCGCTGGTGCCCTTCTCGCTGCGGCACGCGAACTGCGGTGGCCAGATTAGCCTCTTGTGGCCGGTGGCGAAACACGAAACGCTGTTGCCCATTGCTGACTTGCCCGGCGCAGAATCCACGTCGGAGAGCCAGTCGCAGCAAACCCCGCCCGCTGACGAATCTCTCGACCAACTCGCCCACCTACCGCGCTACGCCCGCAGCTTTCTCAAAGTGCAGGTCCCCGTATCGGTCCACCTCGCAGGTCAAAAATGCACCGTGAAAGAGATCTTAGAATTGGTGCCCGGTGCGATCATTAAGTTCGACAGGCCGTGCGACGATCTACTGGACCTTGTCGTTTGCGACCAGCCGATTGCGACGGGCGAAGTGGTGAAGGTTGACGACAAGTTCGGCCTGCGAATTCGCAGCATGATCTTGCCCCACGAGCAATTCGTTGCGATCCACTCTAAAATGGCCTCTTGAAGAAGGCCCTTGAAGCTTGCCCCACTCAGGGAGCGGAGGAATTGGCTTCGCTTTGTGTCCCGAGCAACATCTCTGGCGTAAACACCAGTCGATCGCGCCGCTTCTCGATCGAGCGATTGAGCCGCTTGACCAATTTGGGGCCGTTTAGCTCGTCTTCGATCAGATGCCGCAGCCCATCGCCTAGCTCGCGTACCACGGGACCGCTGACGTCGCTGATGCGCAAGAGGCGAAACTCGTCGAGGGACAAACGGGCATTGGTGACTTGCGGTCGGACGGCGATGCCCGTCAGGAGAGATGCCGGTGCCATCTCCAACGCGATCTCGCAATCGAGCCACAGACTTGCCTTGGCGTCTGCTTCTGCCTCGAACGCGATCAAGTGGACCCCCTGCTCGTACACCTTGGCCCGGGCCCAGCCGTGCAGCTTGGTCGAAACAAACAAGGTGAACGCGATCTTGCCTGCTTCGAGACTCCGCAGGTTATCGATTCGCACAAGCAGGTTCTTCTCAGGTTCGACGAGCGCGGCGCGATAGTGTTTCCAAACGCCATGATTGACCTGCGACTTCTTGCGGTGGATGTCGAACTCGAAAAAATTGCCGCTGCTGCGTAAGCCGGTGGTGATGCGTTTGGTGCGTCCCCAATCTTTGCTGCGGTCGAATTCGCGCGGAATCACTTCGGCGATCATGCCAGCCACAAGCTGCGCTAAGGCAGCGGGCGACCCGCCCGTAGCTGCGGGCTGCTGCTGCGTTGACTGGCCTATGGTGAAATTGGCGAGCAGGAGCAGGAAGACTACCGCTAATATTGCCTGATTGGCCATCGAGCTGCCTCCGCGGCGGAGTTGAGTTGCGATTATTTATCCGCAGATTACTCAGTCCGGTCGTTGACCGGCACCAAATCCGTTCAACAGAAGGATAGCAGAGGCGGCAGAGGGGATATTTGTGGGTAATTCGGGTTCAAACGCTGCTTCTTTTGCGATCTCCTGTTGAAAAATTGCGCACGCTGCGAATACTTGAAGCGTTTGTATCGCAGATGATCGCAGATTTCGATGACGATGCACAATGGCAGCTCGTGGCTTCCAATCAGCGTACATTTGCGGCATTTGCGGAAAAACTTCTGTGGCTTCCATAGAAGGATGCTAGGCACGAAAAAAGCCTGCCTCGGACAAATTACCCGAGGCAGGCTATCATTTGCATTCGAAGTCGTCCTACTTCAGGCCACCTTAGCGGGTGAAGCTGGTGCGGACAACGTTGCGTTGCTGGCCAATCGAAGCATTCGGATCAGCCATTGGCATCGGGGGAATCAGCCGAGCCGACTCGCTCTCTTCCGGAGCAGCCTCTTCGTGCGAACCGTCGCTGCCACCGTTGCAACCGCAGTTTGACGAGCAACCGCAGGAAGGTTCGGCACAGCAGCTGGCTTCGCAGCAGCCGCAACCGCGATGGCTATTGAACAGGCCGGAGAGGCCGCTCAACAGACCGCAACGGTTGCCGCAGCCACAGCTCGAGCTGCAACTATCTTCGCAGCTGCAACTATCTTCGCAGCCGCAACTGGCTTCGCAGCAACCACAACCGCGATGGCTCTTGAACATGCCACGCAGGCCGCTCAACAACCCACAGCCGTTGCCGCAGCCGCAGCTCGAACTGCAGCTATCTTCGCAGCCGCAAGAAGCTTCGCAGCAACCGCAGCCACGATTGCCACGCAACGCGCCGCGGAGGCCGTCCAACAGGCCGCAACGGTTGTTGCAACCGCAGCTCGAACAGCAGCTATCTTCGCAGCCGCAACTGGCTTCGCAGCAACCACAACCGCGATGACCGCCGAACATACCACTCAGGCGATCTAACACGCGGCAGCCACCGTTGCCGCAACCGCAGCTCGAGCAGCAGCTATCTTCACAGCCGCAAGATGCCTCCTCCACACAACACGACTTCTCGCAACAGCTACAGCTCGCTGCTTCGCAGCATCCGCAGCCGCCACCGAGCATCTTGTCCAGCAAACCGCAAGTTGCAAAACTTGGGCTCGCAAGGGCGATGCTCATCATGAGCGCTCCCAAAAAGTTCCACTTCATCGAACATCGTCTCCTATTTGTGGAATTCCCCAAGCGAAATCTGTGCCGACTTCCGGCAACGCGCGATGCCGCCCCACGCCGAACAGTTGTCCGATCGTGTAGACGGATGCTTTTCTACTCCGAGCCGAGTTCTCCGACCGGCGTAAGGGGCACTTAAAAGTGCCGGGAGTCGGAATCAGGCGGGACGTGCTAGGGGGTTCCAAGGTAGGGCGTCGAGTCACCAGTCAAGCCAATCCTTGGCTCGAGTTAGTCCGGGCCGGTGGGCTGACGCACTGACTGCATGTCGCAGGCAGCACGGGGTGCTACGCATGCGACATCCCTCGTATCGACCCCTTTGCGAAGCGATCACAAGATTTTCTTGGATCGCTACCTAAGGCAACTATTGCGTTGACTTTGCGCTCCGCGGTGGGTGGCGAAACAGTTCCGGTCGTGACGATTGTAGGCCTTGTCAGGCGTGGTCGAGGGCCCCGATTTCTGCTATTCTGGCCGGAGAATTTATCTAGTTCTCACGGTCAAGCTTTGCTCGTTGGTCGGGCGTATGGCGCGCGGTCGGCTGCAGAAAACGCACTGTTGGTAGCACGCCTTGGCGGCAAAGCGAACCAAGGCGCAGACATTTCGTAAATTGTAACGGTTGGGTCGACCTTGCATCGGTTGATTTCTGCCTCGGTCCTCAAGGCATGATTCCTGCTCGTTTTTCCGTCCCACAGGTTACCCTCTATGAACGGCACGCACGAGTTTTTCCCGATGATTTTCGGCCGGATTGCAGTTATTGCGGTGAGTCTGGCAGCGGCTGTCGTTGGCAACGCCGCCGAGCGCGATCCCCTGGACTGGCCCAATTGGCGTGGCCCGCAGCAGAACCGCGTTTCCACCGAAATTGGGCTGATCGACGGGTGGAATCCCGCCGGGGGTGAAGGCAGTAACCTCCTTTGGATGCGCGAAGACCTTGGCGGCCGCTCGTCACCGGTGGTGTTCCAAAATCGACTCTATACAATCGTCCGCGACAAGCCGGCTACCGAGGACGAAGGCGAGAAGCTTGTCTGCGTCGACGCCGCAACTGGTGAGACAATTTGGGAGCACCGCTGGAATATGTATCTCTCCGACGTGCCGGATGAGCGGATCGGCTGGTCGTGTCCGGTCGTTGATCCCGATACGGGCAACGTGTACGTCCAAGGTGTGTGCGGCTACTTTTGCTGTCTCGCCGGCAAAACCGGCAAACTCATCTGGGAACGCAGCTTGCACGAAGAGTTTGGCCTGATCTCGACCTACGGCGGGCGCACCAACGTGCCTGTGGTGTTTGAAGACACGGTGCTGATTAGCGCGGTGGTCGTTGGCTGGGGCGATTCGCCACAGTGGGGCGGATTGGCGCGACCTGCTCACCGCTTTTTGTGTTTTGACAAGCAAACCGGCGAGCTGCGCTGGATGAACGGCACCGGCATCAGCCCCTACGATACGACCTATAGTACGCCGACCGTCACGATGATCGACGGCCAGGCGGCGCTCGTCTTCGCCTCCGGCGATGGCGAAGTCTGGGCGCTGCAGCCCCGGACGGGAAAGCCGATCTGGCACTATCCCATGTCGGGCGCCGGCATGAATGTCTCGCCGCTCGTGACGCCCGATGGCCGCGTGTATATGGGCCACAGCGAGGAGAACCGCATCGGGACGACCATGGGCGCGGCCGTCGCGCTGGACGGGTCGAAATCAGGCGATTTGACCGGCACCGAGATCTGGCAACATTTCCAAGTAATGGCCGGCAAGTCGTCGCCCGTGATCCTGGATGACCGCGTCTACTTCGTCGACGACCGCGCGAAGCTCTATATATACAACGCCGAAACGGGCGAGTTTATCGCTCGCAAGGCGCTCGGCACTAGCATGCGGAGCACGCCGCTGGTGGCGGATGGCAAGCTATATATATGTACGATGGAAGGGCGCTGGTACATCCTGAAGCCGACGGAGGATGGCGTCGAAGTGGTGCACCAATTGCGGCTGCCCAACGATCAACGCGATGGGTCGCCGGCCCAATGCGATGGTTCACCCGCTGTCTCCCACGGTCGCATTTTTCTGCCCATCTCAAGTGCGCTTTACTGCATTGCCGATTCGAGCAAACAGCCGTCGGCAGATCCATTGCCACCAGAGCCGAAAGAGTCGGCACCTGACGCTAGCTCGGGACCAGCGCAGCTGCAGGTCATTCCGTACGACGTGTTGCTCAAGCCGGGGCAGGAACAGTCGTATCACGTGAAGCTATTCGACGCCCGTGGGCGGAAAGTGAAAGCCAAGCTCGCACCCGATGCGCTCAAATTTTCGGTGGCTGGTCCCGGGAGCATCACCTCCGACGGAACCTATATCGCGCCCAAGGATGCGAAGCACGCCAACGCCTTGATCACGTGCGAATTGGGAGAATTGACCGGCACAGCGCGGGTACGGATCACGCCTCCCCTGCCCTGGAAGTTCGACTTCAACGACGGCGACGTGCCGCTCACCTGGATTGGCAGCCGCGTTCGCTATGAGCCGCGTTCGGCCGACGGTGAGAAATACATTGCCAAGAAAAAATACATTGCCAAGAAAACTGTCCTGCCCACACCGAAAGATCCCAACAACAAGCTCGGCACGAGGAGCTTCGTCTGGATGGGACCGACCGACCTGTCCAACTACACGATCCAGGGCGACGTGTTTTTGAAGAAAGACGAAGCGAGCGGAAAGATTTCCGACGTGGGCCTGATCAATGGCCGGTATCAGCTCACGATCCGGGGCTTAAGCAAGAAACTGCGGCTCGATTCCTGGACCACGAGCGACTATCGCACGCATACCGCCGTCGATTTCGATCCGGTCCCGAACACGTGGTACACGATGAAGCTGCGGGTGGAGCCGGGAGAGAATGAAGCCAGAGTACTGGGCAAGATTTGGAAGCGCGGCGCCGAAGAGCCGAAGGATTGGACCGTCGAGATGGTCGACAAGTCGCCCAACCTGCACGGGACTCCCGGCCTGTATGGAAATTGCCCAGAGGCCGAAATCTACGTCGACAACGTGACCGTCACGCCAAACTGAAGTATCTCATGCTAAGGCGCCACGGCGCAAAGGAAAAAGTCAATCGCAGAGTCTTCGCCTTTAAAAAACGCTCACCTTGGCGCCTTGCGCCTTAGCGTGAGACAAGTGCGCGATACAATTCAAGGTGGTAACTATGAAGTTATGGATTCGGAGTTTGTTTCTCGTAAGTAGCTGCGCGATCGTCGCGATGTCATTCGCGGCCGACGCGGTTGATTCCAACAAGCAGATAACTTCCCAAGTGAACCAATGGGGCATCACGCCCTCGCGGAACAACGTCGCGGTCGGTGCGAACATTCCCACCGAATGGAAGCTCGGCAAGTTCAACCTCCGCACCGGCGAGTGGGACCCCACCGGCTCGATGAACATCAAGTGGGTGGCTAAGCTCGGTTCGCAAACCTACGGCAATCCGGTCGTCGCCGACGGCAAAGTCTTTGTCGGCACCAACAACTACGGCGGCTGGCTGAGCCGCTATCCGTCGAACGTCGATCTCGGCTGTCTGCTGGCGTTCGACCTCGAGGACGGAAAATTCCTCTGGCAACATTCGAGCGAGAAACTGCCGACCGGGCGCGTCCATGATTGGCCGCAGCAGGGTATTTGCTCCGCGCCGTTGGTCGAGGGCGATCGGTTGTGGTTTGTCACCAGCCGCGGCGAAGTCCGCTGCGTCGACACCGAAGGCTTTCATGACGGCGAGAACGATGGCCCGTACAAAGACGAGAAGTTCACCAGCAACGACGAAGCCGACGTCATCTGGGATTTCGACATGATGAAGGAGATGGGCATCTCGCAACACAACATGTGCAGTTGCTCGCTTACCGCCGCCGGCAATCTGCTGCTCGTCAACACGTCGAACGGCGTCGACGTCGAGCACAACTACATTCCCGCGCCCGATGCGCCAAGCTTCTTCGTCATGGATAAGAACACGAAAGAGGTCCTCTGGACCGATCGTTCGCCGGGGCTCAACATCTTGCACGGCCAGTGGTCGTCGCCGACCTACGGCGTGCTGGGCGGCGTACCGCAGGCACTCTTTGCCGGCGGCGACGGTTGGGTCTATAGCTTCGCGCCCGAGGGCGACGGCCAAGGCAATGCCAAGCTGCTCTGGAAGTTCGACGCCAATCCCAAGGAATCGTTCTACACCGTGAGCGGCAAAGCGACGCGAAATCACATCATCGCCACCCCGGTGATCTACGATGGCCTGGTCTACGTCGGCGTCGGTGAAGACCCGGAGCACGGCGAGGGCATTGGCCACCTGTATTGCATCGACCCCACAAAGCGTGGCGACGTTTCGCCGGAGTTGGCGTTCAATTCGAAGGATCCTTCGACTCCGATCCCGCACAGGCGGCTGCAAGCCGTCGTGCCGGAGGAGGGTGACTTTGCCCGGCCAAATCCAAACTCGGCGGTCATCTGGCACTTTGCCGAACAGGACCAGAACGATGATGGCGAAATCGACTTCGAAGAGACCATGCACCGCACGGTCGGCACCGTGGCAATCAAGGATGACATTCTCTACCTCGCCGACTTCAGCGGGCTGTTCCACTGCCTCGATGCGAAAACTGGCAAAATCCATTGGACGTACGACATGCTCGCCGCCGCCTGGGGCTCGCCGCTGATCGTCGAGGACAAGGTCTACATCGGCGACGAAGACGGCGACATCGCCATCTTCCGTCACTCCGCCGACCCGGAAGTGGCCATGGACGACGGCATGCCGGCATTGGGCGAAATCAACATGGGCAACAGCGTTTACAGCACACCGATCGTTGTCGACAACGTGCTCTACATTGCCAACCGCACGCACCTGTTTGCGATCGAAGAAGGCGCCAAACCCATCATGCCTGCAGAGTGATTTTGACAGGACAAGAAGGTGCATTATGGCGCGCAGAGCCCATTCTCCTGCTCTTGTTTTCATTCCTGTTATGCTGTCAAAAAAATTGTGGATCAAACATATGAGCAAGCGCGTACTTGATGTCGGTCAGTGTGGCCCGGACCACGCTACAATTCGCAATTACCTCACGTCGCACTTTGACGTGGAAGTGATCCAGACACATGGTCTTGCCGACACACTTAACGAGCTCCGAGCTGGCCAGTTTCATCTGGTATTGGTCAATCGCAAGCTCGATGCTGACTATTCCGACGGCATCGAAATCCTCCGCGCGATCAAGGCGGATTCAGAAGTCGCTCACATCCCAGTGATGATCGTCACTAACCACCCGGAGCATCAAGCTGCCGCGATCGCCGCCGGTGCTCATCCGGGCTTCGGCAAGCTAGAATTTGGCCGCGCAGAAACGCGCGAACGATTGGCTGCCGTGCTCGCATTCTAGCCGACCCATCCTGGGTCGGTCGCCAGAGGAACCGGCAAGATGGCCGGGCTATGATTGCGGAGTGGGCTCTTACTCCTGCACTACATCCTTCACCAGCTGCACAAAATGGGGCGACTTGCCGTTCGCTGTTAGTTCTGCCGCCATCTTGTCGGCCTTCTTCTTTTCGCTGTACTCGAATAGCGCAATTCGCTTGAGTGTTTGATTGAACACGCCCCAGAAGGCCTTCAGCCGGATTTCTTTGGTCGTCTTGGCTCGGCTTTTTCGCTTCGGCGCGGCCTTCGCCCCGGCTTCCTTCTTGGCTTTGGTGGCAGGGGCTTTCTTCTTGGCGGCGGCTTCGACTTCGGCGCGTTTTTCCTTGCGACTTACTACTTTCCGGGCCATGTTCCAACCATTCTCGAGTGGGAGTGAAAACAAGGCGACGAGCGCCGACCGAGTAGTTTAACCCATTCTCTCCGGGTTGCCTACCGGGTGAAATGGGGCGAGCTCCCTTCTGCAAGCGGGCACGCGCTCCACTTGTCCCCCTACGGCAATCCTCCCACCAAATTCACCTCGATTCCCAGCCGTTTCAGCCGGGCATTGAGCGCCGGGATAAAGTAAATGATCGGCCGATTCGGCTGACCGTACATGGTCTGGCCCGTGTGCGTACGGGCCCAAAAGAAGGTCTGGTTCACCAGCGTCGCCGGGATCTGATTCCGCTCCACCGCTAACACCACCGAGTCGACATAAGCCAACTCCGACGGCAACCGGGCTTTGAGTCCGAAGATCAAAACGTCTCGGTATGTTGACGGGCTGCTTGTGCTGAGCGGTCGCGCCGACTGCCGATCGGGCACGATGCGCCTCGTCTGTCCATCCGCGTTGATGCTCCAAACGGCAATCGCATGCAGCGAGAGCCCCACCAACAGCAGCCTCCGGAAGAGCCAATTTTTGGACGGCGATTTCTTTTGATTTGAAGTCACGGCGAACTACCTCCCAGAAAAGCACTCCGGTGTCGCAGGCGAGCTCGCTTCGACGGGTGAGAACAAAAGCTCCCAATCTGGCGTGCAACCATTAGCAAAAAGAGAAGTTCTGCAGGCGGACTCTAGAAGAACGGATACCGCACGGCAAGCCCGTTTTGCCCACCGCGTGCGTCGCTGTCATGCTCCTGGCACAACGTTTGCTGCCACGGCTTGCGCCAGCGCGCGGCACACCGTTTGCTCCCAATACCAATTCGCAAAATAATTTCCCAAACACCTTTCTTGAACTACTATTATGTTGTAATGTCTCGCTCCCCGGGACGCGATCCGCGAAGGCAGCGCTTTTCCTTGAAACGCGACCTAGGGCCCGTCGATACAAGTACACATTGAATGAATCACGCGACGTCCGCCGGTCCGGCATCAGCCGGACTAGTTGGCATCGCCAGCAAATCAAACTTTCCGGTTGAATACCGTCGGGAGGACCATAATTTCGATTGGCTCGGGTCGACCACATGACTGTGCGCAGCACAGCCCGGCCTCGCCTGTCTTCGAGCGACTCCTCATCGTCGCATCAGCCGGAGGTTTGACATAAAAAAGGTCGTGGCCGACCCAAAGTCGCCACGGCTTTTTTTGCTGCGCCCCACCCTCTCTCCCGACGCAGCATGGTGGGATCGATAGTCGGTTGAAAGAAGAGGCGGTCGAGTTCCTGCTCTCTCTTGCTTGCCGTTGGAAACATGTTCGGTGGCGATGACTTTGGAGTTTGTGTCGTTCACGGTCAGTACCTCACCACTCACGGCTGCGCTGTTCCCTCACCCGCTCGCCAGCTCGCTGTCACTCCCCAAGGGAGAGGCGGGGTGTCAATCGCATTTCTTTCGCAAGCGCTCCAGCAGTTCCCTCCTGCTGTGCCGATCGCACCAGGATTCTACGTAGTCGTCCCTGACAAAGCTCAGAAGTCCTTGGATTTTGGGGTGCAACGGCCGTTTGAGGGCGCTAGAATTTGCCAGGTATTGATCCGGTAGTCCCCGAAAGCTGGCAAAAAATGAAACCGAAAAAGCAGACGCCG
>JBGSIJ010000035.1:0-51251 GCA_041742595.1 Fimbriimonadaceae bacterium | reverse complement strand
CGCCTGGCTGGACTGCCCGGCCGCCGCCTCCTGGAGGATCTTCACGATCTGCTCCTCGCTGAACTTCGATTTCTTCATCTGGTCTCCTTAGCTGGAGACTCTACTATCTCGAATGGACCTCATTTCGGGGGGAAGGTCAGGACAACGACGAAAGCAAAGCGGGGAGTGTCACCTGTCACGTTGTCATCTGTGAGATTGCTATGCCTCAGGACGCTACTCCAACTGCCTACATAGGTCAGGAACCTTAAGTCCTGAGGCTAGTCTCTCCATCTCGAGCCTAAGGACCTATCGTTGTGGACTTTTGTTGCGCAGGTTGGGAGCGTCCTGAGACATAGGCACGGTTCCGAGGAGAATCGTCTAGAATCAATCCCAATGCAAGAAGTCGCCGCCGCGCCCGTGAAGGAACGCCTCTCCTCCGTCGACCTGCTACGGGGCCTTGTGATGGTGATCATGCTGATCGACCACGCGCGCGACTACTACTTCATGCAGCCCTTTCAGCCGGAGGACCTGAGCCAAACTTGGCCCGCCCTGTTCTTCACGCGCTGGATCACCCACTTCTGTGCGCCCACGTTCATGTTCCTAGCGGGCGTGGCCGCGTTCTTGAGCCTTGGACGCGGGAAGACCAAAGCCGAGCTCAGCCGCTTCCTGTGGACCCGCGGATTGTTCCTCCTGGTCTTAGAGCTTGCCTACGTCAACTTCATGTTCGGCAACCTCTCGCTCAACTTCCGGATGGGGGCCACCTTGTGGGCCTTGGGCTGGTCGATGATTGCCCTGGCCGGGCTCATCCATCTGCCGCGCCTCGCGATCGGCGTCGTCGCCGGGGCCATGATCCTGGGCCACAACGCCCTGGACGGGTTCCAGCCTGCCACCGATACCCTCGGCGGAAAGCTCTGGACCGTCCTGCACATCAGCCAGCCGATCCAGGTGACGCCGAATTTCGGCTTCATGGTTCTGTATCCGCTCATTCCATGGATTGGCGTGATGGCGGCGGGCTTCCTGTTCGGCCGAGCCTTCGAGCTTGACCCGGCGCGGCGCCGGCAAGCCCTGCTTCGCACGGGCCTCGCGGCCACGGCCGGCTTCTTCCTGCTCCGCGGAATCAACGTCTACGGAGACCTGGCGCCCTGGACCCGACAGAGCACCGCCATCGGTACGGCCATGTCCTTCCTCAATGTCGCCAAGTACCCGCCGTCGCTTGCCTTCCTGCTGATGACCCTCGGCCCCGCGATCCTCGCCTTGAGGGCCTTTGACGGCTGGACGAACGAGAGCCCAATCCGCCGCTTCCTCCTGGTCTTCGGACAGGTGCCGATGTACTACTACGTACTGCACCTCACCGTGCTGTTCGTGACCTTCCCGCTCGTGGGCATCGCAACCTTCGGACCCAACTTCATGAGCCAGGCCATGAACGATGGTCCGCCCGCCTTCCCCCTCGGGCTGCCCGGCGCGTACCTGGCTTGGGCGCTCATCCTGGCGGTTCTCTATCCGCTATGCCGCCGCTATGCACGAAAGAAGCGAGAGAACCCAAAGCCTTGGATGGCGTACTTCTGAGAGCCTTGGTGTGCACCCCAAAAGTGGGACAGAAATTCTTGCATCTCGCACAACTCTGGCGTATGATTGTGGTGGAGCACACAATGACTGCCCCCACACTCTATCTCGTCGTTGATTGGGAGGAGGCCTGACAATGGCAGTTGCTCGCAACGTCACGGTTCCCCTCTCTGGCGCGGCCAAAGTCCTGAACTTTGCGGAGGGATGTTCTTCACTGACCCTCACCAACGTCAGCACCGTGTCCAACCCTGTCTACGTGTACTTCCGAGAACCGGCGGCCTATGACACCTCGGTTAGTGCGACGAAGTACCATTACCGTCTCTATCCCGGCGACACGCTCACCGTTCTCCAGTCGGGGGACGTCGAACTTTTCGCCTCCACCGCAACTGTGGAAGCGTGCTTCCGCTCGGAGAGTGCCTGTGGCTAGCGCTCCCGCAATCTTTCAGCCCGGGGTGGCTCGGCCAGGAGTGCCCTCGTACTTACGGCAAGCCGGGGTCTTGACGGCTCCGCTCTCAAAGCCGGCAACTGCAACAGTCGGAGACGGCGGGGGTGCAAACGCTTGTGCCTTCTGGTACCCGTTCGACATCTGGGATCCCCGCCGGGTAGTGCGGGGATTTCTCCTCTCCACCACCGCCGCCGTCGCCGGAAGTCCGCTCAACATCACGGCCGCGCTCGTCGAGGCATCGGCGGCATTGGTGCCGACCGTCACCACCATCGGGGCGACTCAGTCCTTTGACCTCACCCTTGGTTCGGTAGTCGTCACCGACACAGCCCTTGCGCCATTAGCTGGCTCAAAGTGCATCAAGGCCGAGTTCACAGCGCCGATTGTTTTCACCGGTCCGCCCCGCCGAGTCTTTCTCTGCGTGGTGTACCAGCCCAATTGGACCACCGCGAACACAACCAACATTGTGCGCCCACAGCTTGGAGCGGCCCAATACTTCTGGGACATGGGCGCCGCTTACTCCGGGGTACTCCCGGCGACGACGGCTTCCGCCGCAGTGGTGGTTGCTGACAAGTTCCTCTCGTTCGACCCACACCTTCATCTGGATACCGGGTCCTAGTCCAAAAGGGAGACGCGCCATGAAATCTCTGTTCCTCACAACCCTCGTATTCTTAGGAGGTGCCGTTCAAGCCGTGACCCTCTATCCGCTCCAATACCAAGTCATCGAAGAATTTGCCGCCAACGCCACCCAGACATACAGTGGTTCGCTCTATACCCTCAGCCTAAACGGGAGCAACCACAATGATCGCCGTCCGGGAGACTATCCAGCGAACTTCTTTACTTACTTGGACAGCGTTATGTTTGGCTGCGACAATCGCATCTCAACACAAGAGGCTGTCTTCGACTTAACCCTTGCGACAGGCGACTCTGATCGCCGGGGATCATTAGCCTTCGCCTATCGGTTTCGTGCAGTAGGCGCCGGACTTCTAACTGCCAACTTTGTGATGCTCTCCATCGATCCGGTACCTGCACATCTGCAGTACCGGCTGACCAACCTATCGACTTCGACCGTCCTGTCTGAACAGGAGAGCTCGAGCATTATCAACAATTTTCCAGGAAACCAGTATGCCGTCAACGACGGTGAGGAACTCGAGATCATGGGGAGGCTGGACGTGGACACGACAGGTCTGACAGGGTTCCAGTACAGCACAGGTGTCGGCTACATCCGGATTGGCTCGGAGCCCGTGCCCGAACCTTCTTCGGCGATCGCGCTTGGCGCAGGAGCGGCCTTGGTCGAACGCCGAAGAAGGAAGCGCTAAAACGTGCCACTCGGTTGGAACTTCGGGGTTAACGGTAGTAACCAATTCGGCGACAATGCTAGGGCCTTGGTACGCCTCCTGAGGACGCTTAGACCGGCCTGCCTAAGGTTCCATCGCCCGATGACCGACCTGCAGGGAGCGACGCCCTCGGCCCCTGGTTACATGGGCGCCCATGCCGACATTCTGAAGCGCGTAGTGTTCGACCTCCAGGACGAAGGCTCCGGTGCGCCGCCTCCGCTAGGGTACTATCCCCGCGTTCAGGCCGTTTTGGGCTACGGCGTCAAGATGGCCCAGACCGACGATGGCTTTCTCTGGGGACAACTGGGCGGCTACCTGGGCGACCTAAGCTCCTGGCATGTTATCGGGGCCGGCAACCCAAGGGATATCTTTCTCACTGCCAACTACAAAGGGTACAATGAGTCAAGCGGCTACTACTCGCGACCTCCTTCCGGCCCCGGCAATGCTCTGTGGGACAAGATGCGCGAGCGCTTCGAAGCGCACCTCGTCGCTATCTTCGGTTCCCTGTGTGCTGACGTTGGCTGGCCACCCGAAAAGCAGACGATCGAGCTCTGGAACGAGGCCATCCCCAGTGGAGTTGGGGGAAAGGGCGTGTCGGGATTCACACCGTTTAGGTTTGATCCGGAGATGCTTCCCATGCTGGACTGGTTCGCGCGGAGCGTAAACCGCGACTTCGACGGGCGCGGCCCGCGTAAACTGCTGGCGTCCACCCTTGTAGCGTGGTACGGGGGCGCCAACTACGCTCTGGACGCAACGATGCCGGTTCCCGAGGATCGATCCTTTGGCGAGGTGACCCAGTCTCTCAAAGCCATCAATGAATGGGTACTGAAGACCAAGGACCTGAACTGGCACGGCCTCTTCGATGGAATCAGTTTGAACCCGTACGCGCCGATTGGCGACATCCCCGACACCGGAGGGTTCGCGCGTGGGGCTTCAACGGGCAGGTTTCCCGATCGCAGGTGCTCATGGCAGCCGAGGCCAAGCTCAACGCCATCACCAACCACATCCGCAACCAGACCGGATGTTGGATGCAGCATCTGCCGCTATACGTCAACGAGTTCGGGTACCAACCAGCTTGGATGAGCATGGGAAAGACCCAGGGCTACCCCTACGGCTATTTCCCCGTGGGAAGCCAGTATCCGGAGAACGTGGAGCTTTTAGGCGATCTGCGGTGCGCGGGTGCCGAGTTCGTTGCCGAGCGGCTGGGCGAGGACCACGTGTGCGCCTTCACGCTCAGCGCCGACAACTTGTACACCGACCTCCGTGGGTATGCCTTGGCGGAGAGGGTTGCAGGCAGCGGGTATCCCCCGACCTTCCAGTCGGGACGGGCGTTCCTTAACGCAGCCGGCTGGGACGCATCGGGGCCGCAGGATCCCAACGGAAACCCTTGGACGCCCAACTGATTGCGGCTTTGGGTGGAACGAAAGGGCACTCTGGCACGTTCTTTCCTTGGGATTTGAAACAGTAGCCGGACCCAAGACTGACTCTATGAGCCTCATCCTCCTGACTCTCGCCGTCCTCGCCCCCGCCCAGCCCGACATCGACGACGTCCTCCAGAAGGGGCTGCAAGACGCCACCTTCACCACCGTCGTCAAAGTCGGCAGCGTTTCCAAGCTACGGAAGATCAACGACGACTTTGTGAACTCGTACCGCGTGAAGGAAAGCCTGGTGCGCATGAAGGAGCCTTTCATGCTTCGGGTGGACGCCAAGGTGGATGGAAGCACGGACGCCAGCTTCGTCCTTAACGGCGGCATCCGAGTCTTCCGGGTGCCGGGGGCCAAGATCGTGGTGCGCCAAGACGTGAGCAAGAAGCCGGGCCAGCGCCAGACCGCGCTTGACTTCGGCATCGTCACACCTTCCCTCTTCAAGGACCTGTTCGACGCGCGCTACGTGCGCACGGACCGCGAGACCGGCGACTACGTCTTCGATCTCACGTACAAAGCAGGGCTTGATGCGGCGGCCCGCTTCCGGATCTGGGTCGATCCGGCCAAGAAGTACACGACCAAGCGCGAGTGGTACAACCGCCGCGACCGCCAGTTGGCCACCTTCTTCTACTCGCAGCCCAAGCAACTCGCGGGCGTGTGGCTGCCCACCCGATGCACGGTGAAAAACGCCGACAACGAAGTTGCGGGCGAGACTTGGTACGAGGAAATGAAAGCCAACACCGGTCTCTCGGACAGCATCTTTAGTACAAATTAACGGTTCCCTGCGCCTCTGACCACCTAATTGTCTCTGGGACTAGCTTAGGTGATAAGGAATGCTAGCTTTCGGCGTACACCCGGTCGTTCGGGTGTTTTCCGGCAATTCGCTAGCACCCTGCGCCCGCCGCTATCGGATAACGTGGCCCTAGTTATTGCGGTCTTCATTGCAATTCGACGAGGAGCTACTATGAATTCTTTACTTAAGGGCGCGTCCCTCAGCATGGCAACCTGCGCATTCCTTGGCGTTGGGGCGCTGGGCAACGCCCAGGCCTTTGTGGGCGTGGATCCGAGCAGCACTTGGCTCGGCTACATGAACGTCAGCGATCGGCCACAGGACGGCGGAGCCTTCCGGTTCGGCAGTGCTTGGGGCCCTGCCGATCTCACAGCAACTTGGGGAGGCGGTTCGTTGACGCTCGGGCCAAACAGCATCGGCGACCCTGATCCTTACTGGTACCAGGGCGGAGGCGCTCCCGGCGCGGTTGGCAACAAGATCATGGACGCCAGCATGTACGTCGAGACCACCGGCGTGTACAGCGGCCAGACGTTGACCTTCTCCGGAAGCGTCCTCAACAACACCCTGGTTGGGAACACAAACGCAGATGGCAACGGCTGGACGAGCGTGGCGTTCATCAAGGACTTCGCGCCCGACTACAGCTCGTTCGTGGCAACCACCGTTGCCCTTACCCCAGGGACTTTCAGCATCAACTTGACCCTGGACGCGGACGCGACTCGACACATTCAGTACGGGTTCGAGACGATCGGCCCGAATGTTTGGGCCACCGACGTCGCCCCGTACGGCAGCATTGAGATCGATGCGGTTCCCGAGCCGGTGTCGATGTTTGCGCTTGGGCTTGGAGCCCTAGCGGTGGCGCGTCGCCGAGCGGCGAAGCGCTAGACCCTACATGCGATGACTTTGGCCCGGGAGCGAACGCTCCCGGGCCATTTTTCCATGCGTTTCCCTCTTCAACAACTCGCTCTGGAACGGGGTGAGCGGGCGGTGGGTGGGCGCCAGCGGAGCCTCTGCGAGCACCTCGCAGAGGCTCCTTAACCTATAGGTTGACCTGAATCATCTCGAAGGCTTCAATGATGTCGCCTTCCTGGAACGCTTCCCAGTTGTCGAAGGTGATGCCGCACTCCATACCGAGCGTGACCTCGCGGACGTCGTCCTTGAAGTGCTTGAGCGTGGCCACCTTGCCTTCGTACACCAGGTCGCGAGCCCGGCGCACTCGCACCTGCGAGTTGCGGGTGATCTTGCCCTCGGTGATATAGCAACCGGCGATGATGCCCTTCTTGCCAAACTGCATCTTGAGCCGGACTTCGCCGGTTCCAAGGTGCTGCTCTTCGAACTTGGGCTCGAGCATGCCCTTGACGGCCGCCTCGATGTCCTCGATCAGTTCGTAGATGATCGTGTAGGTCCGAATCTCGACCTTGCGCCGCTCGGCCTCGATCTTCGCCTTGCCTTCCGGCTTGACGTTGAAGCCTACGCAGATCGCTTCGGCGGCGGAGGCGAGCAGGATGTCGCTCTCCGTGATGCCGCCGACGCCGCTGAGGATGACCTTGGTTTCGACTTCCTCGTTGCGGACCTTTTCCAGCATGCCCTTGACGGCTTCGACGGAGCCCTGGACGTCTGCCTTGACGACCAGGCGAAGTTCCTTCAGGTCGTCGTTCTGCATCCGGTTTCGCAGGTCGCTAAGGGTCATGCCTCGGCTTCGCTGCGGTAGGAGGGCGGCTTCGCGCTCGTTCATGGAACGGCCGCTGGCGATCTCGCGAGCGGTGCGCTCGTCCTTGGCAAATTCGATCTGGTCGCCAGCTTGGGGAACGTCGCTCAGGCCGAGGATCTCTACCGGCGTTGCCGGGCCGGCCGCGTCTAGACGGTCTGCCTTGTAGTCGGTCATTGCCTTGATGCGGCCAAACGTGCTGCCCACGACTACGCTGTCGCCGTTCTCCAGGGTGCCGTTCATGACAAGCAGGGTGGCCACCGGGCCGCGACCCTTTTCCATCTTGGCCTCCACCACGGAGCCCTTGAGGTCGCCCTTCGGGTCGGCCTTCAGCTCCATGATCTCGGCTTGGAGGAGGATTCCTTCCAGGAGAGCCGGGATGCCTTCTCCGGTCAGCGCAGACACGTTGTAGGTCTGAACCTGTCCGCCGTACGACTCGGCGATGACGTTGAACTCGGTCAGCTGCTGAAGGACGCGGTCTGGGTTGGCTTCCGCTCGGTCGCACTTGTTGACCGCCACGATCATGGGAACGTTGGCGTTCTGGATGTGCTGGATGGCCTCGCGGGTCTGCGGCATGATGCCGTCGTCCGCGGCCACGACGAGAATAGCGATGTCGGTGACCTGGGCTCCACGTGCCCGCATCGCGGTGAACGCGGCGTGGCCCGGGGTGTCTAGGAAGGTGATCTTCCCTTCCGGGAGGTCTACCTGGTAGGCGCCGATGTGCTGCGTGATGCCGCCATGCTCTTTCCCGGCGACGTTGGCCTTGCGGATGTAGTCCAGCAAGGAGGTCTTGCCATGGTCGACGTGGCCCATGATCGTGACGACGGGAGGCCTGGGCTGCTCACCGGAGACTTTCTTGTGGGCGGCCGACAGCGATACCGCCGGCTTCGGTTTCGGGGCCTCGGCCCATCGAACGGTGTAGCCAAAGCTCTCGACGAGCTTCTCGACGATCTCGTCCTTGAGGGTGGTGGTCAGCTGGGCCGGAGTCTTCAGCTTCAGCATCAGCGTCTTCTGGACATCCGGCTGCGGAACCTCCAGGGCATTGACGACCGTTCGCGGGGTGACCGCTCCCTTCTTGAGCACGATCTCGGTGCTTCCCGCCTGCTCAAGGAGGGACTCTCGAATGAGCTCGACCGCATCGGAATCCGCTTCGAACTGGCTCCCGTCGTGATCGATCCCAAGCTCGTTCAACACGCCGTAGACCGTGCCGGGCTTGAGTTCGAATTCCTTAGCCAGTTCGCCGATTGAATGGGTCATACCGCTCTTCTTTACCTCAGTTTGCATAACATCTCTTGATGGAGCAAGCCAAGCTGCTCGGCATGGATCGCCGATCGCAAGGCACGCGCCAGCTTCCCCTTCTCGCACGCCCGCGCGATACACTCCGGATTGGGGCAAACGTAAGCGCTTCGACCGGTTCCACTCCAGAGGTTAGGATTTCCAGAGGGGTCTAGGGCTAGCCGAAGTAGCTCGCCCTGGTCGCGCCGTTGGCGACAGCCGATGCACGTCCGAACGGGCATGATATTAGGTGAAGACAGCCTAGATGATACCCGAGGGGGTTTGGGCCTCCGGACCGAACTTGCGGCCCATGCGCTCGAGTCCGCTCCGCCCAGCAAGGGCCAGGTACATGAACGCGACCTCCATGACAGCGGAATTCAGGACATATTCCTGCAACAAATGGAGGCACACTAAAGCCACTCCGAAGTAACCAAGGCCGAGGCAGGATGGATAGCTTGCCCAAGTCGGGACGGAGAGAATGAGAAGAAGCTAGTTGCCCCCGTACCAGGAACCTGGTCCGGGGGCCTCTTTTGCCTTGCTGAGCTACTTGGGCTTGAGGTACCCGCGATCCTGCATCCAATCTGCCATTCGCGAGGGCCATCCCTTCACGCTTGCAAACTCGGAGCGATACCCCATGTTGAAGGCGTGGTTGCCCATCGCGAAGATGTGGGCCTCGACGGGGACCTTCGCCTTTCGCAGGCCCTGGAGGAGGGCCACGACCACGTTGGTTGCCCCATCGTCGTTGGAGACGACGAGGAAGGTTGGAGGTGCGGTAGCCGGAATCTCTTGGGGAATGAAGAGGGGGCCCGGATAGACCAGCATCTGGTAGTTGGGCTTCGAACTTAGCCGATCGACCGCGTCGGCGGCGTTCGGGGCTCCGTTGCCGTCGCGGTAGGCAACGGCCGAAACCACTTCTCCGCCAGCGGAAAAGCCGAGGATCCCAACCCTATCCGGGTCGATGCTCCACTCGGCGGCCTTGCTTCTTGCCAAGCGCATCGCCCTGGCGGCGTCCTGCGGCATGTGGACGTCCAGCTTGTAGGGCGATCCTTCCTCCCGCGCGAGGCGGTATTTGAGGACGGCCGCAGCGACCCCGAGCTTGTTGAGAAAGAGCGCGGCATCTCTGCCCTCGGCGTCGAAAACAAGCTCTCGATGGCCGCCGCCGGGCGCGATCACCACGAGGGCGCCGTTTGCCGTCCCTTTCGGCGGGAGATAGACCGTGAGGGAGGGGTTGTGGATGTTCTTTACCCACCAGTCCTTTTTGAGCTCGGGCTCGTTACGACGGTTCTCGAATCCGGGAGCCCCGCCGGTCCACAAGGGGAGCACGATCGGCGCAGGATCTTGATAAGAAATTGCGGAGAGCAGGAAGGGGATTAGCATTTGGATCAGCCTGGCTACGGAACGGGAACGAGGGTCAGCTTGTGGATAACGGGGACGATGGCGGCTCTGGTCGACTGAGAGAGGACGGCACGGACCCGTTCCGCACCGCCAACATGCCACTCTGGATTGGCCCTTACCGAGCCGTCTCGGAAGATCATCTTGACTTCTTGGGTCTCGTAATTCTGCTTGACTCCCACCAACTCGTCAGCTCTGGCGAATGCGCTGGAGAAGGGATTGTCCGGGAACTCTGCGGCCAGGTTGATTCCTTTCGCCAGCCGCTCCCGTGAGAAGACACCGGAAGCGTCGCCCCAGGTGACGCGGTAGCTCTTGGCTTTGGCGTTGCGAATGGCGAGGACGAAGCGCCCAAGGTCTTCCTGAAACGGAGTGAACTTCAGCCCGACGCGGGCTGAGTTGGTCGGATCGTTGCCCTTTGGCGTGCAGAAGGGATACTGGCGGCTGATTACTCGAAGCGTCCGGCCATCGAACCCTAGAACCTGGTGTCCAGGGGTGACTCTTGCTTTGCGACCGGAGAGGTCGAGTTCGAACCTCGCAAGTTCTTTACCCGCGAAACCCATTCCCCTTAGGAAGGCATAGGCCATCGCAATGTGGCCGACGCCCCCGGGATGGACCCCATCTTCGCCGGCAACTTGAAATGCATCCCCATGGCGGGCCTGACCCGCCGTCTGGCTTGCGACCATCGCCGAATAGACGTCGGCAAACCCGGCACGCTTTGCTTCCGCCACGCCGAGGGCGATGTTTCGGAAGTGAAGGAGGCTTGCGTTCATGCCTTCCACGGAGGTTTTTGCGCCCTGCACCCAGGAGGGGATCTTTCCCGTGATGCCAGGCGAGCCCACAATCACCCTGGCTCCGGCGGCTTGAAGTTGTTCCACGATCTTGGTGGTGTTGTCTCGATAGGCGTCGCCGAGCGCATTGTCGTAAGCCCGATAGCCGTGGTCGTTCATGCCGTAGCACGTGGTTGCGACGGTGGGCTTGAACTGAAGGCAATCGAACTTGATCCTCTGCAGGAAACCTCCGGCGGTTTCGCCACTCCACCCCAGCTGGCGAACGTCGACGGCAAGATCCGGGCGGCACATGAGCAGGTAGCTCTCGATGAACCTCGAGTACTGCTTCTGCTCGGTGATCGAGTCGCCGATGATGACCAGCCGGTCGCCTTTGCGCAACGGCACCGGGGCGACAGCGACCGGCGTAAGTCCGGGCCCTTCTTGAACCCCGGATTGGCCTAGGCCGTTGACGAAGCCGAGAAGGGGGATCGAGGCGCCAAGAACCCGAATCGCTGAACGCATAGCGGCATCGTACCAAGCTGGCCCCAGCGCTCGTTTAGCTCTGGAGTGAGTCGCGGGTTCGTCGAAGTTCCTTCACCAACTCCTGCTGAGAAGCCGTGGCGGTGAGGTCGCTGCGGGTCCGCTCGACGACTGCCCTGAGCGCATCGCACGTTCGTCTCAGCCCACCCGTCATCCCGTCTGGATAGTCGAACGTGATGAGGTCGTCGTAGATGGTTTCCATCTGGGCCAGAATCCTCTCGGCTTCCGGCAGGCGTTCCTGGCGCACTTCGTCTAGAGCGTATCTGCGCGCTTCGCTGGCCGCCTCACCCATCCCATTGAGGTAGGCAACCAGGCCAACGCCGAGTTCGCCCGGCGTGGGATAGTCGGTGCCCTTGATGATGGAGACCATGGCGGCGGCCTCGACCATCTCCTTCTCGGCGTCCTGAAGGTAACCGGCATGGTAGAGCTCCGGGAACGGGCGAAGGGCGTCACGACAGGACTGCGCGATCGCTTTGGCCTCGGCAAGAAGGCCCTCTGCCTCAGGAAACTGCTTGCGGTGCAGGTGGCGGATGCACTTTGCCGAGGTCTGGATGAGGACTCGGCATTTGGAGAGGCCGGCTTCCCTGCCCTCGTGCATCGACTGTGCGCGGCCCTTCAGGTCCGAAACGATGGCTTCCCAGTTGTTCATAGCAGTTTCATTCTCCGGAGGCTGACCCACTCTGGATCGCCAAGAATCAGGTGGTCGCTCAAGGGGATATCGAGCATTCGGCCCGCTTCCACGAGGGTCCTGGTGACCGCGCAGTCTTCCGGGCTCGGCGTGGGATCTCCGCTTGGGTGGTTGTGGACGACGATCACGCTGGCGGCCGCGAAGCGCAGGGCCTCGCGAAAAACCTCGCGCGGACCCACAAGGGAGGCGTTTAGGGTGCCGATGTGGATCGTGGTCTCGGCGATCAGGTAACCCTTGGTGTCTAGGAACGCGGCCATGAAGTGCTCTTTCGCCTCTTTTCGTAGCCAGTGGTAGCGCTGGACTAGGGGAGTGGGGTCGGAGATGAGTTCCCTTGCGCCCGGCCCCGCATTCGCCATCTGCCGGCCGACCTCGATCAGGGCAAGGCGCTGAAGGGCCTCAAAGTCGTCGAGCCCCATCCCCTTCAGATCGGCGATCGAAAGCTGGCTGAACAGACCGGGGCTCGTGAAGCGGCGTAGGAGCTTGCGAACGTCATCGGATGTTGCTTCGACGTCCTCCTCGTGACGGCTCAGACCGACGGCAAGAAGGTCGGGCAGGGATAGCCCGGACGCTTGGGACGCCCGAACCCGCTCCAGGATCTTGCTGCGTTGATCGCTCATGTCAGGCCATTGGCAGGGCCACCATCTGACGCGGCGGCGGCGAAGCTTCGGTCGGCTCGGTCCAAACCCCGTCGCTCTTGAGCAGCGCAACCAGTTCCTCGACGCCACGCTCCTGTGGGATGCCGTTCTTCACCACGTCTTTGCGGCGGTACAAGGTGATCTTTCCGCCCGCAGCGCCAACATATCCGTAGTCCGCGTCCGCCATCTCTCCAGGGCCGTTGACGATGCATCCCATCACGGCGATGTCCAGACCCACCAAATGCTTGGTGGCTTCGCGAACCTGGTGAAGGACCACCGGCAGGTTGAACTTGGTGCGGCCGCAGCTCGGACACGCAATGTACTCGACCTTGGTTTTTCGGAGCCCGAGCGCCTGCAAGATGTCGTAGCAGACGGGGATCTCCTTGATCGGGTCCTCGCTCAGCGAAACGCGGATGGTGTCCCCGATGCCTTCTGCTAGCAGCGTGGCGATGCCCGCAGTGGACTTGATCCGTGCGTAATCTCCGTCGCCGGCCTCGGTCACTCCAAGATGAAGCGGGTAGGCCATTCCAGCCTCCTCCATCCGGATGGCGGCCAGGCGGTTGGCGGTGATCATGATCTGGACCCGGCTTGCCTTCAGGGAGACGTTCAGGTTTTGGTAACCGTGCTTCTCGCAGAGACGCAGGTATTCGAGCGCGCTCTGGACCATTCCTTCCGGAGTGTCTCCATAGGTCACGAGCATCCGCTCCGACAAGGACCCGTGGTTCACGCCCACGCGCATGGCTCGACCGTGCTTCAGGCACGCCTCGATCACCGGGACGAAGCTCTCTTCGACGGCAGCGACCTCTTCCGCCCACTCGGACTCCGAGTAGGCGAGCTCCTGACGAAGGTCCTCTACCGAGCGCTCGCCAGAGGTGCCGCGCAAGTCTCCGTCCCCTTCGGTCTGAACTTGCTGGGCTCGGCTGCCGTGCCTTTTGAAAACGAACAGCCCCGGGTTCACGCGAACTTCGTCCACATGCTTGGCGGCTTCGACCGCGATATCGGTGCCTTGATGATGGACGTCGGCGGTCAAAGGAACCGGACGGTAACGCTCGATCGTCTTTGCGCGGATCTCGCCCATCAGTTGGGCGTCCGCCAGGCTGGGCGTCGTCACGCGGACCAGTTCACAGCCCTCGCGGTGGAGCGCGATGATCTGCTCGACACAGGCGTCCACGTTGCGCGTTTCCTCGGTGATCATGGACTGCACCATTACGGGGTGTCCCGATCCAATCGTCAGCGGGCCGATGCGGCAGGGAGTCGTTCTTCGGCGAGGGTAAGTGGGTTCCAGGTTCATAGGCCTCTGGGAGCTTCTACGACTATTCTGACATCTGGCTGACCTATGGTCGAAATACCTGGATGGCGGTCCGGCGGATCGATTCGAGCCCCTACTTCTCGAAGAGGGTGAATACGATGGTCGTTTTCGTGACAGCTCCCGCTTTGAGTTTGACAATCGGGCCGGTCAGTTCCGCCTCCATGTAGGCGTTCGGCTCTGGGTTCGAGAAAATCTGCATGGGAGCGTCGCCGTCCGGGTGGACGCCCTTCGGCATGAAGAGCGCCTGCATCGAAAGCTCGGTACCCGAGGGCCAGACTCCAACTAATCGGAATGGACGGCCATTGGCGGCGATCTTGTACGACTCGCTTGGATGGTGCCGGGCCTCGAAATGCTCCTTTCCCTCAAGGATTACGTTGGGGGGCATATTCACGCCGGGATAAGGTCGCCACCCTCGCGGGAACTCGAAGCTGGGTTTGGCGCTCGCACGAATCCCTTGGGGCCGGTTGAGTTGAGCAACCTGCCAGATGCTCCACTCCACTCCAGACTTGGAGACGTTGCGCATCAGGTTCTCAACGGTTAGGTGGGAGCCCGAGAGGCTAATCAGCCTCGTGAACTGGATCCCGAGGCGACTCGGAGGCGAGACGAGCACCACCTTGCCGCCTTCGATCCTTGCCTTGTACGGAGATCCGTCCAACTCCTTTGGCGGCGGCCAAGCCCACCTTGCTTGGGGCGCAGGCCAAAGCTTGTCGCCGCCATAGTTGGTCCAATCAGCGCCCCGAGGGGCGGACGAGCCATCTAGTTCCGGGTTCTCCCACAAGAGGTTTGGTCCGGTCGGCTTGCAGATCCTCATGATCCGCCCCACCTGGGGGACCACCACAACCTCCATGGCCTCGCTCGACAGGCGAACGCAGTTGGTCCAGCCGCGATACTCGATCCTTTCGATCGTGGCTGGGCCAGGCCGCAGGCCCACCAGAAGGAGAATCGCCGCAACCATGGCCCTTTGTACCGCGAAGGGCGGGCTGAACTGTCCCGAAATCTAACCCCAATCCGGACGCCGTCGCCAAGATGTGCGTAAGATGGAAACAGGCGGGTTCGAACCCGTCAAACCACTACCCAACGGAGGGTTGCATGAAGCAGTACTCTGCTCGAGATATCAGAAATGTGGCGATTGTAGGCCATGGCGGCAGCGGCAAGACAATGCTTGCCGAGCACATGCTCTATACCGCCGGAGTCACCGAACGCGTCGGCAGCGTCGACTCTGGAAACACCCAGAGCGACTTCGACCCGCTTGAAGTCAAGCGCCGAATCTCCCTAAACGCGACGATCTTGCCGCTCGAATGGCACGGCGTCAAGGTCAACCTTATCGACGTTCCCGGTTACAACGACTTTGCCGGCGATCTACACGCCGTCGCCCGGGTTGTCGAGTCGATGATCATCGTGGCCGAGGCCAAGAGAGACCTCGACGTCGGCTTCGACCTCGCGATGGAGGTTGCCGAGAAGAATGGCCTGGCAACTTGCATCTTCGTCAACAAGTTGGAGCGCGACAATGCCGACTTCGACGGACTGATCGACACCCTGCACGAGCGCTACGGCCGCAAAATCGTGTTCGTCCAGATCCCGATCGGCAAGCAAGCCGCCTTCAGCGGAATTCTCGACCTCCTCAACATGAAGGTCTACAAAGGCAAGGACCGGGGCGTCGAGATCGAGGAGGTCCCGAGCAGTTACGCAGCGGAGGCTGCGGAGCGTCGCGAGAAGATGATGGACGCCGCCGCCGAGGGAGACGACGACCTCGCGATGAAGTACCTCGACGGGCAGGAACTCACCGAGGAAGAGATCGAGCACGGGCTTCTGGTTGGAATCGAGACGGGCAAGGTGATTCCTGTTCTGATCGGCTCGGCCCACAGTGGAATCGGGGTCGCTACCCTACTTGACCGAATCATTCACGAGCTGCCCTCTCCGGTGGACGTTCCCAAGGTTGTCGAAGGGCACACCCTGGAGGCAGACGAGACGGCTCCTTCCTGCGCTTTCGTCTTCAAGACGGCCGCCGACCCGTACGTGGGCAAGATCAACTACGTGCGCGTGTTCACTGGCAAGCTTGTCCACGATTCCCACGTTGTCAACATGGCAACCGGGCAGGACGAGCGGCTTCACAATCTCTACTACCCGCATGGAAAGGGGCAGGAGACGGCGCCCGAGATCGTGGCGGGCGACATCTGCGCGGTGGCAAAACTGGCCGACACCCACACGGGAGACACCCTGTGTGCGCCGACCAACAAGATTGCTTTGCCGCCGATCGAGTTCCCAGACCCGATCTATCGCGTTGCGATCTTGCCGGCAACCAAGGCCGACGAGGACAAACTCGGCGGAGCGATGTCGAAGCTCCTTGAGGAGGATCCGACAATCCGCTTCACGCGCGATCCCGCAACCCACCAGGACATCCTGGAAGGGCTTGGCGATATCCACCTAGACACGGTCATCGACAAGCTGAAGTCCAAGTACGGGGTTACCGTAAACACGACGGATGCGCGAATTCCCTTCCGGGAGACGGTGCGTACCCCGGCCAAGGCTCAAGGACGCCACAAGCGGCAGACCGGAGGCAAGGGCCAGTTCGGAGACTGCTGGGTGGAAGTTGCGCCGCTTACGCGTGGCGAGGGCTTCAACTTCGAGAACAAGGTGGTCGGTGGAGCGATCCCCAAGAACTTCATCCCCGCCATCGAGAAGGGTGTTCGGGAGCAGATGGAGAAGGGACTGATTGCGGGTTACCCGGTGGTAGACCTGCGGGTGACCGTCTACGACGGCAGCTACCACGACGTGGACTCCAGCGAAATGGCGTTCAAGACCGCGGGAGCGATGGCGCTTCGCGCCGCGGCCGAGAAGGCAGGCATTGCCGTGCTCGAGCCCCAGATGAACCTGCACGTCGACGTTCCTGACGATTGCGTCGGCGACGTGGTCGGAGACCTCAACACTCGGCGGGGGAGACTTGGCGGCATGGACCAGCTTCCGGGGGGCAAGACGCGGATCAACGCGATCGTGCCGATGTCTACCATGTCTCGCTACGCGCTTGACCTTCGCTCGATAACCAAGGGCAGAGGACGCTTCGCCCAGAGCTTCAGCCACTACGAGGAACTGCCCCACCCGGAGCAGGAAGCCCTCGTGAAGGAGTTCGAGAAGAACCGAGCCGCGCAAGAAGACCACTAGCTCGATACGACGCTAGACCACGCAGCCCCGGGCGGATTCCCGCTCGGGGCTGCGTGGTCTAGGGGTGGGCTACCTGCGGCGCTTCTTGGCCAAGGCGCAGGCTCCGAGGGTAAGGGCCAGCATCGAAGCCGGCTCGGGAACGCACTCTGTGTCGAAGACAACCTGATCGATGAACAGGACTTCGTTAGAGAGGTTCCGGATTTGGTAGAACTCCAGTGCGGGATTCGGCCGAAGGACGTAGGAGAAGGTCGAGTGACGCCAGCCGTCGCCCATGTCCGTTCCGTCCTCGACGGTTACCGGAGGCTCTGAACCTCCAAATGGGACCAAATCGACGGAGTTCGTGCCGGAGGCTACCGACCAAGTGATCTGAGCCCAGATGTGTTTTTCCGGCCGAGGGGTGGGGTCGTTGGGAAGGCTGAAGACGAGCATTCCTCCACCGGGATTCACGGCGTAGATGCCGTCCCGCCCAGAGCGGGTGGGAAGCCACTCGATGCCGCCGCCCACATGAGAGGTGTCCAGCTGCATAGGAACTCCGTTCGGGTTCCAGTAGATGCTGTTGTTATCTGCCGCGTGTTGCAGGACGGGGTCGGGAAAGGTCCACTCTTGCGTGGTTGTGTTGGGTTGGAATCTTTGCCATGGTGGCGGAACGGTGTCGTCTGCGAAGGCGATCATCGAAACGTGCATCACGGCCAGAACAAAGGCCAGAGACTTCAGGTTTCTTGTCATGGTTATCCTCCAGCGAGTGGAGATCCGGATCGATCCGGATAACAACACTCTAGGGGTGACTGCCTGCGCTACGTAGTCGCCCCTTTGAGCGTCTTGGTCGGAACCACATTCGGCCGCTGGTCGCCGATATGGGACCGCACAGCACCCGCCTCGGCTTGAGTAGACGGCTCCGCGAAGCTCGAAACCTTCGCTCCCACCTGAGCGTCTTACACTCATAGCATTGAGCGTGTTACAGGCATGGCAAAGGACCACTACAAGACGTTAGGCATCGCCAAGGGTGCGGACGAGAAAGAGATCAAGACGGCCTATCGCCGCCTCGCGCGGAAGTACCACCCCGACGTGAACCCGAACGACAAGGCCTCCGAGGCCAAGTTCAAGGAGGTCTCCGAAGCGTACGAGGTTCTGGGCGATCCTGAGAAGCGAAAGCTGTACGACCAGTACGGAGACCACTGGGAGAATGCAGGGCGATTCACCCACACCGATTTTGGCGGCGAGGAAGGCTTTGGCGGGTTTGGCGGCGGGGGCGGCTTTGGCGGTGGCGGATTCGAGAGCATTTTCGAGAACCTTTTCGGGGGCATGCGGGGCGGGGCGGCCGGCGGCGGATTCGATCACTTCGACAATGCCCAGCCCAAAGACGTTGAGAAGGCGATCGAGATTTCGCTCGAGGATATCGACCAGGGCTGCAAGCGGACGCTGACTTACCAGACGATGGACGCTTCGCGAACCATCAATGGCGTTGCTTCGGTGCCCACCACCAAGAAGGTCGAGATCACGATTCCGGCGGGGATCGCCGATGGCAAGAAGCTTCGCGTCCCGGGAAAGGGCCAGGCGGGCGCAAATGGCAAGGCGGGAGACCTCTACGTGGTGGTTCGCTGGGCGATCCACGCCATGTTCAAACCGGTTGGCGAGAGCCTAGAGGTCGAGGTAGCGGTTCCCTTCACGACAGCCGCTTTGGGCGGCGAGGTCAAGGTTCCTACCCTTCGGTCCAGCGTCAAGATGCGGATTCCGGAAGGCACCCAGAGTGGCCAGAGCTTTCGACTGGCGGGCCAAGGCATCGCCAAACTGAACGGCGGGCGAGGCGACTTGATGGCAAAGGTCAAGGTCACGGTGCCAAAGCCGTTGTCGCCGGAGGCCCGTGCGCTGCTTGAGCAGTTGAAGAACCTCGAGGCGGTTGCCGCTTGAGAAACGAAACTCAGCCCGTCTACATGATCGGCGTGGCGGCGTCGCTCTGCAACGTCCACCCCCAGACGCTGCGGCAGTACGAGCGGCTGGGCTTGGTGGTGCCGGCCCGGGTGGGGGCAAAAAACCGTCTGTATTCCGAGCTTGACATCCTTAAGGTCCGCCGGATCCAGCGTCTGACCCAGGAGATGGGGGTGAACCTAGCCGGGGTCGAGATTATCCTGCGGTTGCTGGACGACATGGACGACATGCGCAAGGACCTGGAACAGCAGCTTGCGGAGTACGTTGCCGAAGCGGAGCGCCGGCTCACTCAGCTGATGGGCAACCCGAGCGCCCCGATCCGGAAGGACGAGAGTTTGCTGCCGGTGCCAAACATTCGGGTTCGTCGCCGTACTGAGCTCTAGGATCTGGGACGGACTTCCTTTGATCCCTAATGCGGCATGAATGCCGCATTAGGGCGCTACCAGCCTAGGCGAACCACACCGGCAAGCTGATCGAAGCTTGGCGACTGGGAGACCACCGGCAGTTTGTGCTGGCGGGCCAGGGCGGCGATCCAGACGTCGTGGTTGGGGAGATGTCGGCCAGCGGCGCGGAGCTCCTGGCAGAGGCTGGCGTAGTGGAGGCAGGTCTCCTCGTTGATCGAGAGCACGGTAAAGGCGGCGAGGTGCTCGGTGATCCACGCGTCTAATTGCAGACGGTGCTTGGATCTCAGGACGCCGAAGCGGAACTCCCCGAGAGCTACGATTGGAAGGTGCAGAGCAGGTGCTTTGGCGAGGCGCGTTTGGAGGAGGGCTTCGTCGCCGTCCGCGAACGCGGCGAGGGCTCCGGCATCTAGGATCATGGTTGGACTCCTTGGGGGTCGGGGCGGCGGAACTCGTCCTGGATGTCCTGGGCAAGCTTCTCCGCGTCCTCGCGGGGGAGTTTGGCGGCGCCAAAGGCGGATCGCCAGTCGGGGGCTTCCTGGGTTAGGGCGCGCTCGGCCGCTTCGACGAAGAAGGCAGTCATGGTGATTCCCCGCTCTACCGAGCGGATCTTGATCCGGCGCATCAGGTCGTCGGGTAGTTCCAGCGTGGTCTTCATGGAGCCAGATTAGCAGATACCCAGATTTCTGGATAGGGCTGATTGCTCGGGCTTGGCGCGGCGATTCGTCAACGTTGGAGGGACGCAATGTGCAGGATGTCCGTGGAGCCGACGCCTTCTGCGCCCCCTGCCGGGGTCGATCTGGTGGCGTCGACTGTCCCGGGGGTCTTCGACCACCCGGCTAAGTTCTGCCATCCCATCCGGGATGGTGGCGGTTAGGCCCATGGATAGATCCCACCAGCAACGCCCCAGGTTGGGTCGGGGGGCTGTGTCGCCCCGATGGGGCTCAGGCCAGGTGCTTGGTCTCAACCAGGGCTTCGCCCTTCGCTTTGTTGGGTCGCCCCGTTGGGGCTTAAGTTGGGCGCTGGCCTGGACCCTCTTCGGACTTGCGGCCCTTAGCGCCTGCCCTGTCAGCAGCGGTTCCAGAGTTTGGTTCGCCCTCAGGGCAGCGGCTCCCTGGTCTGGGAGGTGGACTTCCATACGCGAGGGCGCTCGCCAGTCATGCCCGGGCTGAAGCCCTGAGGCTTGAAGCGGCATGACTGGCGCGATCCCAGGCTTAGCCAGCTGAAGTCGGGGCAGGGCCATGGAGAGAAAGAAAAGGGCCGGGCGCGTGGTGCGCCCGGCCCTTTCGACTTCGAGATCTAGGGTCTAGATCTCGGTGTCGAGGTCCTCATCGGCGGCCATATCGGCCAGCGACGGGAAGTTGAGGGTGCTGCTGAAGTCCGACAACTCGTGGTCGTCGGCTTCCACCAGGGCGGTGAGCGATTGCTCGGCCCAGCGCGGTCCGCGCTGCACTTCGATTCCTACGTCTCGGTACTGCTTCACACCGGTACCGGCCGGGATGAGGCGTCCGATGATGACGTTCTCCTTGAGGCCGACCAAGTGATCGCGCTTTCCGCGGACCGCCGCCTCGGTGAGGACGCGGGTGGTCTTCTGGAATGAAGCGGCCGACAGGAACGAATCCGTTGCCAGCGAGGCCTCCGTGATACCCAGGAGAATCCACGTGTTGGTGGCTTCCTTGGGATCGCGCTCAACGTTTTCCCCGGTGATCGGGTCGACGTACTTGATCTTCTTGCCGGACTGGATGATCTGCTTGACCTTGTCGTTCTCACGAATGAACGCGAACCGGTCCACGATCTGGCCGGGGAGGAACGGCGTGTCGCCGGGCTCCTTGACCTGTCGCTTTCGCAGCATCTGCCGGATGATGACCTCGACGTGCTTGTCGTTGATGTCGACGCCTTGGCTCTTGTACACGCTCTGCAGGTTTTCGACGAAGTAGTCGTAAACCGCGGAAGCGCCGGCAAGCTCCAAGACCTCGTGGGGATCGCGAGGACCGTCGGTGAGCGGGTCTCCCTTGATCACGCGGCTTCCGACCTTGACGGGCAGGTTGCCGAGCGGTGGCACGAGGACCGGGTAGAAGATATTGACGCGCTCGATTTCGAGCTTGCGCAGGATCGCTACCGTGGCCGAGGTGAGCTTCTGCCCCTTGACCTTTTCGAGCGCCGGGTTGACGCTGTCGCCTTCTAGCCAAGGCTGGTCGTCGCTGATGACGGCTTCCTTGAACGGGGCGGTCGTTGGGACTTCGCTGGAGACGATGACCCATCGGCCGTACGGCGTGTCGCGAACCTCGCGAACGATACCGGTGACCGGGCAGATGATCGCCTTACCACGAGGCTGGCGTCGGGCCTCGAAGATTTCTTCGACGCGGACGATACCGCTGGATTCACCCGTCCAGGAGTAGAAGAAGGTCTTGCGGGATCGCTCCCACAGCTTCTTCGAATCGCTGTCCGATTTGTCCTGGGCCTTCTGGGCGGCTTTGGCGGTACGGTCGGCCTTTCGCTTGACCTTGGGGTCGGCGATGTCTTCCGTAGCGTTGATGGTGAGAGGCGCACTGTCCTTGTTCTTGAAGAGGCTCTTGATGACCGAGTCCTGAGATTCCAGGAGCTTGGTCGGGTCGAACTGCTTCATGTCCGTTTCCGTGGCGGACGCGAAGTCCTCCATGAACTGACGGATGAACTTACCGGTCTTGTACTGGTTGGTACGGGCGATGGTGGCGGAACCCGCAACGCCTCCGGTGTGGAAGGTACGCATCGTGAGCTGGGTACCCGGCTCTCCGATGGACTGTGCCGCGATGATTCCGACCGCAACGCCAACTTCGACCAGCTTGCTGGTGCTGAGGTCGGTGCCGTAGCAGGTGGAGCAGATGCCCTGTTCCAGTTCGCAGGTTAGCGGGCTGCGGATCACGACGCTGAGGTAGCCGTGCTCGTTGGTCTCGAATCCGAGGTCTCGGTAGCGCTTGGCGACCGCGTCCTTGGCGTCCAGCGTTTCGGCAGCGTTATACTCCTCAACGTACTTCTTCTCCACCCGCAGAATGGCTTCGGCGGTGGCGGTGGAGATGATCTCCTGGAAGTGGGTGAGGAACTCGCCAGTCTCCGGATCCTTGATCTCGGAGAGAGCAACGCGGCCCTTCACGCGATCAGAGATCGGCTCGATCATCTCGCCTTCGTCGGAGATGCGGTGGGCGAGGATTCCCTCGGTGGTTCCGCAGTCGACGGACTTGACGATGACGTCCTGGGCGACGTCGCAAAGGCGTCGCGTAAGGTAGCCGGCGTCTGCCGTACGAAGTGCGGTGTCAGCCAGACCCTTACGGGCTCCGTGGGTCGTTACGAAGTACTCCATCATGGTGAGTCCCTTGTGGAAGGAGCTCTTGACGGGCAACTCGTAGATAACCTCGTTGAACTGGTTGAACATGAGGCCGCGCATGCCGGCGAGCTGTGCCAGCTGCTTGACCGATCCACGAGCACCGGAGACGGTGATGATGGACAGCGGGTTCATCTGCTTGAGGCCATCGACGATCTCTTTACCGATCTTGTCGTAGGTCTCGGTCCAGAGGTTGATGAGCTCGCGGGTGAACTCGTTATAGTTCATCATTCCGCGGCGGAACCGAACGGTGATCGCGGTGGATCGGTCGTCGGCATCCTTGATCATCTCCTCACGTCGCTCGGGCGGATCCATGTCCGTGATGGCGATCGAGAGGCCGTAGCGGGTGGCCCACTTGAAGCCCAGGTCCTTCATGTCGTCCAGCAACTTGATCGTAGCGCCCATACCGACGGTACGGTGGCAGGCGTTGATCATGTGCGACAACTGCTTCTTGTCGAAGCTGGTCTGGAGCAGAGCGTCGCTGAACTTGAGCGGATACGGGAGCATCTGATTGAACACCAGTTGTCCCGGGGTGCACTCCACGATAACCGTCTCGAACGTCTGGTCGTAAGCCACCAGCTCTTCGAGGGTCTCTCCGTCTTCGGTTTCGGTGGTGACCTTGTGGTACTCCTTTCCGCTGACGGGGTCTCGATAGTCCACGCCTTCCTCTCGGAAGATCGGGCGGGTCAAGCGAACCCGGATGGGCTCGTTGATGTGCAACTTGATATCGCTGTTGGGCGACTCCAGGTGGAAGTTGATCTCCTCCGTTCCGTTGTAGATGCGGGGCGGCGGGTTCTTCTGCGGGTCCTCCTTGTGGAGGAGCTTCTGCTCGATCAGCTTCTGCTTGCCGTACTCGCTGACAAAGGTCAGGGCGTAGGAGCCGAGGATGATGTCCTGGACCGGGGCGCAGGTCGGGCGACCGTCTGCGGGGCTGAACAGGTTCTGGGTGCTCAGCATCAGGACGCGAGCTTCTGCCTGGGCCTGGGTGCTCAGCGGGACGTGGACGGCCATCTGGTCGCCGTCGAAGTCCGCGTTGTACATGTTACAAACGAGCGGGTGAACCTGGATCGCCTTGCCGTCCACGAGGATGGGCTCGAACGCCTGGATACCGAGTCGGTGCAGCGTGGGAGCGCGGTTCAGAAGAACCGGGTGCTCCTTGATGACCTCTTCCAGACCGTCCCAGACTGCCGGGTGCATCCGGTCGATCATGCGCTTGGCCGTCTTGATATTCTGCGTGATCTTCTTTTCGACCAGCGACTTCATGACGAACGGCTTGAACAGCTCCAGCGCCATCTCTTTGGGGATGCCGCATTGGTGGAGCTTAAGGTGCGGGCCGACGACGATGACCGAACGGCCAGAGTAGTCGACGCGCTTACCAAGCAGGTTCTTTCGGAAACGACCTTCCTTACCCTTGAGCATGTCGCTCAGGGACTTGAGTGGTCGCGAGTTGGAGCCGACGACGGGGCGCGCGCGGCGGCCGTTATCAATGAGGGCGTCCACGGCTTCCTGAAGAAGTCGCTTCTCGTGGTTGATGATCGACTCCGGCGCGTGGATCTCGATGATCTTCTTCAACCGGTTGTTTCGGTTGATAATGCGTCGGTAGAGATCGTTGAGGTCGGAGGTCGCGAAGCGGCCGCCGTCGAGCTGGACCATGGGGCGAAGCTCGGGCGAGATGACCGGGATTACGTCCAGGATCATCCAGTCCGCCTTGCTCTTGGAGGAGATCAGGGCTTCGACGACTTCGAGTCGCTTGATCGCGCGGGCTCGGCGCTGGCTCTGCGTCTGGAGGATCTCGATGCGCAACTGGCGGGCCAGCTGATCGAGGTCCACGCGGTGGAGCAGCTCCTTGATCGCTTCGGCGCCGATGTTGGCGCGCAGGAGCGAGCGGAGGTCCCGGTTCATGCGGTAGCCGACGCTGTCCAGCAGCTTGGCGACGGCACGGTACTTGTCCTCGTCGATCAGCTGGTTCTGCTCGAGCTGGCCAAGGATTTGGACGGCAAGGTCAAGGTCCTTGAGCCGATCGTCCATGTCCCGGTACTCGGCCTTGATCCGGTCGTTGACGGCCTTGGAGCGGTCTCGGACGAACAGGTCGTCGTACTCTTCGCGGTTGTTGTTGAGGTCGTCCGCGAGGCGGGTGAAGCTCTCTTCTTCCAGTTCGCGCATCTGCGCCTGGAGGGCGGCTTTCTCGACTTCGACGGCCTTTCGGATCTCGGGAAGGGCATCCTGGATCGCCTCGACGTCAATGTCGATGATGATGAAGCTGGCGAAGTAGATGACCTTTTCGAGCAGGCGGGGCGAGATGTCCAGGATCAGGGACAGCGGGCTGGGAACGCCCTTGAGGTACCAGATGTGGCAGACAGGCGCGGCGAGCTCGACGTGGCCCATTCGCTCACGTCGGACCTTGCTGCGGGTGACCTCGACGCCGCATCGCTCGCAGACGATGCCTTTGTACTTGATCTTCTTGTAGCGTCCGCACATGCACTCCCAGTCTTTGACAGGGCCGAAGATGCGCTCGCAGAAGAGTCCGTCCCGCTCCGGCTTAAAGGTGCGGTAGTTAATAGTCTCCGGCTTCTTAATTTCGCCGTGGGTCCAGCCGAGGATGTCCTCGCCGCTGGCAATTCCGATCTTGATTTTGTCAAACAGGCTAACGTCTGCCATGGTGGGTTTGGTGGATGCTCACGCCACGCGCCCCGGCCGATCGCAAGAGGAATCTTGATGGCGGCAAGGGATGGGCATGGACATTTCGCGCGAATCTACATCCTACCCACGGCCCCTCGGTGAAAGCAACGAAACCGTACTGGGCTTCGCGGCAATTGGCGGCTAGATGGCGCTAGGGATTCTGCTTGATGATCTTCTTCGCCACCGGGTTTCGCAAGATTCCGATCGGACCATCTAGGGTTGCGACCGCCATCCTTTGCCCGCCCGCGAGGTAGGCGACCCCGCCTGGCTCCGCGAGGCCTGATACATCGCCGTCGTACTCACGCAGCGTTCGAAGAGTGTTAGTGTCTAGGAGTCGAAGTTTGGTGGCGTACGCAACGTATGCCGAGATGCTGCCTCCATCCGGGGAAACCTCGATGTGAGGTGCGTTCCCATCAGTTGGGAAGGCTCGCTCAACAACCTTGTCGCCCTTCAGTTTGGTCATCGGGAACTTCGTAACATAGGCTGATCCACCACCATTCGAGCCAGAGAAGAGCCACCTTCCATCTGGGCTCCACGTGCAACTCGAAAGATAGTTTCCATTGGGTGACAGAAAGCTGAGTGGGGTGAAGTCTTGGGTGGATCGGATCGAGATCCCCTCCCCGACCACGGCAACCTTCTGGGCGTCTGGTGAAAGGTAAGCACCAGACGCATTTGTGACTGTCCCAAGACTTCTCAAAGTCAGTGCCTGAAGGTCCAACATCAGAACCTCGCCGCTAGACTTGGTGAGACATAACTGATCACTCGCACACGATGACTTTCGGATTGGCGAACCGATCTCAACCGTCCCGAGAGGAGTGTTTCCGTCGCCGGCCAGATCCCAAACTTCCACGAAGGCGTCGTGTACCGCCGCGAGCCTGGCTCCCTTCTGGAAGTAGTGAAGTCTGCGGACGGTGTCGGTTGACTTCAAAACCTTCTTCACCACAGGGGCGCCGGTGTCTGGGACACTCCAGATTCGAATGCCCTTCTTAAAGGCCGATCCAAGGTAGGCAGCCACAGCCATCTCACGCGGGTCCTGCGGAGAACTGGCCTGGGTAACGGTTCCCACATGGGGAAGGAAGTCTACGAGGAGCCACTTTTCGGGCATCTTCAGCCAGCCAGCGTCACCACCCTGCGTCATCGAGGCGATCCGAACCTGGCCCAACTGCCAATCGGGGGGCGCAAAGACCGCCCCTTTTGCATACCCCGTCTGGAGATGGCCAGAGTATCCGAAGTGTTCGTCGAAGGAGAAGAGAACGGGATCGAACCCCATCACGCCCAAAGTGCCCGGATCCGCTTGCCTGCAGTAGGTAATGAACTGAGCGGTTGGTGAAAGCCGGACGTTTGAGATGTACGACAGACCAGAACTCGCACTTCGAAGGAGAATCTTGTCATGCTCATACTCATGCAATGTTAATGGCCCATTGCCGTTCAAGTAGCCAAAGATGCCTGAGCGATGGGGAGGGAAAATGCCACCACCATATGGAAACGATTTCGAATCCAATTCCTCCAACGTCTCGGCTTCGATCAACCTGTTACCGCCACCCCAAACGCCCCAAATCGAAATGACAGCCTCCAGACCGATGAACGACGAGAATGTGTAGTGATTGCCCTGTCTGGTAACAAGCATCGGTTGAAGGTCAGACATCCGGTAGATGTACTCCCCCTGAATCCCTAGGTGACGGCTCACCCCATCGAACTCGGCATAGCCTAAGCCCCCGCTGTTCTTTCGGATGGAGGCGTAGAAATCCCAACGGGGCGTTCGGTAGATGTCGCAGTTGCCGGATCCGTAGTTGACGACCGCCCAGAATCCGTCCGGGGAGTATCGAACCTGGTGCGGCAACGCTGGCAAAGGTACTTTCTTGACAAGTTGGGCATAGCCCGTCTCGAATTGGTAGATCCACCACTGCGGGGACCAGCCAGCCACGGCTACCGCAACGTACTCGCCGCTTGGATGGACGTCGATATCGAGCGCGCCGAATCGGGTTCCTGCGATGGTCGAGGTCGTAGGTAGAGGTTGTGCGTGCCCGACCAGGACCAGACACCAGAGGAGCAACACGAAACAAGCCCGCATCTGCGGAATGTACCTAAGAAGGTGCACCGCGACAGACCACGACAAACCCAACAGGCACTCTAGCTGGCCCATTCAGGACGAGGAGGCATCTGACTTTCCATGATCAGGACCATCTGCCGAGCCTAGTGAGGCGCAACGCGGCGACGATCACGCCGATATACTTCTGTTAAGCATGTTGCGCCGCGCGATTCCTTTGTTGGGTCTCCTGATCTTCTTAACGATGCCCGCATTGGCGCAGGAGTTCACGATCGACCGGTTCGATACGGAGCTCGAGCTTCGTTCGGATGGCGCGATGAACGTCAGTGAGAAGATCGCGGTGGAGTTCAACGTGCCGCGCCGTGGCATCTTCCGGACGATTCCGGTGAAGTACGACAACGGGCGCGGGATGGTTCGGGCCATCTACCTGGACAACATTTCCGCCTCCGACGAGAACGGACAGCAAGTCACCACGAAGGTGACTCGGGAGAACTCGAGCCTGAAGATGCGCCTTGGGGACAAGGACATCACCTTCCCAGGCGGAACCCGAAAGACCTACACGATCCGGTATCGGGTTCGGAAGATGCTCAACTGGTTCGACGAAATGGAGGATTGGACTCCAAGCGTGGAGCTCTACTGGAACGTGACCGGAAACGAGTGGGACGTTCCGCTGGGCCGTGCGACCGCCCACATTCGCTTCCCAGACGCTGACCCGAAGCAGGTTCGGGCGCGGATCCTGGTGGGTTCCTACGGATCTAAGGAGGGCGTGGTCGTGAATGGAAAGGGACAGCAGTCCGATCCAAGCGGGGCCTTTCTGGACCTCAAGCGAGGAGAAGCCACCTTTGGCTCGACGAGGCCTCTGAATCAGGGGGAGGGCATCACGCTCGTCCTCGATCTGCCGGAGAAGACCATTCCACGTCCGAGCAAGATGCAGGACGTCCTCGACATGATCGCCGAGAACCTTGGGTTTGGGATTCCGATCCTGGCTTTGCTGGCGATGCCCATGCTGTGGTTCCGTCACGGGAAGGACCCGTTTGGCGGCCCGATGGTGGTGCAGTTCGAGCCGCCCGACGGCATCAGCGGATCGGAGGCCGGAACCTTGCTGGATGAGAAGGTGGACCTGCGGGATCTGTCGGCCGGCATCATTAACCTGGCCACGAAGGGTTATCTGAAGATCCATCCCAAAGAGGAAGGCCTCGTCTTCAAAAAGCGGACGGCGGACCTCGAGATCTTGCGGACGGATGCGTCGCCCGACCTACCGCTGATGGAGCGTCGTCTTTTGGGACATCTCGCACCAGCCGGCAGGATGGTGGGCAACTCGGAGTTGCGAACGGACGTGGCGCCTCACGTGAGCGGCCTTCGTAGCGCGCTGTACGATTCCCTCGTTGCGCGGGGCTACTACCGGACTTCTCCCGAGACGGCCAGGGTCGCCTGGGGGATCGGTGGGACCCTCGTCGTGGTGCTGCTGGGCTTTCTGACCGCGATTCTGAATCCGATCGGTTCCCTCCTGCCCTCGATCGTGGGCGCGGGGATCGGCCTCGCCATCGTCTGGGCGTTCTCCGGAGGAATGCCAAAGCGAACCAAGATGGGGGCGCAAGCCCACGCCAGGGTGCGGGGATTCGAGGAGTTCATCAAGCGCGCTCGGGGAGGAGAAATCGAGTTCGGGATGAATCGCGAGCCTGACCTCAAACTCTTTGAGGACTACTTGCCCCACGCAATCGCCTTCGGGCTCGCGACCGAGTGGGCCAAGAAGTTCGAGGGAATCCTCCATGAGATGCCGGAGTGGTATGCCGCACCCTACGGCACGCCGTTCAATGCGCTCTACTTTGGGAGCGATATGAACACCATTTCAGATGCCGTGGGACGCGCAGCATCTACCCCGCCTCGATCAGACGGAGCCAGCGGTGGCAACTCAGGGTTTAGCGGAGGCGGCGGTTTCTCGGGCGGCGGCTTCGGCGGCGGCGGCGGCGGAAGCTGGTAGCTCCGAATCGCCAGGCAAACGGCCTAAGGTGAGCCAAGGTATCGTCCGGTCATGGATCGCCGATTCCCACTGACGGGGTTCGTTGACGAAATCAGCCCTCACCTGGCCGAGCAGTTGGCGGTCGCGAGGCGGCTTGGCCTGACGGGAGTGGACATTCGGAGCGTCGAGGGCGTGAACGTGCTCGATCTGACGGACGAGCAGCTGGAAGAGGTGAAGTCTGCTGCCCTCCATATCGGCTTGGCCGTTCAGGCGGTTGGCTCTCCGGTGAACAAGGTTCCCTTCTCTGCGGACAATCGAATCGCGGAGGTTGGCCGTTTGAAGAAGGCGATTCGGGCGGCCCGGCACTTGGGAGCGAAGCGGATCCGGATTTTCTCGCCCGAGGTTCCGGAGGGCGACCATGAGGCCGCTTGGCCAGAGGTGCTTGCCTGGATGGCTGAGCAGGTTGAGATGGCCAAGCAGGCGAATCTGATCTTGCTCCACGAGAACGATGCCCGCTACTACGGCGCGTATCCCGCCAATGCCCGCCGGTTGATGGAGGCTTTGCACGGCCCGCACTTTCGGTTCGCCTTCGACTTCGCGAACACCGTGCAGCTCGGGTTCTCGCCCTTGGCCGACTGGCTGGATTGGGTGGTTCCCTACACCGACACGATCCACATCAAGGACGCGGTGCGAGCAACGAGGCAGGTGGTGCCCGCAGGAGACGGGGATGGGGAGATCGAGCCGTTCCTGGCCAGGGTTTTGGAGAGCGAGTGGCACGGAACGTTCACGATGGAGCCCCACTTGGAAGTCGCGGGAACCCAGGGCGGATTCAGCGGCGAGCAACAATTTGAACGGGCCACAAGCGCATTTCGGTCCGTCTTGAACCGGTTAGGAGGAACAGCAGGTTGGTAAAGATTGGAGTGATTGGATGCGGGGCGATCGGGCCCGTACACTGCGACGCGATCAAAGGAGTCGAGGGCGCAAAGCTCGTCGGGGTCTGCGACGTGGTCAAAGAGCGGGCAAAAGCCCTGGCGGACAAGCATGGCGTCAAGGCTTACACGTCGGTGAAGAAGATGCTCGACGACGTTGACGCGGTCACCCTGGGCATCCCCAGCGGGCACCATGCCAAGGTTGGAGTTCAGGTCGCGGAGGCGGGCAAGCACCTGCTCTGCGAGAAGCCGATCGACGTGAGCGTGAAGGCCGCGCGGAAGTTGATCGAGGCTGGGCGCAGGAACAAGGTCGCGCTGACGGTGGTTAGCCAGCACCGCTTCGCAAAGGACATTCGGGCGTTGCGCGAGGCGGCCCAGAATGATGGCCTTGGGCAGCTGGTGGCGGGCGACGCGTACATCAAGTGGTTCCGGACTCAGGCTTACTACGACTCAGGCGACTGGCGGGGGACGTGGAAACTGGACGGGGGAGGCTGCCTGATGAACCAGGGCGTCCATTACGTGGACATGATCCAGTGGGTGATGGGCGGCGTGAAGTCGGTCCAGGCTCAGGTTCGGACGGCCACCCATGAGCGGATCGAGGTCGAGGACGTTGCCCAGGCACTCGTGGAGTACAAGAACGGCGCGACCGGCATCATCTACGGTTCCACGGCGGTTTATCCGGGCCTTGGGGAGCGGATGGAAGTGCACGGACGCTACGGAACCGTAGTGGTAGAAGGCGACAAGATCAAGGTCTGGGAAGCCGACAAGGAAGCCGCGAGCGAGGGCAAGTACGGACGCGGCGTTCAGCAGCAGCCGACCCCCAACCTCCAAGTCCACGATCAGGCGAGCGCGGCGGGAACCGGAGCTTCTGACCCGAGCGCGATCTGGGGCGAGCAGCACCGGCTCCAAGTGGAGGACTGGGTTCAGGCGATCACCGATAAGCGAGACCCGTTCATTACCGGCGAGATGGCGCTGGAGCCCGTTAAGGTGATTCTGGCGATCTACAAGTCGGCCCGGAACGGCGGCAAGCGCGTGGAGATCGAGTAGGCCCATGAAATTCGGCGTTTGTTGCGGCCTCGATCAGGCGCGCTTTGCGCTGGATACGGGCTTCGACTACGTCGAGCTGGCGGCGGTGGGATTCCAGGGACGCTCGGAGACCTGGGACCCCGCCCCGTATCAGGGCCTCCCAATCCGTTGCACCAACGTGTTCTTCCCGGGAGACCTGCCCTTGTACCAATCCGACTGGCGCCCCTACGCCCAGCGGACCATCGAGCGGGCCGGCAGCCTGGGGGTTCGGACGATGGTAATCGGAAGCGGAGCGGCGCGGCGAAGCGCGGGCATCGGGGTCGAGGAGGCAGAGGAGCGATTCCTAGACCTGGTTGCGGCCTGCCAGGAGATCGCCTCCTACGAAGGGATCGTGGTGGCTCCTGAAAGCTTGGAGCAATCCGAGACCGACGTCTGGAACGAGCTTGGCCGGATGGCGCTGGCTCTGGAAGAGCACGACCTGGCTTACACCGCCGACAGTTTCCACCTGCTTAAGGAGTGGGATCGGGCGGGTCGGGTGCTTTCGATCGAGGAAGCTGTCCGCGAGGAGGTTCCGATCGTGCCGGCCCACGTGCACTTAGGCGATCTTCCACGGAATCCACCGTCTGCGGACGATCCGATGATTCAGACCTTTGCTTCTCGGCTGCAGGAGTTGGGCTACGACAGCACGGTTAGCTTGGAGTGCAACTGGAGGGACTTTCGAGCCCAGTTACCCGAGGCTCTGGCGAACCTTCAACAGCTGTTCCCTAGTAGTTAGGGTAGCTGGTTGTTAGGGACTGGCGACCAAAGGCGTTGTCTTGGAGTGTCTCTTCCCTGCCCTCATGGGCCGAACTCCTCCTCGACCGTTAGTCAGCGACTCGGGGCGCGGTGTAGTTGACCTTCAGCCAGAACGGCGACTTGGCGCCTTTGATGTTCGCGAGTTGGATTCGTAGGCGCACCCAGCCTCGGCGCGGATTGGCGATCTTGAAGAGGTTGCCTTGGGGACCCGTGGCAGAAAGATGGCCGGCGCCCAGAGTCTCGCCTTTGGGGCCGAGGGCTTGCACGGTGGCCACGGTGCGCGAGTTCCAGCCGGTTCGGTTCATGTAGAGCTCGACCTTGAGGGGCTTGGCGTCGGTCTCGATGCGGCAGACCTGGTTCCAGATTCCAGCCTCGGCGGGGCGAATATCGAGGTCGGAGGCGCCGGCGAACTCCTGGGTGGTCTGGTTGTTGCCCGCGTCTAGGGTTCCAGAGATGCCGGTCACCGAGTAGGCCACGTATCCGCGGCCGAGCCCGTTGCCGGGGATGGTAACGGTTGCCTGGCCGCTGGCGTTCACCGTGACATCGGGCGAGTTGCCGGTGTAGTCCTTGATCACGGTGTTGGCCGGGAAGCCGGTTTGGACAGTAACCGTGGACGATCCGCTTTGGTTGTTGAGGCCGACGAGGAGGCGCGAGCCGCCGGTGCGCTCGTAAGCGAAGACGCGGTCGCTCTTCCAACGCTCCTGGGTGCTTCCCTGCGCGATCTTGGCGCGGATCCACATCAGGTTGTCGATCCAGGGCTTGAGTCCGTAGCAACCTGCGTCGGTGCTGTAGTCCTTGTAGAAGACGGTTGGATAGCCTTCCGAGGTGAGGATGTAGGCGTAGGCCATCATCTTCCGGTTGCTGATCGGGTCGTCTCGGTCGGTGTCGTGGTTCTCGACGAAGGTGACGGCTCCGAGGGGATCGACTCCGGCAAGGCCAGCGTGGTCTAGGTTGCGCATGTCGAACCCGGTTGGGTTGGCGCACATCTCCTTCAGGGTGCCGCGCAGGGGGAAATCGAAGGCGCTCACCCGGTTCTCCATCATCGTGCCTTTCCAGTACTGGATGGCTCCGAGGTTGTAGTCGTAGAACTCGCCCACGGCGAACTTGTTGGCCATGGCCCCGTGGGAGAGCCAGGACTTGAGCCAGTCGGTGCTGACGCCCTTCACGTAATCCAGGCGGTAGCCCTGGACGTCGAGGGCTTTGGTGAGCCAGTCGCTGGAGGCCTTGATGCCGTTGCCGATCCATTGGCCGCCGCCGTTGACGTGGGCGACGTCCCTTCCAAACATGGAGAAGCTCTCGCCGCTATCGTAGACGTTGGGACATTGGGCTACTTGGGGATGGAAGTCGTTGGGGCCCTTGCCGAACCTGCCCTGCCCCCAGACCCCGTAGGCGTTGGAGTAGGCGAAGTTGTAGAAACCGTCGTCTCCGTTGCGGTGGTTGTGGACGGACTCGAGGATGATGTTGAGGCCGTTGGCGCGGAGGTAGGCGCAGGCCCTTTGAAGCTGCTCGCGGGTGCCAAAGCGGGTTGGGTAGGTGAAGCGCTGGCCTTTGCTGCCGAGGTCGTAGTCGTCGAACGGGTCGTAGCCCATCGAGTAGCCCCCGAAGGCTCCCTTCTGGGGGTTGGGGATCCAGACGGCGGTGAAGCCGGACTTGCTCCAGGCGTTGGACTCGCGGGCAACCTTGTTCCACCACCAATCGGCTCCTGCGCTATCGGCTGCTGGGGAGGGCACGTCCCAGTAGAAGCCTTGAAGGAGGACATCGGCGGGCACGACAGCCGGGGCCGCGATCAGCAGGAAGAGCGAAAGTCGTCGAAGCATCTTTGCACCGATTCGGAATACGTATTCCGATGATACGACATCGCGGGCTGGATCTCCAAAGTTAGACGCTTTGGGCGAGGCGGACGCCGAGGGCGGCGAGATCGACCAGGGGAAGGTTGGCGGCCTGGTGGAGTGGGATCCATTCGCAGAGGTCGGTGGTTCCCTCTTGCTCGTTTCGGAGTTCGCCTTGGAGGATTTCGGCTTGGTAGATAATGCGGATGGCGTGGAGGGGGCGCGTTTGGTTGCTGAAGTGCATGGAGTCTACGGCGAGGAGCTTGATGGGCTGGACCCGGTAGCCGGTCTCCTCTCGGAGTTCTCGGACGAGGGCCGCCTCGGGGTGCTCGCCGAAGTTTAGGCCGCCGCCGGGGAGGGTCCACTTGCCGGCGTCTTGGATTTGGGCGAGGCGGCACAGGAGGATGGCCCCGTTCTGGACGAGGATTCCGTAGGCGGCGACGCGGGTCCAGGGTTGGGTCATGGGGGTGTGATTGTACACACTTAGGCGTTCGATAAGGCGGTGCGGACCGTGAGGACGGCGACGCTGCGGACGAAGCCCATCTTCTCGTTGATGGCCAGCATCGCGACGTTCTCGCTGCTGTTGTCGGTGCTGATGGCTCGGAAGCCGGAGTTCAGGATCTGGAGGGCGCAGGCGGCCTTGAGACCGAAGGCGACCCCTTTGCCGCGATGCTCTCGCAGGACGCCGGTCGTCCATTGGTCGATCCAGCCTTCGCGGGCGCCGCGGTAGACGCCGGTGAAGCCGACTAGGTCCTCGCCGTAGAGGGCCACTTGCGACTCTTGCCAGAGGAAGTTGGGCTCCTCCAGAACCTGCTCCTCGAAGAAGGAGAACTCCATGCGCACGGGAGGCTCCGGGCGGGGGACGTCTTTGCGCACCACTTCGAACAGCTCGTGGAAGCGGTGCCGGAACTCGGGCGAGTCCAGGTCCGCCATGGACGCGAAGCGGTATCCGGCGGCCTGTTGCACTCGTTGTGCGAGGGCGGCGGGGTCTACGGTTGCGAGGTCGAGTTCGGAGAGGAAGGTTCGGTTGAGTTCGCGGAAGCCCCGGCGCTCGGCGAAGCCGATGGCGATCTCGTCGCCTTCCTGGACCTGGGACGAGAGGTGGAGGATGCCCTGCTCGGCTACGTGCTGGTGGGCCACCCGGTACAGATCGGCGCCGATGCCTTGCCCGCGGAACGCGGGATCGACGGCGACCTCGACGATCCACTTCCCTTCGTGGAAGTGCCCGGCTGGGCGGAACGCCCAGGCCATTCCGGCGGGGACGCCGTTGCTTTCCGCGAGCCAGCGGAGTTCTCGCATGGGCTCGGGGAGGGTGCGGTCTCCGCGCTCCATTTCCTCCACGTCGGTGGATCGGTTGGGCCAGATGGCGTTCCAGATGGCGCAGACCGCGGACAGGTCGGCGGGCCCGGCTCGGCGGACGGTGTGCATCGGGTGAGGATACTCACCGGGCCGTTCAACCGCCGGGCGATTCGGATTCGCCCCGGGGAGGATCCGCCGTGGTTCTCGTCGTGACAGGGACGGATGTTGGCGCGAATATCATCATCACGGGCTCCGCAGAAGGTTTTGGTCGGGACGGGACATTTCTTTGAACCTGGTTTGTTGGGCCATGGTTGTTCGGGTTTGGAGACGCGGATGGTCAACCGGGCGTTGGGCCCGCCGACGTCTTGCCCACCCAACCCCGTCCCGACTCGGGATCGGACTTGTCGGCGGCTGAGCCTTCACGCAACCCCTTTCGTTTCGACCAGAGTCGGGTCCACCTTGACGGGATTCGATGCCTCAGCAGCCGGTTGAGGCTCGTCTCGGTCAGCTCGGCTCTGGTCACTAGGTTCCTTAGCCTCCACAGCGAGCTGCGGAGGCATCACGGCTTCCATACTGCATTCATGCCGCGATACCGGCACTGGCAGAACGAGGCGGTGGGTGGTGATGTCAGCTTCGTGACTACCACCGCGCTGGACTTTGCGCGGGTTTTCCAGCGCGCTGAGCCGGCCGCCCAGATGACCCGCGTCCTTTTGCGTGAATGCCAGGTGTTGGGTGCTCCACTCCACGCCTACGTGGTGATGCCGCACCATGTGCACTTCCTCGTTCATCTGCCTGAGTCCGCGCAGATTTCTGGACTGGTGCAACGGGTCAAGTCTTGCTCGGCTCGCGAGGTGCGCCCGATGCTGTTGCCGTCTGAACTGGAGGAATTCCGCGAGCAGACCGGACTGAATCGCAGGACCTTCTGGCAGAGAAGCTTTCGCAGCGTTGTAGTTGGGTCGGAGTCGGTGTTCTGGCAGAAGGTGCAGTACATCCACCAGAACCCAGTACGTGCCGAACTTAGCGACAGGTCGGTCGGCTATCCGTTCTCTAGCGCCTCTGCGTTTGCGGCTGGGGCGTGGTCAGAGGAGTCCGGAATCGACCTTGACTGGGTGCTTCGCTCGCTCTAGACGCTTCAGACTTGATGCCTCAGCAGCTTGCTGTTGAGGCTTTGGGGGGTTGTTGGGCTTGCATTCCTCGAGCCGAGCTTCGAGTTCAAGCCTCCACAGCAAGCTGTGGAGGCATCACAGCATTACGAACACCCGCTCGTGGCACCACACGAATCGCACTTGAGGCAGACGCCGTTCCTGACCAATGTGAACGAGCCGCAGGAGCCGCAGGGGTCGCCTTCGTAGCCTTTTAGTTTGGCTTCGCGGACCTTTAGCATTCGCTCGCCGCTCATGGTGCCGAGAGGCGTGCTTTGCGGTGGCTTGGCGTTGCTTAGCAGTGGCTTTGCAGTGGTTACCGGAGCTTCTGCTAGGGCCACGGCGGCGGTCTTCCTTCTTCCCTCTTCTTCCAGGGCCCAGGTTGGGGAGCCTACGGCTAGGTTGTTGTTGGGATCAAAAGGGAGGGGGGTTTGGCCACCGTCCTCGGGGTCGCTAGGGTCGTAGCCGGCGGAGCCGTGGTCTTCGTAGGCTCGGCCGGGGACGTAGCCTTCGACGTCGCCGACCTCTTCTTCCTCATCGTAATCCGGGATTTGGTTGGGGTTGCCTACGGTGTCGCCTCGCAGGTCCTCGGGCTTCACCTGCACGAGGTCGGTGCGGCCCAGGTAGGACAGCGCCAGCTCGCGGAAGATGTAGTCGATCATGCTGGTGGCCATCTTGATGTTGTCGTGGCCCTGGACGCTGCCGTTCGGCTCGAAGCGGGTGAAGACGAACGCCTCCACAAACTCCTCTAGCGGGACTCCGTACTGCAGGCCCAGCGAGATGGCGATGGCGAAGCAGTTCATCAGCGAGCGGAAGGCGGCGCCTTCGCGGTGCATGTCGATGAAGATCTCGCCGAGGCTTCCGTCCTCGAACTCGCCGGTGCGCAGGTACACCTTGTGTCCGCCGATGCGGGCCTTCTGGGTGTAGCCCTTGCGGCGTCCGGGCATGTTTCGTCGCTTGGCGAGGTAGCGGTAGACGAGTTTGGTAGCGGCGGCTTCTACGGCGGCGTGTTGGGATGGCTGGGCGTGGATTGGCGATGGCTCAGCATTGCTTTGCGTTGTTTCCGGAGCTATTGCATTACCATGCTCTGCCACTGCGAAGCTATCGTCGAGCGATGCCTCTAGGATTGCGGCCGCCGAATCGTCTGCGGAGCTGTTTAGGGGTTGGCTTAGCTTGCTGCCGTCCCGATACAGGGCGTTGGCCTTGAGGCCCAGGGTCCAGGAGAGCCAGTAGGCGTCCTTGATGTCTTGGATGCTGGCCTCGCCGGGGAGGTTGATGGTTTTGCTGATGGCTCCGCTGAGGAAGGGCTGGGCGGCGGCCATCATGCGGATGTGGCCTTCGGCCAAGATGTAGCGCTGGCCTTTCTTTCCGCATCGGTTGGCGCAATCGAAGACGGGCAGGTGCTCGGGCCTCAGCTCGGGCGCGCCTTCCACGGTCATGGTTCCGCAGACGAACTCGTTGGCAGCCTCGATCTGGTCCTTGCCGAAGCCCAGGGCTTCCAGCATGTTGAACGACCAGTCGTTGAGCTGCTCTTCCGTGAAGCCGAGGCTCTGGCAGAACTCCAGGCCCAGGTTGTAGTGGTTGAACACGAACTGGATCTCGAAGGCGGAGGCGAGCTGGGCCTCGACCTTGGCGAGGGCCTCGGGGGTGAAGCCCTTGGCGGCCAGGGTCTCGTGGTTCACGCTGGGGGCTCCCTTGAGGGTTCCGTGTCCGGTGGCGTAGCGGATGATGTTGCCAATCTGGGTCTCGGAGTAGCCCAGCTTGGTGAGCGCGGGCGGGACCGACTGGTTGATGATCTTGAAGTAGCCGCCGCCGGCGAGCTTCTTGAACTTCACGAGGGCGAAGTCCGGCTCGATTCCGGTGGTGTCGCAGTCCATGATCAGGCCGATCGTGCCGGTTGGGGCGAGGACGGTGACCTGGGCGTTGCGGAATCCGTGCTGCTCTCCGAGCTCGAGCGCGCGATCCCAGGCGTTCTGGGAGGCGTAAAGGAAGTCGGCCGGGCAGTTCTCGGGGGCGATGCCGACCGGGTAGACGCTGAGGCCCTCGTAGTCGTCCTTGGGCACGTTGTAGGCGGCGCGGCGGTGGTTGCGCACCACGCGGAGCATGCTGTCCTTGTTGGCATCGTAGCGTGGAAAGGCTCCGAGCTCGCGGGCGATCTCGGCGCTGGCGGCGTAGCTATCGCCACCCAGGACGGCGGTGAGGGAGCCGGCGATCGCGAATCCCTGCGGGCTGTCGTAGGGGATGCCCATCTGCATGAGGAGCGCGCCAAGGTTGGCGTATCCGAGGCCGAGGGTTCGGAAGTCGTAGCTGAGCTGGGCGATCTCGCGGCTCGGGAACTGGGCCATGAGGACGCTGATTTCCAGGACCACGGTCCAGAGGCGGATGGCGTGTCGGTATCCCTCGACGTCGAACTGGCCGGTCTGCTGGTTGTAGAACCGGACCAAGTTGATGCTGGCCAGGTTGCAGGCGGTGTCGTCCAGGAACATGTACTCGCTGCAGGGGTTGCTGGCGTTGATGCGTCCATCGGCCGGGCAGGTGTGCCACTCGTTTATGGTGGTGTCGTACTGCAGGCCGGGGTCGGCGCAGGACCAGGCGGCTTCGCAGATGTCTTCCCAAAGCTCCTTGGCCTTCAAGGTCTGGGAGATCTTGCCGGTGGACCGGTAGGTGAGGTTCCAGTCGCCGTTGTTCTCCACCGCGACGAAGAAATCGTTAGGTACCCGCACGGAGTTGTTGGAGTTCTGGCCGCTGACGGTGTTGTAGGCCTCGGACTCGTAGCCGGTGTCGTAGACCGGGAACTCGATGCTGGTGGCGCCCTGCTGGGCGAGCTGGATGGCCCGCTGGATGTAGTTGAGCGGGATCATCGCGGCCTTGGCCTCGGCGATCGCGCGGCGCAGGTCCGGGTTGTTGCGGGGGTTGGCCCGGTTCTCGGCGGCGACGTTCTCACTCCAGCAGGCTCGAATGACGGCGTTGAGGTGCTTCTGGTTGAGGGCGGAGCCGGTGACGAGGGCGGCGACCTTCTGCTCCTCGATGACCTTCCAGTTGATGAAGGTCTGGATGTCCGGGTGGTCCATGTCTAGGCAGACCATCTTGGCGGCGCGGCGGGTGGTGCCTCCGCTCTTGATGGCGCCGGCGCTACGGTCTCCCACGCGCAGGAAGGACATGAGCCCGCTGGACTTCCCTCCTCCGGAAAGTCGTTCGTTCTCCGAACGAATCTTAGAGAAGTTGGTGCCCACTCCGGAGCCGTACTTGAAGATGCGGGCCTCGCGGGTCCAGAGGTCCATGATGCCGCCCTCGTTGACGAGGTCGTCTTTGACGCCGAGGATGAAGCAGGCGTGGGGCTGGGGTCGCTCGTAGGCGTTGGCGCTGCGCTCCAGCTGGTTGGTCTTGCCGTTCACAAAGTAGTGGCCCTGGGGAGTGCCGGTGATTCCGTAGGCGTAGTGGAGGCCGGTGTTGAACCACTGCGGGCTGTTGGGCGCGGCCATCTGCTTGGCCAGCATGTGCACGAGCTCGTCGTAGAAGGCGGAGGCGTCTTCGGGGGAGTCGAAGTAGCCGTTGTTCTCGCCCCAGTTGCGCCAGCATCCGGCGAGGCGGTGGAAGACTTGGCGGCTGTCGGTCTCACAGTCGGCGTTTGCGTCTCCGTAGGCGCTGGGGTGGCCGGGGCCGTTGTCTGCATCCTTGAGGCCGGCTTTGCGGAAGTACTTCTGGGCGAGGATGTCGGTGGCGACTTGGCTCCAGAAGCTGGGGACCATCACGTTCTCCATGAGGAAGACCGGGCTGCCGTCCGGATTCTTGATCTCGGACCGGCGCGGCTCGAAGTCGATTCCCGCGTAGGGGTCGGATCCGGCGATGGTGAAGTAGCGCTTGATTTTCATGTTGCTGGCTTGCTCTTTCCTTGAGGCTTGGTCGTTTCGTTAAGGCGGGGGATGGCAGACTTTCGTCTTTGGTGGCGGGGGCCGGACTTGGCTAGTCCGGCAGGTGCGCGGCTTTGCGCGGGGTCCGGGCTTTCTTCATGGCGGCGATGATCTCCCGGAAGTCATCGACGGTTTCGAATTCTCGATAGACGGAGGCGAAGCGCACGTAGGCCACGGTGTCGATCTTCTGGAGTTCTTCCATGACCGATTCACCGATGACCGAGCTGGGCATCTCGTCGTCGTAGTCTTGCCGCAGGACCCGCTCGATGCGGGTGGTGGCGTCTTGCAGGTCCTCTACGGGGACCCTTCGTTTGCGGCAGGCGATGAGCATGGAGTCTAGGACCTTGTCCCGGCTGAACTCCTGGCGCGTGCCGTCTCTTTTGATGACGAAGAGGCGCGCCTTTTCCAGGGCCTCGAACGTCGTGAATCTTCGGTTGCATTGTGCGCATTCGCGTCTGCGGCGGATTGCTTCTCCGTCCCGCGCGGGGCGGGAGTCTAGCACTCGTAAATCTTCGTAGCCACAGTAGGGACAGCGCATCCTTGCTCCTCAAGCCACCACAAGATGTAGCGGCTTGATCATTGTCCACCCCCCAGCAGTTGTATGTCAAGGGTTTGTTGCCCTCATCTTTTCAACATGGTTATCCCCAGGGCTCGGGGGAAAACACTTGTCCGAATTGCTGGCTGATTCTGCTATAACCTGGGCATGAGAAACCCTCGATTTGCCCTGCTCAGCCTCCTCACCCTAGCCGCATTTGGCAGCGCGGTCGCGGAGACCTACAACATCCCAAAGAACACGAAAGTCCCGGCGGTCCTGCTGACCGCGATCGACTCGAAGACGGTTCGGGTGGGAGATAAAGTCAAGGCGAACAGCCTGAGCGACGACCCGAGCATCTTCCCCGAGGGAACGGTCTTCGCCGGCTATGTCACGGAGTTCACGCCCAAGACCAAGAAGTCCTCGGCCAAGCTGGTGTTCAGCTTCACCAAGGCGGTACTGCCGGGCGGCCAGGCGGTGAAGATCGAGGGAATGCCGGTCGATACGGGCATCAAGTCGGACAAGGGTCGGACCTCGACCGACGCCACGACGGGCGCGGGGATTGGCGCGGCGGCGGGCGTTCTCCTCAACAAGAACAAGGGGTCCGGGGCGATCATCGGCGGTCTGATCGGCGGCGCAGTTGGCGCGGCGACCAGCAAGCCGCGCGAGGTTGTGATCAAGGCGGGCAAGAACTTCAACGTTCTGCTGGTCAAAGCGGTGAGCTACAAGGCGCCCTAGTCGGGCGGACTTCCGGTCTTTGCGCCAGGAGCAGAGCCTTGCTCTGGCGTCGGGGCGGGATCAGGCTCGGGCGGTGCGCCGGCGGCATCGTCCGAGGTCCCGTCCGATAGCGCCTTCTGATCTGGCGGCACCGGCGCACCGGCGGGCTTCTCTTGGGGACTCTGGTGCCCCTCGCGGCCTAGGATGGGTGAGGCAACGCGCGCCTCGAAGAACTGGGTTCGGGCTTCGGATTGGATGTACCCGAGTTGGGGGAACTCGAAGTCGATCGTCAGGTAGTAGATCATCCCCATCACGGCTGAGAAGGCAAGCAGGTGGGCGTAGCTCCAACGTCGCTGTCCGGCGAGCCCGTAGCCCACGTAGAAGGAGCAGACGAGGCCAAGGATTCCCAATCCCACGAACAGCACCTCGGGAGGGTGGGATTGGGCTTGGAGAATTTGCCGGCTTCGGGCATCGAACATTGCCAAGAAGGTGGGCTGGAGGGCGGTAGCGGCGACTTGAGTGTCTGGATCGAGGGACATCCGGAGGATCGCTTTCCAGAGGTAGTCCAGGTTTGCCTCGTTCTGGGACACGATGAGATCGGAGCTGTTCGCGGCCCGGTTCGGGCGTTGTTGCTGGAACCTAAGGTCCACGTAATTCCAGAAGGTTGGAAGGACGGCCTGCTGACTGGCGAGGGGCAACACTTCGAGCTGGAGGTAGAAGTTCCGCATCGAAATGCCTTCCTCTCGAATGGAGTCTTGGCGCATCTCGTGGCGATTCGCGGCCCCGTTGAAGGCGAAGGCGCTCAGCAAGCCGAAGAGGCTAAAGAGGACGGAGCGGATCGGCCCTAGACCGGGGCTGTAGGACTCGTGCTTCGATCCTCGGCGGAGTCCGACAACGGCTGCCAGCCAGAGGGCGCTGATCATGCTCAGGATCAGGACGGGAAGAAAGATCGTGCTGGACATGCTTGGCTTCGGCGGACTTCGCAGGAGGTTCTACCCGGCGAAGCCGTTCCCCGGCCCGCTCACCCGTTCGGGGGACAAAGTTGGTCGATTCGGGGCCGATTTACGACTTTCCTTGTTGTCCGGGACGCAAGACTGGGTAACATTGCAGAGTGCGTGAATACGTATTCACGCTGTCTTTGCCGGGCATAGAAGCACGGCAATAAGGAGATTCAGAGGAGAATGCGAAAACTTAGTTTCACCGCCTTAGGGTTGCTGTTTGCCGCCCCTGTGTTCGCGAGCATCGTGGACGGAACCGCGGAAGCCGGCTACGGAGCCGCCCTGTTCGTTCAGCAGAACACGACCCAGTTCGGGAACAGCACTTCCGGCCTGGCCACTACCGCCAACGGTTCCGAAATCGATGGCGTCTACGCCAAGAACGACGGCTCCACTTTGAGCGCGGTCGTCACGGGCAACCTCGAGTCCAACTTCAACAAGTACGTGGTCTTCATCGACAGCAAGGCGGGCGGGTTCAACACGATCTCGAACACCAACGCTTCGAGCGACGACTTCGGCTGGTTGAACGGCAATGCGAGCGGCCTCACGTTCGATAGCGGCTTCAATGCCGACTACGCGCTGTGGGTTCGCCACGATGCCACCAACACGTTCCTCTCCTTTGCCGAGCTCGGTGCGGGCGGAGACCTTATCTCCAGCGGTTTCGCCACCGGCAGCCTGCTGACATCCGGTACGTCCCAGTTCCAGCTGAACAACAGCAATGTTGGCGGCGTAACGGGTGGGGCTGGCGAGTTCAGCAGTCCGGACGGCGCCGGCGTGCTGACCGGCTTCGAGTTCCAGTTCGACCTGGCCACCCTCGGGGCGACCGGGCTAGACACGATCAAGCTGGCCGGCTTCGTCAACAGCGGCGGCAACTTCATGAGCAACCAGGTCATCGGCGGACTTCCCGCTGGTACCGGAAACCTGGCCACCACGGGTGCGGTGAACTTTGGCGGGATCGCGGGCGACCAGTTCGTCTCGGTCACTCCGGTTCCGGAACCCGGAACGCTGGCCGTTCTCGGCCTCGGCCTCCTAGCGGCGCGCAAGCGACGCAAGTAAGCCTAGCGTAAGCTAGAAAACGGGCGCTTCCCTTCTGGGAGCGCCCGTTTTGCGTTTGGCCGGAGCCACCGGGCAGAATATTGCATGGACCTGACGATTCGCCTGGCTCGGCCCTCAGATGCGGCGGCCTTCGTGGAGATCTACCGCCCAGCGGTCGAGGGTTCGGCAATCTCCTTTGAGAGCGAGACGCCGTCCTTGGGCGAGATGGAGGCGCGGATCGAGGGAATCCTGCCCACCCATCCTTGGCTTGCCGCTTGTGTCGGAGACCTGGTGGTGGGCTACGCGTACGGGAGCCCTCATCGGGCGCGGGCCGGCTATCGGTGGTCGGTTGAGACGAGCGCTTACGTTGCGGCAGATGCTCGCCGGGTTGGCGCAGGGCGCGCTCTGTACCGGGAGCTCTTCCGTATCCTCGAGACTCAGGGATACCGGCGCGCGTTTGCAGGGATCACCCTTCCGAACGCGGCCAGCGTTGGGTTCCACGAGAGCCTGGGCTTCACGGCGATCGGCGTCTTCGAGCGAATCGGCTACAAGCTGGACTCGTGGCACGATGTGGGTTGGTGGCAGCGCGACCTTGGGGATGCCCACGCGGTGCCGACGGAGCCACTTCCGCTTGCTGAACTGCGTTCGAGCTTGTCGCTTGGCTGAACGTTTTCCGGGAACCCTTCACAGGGTTTGTTGAGGATGTTTCGATCCGAGGATTAGCCTCGACAGCAAGGCTGCGGAGGCATCAAGTAGTGCCGGAAGGAACCCTCAACCCCGCTCAGGAGAGCGACCCTTCTCCCTATCCCGGCATATTCATCCGGGAAAGGAGAAGGGTGGAGAAGGTTAGGCCAGGGCCATGGGCATGATCACGCAGAAGTAATCCTGCCCTTCCTCGGCCGAGCGGAAGACGGCGGGGCGGGAGCTTTCGGTCATCTCGATCTTGACGCCGGTGTCGGCGATGGGGCCGATGGCGTCCAGTACGTACTTGCCGTTGAAGGCGATTTCGACGTCTCCGTTCTCCGGAATCATCGGCAGCTCTTCCTTGGCTTCTCCGCGCTCTTCGCTGCGGGCGGCGATGTGGACTTGGTCCTCGCTGCCGCGGAAGCGGACTCGGAAGGCGTTGTCCCTTGCGAGAATGAGAACTCGCTTGACCTTCTCCTCAAGCTGGTCGCGCTCGACTCGCCAGACGCGGGTGCTCTCGGCCGGGACCACGCGCTCCCAGCTGGGGTAGGCGCCGGAGAGAAGCTGGCTGACGATTCGGCAGCCAGCGGCTTCGACGCCGAGGCGTCCTCCGCCAAAGCGAATGCTCACCGCGTCGTCGTCGCCGAGCGGGAGACTCTTGATGGCCTTGATCGCCTTCTCGGGCACGATCGCGGTCAGGGTGGAACCGACGCCTTCCCTAGCCACGCGGCGAACCGCGAGGCGATGGGTGTCGGTGGCCACGAGAGTCAGGATGCTGCCATCGTAGTGGACCATCATGCCGGTTAGAACCTGGCGGTGCTGGTCGCTAGAGACGGCGAAGAGCACGGAATCGACCGCTTTCTTCAGCACGCCCATGGGCAGGGAGAGCTCCCCTTCCCCACCGAACTCCGGCGGCTCCGGATAGTCGCTGGGATCGAGGGTCTGCAATCGGTACTCGGAAGCGCCCTGGCTGAGCATGGCCGCGCCGGCGTCCACCGAGAACAGTTGCAGGTCGCCGTCCGGCAGCGAGGAGACGAGCTCGTTCAGGGTCTTGGCGAACAAGCAGAGAGCACCGGGCTCTTCCACCATGCAAGCAACCTTGCGCTCCACCCACATTTCCCCATCGCAGCCGAGAACCCGGACGCCATCGGAGGTCGCCTCGATCTTCACGTACTGAAGGATGTTGATGGACGTTCGAACACTGGTGGCGGACGCCGCCATCGCGACGGCCTCCACAAACTCTTTCCTCGGACAGGTCAGCTTCATATCGTAAACGGGTTAGCCCTGCATCGGCAGGTGGTACTGGAGATGGCTGGGCTCGGGGGAGGCGGGTTGCACGGCGGCGCCGCGGGCGTAAAGCTTCATGAGGATGCGCTGGTGCGATTCCTCGGTGTACTCGGCGTCCGGCAGTTCCCGGATCAGTTCGACGGTGCGGCGCAACGAGTTCATCTCGTGGCTGAGCGCCTGGTCGCCCATGGAACTCCAGGTCATTTCGTCTTCCAGCTCTTGGGGAAGCTCGCCGCCTGCGTACAGGTCGACCAGCTTCATATAGAAATCGTGATCTTTCATGATGTTCGCTCCATCATCATTCCTCCTAACTTGTCGCGGAGGGCTTTACGTCCTCTGTACAGCCTGCTCTTCAGCGCCGGAACGCTGATTTTGAGCACCTCCGCTGCCTCTCGGGCCGCCATGTCCTCTAGATCGCACAGGACAAGGGGCTCTCGATATTCGATGGGTAGGTCGTTGAGCGCCTGGTGCACGGTGATTCTCAGAGAGATCTTCTCTTCCGAGCCTCCGTACTGGGCGTCCGCCGGCAGCTCCAATAGCTTGTGCTGCCGCAACTTGTCGATGCATAAGTTCCGCGCGATGCGGAACAGCCAGGTTCGAAAGGCGCCGTCGGCACGCAACTCCGCCGATCGGCGAAGTACCCGCAGAAAGGTCTCTGCGGTTGCGTCTTCCGCATCCGTGCGGTTGCCGAGCATCCGATACGTGTAGCGGAATATGCGCTCTCCATAGAGTTCGTACAGTCCACCGAGGGCCTGGGGGTCGCCCTTTGCGAGGGCGGCCAGCCACCTTCTGTCGGCCAGCGTATCTTCGGATGCATCATGCGGCATGGGAAAGGACGGGCGCATCGGTCGGTCCGATGCGCGGTCGTTCAGTTTAACACCTTCGGGGGACTAAGTTGCCTGGCTGTTCGGGTGGTTCGGAGGGGTTCGGGTGGTTCGGCGTTATTTGGAAGTCCGCGGTTGCGCTTGCGACGTCAAGCGGTTTCAGGGGGCGGGGTTGGTCGTCCGCTTGGCGGCATGTGTCACGGCCCTACAAGCCGCCTCTGCCTTGGGTATCGAACCCAGGGCGACGCCCTGGGCTGTCTCTTCTCGGCTCCTTGGGCCTAAGGATGTTCGGGAAATCCGGGTCGGGTTCTAAGGTCACCCGCATCGGCCGTCGAGGCGCATTTCCGAACCCCGAACAACCCGAACAACCCGAACCCAGCCAAAGCGTAAACTTCCGGCGGTGAAGATCGCGACCTACAACGCCGCTTCCGTGCGGGCCCGCCTCGACTCCGTCATCGACTGGCTGGCGGTCAACGAGCCAGACATCCTGGCGATCCAGGAGACCAAGGTGGAGGACGACAAGTTCCCCGCCGAGGAGTTCGAGGCGTTGGGCTACCACTTGGCGCTGAACGGGCAGAAGGCGTGGAACGGGGTTGCGTTGTTGTCTCGGGAGCCGATCACCGAGGTACAGCGCGGCTTTGGAGACGACCTTATGCCGAACGATGCGCGGGTCATCGCAGGGCGGATCGGCGACCTCGCGATCATCAACACCTATGTGCCCAACGGCAACAAGGTGGGATCGGACAAGTGGGAGTACAAGCTCCAGTGGCTAGACCGGTTCGACCGCTTCCTTCGCGAGCGCTACAGCCCCAGTGAGCAGCTACTTTGGCTGGGGGACATCAACATCGCGCCGACCCCGCACGACGTGTACGACTCGGCGAAGATGTACGGCGGAGTGGGGCACCATCCGGACGAGTTCTCGCGGCTGTCGCGAATCGTCAGCTTTGGGTTGGAGGACGTTTTCCGGAAGTTCCACCAGGGTCCGGGGATGTACACCTTCTGGGATTTTGTGCTGCCCCGCGGCGTCGATCGGAATCTGGGCTGGCGCATCGACCACCTCTATGCCACGGCGCCGCTCGCGGCGCGCGCGGTCTCGTGCGAGATCGACTTGGACGCGAGGACCCAGGAGAAACCCAGCGACCACACCTACGTAACCGCTACTTTTGAGTAGGAGTATGAGCTTCATTTCCGCACCTTCTCCCGTGCAGCACCCCGACCCGGGGAGACGGCGTTAGAATAGGTGATGCCGATGTCCTACACAGACGCCGTTTGGCAAGACGATGGGAGGGTCAGCGGGGCGGTTTGCTTCCGCAATACTCGCGTGCCTGTCCAAGTCCTGTTCGACTACTTGCGGGCCGGCCAATCCTCGCAGGAGTTCCTGAGCGACTTCCCTGGCCCGACGACCGAGCAGGTTGAGGCAGTCTTGCGAGCGTGCCAGGAAATGGTCGATAGTGCCTCGCCGGAACTGCTCAGAGCGTGAGACTGCTCCTCGACTACAACGTTCCCCCCAAGCTTGGGCCGCTCCTTGTTGGCCACACGGTGACTCACGTAAGAGACCACGGCTGGTCTGATCTCCTGAATGGTCAACTCGTAGCAGTGGCGGACGGAATATGCGACGTTCTTGTGACGGCTGACCGCAACATGCCGTACCAAACGAGCCTCAAGGGCCTGAGCCTAGCGGTGGCCGTCCTTGTCTCCAAGTCCAATCGCCTTGAGGACTTGGCGCGTCTCGTCCCTGCCCTGCTGAGCCACCTGGAACAGATTGAGCAAGGCGCCTACGTGCTGATCTCGGTAGAACAACGGGCCGACCCCGGACAGCAGAGCTGACCGGGGCCAGAACCGAGCCTTACGGCTTCTTCAAGCAGAAGCCGATGCTGACGTGGTTGTACCAACCTCCGCCGCCTTGGATGGTGCGGTCTCGCACGTCCATGCGAAGCACGTACCCGCAGGCTTCCATGACCTTGGTGTCCAGCGTCCACGTCCCGTTCTCTCCGGCAGTGGGGACCACCGGGAAGGAGCGCACGTTCGGCGACGGAACGGTCCCGTTCGCCTGAGCCGCGGGCTCGACGTACAGATGCAGCGTGCTGAAGTGCTCGTCTGCCACCGAGTACGTGCCGTGGAGAACGTCTCCCACCTGGAAGGTTCCGCAGGGCGCGGCCGGCTGAACCGGGCCGCCGTTGCGAGAGAAGCCCGTCAACGAGAGCGCCACGTCCGGAGCTTCCTCATCCAGGTACACGGTTACCTTGCTCGGGTGCGGACCATCTGCGCAGAGCAGGCCTTGGGCCGCGTAGTGCGTCGAGGTCACCGGGTCGATGGCGTCCACCTTGATCTCGTACTTGCCGTGCATCGGGAACGCGGTGATCCATTGGGCCAGAACCCGGTTCTGAACCAAGCGCCAACCTGCGCCGGCCACGCTCATGTCCTCCTGGTACGTGTAGTAGCCGTTGCTGTCCACGCCCTGGGTCATGCCGTACTGGGTGGGAAGACCGGCTCCGATGCGCTCGGTCACCGTGATGCCGAAGCTGTTGGCCACGGTTTGCCAAGCTCCGCCCGGCAACTCCCGAACCTGAACCCGGTACCGAAGCTTGTCCGAGACGGGGGTGGAGAGATCCGGCGAGTTTGGAATGATGCCCGTAACGGTGATGACCCCTCCAAAGGGCTGGAGTCCTGGCGCATAGGTCTTGCCGGTTGAAGGATCGATCGAGCAGACCGCAACGGAGCCGACGGACTCGATGATCGGGCGGAAGTCCACCACGGCGCCCGGAGGCAGCAGCGAAACCGTCTCTTCCCGGCTACCCCACGTCGGCACCCAGTTGGGGTTGCTGGTGGAAGGCAGGGCCTGCCAGGAGAGGATCGCGCGGATCTTCGGGATCACCGAGCCCACGTTGCAGTTCTTGCGCTTGGCCAAGCTGTTGATGGGCTGGAAGACCGAGTAGTGCAGACCGCCGGCCGGGATCGCTTGGATGTCGTAGACCCGCACCGACGAGGTTCCGGCGTACACCCAGCCCGCGCCGTCGCCCCAGTCCAGCCACCAGGCCACGTGCTCCTGGCTGCCCGCCGTGCACTGCTTACCGGAGTACCCGCTGGACTTCTTAACGTGGATCACGCCGACGAGGGCATCATTGCCCGGGTCGTAGCCGAGGCAGGTGAGCTGCTCATACTCCTGATTCCCGTCGCCCACCCCCTGGATGGCTTGGATGAGTTTTGTCCAATCGAGCTTGGTCTCTACCCCGAGGATCGCATGCTGGTCTGCGTGAAGGCCGGTCAAGGATAGGGCGTGCGCGCTGGACTCGGCGAAGTCGGTGATCGCCTTGTACAGGTAGCGGTGCTCCTGGACCTTTTCTTTGGCGTAGAGCTTTTGGAGTTCGATCGGCGGGAGTGGATCGGGGATCGGGATTTCCAGTTCTAGGTCGGGGATCTCGAAGGGGAGCGTTGGAAGCTTGACGTCGAGTTCGACGAGGTCGGTGATCTTGAAGAACCGGCGCGGCTCGACCAGGATGTTGGCTTCCTCGACGTTGCCCCAGACGGGGTGGTAACCCGGGTCGTTCGGCGGAGGCGGCGTGTTCCAGCTGAGGATCGCCCGGACCTTGAGGATGTTCTCCTTGCTGCAGAAGAACCTTCGCGGGTGGATAGGCAGCACCACGGCTTGATCCAACGGCTTGGCGTGGGCCACGTCGTAGGCGGTGAACTGGGCGACTCCCTGGTCGGTCCAGGTGGCTCCGCCATCGGCGGAGGTGTAGAAGCGGACGTACTCTTGAGAGCCCCCCGCGCAGAGGCTACCGCTGTAGCCGGCGGACTTCTTGATCCTTACAACGGCTTCAAGCTGGTTGATCTGAGGGTGGAAACCCACGCACCTCAGTTCCTCGTACGAGGTGTTGCCACTCAGAGCCTTCACGGCTTTGAACTGGCTGGACTTCAGATTCCCGAAATAGTTCGGGTTGGTCGCGAGCAGCGATCGGAATTGACTCCTCTCGAACTCGACGGCGACGGTTGCAGTTGTGGCGTTTGCCATCTCTCACCCCTTTCGCATGCTTCGTCGCATGCGTCCGGCCAAATGCCGGTAGTCCATGGGGAGACACTAGGTTGAGCTGGCAAGGCGAAGTCCTCTCGAACCCGCCATGCCAGCCATAAGGCCCCGCGCTCTCCCAAACGCAGCCCTCATCCATATAGAGGCTAATGGCGTAGGCAAAGATACGTGGGTCCTGGGACTTGGGACTCCGGCTCTGCTTTTAGTGGACGCAGGTCTCGCAGCGGCAGGCGCGCTGCTTTCGGGCGTTCACGACGTGGAACGTGACGAAGCTGAGGCCAGCAAGTACCGCCGTGACTGTGGCCAACGGTTGGTTCTTGGCTTCGTGCGGGCCGTCGTGATCGGTTAGGTGTTGGTGCCCAAAGACGAAGTGGCTGCCGAGGAGAAAGGCGATCCCGGCGATGTAGAGGAGAGAAGGTCGCCAGTCGTGGTGCTTGCGAATTCCGTGGACCACGGCCCAAGAACCCAGCGTCAGGGCGACCACGATGAAGGCGATCTCCGCTTCCGAACTGGCCAGGAACTGGAGACCTACGATCGGCAGCAAAGTGAGGGCAACGCCAGTGAGGAGGCAATGAACCGCGCATGCCGCACTGGCAAAGACGCCCCACCGATCAAGATCCCACTTGGCTTGCACCTGAGCAGAATACCCCTAGGGGGTTCCCGTTTGCGCAAGGCATGCGGTGGCAAAGGGAGTGGAAACGTTGACCATACCGACAGATAGGTAACAGATCGTTTCGGACACATGGGTGACACTTCCTCCTTGGAGGAAGCGGATGCCCTGGAAGGAGTGTTCGGTGATGGAAGAGAGATTGAGATTCGTGGCTCGCCTGCTTGAGGGCGAGG
>JBGSIJ010000034.1:0-64112 GCA_041742595.1 Fimbriimonadaceae bacterium | reverse complement strand
CGCCTGGCTGGACTGCCCGGCCGCCGCCTCCTGGAGGATCTTCACGATCTGCTCCTCGCTGAACTTCGATTTCTTCATCTGGTCTCCTTAGCTGGAGACTCTACTATCTCGAATGGACCTCATTTCGGGGGGAAGGTCAGGGCCTGCTGGGTTCTAGCGTTGCGTCCTCGCCGCGAAAGTCCTTCATTGATTCGAGCTCTGCTTGGGCTGAGGCTTGCGTGTCACCCCTTCCGTCCCCGACCGGAGTCGGGTCCACCTTCCCCTGAGGGGCAGGAGCCTTGGCTTGGTGGAATCTCATCATCACGGGCTCCGCAGAAGGTTTTCGTCGTGATGGGACATTTCTTCGAACCTGGTTTGTTGGGACACGGTTGTTCGGGTTTGGGGATACGGATGGTCAACTGGGCGTTGGGCCCGCCGCCGTTTCGCCCACCCAACCCCGTCCCGACTCGTTCGTCGGGACTCCCACGTCGTCGGGCCTTCTGGGCCCCGGGGTCTTCGACCGACCGGGCTTATTCCGATCTGACCCCGCTGGGGTCCGGCTTGTTGTGGGCCGGGTTTGCGTGTCACCCCTTCCGTCCTCGACCGGAGTCGGGTGCACCTTCGCTTGAGGGGCAGGATCTTTGGCTTGGTGGAATCTCATCATCACGGGCTCCGCAGAAGGTTTTCGTCGGGACGGGACATTTCTTCGAATCTGGTTTGTTGGGACACGGTTGTTCGGGTTTGGGGACGGGGATGGTCAACCGGTGGAGCAGGGGCGAGCCGACGACGCGGTAAGGTTCCGGCAGGTGCTTTCCTAACGTTGCCATGATCTGCCCCAGCTTGCTCTGCGCCCTTGCCTTGTCCCAATCCGGGACGCCGCCGATCTTCTTGCGGGGGGAGACGATTCTCTTCCAGGGCGACTCGATTACGGATGGCAACCGGGGGCGCAGCGAGGATCCCAACCATATCCTGGGCCATGGCTACGTGTTCAGCATTGCCGCCAAGTATGGCGAACACTTCCCAGGGCTGGGCCTGAAGTTCGTGAACCGGGGGATCAGTGGCAACACGGTGGCCGACCTCACCGGGCGTTGGGATGCGGACGCGATGGCGGTCAAGCCCGACGTGCTGAGCGTGCTGATCGGCATCAACGATCTGCACCAGGCGCAGGGCAAGACCCTTGACATCCAGAAGATCGAGCGGCGGTACGACGAGTTGCTCGCCCGGTCGCGTGCCGCCAATCCCAAGCTCAAACTGATCCTGGGGCAGCCGTTCGTCCTCAAGGTCGGCATGGTGGCCAAGGATGCCGCTTGGTGGACAGCGGCGGTGGCCCAGGTTGGCTCCGTGGTGGATCGGCTTGCCTCCAAGTACAACGCTCCGGTTGTCCGGTTCCAGGAGGCATTCAGCAAGGCGCTCGAACGGGCGGCCGCCGAGCACTGGATCTGGGACGGGATCCACCCCACCACCAGCGGACACCAACTGATGGCTGACGCCTGGATCCAGGCGTACAACGACTTCTACATTTCGCCACTGGAAGACCCGGCCCGCAACTCCGCAATCGACCCGGTTGTGAACTTCGAGCGGGATTCGTACAACTGGCTGCACCGCCACGCCGACGTGCTGGACGCCCAGAAGAAGGGCAACCCAGACGTGGCCCTGATCGGCGACTCCATCACGCACTTCTGGGGCGGAGAACCGAAGTCCTCGCAGAGCAACGGACCGACCAGCTGGAAGGCCACCTTTCAGGGCGTGAAGGCGCTGAACCTGGGCTACGGATGGGACCGTACTCAGAACGTCCTTTGGCGCCTCCAACATGGCGAGTTCCAGGGGCTCAAGCCGAAGAGCGTTGTCCTCAACATCGGTACCAACAACCTGGTGGGCGACGAGACCGCGCGAACCAACACTCCGGAAGAGGTGGCCGCCGGGATTCGAGCGATCGTTCGCGTGCTGAAGGAGCGCTCGCCGGAGAGCAAGATCTTCGTGATGGCGGTGTTCCCACGTGGCTTTGACAAGGGGAACGAACTGGACCTCCGGATTACCCAACTCAACGAAATTCTGGCGAAGACCCTGGAGGGGGTCACCTTTCTGGACATCGGACCGAAACTTCGCCGGCCCGACGGATCGATTTCATCTGAGATCCTGTCGGACGGCACTCACCCCACGGACAAGGGATACGCCATCTGGGGCGAAGCGCTGCGGGAAGTGGGCGTGGTGCCTAGAACGAGTCTCCCTCGTACCTAGTGCTTCGCTCCATTAGGAGCGACACGGCTTGGCGGCAGGGCAGGTCGCCGGTAAGCACCTGGTGGATCGCGCCGAAGACGGGCATGGGGGCTCCGAACTTGGCAGCTAGGTTTACGGTGGCGCGGGCGGTTTGCACGCCTTCCGCGACCTGGCCGATCTCGGCAAGGGCTTCCTGAAGATCTTTGCCCTGCCCGACGGCGCGGCCGATGCGGTAGTTGCGGCTTAAGTTGCTGGAGGCGGTGGCGAAGAGGTCCCCGACGCCGGCAATGCCGATGAAGGTGTCGGCGCGGGCGCCCATGGCGGAGCCGAGGCGCATCATTTCGCGGAGCCCGCGCGAGAGGAGGGCGCCCTTGGTGTTGTCGCCGAAGCCGAGCCCATCGGACATGCCCGCGCCGATGGCCAGCACGTTCTTGAGCGCGCCGCTCAGCTCCACGCCGATCACGTCACCGCTGTTGTAGACGCGGAAGCTGCGGCACATGAACGCCTCGCGCACTATCTCGGCGTCGGCTTCCAGGGGGAAGGCGGAGATGGCGGCGGTGGGGATGCCGTGGACGATTTCTACCGCGAGGTTGGGCCCGCTCAGCGCGCCGATGCGGACTTTGCCCAGCACGTCTTCCGCCACCTGGGTCATGAGTCGTCCCGATTCGGGTTCGAGGCCCTTGCTGGCCAGCACGGTAAGGGTGGCCTTGCCGGCCAGGTCTTGGCAGACCTCGCGGACGGCAGGGGAGGGAACCGCCACCACGTGCATGTCGGCTTTGGCGGCCTCGCCAAGCAGCCCGGCTTCTAGGTTGGCGGGAAGCTCGACTCCGGGGAGGTAGCGGGAGTTGTGGCGGGTGGTCTTTACGTCCTCGATCTCAGCGGCGGATCGGCCAAGCAGACGCACGGCGTGGCCGTTCTGCGCGAGCAGCGCCGCGAGGGCGGTTCCCCAGCTTCCGGATCCCAGCACCTCGATCGTCATGGGAAGGGGAGGCTACCCGGAGTTCGGGTTTGCGTCGTTGAGCCATCCGCGGACACGCCGCGGGGTCGCGGGGTGCCTCTTCCTCGCGGAAGCCTGTACCCCCAGCACGTGGCGTGCTGGGGGATGGCAAAGGAGTTTGGAAGGGGGTGGCGGGCCGCGAGGCGCTCGAAGCGGGTTGGCTCAAGGGGAAGGGAGGGAACGTCCGTATCCCGACTTCCGTTTCCACCGTCCTTGGTGACTCCCGGACCATTATACGCGTGGCCCGCCCGCCCGCTACGCCTGGTAATTGATGCGGTTAGCGCCCAGTTTCGGGCCGAACCGGCATAATCCGGGACAAGAATGGAGCCCCTTCAGCCCACCGAACGCTTCACCGGACGGGCCTCCGTCTATGCCAGATTCCGCCCCAGCTACCCCCGAGGCGCCATCGAGGCGCTGAGGGATCGGTGCGGCCTGGGTCCGGGCTGTGCGGTCGCGGACATTGGGGCAGGAACTGGTATTTTTACGTCGCTTCTTCTCCATGAGGGGGCCACCGTGTTCGCCGTGGAACCCAACGAGGAGATGCGCTCAGAGTTGGCGGCAAGCCTTGGCGATGCCCCAAACCTCGCGGTGTGGAAGGGCACGGCGGAGGACACCCACTTGCCTTCGCACACCATCGACCTGGTGACCGCCGCCCAAGCATTCCACTGGTTCGAGCCGGAGTCCACGCGTCGGGAGTGGCGTCGCATTCTGCGGGCGCCTCGCTGGGTGGCGCTGGTCTGGAATACCCGCGACGTTGAAGGCGACGAGTTCCACCGCGCCTACGATCGGCTAGTGCTGGACTACGCCAAACGGCGAGAGGGGCCGGGCACCGAGCCCGCCCAAACCCGGTCCTGGACCCGCCTTGGCTTGGAGTCCGAGTTGGAGCATTTGCAGTTCCCCAACCCGCGAACCGTTGACCTTGAGACTTTGGTCGGGAACTCACTTTCTGCGTCGTACGTGCCTAAGCCGGGGGAGGTGTTGCACCCGCTCTTTGTGCAAGAGCTAACCGACCTCTTTGAGAAGTGCCAATCGAACGGCAAGTTGGAGATCCGGATGCACACGGACCTGTTCGTTGGCTCCATCCCCTAGTCCAGGGTTGCCCGGACGGCTCCCTCGATCCAGTCGCCTTGGCGGTTTGAGCGGACCTCGAGGGTGGTGCCGCCTTGGGATGCCGTGAGTTCAAGGACTCCCTTCTCGCCCGGCTTGCGTACGTGCCAGTGGTCTGGGTTGGACCTCAGGGAGTGTTGTTCAGCGACCAAGCCCTCGCTTCGGAGCCGGGTTAGGATTTCCGCTAGGTTTCGGTCCGATCGCCATTGGGCCATGGGCAGATTTTGCCCCGTGCCAAGGCTCGGATGGGTACCTTTTGTAGGTCATGGGTTTCCCCCTTCTCGCCCTCGTATCCTTGCTTGCCGGGCCGACCAGCACGCCGAAAGACGTGCCAACCCAGCGGCCGGACACCCAGCTCTCCGCGCTTGCGGTGGGTGGCGAGCCAGGGCCGGTCGACGCGCCCCTGAACCTGGCGGCGGTTAAGTCGCGGTTTGCCCTCAGCACCCAGTTGCCCACCATCCCGGGCCTGATGATGGATACGGTGGGGAACGGATGGGGGCTTGCCCAGCAGACGGCGCGGTCGCGCTATTTGCAGGCGCGGATGATTTGGATCGACTGCACGGCCAACATCGACCGCTACAACACGGAGGAGAAGATCGTGGAGCTGATGAAGCGGATCAAGATCTCCGGGTTCAACACCGTGGTCTTCGACGTGAAGCCGATCAGCGGGCAGGTGGTCTACAACAGCAAGATCGCGCCGAGGCTGCGCGAGTGGCGCGGGAAGGTGCTCCCGGTCGACTTTGACCCGCTGGCGATCTTTGTTCGTGAGAGCAAGATCAATGGCCTTAACCTTAACGTATCCCTGAACGCGTTTAGCGAGGGGCACCGGGACTTCAAGGTTGGGCCGGGCTACGACCGCCAGAGCTGGCAGACCGTACTGTATGAGCCTCGTCTGCTTCTGACCAGCGCGGCGGGACGGAGCTTCCCGATCAACCCAATCCTGAACAAGCCGGCGCCGGACGAGACGACCCTGAGCGGCTTCACGGACCGGTCCAAGCTGCCCGCCTCGACCCCGGGAAGCTACGCGGTGAGCCTGACGAAGGCGGGCTTTGTGGCGGAGGCGGTGGAGAACTCCGCCTCGATCTTGATGCCCAAAGACGGGAGCGTTCTAGTGGGCATGGGAGCCGGAGCGACGTTCCTGCGCGAGACCTGCCAGCCAGGAGCCCGGATGACCACGGAGACCCAGGCGGAGTTCGTACCGATCTCGGCGCGGCCGGAGCAGCAGGTTCCACTGATGATGAATCCCTCCAATCTTCAGGTGCAGAACTATGCTTTATCTATCGTTCAGGAGATCGTCAAGAGCTACGACATCGATGGTGTGATCTACGACGATCGGCTTCGCTACGCGGGACTCAATGCGGACTTCAGCACCACGACGCAGCAGGCGTTCGAGTCTTATGTGGGACGCCGGCTCAGCTGGCCGGACGACGTCTTTCGGTTCACCCTCACGCCTGCCTTGAACAAGGGGATCGTGGTGGGGCAGTACTACGACGCTTGGATGAACTGGCGCGCGCAAGTCATCCGGAACTTCATGGCCACGGTTCGGCGGAACTTGAAGCTTATTCGGCCCAAGGTCCAGCTTGGGCTGTATGCCGGTTCTTGGTACGGGGAGTACCAGCGTTTTGGCAACAACTGGGCGGCCCCGGAATCGGACGCGGGCTTTTGGTTCCTGACTCCGGAGTACCAGCGCACGGGGATGGCCTCGCTGTTGGACTTCTTCGTCGCGGGCTGCTATTACCCTCAGCCCAGCATCGCGCAGGCGATGGCGAACGGCACCCCGATCGGCCTCACGATCGAGAGCTCGGGCCAGCTTGCGAACCGGTTGGTTCGGGACCAGACTTGGACTTACGCAGGGATCATGCTCAGCGACTACAAGGGCAACCCCGACGGGCTGAAGGACGCCCTCCAGGCCGCCTGCGGAGCTACCCAGGGCGTGATGGTCTTCGACCTGTCCCACGACATCGAGCCGATGTGGGAGGTGTTCCGTCAGGCGTTTACCGACCCCCGCAAGGCGCCCCATGCCGAGCCTGGGGTCCTGGCCGAAGTGCGGAAGAAGCGGACCCAAGTGGACAAACTGGGCGGAAAGGAGCCCCCGACGATCATTTCTGCCGGGGCGATCGGCACCGGCTTCTAGGCGATGCCGGTATTCGAGTACCGATGCAGCGGATGCGGGCGGAAGTTCTCCGCCCTGGTGGGCATGGTGGCGGACGATGGCCCGGTGGCATGCCCGGGCTGCGGCTCTTTCGACGTCGCTAAGCTCGTCTCCCGCGTTGGGAAGTTTCGGGTGGAGGACGACCGGTTGGCCGAAGTCGCCGAAGGGCTGGAATCCCTCGGCGACGACGTCTCCGCCGGAACCATGCGGGATCGCATCCGGGACGTGGGCAAGGCGATGGACGAGGATCTTTCGGGCGTGATGGAAGAGATGTTCGACGCCGACATGGCGGGCGAACTCCCGGAAGACGTCTGACGCCGTACAATCGGGCCATGCGGTACCGGCTGGGCGATGCGGAGTTCCTGCATGAGGGAGAAGCGTTTGGCCCGTGTTGCTTCTGGGGAATCGAGATCGAGCCGGGGGCTCCGGTGGACGTCAAGCTTGGGACGCCTGGCCGACTGAATTGGAAAGTGGTGTCCGTGAGGCCAGGCGGAGGTCGGCTGGACGCGGTCTTCGCGGCAGAAGGTCTGGAACTGCGGTCAGAGTGGGCGCTGCTTGGACCGGCGCTGCTGAGCCGAAAGGACGTCCTGATCTGCCACGGAAGCGCCTCGTGTCTGGTCCGGCGATGCCATCCGGTGCTGTATTTGGCGCCCCGGTCTTACATCGCGCGGTGGCAGAGCAGCGCGTGGTGCCTAGAGAACCAGCCTCAAACCGCGCCGTGCGCGGGGGCGGACTTGGTGCTGCGGCATCCGCCGGGCCGAACCTCGGACCAGGCGAGTCCCTATTTGGTGCTCGATGGGGGAGGGGCCAAGCTGTCCGTGCACGTCGTGCCGGACGGTAACTGGATGATGCGGGCGCATCCGGAGCCCAACGGCGGAGGACTGCCACGGGTCCTGGTGGCGGCGGGGCACGAGGAGGAGGGGTTTGGGGTGATGCTGAAGCCGGGCGAGTCGCTGGCGCTGCCCGAGGTTTTGTACGGGGACGATGATCCGGCTGCGTTGCATCGGGCATGGCAAGCGCGCTCTCCCGGACAAGCGCTTCCCGTGATCTACAACACCTGGTTTCGGGATTTCGACCGGCTACCGCCCGAGGAACTGCGCCCCCAACTTGCGGCGGCCAAGGTGATCGGGGCCGAAGTCTTCGTGGTGGACGCCGGGTGGTTTGGCGACGGAGAGGGATGGTGGAACCAGGTGGGGAACTGGCAGGAGCAGACCGACCGCGCGTTCCGGGGCAACCTGAAGGGCTTTGCCGACGAGGTTCGGGCGGCGGGTCTTGGGTTTGGCCTCTGGATGGAGCCAGAGCGGTTCGGGCCGCAGGCAAAGATCCGGAAAGCGCAGCCGGAGTGGTTCCCGCACGGCGAGGATCCGTTCACCCGGATCGACCTGGCCCAGCCTGCCGCGTCGGCTTGGCTCAAGGGTGAGATGGCACGCCTGGTGAAGACCTATGGGCTGGCCTGGATGAAGGTGGACTACAACTTTCCGCTGGGCGAGGACGACAGCGGGGAAGAACTGCGCGGCTACTTCCGGGGTTGGAAGAGGCTGATCGGGGAACTTCGACGGGAGTTTCCGGACACCGTGTTCGAGGCCTGTTCCAGCGGAGCGATGCGGCTGGATCTAGGCGTCGTGGAGCAGTTCCCGGTGGGCTTCCTTTCGGACACCGTTAATCCTTGGGACATGCTCAGCATCGCGACCGGCGCTTGGCGACGGTTGCCTCCGGGGCGCCTGGGGCGTTGGGCCGTAGTGCGGGAACGCGGCGGAGAGGTGCAGGCGGCGAGCGGGGCGGGTTGGGGATCGCCGGAGTCCACCTCAGTCGAGTTCCTCGCGGCCGTCGCGTTTCCGGGGAGCATGGGCTTCTCGGGTGATCTGGCATCTTTGTCCGCGGCCCGGATCGCGGAGCTGGGTCGGCTGGTGCGGGAGTACAAGTTGGCGCGCCCTCGGATCGCCAAGTCCTGCGGGTACCTTCTGAGCCCGCAGATGGAACTTGGCAACCGGGAAGGGTGGTGCGCAACGCAGTTGCAGGATGGCGACTGGAACCTTGTCTCCGCCTACCGGCTCAACCGAGGCGAGGAAGTGGTTCGGCTGAAGCTGTGCAACCTGCAACCAAGCCAGAGTTACCAAGCTCGCGCAATCCTCGGCGGAGCCACGAACGAGACGATGACGGGACACGACTTGATGTCGATGGGTCTTCGCGTGACTCTTCCGGGCGCGAACACGGCCGCCCTTCTTGAACTTCGGGAGGTGCGTTAAATGTCGAAGCAGCGGCCGTTGGGGTCCCTCACCGTAATTTGCGGCAGCATGTTCGCGGGCAAGTCTGAGGAGTTGATCCGGCTGGCTCGCCGGGCGCTCTATGCGAAGAAGAAGGTGCAGGTTTTCAAGCCCGCCCTGGACGACCGCTACCACGAGTCTATGGTGGTCACCCACATGGGCGTCAAGCACGAGGCGATCGCCGTGCGCAACGTGGCGGACTTGGGGGCCAAGGTGCATCCAGACACGGAGGTTGTGCTGATCGAGGAGGCCCAGTTCTTCGACGCCTCTCTCGCCAACCTTGCCCAGCGACTTGCGGACGAGGGGCGGGACGTAATCTGTGCGGGGCTGGATCAAGACTTCCGTCGCGAGCCGTTCGGACCGATGCCTACCCTCATGTGCCTTGCGGACCAGGTGATCAAGCTTCGCGCCATCTGCATGAGCTGCGGCGCTCCGGCCAGCCACACCTACCGGGTCATCAACGGGAAGCCGGCGCACTGGGATGATCCGATCATCCTGATCGGAGCGACCGAGAGCTACGAGGCGCGTTGCCGACGCTGTTTCAAGTTGCGCGGCCAGAAGACGCGCCGAGCCTAGGGGGCCACTTTCAGCCAATCGTCCCAGCGGGTGTCTTTGGCGAAGGACAGCTTCTGGTAGGTGGCGGCGGCTTTCACGAAGTTGGCGGCGCCGGCGAACTCGATGGAGAGCCCGTAGCTGCCAGGCGAGCGGACGTTGTTGCCGTTGAACAGGATGGCGGCTCGGGCGGCGCTGCGCGCGGCGTCGGCGAGGGTGCGGACCTTGGTCACGGGGGCTTCGGCCGCCAGCACATTGAGGACTCCGATCAGGTCCCGATACACCCGGGTGCCGTTGTCCGAGTAGGCCTTGGCCTTGTTGCGCGCCTTAAGGGTGACCGGGCCAAGCAGCGACTTCCTCAGGACCATCTCGGCGGCAAGCGCATCGAGGGCGGCGGACAGGGCAGGCATCTTGGCCGTGTCGATCACGCTCTGGGAGATCGGGTCCAGGCTATAGCCTGGCTCTTGGACCATGGCGTCCCGAAAGGCCTGAGCGAGCTTGGGGGTGGCGGCGTCGGGGGTGTCCCGGAACCTTGCCAGGACCCGATGATAGGGATAGCCCTCGCCCGGGGGGCTTTCCTCGCTCCCAGCGATGAACTTGGCCTTGCCCCGCACTTCGTAGGCGACTTCGGCCATCTGCATCAGGCTGGAATCGAAAGCGAGGATGTCGATTGGCGTAGTGGGGAGGGCGGAAGCGAGGTCCCAGGTGGCGATGTGGGAGCCGGTGGCATCGTCGTAGGAGACGCCCTCGCGGATGTTTTCCCGCCAACCGTTGCCGTGGTTCCAGATGATCACCGCATAGCGCTTGGCGGGATAGCGCCCCTTGGCCCAGTCGATGAAGGCTTTGAGCGTGGCGGGCTTGCCCATGTCGGTTGCATCTGGCAAGCGTTCGATGAGGGTGCTTTTGAAGGCCTTGGTCTCGTCAGCTCGAACGAAGAACCGACCGGCGCCCTTGAAGGGAAGGCCGCTGGCGGGGTTGGGGGTTTTCCACTGGACGACGATCCGGACTTGGGCATTTTGGGCGACGCGCTCCATCTCTTGGATGTCGTCGTCCGAGTACGGGGCGAGGTTGTTGGCGGCGTTCATGTAGACCAGAACCGTCCACTTCACTGGCCCACCTTCGAGGGACGCGGCCGGTTTCTCAACCGCTTGGCCGCCACAACCGGCGATGAAAAGCGCGGTTGCAGCAAGTAGGGTTTGACCTGGAGGGGAAAGACGTGCCATACTCTGCGGTTGCGCCTTGGCGCTCGGAATTGAAAATGTACGCGATTGTGAAGACCGGTGGAAAGCAGTTTAAGGCCGCAACGGACGATGTCCTTGTCGTGGAGAAGCTCGTCGGCGAGCCCGGAACGAAAGTAGAGCTTTCAGAGGTCGTCATGGTAGTTGACGGCGAGAAGGTCTCGGTCGGTTCCCCGTTCGTGAAGGGAGCTTCCGTGAGCGCGGAGATCGTTCGACAAGGCAAAGGACCCAAGATCAACGGGTTCAACTACAAGGCCAAGAAGAACGAGCGCAAGCGATGGGGCCACCGACAGCCGGAGACCCACCTGAAGATCACCGGAATCGAGGCAGGCAAGTAAATGGCACATAAGAAAGGTCAAGGTTCATCCCGTAACGGTCGAGACTCTCAGTCTCAGCGTCTCGGAGTCAAGAAGTTTGGGGGCGAGGTCGTGAAGGCGGGCTCCATCCTGATCCGCCAGCGCGGCACCCAGTTCTATCCGGGCGCAAACGTGGGCATGGGCGTCGATCACACCCTGTTCGCGCTGATCCACGGCCAGGTCAAGTTCGAAGGCCCGAAGCATAAGCGCCGCATGGCGGTCTACGCCGTGCAGGTGGAAGAGTCCGCTCCGGCCTAACCATTTCGTAACATTAAGGGCCCCATGCGCATCGCGCATGGGGCCTTTTTCGTTTTGTTTGCTAACAACTTGCGCGGGAGCGGTGTATGCATTCGTGAAACCTGTCACGATGTATGAAAAGTATGAAAGATATGCAAGATCGTAAGCCGCCTTCGGTTGAGGATTGTTTCTACGGCACCTCAACGATTGGAGAGCGGGGACAGGTCGTGATCCCGGCGGAAGCTCGCGCCGCTTTGGGAATGAACCCTGGGGACAAGGTCCTGATCATGCGCGATCCCGTTAAGGACGGGATCATGATGTTCAAGATCGACGCCGCCCGGGACTTCTTGGAGGATCTGCGCAGGATTCTCGAACACGCGGAAAAAGATATGGAAGGGGAAGATCGATGATTTGGGGAAATCTATTGGGGTTCGCGCTTGCGGCCCAAGGGGCGCCGGCGACCCTAACGCTGGACCAGGCGATTCAGATCGCCGAGTCCAACGCGTTCAGCGTGCGGACAAGCAACTCGTCGGTTGCGAAGACTCGCGAGCGGTTGAGGGAGCTGTACGGCAACCTTGGCCCCCGGGTGACCCTAACGGGCCAGTACCTACGGTACGCGGAACGGCAGCTTAGTTTCCAGCCCGGCGTTGCGGGAACGATCGAGTCCAAGAATGTGGGCGCGAACCTCAGTCTGCCGCTCGATCTGGTGGGGAGCGTTCGCTCCACGATCAAGGCGGGATCCTGGCAGGTAAAGGCTGCCGAGGAGGATCTGCGTTCGGCCCTCAACGAGGTTCGGCTCTCCGTGCGGAACGCCTTTTACGACGTTCAGAAAGCTAAGGGCGCCATCCTGGTTGCGGAGGCGGCGTTGAAGTCGGCCCGCGAGCAGGAGCGAACGACCCAGGCCGCCAAGGACGCGGGGAACGCCGCCCAGGTAGACGTTCTTCGGGTCCAGACCGACGTTCGCCAGTACGAGAGCGATCTGCTCTCCAGCCAGAACGCCCTGGAGTTGGCCAAAGCGGCGCTCAACAGCGCGCTTGCAAGACCGATTCAGACGGCCGTGGAGGTGGACGGCGCAAGCGCCGTGCCCGCCACTCAGTGGGACGAGGACCGGATCCGGGTCGCCGCCACGAGCTACCGCCCCGAGATCGTTTCGCTGAAGTACGCGCAGAAGGCGCTCAAAGGGGTCACCAACGCTCAGCGAGGGGGAACCTTGCCATCGCTCACGCTTGGCGTGAACCACCAGCGGAATATTGCGGCCGGTCCCAATACTCGGGAAGCCACGACCACCGGCACGGTGGGTCTGAACTGGCCGATCTTCGATTCGGGGATCACCCGTTCGCGGGTTCGCCAGGCGCAGGAAGATGAGAAGCAGGCCCAGATCCGATTGGAGCAGACCGAGCTGTCGGTAAGCCTCCAGGTGCGGGTTGCCGTAACCAACTACCAGAACGCGAAGGACCGGCAAGCGGTGGCCGAGCGACGGGTGGAACTGGCTACCGAGACCCTACGACTCAGCGAGCTTCGGGACAAGGCAGGGGAAGGGACCCTGCTTGAGGTCCTCGACGCCCAGCGCCAGCTAACGCTCGCGCGCAACCAACTCAACAATGCCAAGTACGAAGCGCTATCGGCCTACGCGGCTCTGCAGCGCGCCGTGGGGCGAGACGATATCGAGGCGGCCGTTGCGGAAGCCGCGAAGGGAGGGAAGGAATGAAACAAGGAATCTATGGGGGCGTGTTTGCCCTGCTCCTGATCGCGGGCTGCGTGAATCGCGACGCCCAGAAGCAGGCAAAGGAAACGGAGGCGATCGTCTCGGACCCGGCGGTTAGCGTGGCCGTGAAGCCGGCTTCCGTTGAGACGGTATCCCAGACGCTCGAGATCACCGGAAGCGTGACGACGGGATCCGACGCGCAGGTGGGCGCCAAATCCTCGGGACGGCTCCTCGCGGTCTACGTGAAGGACGGCGACCCGGTGGCGGCGGGCCAGGTGATCGCGGTTCAGGAGACTTCCACCCAGCAAGCCCAGCTTCGGCAGGCGCTGGCTCAGCTCGCCTCGGCCCAGGCTTCGCTCTCGCAGACGTTGAAGAACGTGCAGGTCACGCCGCTCAAGTCGGCGGCTTCGGTTGCGCAGGCAGAGGCCCAGCTTCGCCAGGCCAATGCCCAACTTCGGTCGGCTCAGGCATCCTACGCAAAGGCCAAATCGGGCGCGCGGATCGAGGAGCGAAGGCAGGCCGAGAACAACGTGGCCTCCGCCAAATCCAACATGGAGACGGTCCAGAAGGATCTGAATCGGACTCGGTCTCTGGTGGAGCAGGGCGCCCTTGCCAGCGCTCGGCTGGACACGGCGCTGAACGCTTACAACGCGGCGCTCACCCAGTATCAGAACGCGCTGCAGACCCTTGAGATCCTGCGCAACGGAACTCGCGCGGAAGACCTGGAGGTGGCCCTCCAGAGCCAGCGGCAAGCGGAAGCGTCGGTTCGCTCGGCTTCGGAGGCGTTGCTAAACGCGAAGGCGAACCAGAAGCTGGACGCCACGACGGTGGACCAGGTGCGGGCCTCCCAAGAGCAGGTCAACTCGGCGCAAGCCAACGTCGACCTGATTCGCCAGAACATCGCGGACGCCACGATTCGAAGCCCCTTCTCGGGGCGCGTTTCAGGCCGGCCGATCCAAGTTGGCACGGTGGTCGGGCCGGGCACGCCGGTTGCTCGCATCATTGGCGGAGACGGCGCGTACTTCGATGGTGAGGTTCCGGAGACGGCGATCTCGAAGGTTCTGCCGGGCGCGTCGGTGTCGATTCGCATGAACGCGGTGCCGGACCGGGTCTTTGCCGGCCGGGTGGCGGCGGTGAACCCGGTTGGTTCGTCGGTCGGGCGAATCTTCAACGTTCGGATCGTCTTCGCAAGCAGCTCGGACGAGGTGAAGCCGGGCATGTTCGCCACGGGCCTTCTCTCGCTGAAGACCGTGCCGAACGCGACGGTCGTGCCGTACTCCGCGGTGGTCAAGCGGGATGGCAAAGACGTGGTTTACGTCCTCGACGGAACCACCAAGGTCAGGGAAGTCCCGGTAACGCTGGGGATCCGGAACGGCGGGAACGTTCAAGTCGTTGGGTTGCCCAGCGGGGCGCAGGTCGTCGTTCGTGGGCAGAGTCTGCTGAGCGCAGTGTCGACCGTCAAGGTCGATTCGGGCCCGCAAGCCTCCGGGGATGCCACGGAAGAGAAGGGCGCTTAGCATATGGGCCTAACCAAGATCGCGATTACAAGGCCGGTCTTCATCTTCGTGATGATGATCCTGGCCTTCTTGGCGGGAAAGATCTCGTACGACAGTATGCGGGTGGAGCAGAACCCGGACGTCAGCTTCGGCGTCGTCACCGTGACCACGGTCTACCCGGGCGCGAACCCGGATACGATCAACAACCTCGTTTCGCGCAAGGTTGAGGAAGCGGTTTCGGGTGTAACGGGGATCCGCGAGGTCACGTCGACCTCGCAGCAGGGCCTTTCCAACGTCATCATCAACTTCGAGATCGGCACCAACACGGATGCCGCTCTCAACGACGTGCGCTCGAAAGTCGACGCGATCCTCAACGATCTGCCCCGCGACGTTCTGAAGCCCACGATCAACAAGATCGACACCGCTTCCACGCCGGTGCTCTACCTAGCGTTCTCCAGCAAAGCGCTGGACAGCCAGCAGCTTCGGGACCTTCTGGACGACAAGATCGCCGACCGGTTTGCGCAGATTCCGGGCGTGGCCTCGGCGTCGGTTCAGGGCGGCGATGTTCGCGAGATCCAGGTTCGGGTCAAGCGGGACAAGCTGATGGCCTACGGCATCGGCATCGCGGACATTCAGCGTGCGGTGGCCGGCGCCAACCAGGACGTCCCGGGTGGACGACTGAAGACTACCGACCAGGAGTACACGCTCCGTATGAACAACCAGGTCTCGAGCGCCAAGCAGCTCGAGGACCTGATCTTTACGGTTAGCGACCCCAATCGGCCGCAGGGCAAGGGGCAGGCGGTTCGGCTGCGGGACGTGGCGGAGGTTTCCGACGCGGTCCAGGAGCGCGAGGTCTACTCGCGCCTCAACGGCACCGACACGATCGTGCTCGCAATCCTGAAGACGAAGGAAGGCAACGCGGTCGAGATCACCTCGATCTCCGAGAAGCTGATTGCCCAACTGGACAAGGACTATCCGGATGCGGGCCTTGCCGTAGTGAAGACTCAGGAGCAGGCCAAGACCATCAAGGAGTCTTTGGCCGACCTTAACTTCGCGCTGTTCTTCGGCATCTTCCTCGTCACCATCATCGTTTACGTCTTCCTGCACAACTTCCGGGGAACCTTGATCGTTGCGCTGGCGATCCCGACCTCGATCTTCTTCACGTACATCGCGCTGAAGCTTGGCGGGTTCACGATCAACAACCTTTCGATGCTGTCGCTCTCCCTCGCCATCGGCGTGTTGGTGGACGACGCGATCGTAGTTCTGGAGAACATCTACCGGCACCTTCGCATGGGCGAAGACCCCCGCGAAGCTGCGATCAACGGTCGCGCTGAGATCGGCTTGGCCGCCATCGCGATCACCCTTGCGGACGTCGTGGTCTTCCTTCCGATCGCCTTCATGGGCGGCATCGTTGGGCAGTTCTTCAAGCCGCTGGCGGTTGGCTTTGTTTTTGCGACGCTGTTCTCACTGTTCGTCAGCTTCACGCTGACGCCGATGCTGGCTTCTCGCTGGTACCGGGCGGGCGAGGACATGGAGCACACGACGGGGCGCTTCTCGACGTGGTTCGAGAAGGGGTTTGCCAAGTTCGAGCGATCCTACCGGCGGACCCTCGAGTGGGCGCTTGCCCATCGTTGGTTCGTGTTCATCGCGGGCAACATCAGCCTCTTTGCGGTGGTCATGTTCCTCGGCGGCAGCTTTGCTCCTGACGCAGGAGCGGCGGCGGCGAACACGAAGAATCTCGTGGTGATGGCGCTGGTGATCGGCTTGATCACGACGGTCGTCAACGGGGTCCGGGGCCAAGGCTGGAAGCTGAAGTACCTGCTTTCGGCCGTGGCATTCGCCACGATCTTCCCGCTCTCCGCGGTGGCGGGCAATGCCTACGCGAAGTGGAAGGGCGAGGCCGTGTTCAAGTTCCAGTTCCTTCCGGAGCAGGATGGCGGCGTTGTGGCGGCTAGCATCGAGTTGCCTCCGGGATCCAACCTAGAGCAGACCGAGAAGGTCGTCGAGTACGTGGAGAAGAAGTTTGCGGAGAACCCGGACGTGCACTACATCCTCTCCACCGTCGGCTCGCAGGGATCCAGTTCGTTCAGCACGGCGAACTCCGGCTCCAACTACGCTTCTGTGCAGGCAACCCTGTACGAGAAGGCGGCGATTCTGGACAACATGCCTTGGGCCAAGCATGACGAGCGGCTGCGGCAGCAGAGCTCCAACTCCGTTACCGCAGAGCTGACGAAGGCCGTCGGACGAGTGCCGGGCGCCAACGTCAAGGTTGCGGTTTCGGGAAGCAACGGCTTTGGATCGGCGATCCAGATGTCGTTTGTTTCGGAAGACCGGAAGAAGCTGATCGAGACGGCGCGCAAGATTCGACAGGGTCTTGCCGACGGCGCGATCAAGGGCGTGGTCAATGCGGACATCTCGTCCAAGCCGGGCAAGCCGGAACTGACCGTTCGCCCGGATCCGGCCGCCCTTGCCGACGCGGGTGTTAGCGCCCAGGAACTGGGCCAAGCGATTCGGACCCTCTACCAAGGGAACGACGACTCCAAGCTCCGCGTGAACGGACGGGAGTACGACATCCGGGTCATGCTGGACCGCGCGGATCGGGACAACCCGGGCCTCGTGGGCGGCGTTCCGGTGACCTTCAAGCAGGGCCGCCCGATCTTCGTCGAGTCCTTGGCAACGGTAGACCAAGAGCCGGGCGTGGACAAGATCACTCGGCGTAGCCGAGCGGAGGAAATCCAGATCACGGCCGACCTTCTTCCGGGCTATGCCGCGGGTTCGGTGCAGTCTCAGATCGATGCTTGGATGAAGGACAAGTCGCTGATTCCGGAGGATGTCCGGTACAAGCCGCTTGGCCAAGCCGACGCTCAGGCGCGTGAGTCTGGCTATCTGCTTGGAGCCATCTTCACCGGACTGATCTTGGTCTACCTGCTGCTGGCCTCGCTGTACGACAACTGGCTTTACCCGTTGATCATCCAGCTGTCGCAGCCGCAGGCGATGGTCGGAGCCCTCCTGGGCCTGATCATCATGGACAAGGCCCTGAACATCGTGGGCATGATCGGCATCATCACCCTGATCGGGTTGGTGGGCAAGAACGCGATCTTGTTGGTGGACTACACCAACTCGCTGCGGGCACGTGGCCGCAATCGGCATGACGCGTTGATCGAGGCGGGACCCACCCGGTTGCGCCCGATCATGATGACGACGCTTGCGCTCATTCTGGGCACCTTGCCGGTTGCGCTGGCGATCGGGCGGGGGTCCGAGTTCCGTGAGACGATCGGCATCACGATCGTGGGCGGCATCTCGCTCTCGACGATCCTGACCCTCGTGGTCATCCCCTGCTCCTATACGATCTTCGACGACATCTCCGAGGGAATCTCGAAGTTGCGTCGAGGTAGGAAGGGCGCTCCCAGCGCCTCGGAGGAGGCATCGACGTCGGCTTCCGCAAGCGAGCCCGACGTAGCGAAAATCTAGGACGCCAGCCCGGGAGGTCTCTCCTTCCGGGCTATCCTCATAGGGTGAGTTTTCTAGCCGAGCGTTGGCAAGCGGTCCTTGCGGGGTTGTGCGGGGCCTTCCTTGCCCTCGGACTGGGCATGCACGCCTTTGGGGGCGGGAGCCTGGAATCCGTGGCGCACGGCGTGCTGATCGCGGCGGTGGTTGCCGGCGGGATTCCCGCTCTTCACTCGATGTCCGGATCCCTGAGGGAGCGGACGATCGACGTCAATCTCCTGATGGTTTTGGCCGCGGTCGGCGCGGTTGCGATCGGCCGTTTTGAGGATGCGGCGGTTCTGCTGTTCCTCTTCAGCCTCTCCGGAGCGCTTGAGAGCGCGGCGATGGGCCGGGCGAAGTCGGCGATCGAAAGCCTGGTCAAGCTTCGGCCCCAGGAGACGATCCGCATCGTCGACGGCGTGCAGACCAAGATCCGTGTGGAGGACGTGTTGATCGGCGACCACCTCCTTGTTCCACCCCACACCGCATTGCCCGTAGATGGCGAGGTGCTCTCGGGGACTTCGAGCATCGACCAAAGCGCGATGACCGGTGAGTCGGTTCCCGTCGAGGCCGGGGCTGGCGTGCGGGTGATCGGTGGGACGGTTAACCAGGAAGGGATGCTCACGATTCGGGCCACTTCGGCGGTAGGCGACTCTACGCTGGACCGAGTCATGGCCCTGGTTCAGGAAGCCCAGGATAACAAGGCGGGCGGGGAGCGGCTTAGCCAGTGGTTGGGCGAGCGCTACACGATCGCCGTCGTCGCGATCTTCATCGTTGCGTTCGTTGTGCGCTTCTTCGTCATGAAGGAGGCGTTGCAGCCCGCGCTTCAGGCTTCCCTTACTTTGTTGGTGGCGCTCAGCCCGTGCGCCTTGGTGATCTCGGTTCCGGCAACCACCCTTAGCGCGCTTGCCTGGTGCGCGCGCAACGGATTGCTGGTGCGGGGAGGCGAGTTTATCGAGCGAGCGGGGAAAGTCCAGGTCATCGCCTTCGACAAGACCGGAACCTTGACCCGGGCGAAGCCGAAGCTCGTGGAAGTCTGCCTCTGCCAGCCGGCATCGGTTACTTTGGGGGCTTGCGAGGGCGATGCCTGCTGGCACGGCACCGGCGACCTCACCCCGCAAGCTAAGTCTGCCCTGGCGCTGGTTGCCGCAGCCGAAGCGCACAGCGCCCATCCGGTGGCGATTGCGCTAGTCAAGGCGGCGGAGGAGCAGGGCCTAACGATCGCGACGGCAACCGACCAAGAGGTCTTCGCCGGCGAGGGGCTTAGAGCGGTGGTCAACGGACAAGACGTCTGGGTAGGGAAGCCTGGGCTTCTCAAACTTGACGACCGAGAGCTTCCCGCCGACTTCTTGGAGCATCTCGACTCGATGCGGTCCCGAGGCATGACGGTGGCTGCGATGCGGGCAGGCGACGAGATCGCCGCGTTCGGCGTGCGCGACGAGCCCCGCAAGGAAGCCGCCCAGGTCATCAAGGAGCTACGGGCCCAAGGTATCCGAAAGATCGCCATGCTCACCGGCGACAACGGAGCCACCGCCAAAGCGGTGGCCGAACCCCTGGGCATCGATCAGGTCATGTCCGACCTGATGCCGGCCGACAAGGAGATCGCGGTCCGCAAACTGGTGGAAGAGAACCCCTACGTGATGATGGTGGGGGACGGGGCCAACGACGCCCCGTCTTTGGCTCGGGCCTATCTGGGCCTTGGCATGGGAGGATTGGGCAACGAGGCCGCCTTGGCCGCCAGCGATGTAGTGGTGATGCGAGACTCGCTCACCATCTTGCCCGAGTTCCTGGCCTTGGGCCGGAAGGCGACCGGAATCATCCGGGCCAACCTGCTGCTAGCCGGGGGAATGGTTATCGCCCTCACCCTAACTTCGCTGGCCGGGAAGCTTCCGCTCCCCCTCGCGGTGATCGGCCACGAGGGGTCTACGGTGCTGGTCATTCTGAACGGCCTGCGGCTGCTCGGCGGACCTAATCTTCGAAAGTCAGCTTGAGCTTGGGGCGCTTGGCTTCCTCAGCGTTGCGGCTCCAGGTCTTGTAGACGGCCTTCATGCCGCCCTCGCTGGGGTCGATCCGGGACGCTAAGGCGATCCCAAAGGTGCCGGAGTTCTTGGCCACGTAGGCGGCGAAGTCCCCCTTGCCCTTTAGAAGATCGAAGGTGATCGGGAAATCCGTTGCGGAAGGGAAGCCGCTCTCGGGGATCGTGCCGGTGCCGAACACGGCGTCTTGCCCGCCGTCCGGCGTCACCGTCTGGTTCATCGCGGAGTTCCAGTTCTTCTCGTCGAAGGTGCCCTTCAGGGGCCGGGCCTCGATCGGGCGCTCTTTGGCAGTGGCGAGGGTGTAGCCAGGTTCGGCTACGTGCGTTAGGACAAGCTCGGCTTTGGATAGCTTCTTGCCAGCGGGCACCGTAAATGAGAACTTTAGGTAGGAATAGCTGAACTCATCGTTGTCCGCGGGGCTGGTGGCGACGCTGATCCCGCCGGTCCCCCACACTCGAAGGTAGAAGTCTTTGGATGGGTCGGTGGCGTGGGGATAAACCCAGACGTCGTCGGTCGGCTCCAGGGTCAGAGTGGCTGGAGCCATCGTGAGGGCGAGCGCAAGCGTTGCGAGCATGGTCCAACTTTACTTGACGGTTTGAGTTGGCGCGATTCCGAACTGACGAAACGATGCCTACGGAGCCGAATCGCCACCCGACGGGCAAACGGTTCCTTAACGTTGGAACCGGTACAATTCGGTTCCAAGGAAGGCCGCTTCATGCGGCGATTCGATTTCAGGAGGATGGATTAGTTTGGGAAGCGCATACACGCCGGGTTTGACCGTCAGTGGAGACGTCGTCGTTCGGCGAACGCGAAGGTTGCCCATTAAGGGCGAGATCATGGTGCAGCCGGGCGCGGCTGTGGAACCGAATACCGTCGTGGCCCGTGCCATGCTCCCCGGTCCCTTGCAGACCCTCAAGCTGGCAGAGCGACTGGGCTGCGAGGCCAAAGACGTGGCCAGCTTCTTCCGCCTCAAGCCGGGCGATCCCATCGCCAAGGGGCAGATCGTGGCGGAGAGCAAGGGCATCTTCGGGATGTTCAAACAGAGCATCGCTTCCGAGTTCGACGGCACGATCGAGACGGTCTCCGAGGTTACGGGCAACGCCCTGATCCGCGAGCCTTCGATCCCGGTGGACGTCACGGCTTACATCCACGGCACGGTTGCGGAGGTCATCCCGGAAGAGGGCGCGATCATCGAAACCCGGGGCGCCATGATCCAGGGGATTTTCGGCGTCGGCGGCGAGCGCACCGGCGAGATCCGGGTTGCGGTGGCTTCCCCTAAGGACGTTCTCGAAGCTTCCTCGATCCTGCCGACCGACGCGGGCAAGATCCTGGTGGGCGGCAGCGGCATCAGCTACGAGGCGATCCTCAAGGCGAACCAGATGGGCGTACTTGGCCTGGTCGCGGGCGGCGTGAAGGACAGCGACCTCACCCAGTTCCTGGGCTACGACATCGGCGTTGCCATCACCGGAACGGAAGCGATCAATGTGACCTTGGTTGTTACGGAGGGCTTTGGCTACCTGATGATGGCCGACCGGACTTTCAACCTTCTCAAGTCGCTTGAGGGCAAGAGCGCCAGCATCAACGGCGCAACCCAGATCCGTGCGGGCGTCATCCGTCCCGAGGTCATCGTGCCGCTCTCCGAGCGTCTCGCGGGCGACCAAACGGCCAGCCAGGTCTTCGAGCTTACGGTCGGCACCCCGATCCGCGTGATTCGCGAGCCCTACTTTGGGCGTCTGGCCAAGGTCACCGACCTCCCGGCGCAACTGATGACGGTGGATTCCGGCACCGAGGTCCGGGTGCTCAAGGCGCTCCTGGACGATGGTGGCGGAGAAGTGGTGGTCCCCCGCGCAAACGTCGAGATCGTCGCGGGTTAGGGCACTCTTGCTGCCGGCCACCGTGCGTCGCTGCAGGCGGGTCAGAGTGGGTGCGTCTGTGGCGAGGCCTTAGCGAGCCGCCAAGGCGGTGGGATGGAGGTAGGCGCGGGCTCGTCCTCGAGGTCGTCCGCCGCCCATAGTCATCTCCAGAATCCGAATCGCCGGCCTATGCTGGATTCATGACAATCATGGGGTGGGAAGGATCGCCTCGCTCCTCTGCCTGTCAATCCATACAAAAAGGTAAGTATCGGCCATGCGGTTGCGCGCGTTCACGTTGATCGAGCTTGTCGTAGTCATCGCTATCATCGCCATCCTTGCTGCGATCCTCTTTCCAGTGTTTGCCCAAGCGAAGACGGCGGCGAAACGTGCGGTCAACTTAAGCAATCTGAAGCAGATCAGCCTCGGCGTGCAGATGTATGCGAACGACAATGAAGGCTATCCGATGATGTCTTCTCCTTCCAGCCAGACACCCAGGACACGCTGGGCCGACGCGATCTTCCCTTATGTGAGGAGCACTGAGATCTTTATCGGGCCGCTTGCCCCGAGGGAGATGTTCAGCAAGGCATGGGCACACGATCCATCACGAAGATACGGCGGATACGGTTACAACTATCAATATCTTGGCAACTCGCGTATCGCTGCGGGGAACGCCAACCTTCCGTTCACGGCGTCTGACACCGCGATTCAGCACCCAGCCGAGACGATCGCAATTACGGATACCCGAGGCGTTCGGCGCGACAACGGGACCCTCAGCGCTGGCGAATACACGATAGACCCGCCCCTACCGAGCCTTCGGGGGAGTGGCAAGCCGAGCGGCTACTACGGAGATGGGTCGGAATGCGGAAGCGACATGGTTGGGTGTAGGAGCACTCCCGGAGAGTGGACGCTGGGCCGGGCTACCATCGCCTGGTGCGACGGCCATGCGACTTCGGCTCCGCGACGGCGACTCGACGACAAGGATGGGAACGGCGAACCAGACAATGGGTTCTGGAATGGTCTGGCCGATGCTACGCAACGGTAGGCGTCTTGCCACCTAAGACACCAGGCGCTTAGCTCCTTGTGGATGGGCAAAAGAGCTGGAGCACTCCGATCTGCTGGTAGCCCAGCGAGGGGTACAGCTTGGCTCCGTCTGAGCTAGCGAGGAGCACGCTGGCCTGGTACCGCTCTGCCTGGTGCTGGAGAACCGAGCTCATCAGGGCGCGCCCGTAGCCCTTGCGCCGGTGCGGCTGAAAGACGTAAAGCGAACCCACCCACGCGGTGTCTCCGGCGGGAACGCTCTGCACGTAGCCGTAATCTCGCTCGTCGTCCCAGATTCCGAACTGGTCGATCCCATCCCGGATCTTGATCTTGTGTTTGGCGACTTGCGGAATGGCGTTGGCTTCCGCCTGCGTGCCGATAAGTCGCACAGGCGGCTCCGATTGGTACTGCGGCACGTTCTGCAGATCGTGGACGAAGAAGCCCTCGGTGGACATCGCCCGGTAGCCGATCGCTTTGTAGGCGGCTCGAATCGCGTCGAAGTCCTCGTCGAGCGTGTGGATGTGGCACACGAAGTGCCAAGGCAGGCCTTGATTCTGGATCCTCTCCACGACTTCCGCCGGGCTAAGTCCATTGGCAACCACCTCGATCTTGCGCGGGAGCTTTCGCCCTGGACCGTCCCGCATGATCCAGAGGCCGTCTACCTTCTCGCCCACGTACGGGTGGGCGAGGCTCTTGGTCTTGGTGAAGCCCCGCACAAAGGTCTCGATGGCGGCATCGAGGGGCATGCGCCTATTCTAGCGGAGCCGATGTCGCTTGTCGGCATAATCACTTCCATGCTGTTCGCTCTCCCGCCTCAAGACTGGACCCTTGTATACGAGCGCTCTGGGTTCCTGCGAACCGGGCGCTACGAGGAGGCGGTGACATTTTGTCGGCGACTAGACCTGGCGAGCCCATTTGCCAAGATGGTTCGGTTCGGCAAGTCGCCCGAGGGGCGGGAAATGGTGGCCCTCTTCATCAGCAAGGAAGGGAAGTTCGATCCGAAGTCTTGGCGAACCAGCAAGAAGCCGCTGGTCTTTGTGCAGAACGGGATCCACTCCGGGGAGATCGAGGGGAAGGACGCCAGCCTGATGCTGGCGCGCGCCCTGTTGGTGGAGGGCAAGGAATCCAAGATCTTGGACGGGGCAAACCTGCTGATTGTGCCCGTCTTCTCGGTGGATGCCCATGAGCGGTTCGGCCCCTACAATCGCGTCAACCAGAACGGGCCGGTCGAGATGGGTTGGCGGGCCACCGCGCAGAACCTGAACCTCAATCGGGACTACATGAAGGCGGACGCGCCCGAAATGAGGAACCTGTTGGGGCTTCTTCACCGGTTCAAGCCCGACTTCTTCTTCGACAACCACACCACCGATGGCGCGGACTGGCAGTAGGTGATGGGGCTGGGCGTTCCGGACGACCCCACCCAGAATCCGGCGATCGCGGCTTGGTCGACCAACCTCTACGAAGCGGTCCGCAAGCGGAACGACGATGCGGGCTTCCTCACCGCCCGCTACTTCGGACTGAACGATCCCGCGAATCCGGCAAGGGGAATCCGCATCGACACCTTCGGGCCGCGCTATTCCACCGGCTACCTCGCGGCGATGAACCGACCCTCGATGCTGGTTGAGACCCACGTTTTGAAGCCCTACCGCCAACGCGTGGAGGGCACTTACGCCGTGATGAAGCACACGATCGAGCACTGCATCGACGGCGCGGCAGAGCTCAAGGGCCTGATCGCCGCTGCCGACGCGGGGGAGTTAGCGGTCGGCGAAGGAGCGGTGGATGTGGTTGGCGCGGGCCCCGCCAAGGCGCCGCGCCCCTTCCTGTTCAAGGGCCTCGAATACGCCCCGTACAAGAGCGAGGTCACCGGTGGAACGATCCGGGCGTGGAAGCCGGTGCCGGTGGACGTGCCTAGCTCGATCGTCGACCAGTTCGAGCCTGGCCTTGCCCTCACGTCGCCCGCAGCCTACGCGGTACCCATGGCCTGGGCGGGTGTCATCGATCGGCTGAAGCTCCACGGCCTGAAAGTTGAAACCTTGAAGGCCGAGCTGACCGACACCTTCGCGACCTATCGGTTTGAGGATGTGAAGTTCCCGAGTGCGCCCTTTGAGGGCCGCTTCTCGCCTAGCTACCGGGCGGTGCCGATCCAGGAGGCGAGGACCCTCGGGAGGGGTACGGCGATCATCCGCGCCAACCAGGTGGGTCGCAAGCTGCTGGCGCACCTCCTGGAACCCGCTGCTCCGGATTCGCTTGTTCGTTGGGGCGAGTTCAACGCGATCTTCGAGCAGAAGGAGTACGGCGAAAGCTACGCGGTGGAGCCGATGGCCAAGCGGATGCTGGCGGAGAACGCCGCCCTGCGCGCCGAGTTCGAGGAGAAGCTCAAGGACCCTGCCTTTGCGGCCTCGCCCGGGGCAAGACTTGATTGGCTTTACGAGCGCAGCCCGTACTGGGACGTGCGTCTGCGCAAGTACCCGGTGGTGCGCCTCACGTCGGCTCAGCTTGGACGGATGAAGCCCTAGAGTTTCTTCTTTCGCTGGTCTGAGACGGTTAGGCCGCCCGGCGGGATCGGTGCGAATGCGCGCTTGCCAGGCTTGGCGTGGGCGGGGTAGATCATCAATACCGAGAGAGGGCTGGTGGGTTCGTCGTACCATTCCGGCTCTTGCTTGTGCATCTCGACCAGGTAGGGCTTGTTGTCCCAGGCGATCCGGGTGGGAACGCGGAGTTTGCCCAGCCGACCTACCCGGATCTGGACGTCGCCGAACGCCTTGGTACCAAGGAGGAAACCTTCCGAGGTAGCCCGGATCGAGTCGGCGGGGTCGAGCGCTTTGAAGACCGCCTCTTCGCCCTGAAGGAGGAAGAGCAGGGGTGAGGCGTACCCGCCGCGGGGGGCGAAATCTGGGCTGGATGTGTAGATGTTCTTTGCCGCATCCTTTAACGTAACCTCTCGACCCTCTAGCGGGTCGTCTAGCAGGGAGATCCCGTCGCTGACCCAGCGCCGGGATCCGCTCCAAAGGTCGGAAACGTCGTATTCGAAGCGGTTACCGCCTCCCCACAGCAAGTGGTAGTCCGCGTCGAAATACAGGACGGCGTCCTCTCGTTCCCGGCTGAACCGGGAGATTCCGAAGCTGAGGTTTTTGGCCGCACCCAGGTCTCGGACGAAGGCCCGGAATGCAACCTCGCCGGACCGATCCGGTGCTGGCGTCGGAGGAGTTTGCGCCAGCGACATCGAGAACCCGGCCGCAAGGGCGAAGACCAGTTTTTTCACCCGGCTACTGTAGCCCATAATGCTCAGGTGACAAAGACGTCTTCTCTCCCTGGCGGCAGATTCCTGGCCGAGCCCGACGTTGCGGGCTTCGCACCCGAAGACTTCTCGGGCGACGACCTCTTGATGATCCAGACGGCGGAGCAGTTCATGCGGAAGGAGGTCATGCCTCTCCAGGACCGCTTGGACGCCCAGGAGCCCGGCCTCATGCCCTCCCTCATCCGTAAGGCAGGCGAGCTGGGCTTGTGCGGAGTGGACACTCCCGAAGCCTTCGGAGGTCTGGGGCTAGGCAAGAACCTGGCCGCGCGCATCCTCGAGTTCATGAGCCTGAACGGCTCCTTCAGCGTGACCTATGGCATCACCAGCGGCATCAGCCAGGTGGGACTTGCGCTCTTCGGCGACGAGGACCAGAAGTCGCGCTACCTACCCCACCTTGCCTCGGGCGAGTGGATCGGTGCCTATGCCCTCAGCGAGCCGAACGCCGGTAGCGATGCGCTTTCCGCCACCACAAGGGCGGACCTGCGCGACGGCAAGTGGATCTTGAACGGAACCAAGATGTGGATCAGCAACGCCCAGTGGGCCGACCTGTTCCTGGTGATGGCCAAGATCGACGGCGACAAGTTCAGCGCCTTCCTGGTGGAGCGCGGCGCACCCGGGGTGGACGTGTCTCGCGAGGAGCACAAGCTGGGCCTGAAGGGAAGTTCCACCGCCCGGCTGATCCTGGAGAATGCTGAATGCCCAGCGGAGAACCTCCTCTACCAGCCGGGTCTGGGCCACCACGTGGCGTTCAACGCTCTTAATATAGGTAGGTTTAAGCTATCATCCATGTCCATTGGCCCGGCTAGAGAGGCCATTCGTGTGTCCACCCAGTATGCGCAGGACCGCAAGCAGTTCGGGAAATCGCTCAGCGAGTTTGGGCTGATCCAGCAGAAGATCGCCCACATGGCGGCCTGGTTCTATGCGGCCGAATCGGCTACGTACCGGACCGGCGCGATGGTAGATGCGGCCTTTGCGGCAACCGGTGGAACGGTCGACGGCAATCGCAAAGCTGCCGAGGAGTATGCGATCGAGTGCTCCTGCAGCAAGGTGCTGGCCACCGAGATGGAAGGGTTGATCGTTGACGAGGCTCTCCAAATCTATGGGGGCTATGGCTTTACAGAGGAGTTTCCGATGGCGCGGATCTATCGTGACGCCCGAGTTAGCCGCATCTACGAGGGCACCAACGAGATCAACCGCCTCTTTATCGCGGACCGCGTGCTGAAGAAGAGCCTCGGGGTTCGGGGCGAGTCGTGGCTTGCCCAGCTGGTTTCTCGCGCCGTGGCGGCGGCGCCTTCGGACCAGGTCGGGCGGGGCGCCCTCGCCGACCTCGTGATCTACTACTACGGCCTTCAGTCGGCGGACCAGCGGGCGGAGCGCTTCGGCGGCATCCACGCCGCCACGGCTGCGGTTTTCGCGAACTGGGTTCTCCCTCGGGCGGCCCAGGCGTTCCAGTCGATCGTTGCGGAATCGGTGAGCGTGCCGGCGCCAAGGCCGGTGGATATCGAGGCGATTTCGCGAGCGATCGTAGATCGCGGCGCTCCGATCTAGGCGACTGACCCGTAAGCGTGTATCCTCGCGGAATGAAGCGTGTCGCCGCCAGCCTCGTGTCTCTTGCTCTGCTCCTGAGCCTGTCCTTTGCCCAATCGCGGGTTAAGGACCAGATCTACTTGAAGCAGGGCGGGGCGGCGTTCACGCTCGACGTCTTCAAGCCGGCCAAGCCGAACGGCATGACGATCGTGCACCTCGTGAGCGGCGGCTGGGTGAGCGACCACTCGCAGATCAACAGCGTGCTGGCCGACGGCGCGAACTCCATGGGCTTCACCGTGGTTCAGGTGGTCCACGGCGCCCAGCCGCGCTACAAGGTGCCGGAGGTCGTGCAGCAGGTACGGCGGGCGATCCGGTTCGTGCGGGCGAACGCGGCGGAATACGGAATCGATCCCAACCGGATCGGGGTGACCGGCGGCAGCGCGGGAGGACACTTGTCGCTGATGATTGGCGCACTGGGAGACGACGGCAACCCCACCGCCAACGACCCGGTGGAGAAGGCTTCCTCTCGTGTGCAGGCGATCGGCATCTTCTTCCCGCCCACCGACTTCACGAACTATGGCGGCCCGGGCATCAAGGGAATGGAAGTCCCAGCGCTGCGAATCGGCTTCGGGAATGCGTTCGTGCCAGATATCAATACGGCGTCCAAGGAGAAGATGGAGGAGCTTTCGAAGCAGCTATCGCCCGCTCTGCTCTTCACGAAGTCGATGCCGCCGACTCTGCTCGTCCACGGCGACCAGGACAAGCTGGTGCCGATCCAGCAGTCGCAGCTCGCGATCGAGAAGTTGACGGCTTTGGGCGTTCCCTGCAAGCTGATCACGGTGCCGGGCAAGGAGCACGGTTGGCCCGAGATGGGGGTTCAGTATCTGGACATCCTGAACTGGTTCAGGCAGTATCTGAAGGGCTAAGGTGGCACGGGCGGCCCGCCGCCGCTTTCCCACCCACCCACGTCCGACTCCGCAAAGCTACGTCGGACTCCCGCGTCGGCGGGCCGTTTGGAGCGGATCGGCGGGGGGTTGGCCTAGAGGGAGGCGACCGTCTTCTCAATTCGCCGGAGCCGCGTCTCCAGAGCCTTCGCCTCGTTTACGTAGCGGACGTGCTCCTTCTTGTGCGCGGGCGCCAGCTTCTCGAATGCCTCCTTCTTGCCGCCTGCCGCGAGGGCCTGGGCAAGGTCCTCGGGTACTTCGACCGTTCGGGGAGCCAGGTCCACCTCGATCTCGACCACGATGGCGTCGCCCGCAGCCAACCCGGACTTCGTCCGATGCTCGGAGCTGAAGGGGATCATGAAAGCTCCGCCCATCACGGCGACGGTGCTTCGGTAGGCGTAGCCATTCACGGTTAGGCAGACCGGCGGCTTCTTGCCGGCGCCTAGCTGCTCGATCACGGACGCGGGAACTTCGATTCCGGTCGGGCCGCCGGGTTCGCCTTTCAGGTGGGTTTCGAATCGGATCACCTTCTCTTCCTTTTCTCCTCGGCGATCGCCAGGTTCTCGGCGAGGCGCGCGGCTGCGATCTCTCGCACCAGCGCCTCGGGAAGAGGCTTCGAGGGGTGGAACTGGATCGTGCCCTTTGAAGTCTTGAAGTGCTTCAGCTTCTCCGCAAAGTCGGGCACGGTGCCCCCGGGAAACAGCGAGCAGTGGCTCTTGAAGGCCGCAAAGCCGACGACCATGCCGTGCTGCTTATACATCGGCATCCCGTAGCTGATGACCTCCTGAGCTTGAGGAAGGGCGGACTGCAAGATGGCCCGTAGCTTCACCAGTGCCTCGCGGCCTTCATCCCACTCGACCTTATCCAGGTAGTCGTCGACGCTGGTCGCCACCACTCCGCGCATCAGGCAACGATATCACAAGTCGGCTTCAGATGGCAGAATTCCATTCATGAAACCGTTCTCCGAGCTGAAGCAGAGGAGCCAGGTAGGGCGAGTAAGACGGGCTCTGGACGAGGTGCTGGCGAGGCATCGTTTGGAGGGGGCAAGCGTGAAGCTGGCGGCCCACGCCTACAACACCACGTTTCGGGTTACCACGGACACGTTCGACGCCGCCGTCAGAGTGAACGTGAACTCGAAGCGATCCTTCGCCGAAGTCCGGGGCGAGGTGGCGTTTGTCGAGCTTGTCCATCGAAGCGGGCTCGTGCGGGTGCCGGAGCCGCTCCCGATCTTCGGGGGCAAGCCTTACGACACCGCGGAGATCGCCGGATTCCCGACGCCCTGCCCGGTGGCCGCCTACCGCTGGATCCAAGGAGGGGCTCCCAGCAAGAGCGACCCCGCGTCGGCGGGGAAACTTCTTGGGGAGACGCTGCGCGGACTGCATTCGGCGACCGAGGGCGTGGTCCAACTGCCGGATGGCGCCGAGCGACCGGTGCTTGGGGACGTCATGGACGGCCTCCCAATGCGGCTTCCAACCGGCGGCATTTTCGAGGAAGTCCTGGGGCGGGCCAACGAAGCGCTGGATCGTCTCAAGGTCGAGCCTCCGCAACTCACCCACTTCGACCTCCACTTCGGGAACGTCAAGGTTCACGAGGGCAAGATGTGGGCCTACGACTTCGACGACTCGCTCTGGGCTTGGAAGGCCGCCGACGTGGCGCAGAGCATGTTCTATCTGCGCAGCACGACGGACCCGGACACGAGCGAAGCTGCTTTCTGGGACGGCTTTGGGACCCCCATGAAGGAGTTGGGCATCTCAACGGAGGATTTCGAGATGCTGGTGGCGGGCCGAGCGCTGTTGCTGGCGAATGACTTCCTGGGCAACGTGAACGCGTACCTGCGGGAGATCGCTCCGCGCTATCTGCGGGTCACGGAGAAGCGGCTACGCAACATGCTCGAGACCGGGAGGTTCGAGCCTCGGTCGGCGCGGTTCGAGGACGAGGCCTAGGTGCCCGCATCCCGCGACACGCGACGTGTCGCGGAGTACGGATCAGTCCTGGCTTTGACCCCCAGCACGGGGCGTGCTGGGGGATGATCCCTTAGCCCCGGGCCGCGCGGCGGATCTCGAGGAGCGACTTCATCGCGCCCTCAAGATCCGGGTGCTTGCCGGTCTTGCCAAAAGCGTCGTGCAGGTCCGAGTACACCGCGTAGAGCTTGTTGTAGACCTCCACCGCTCCGGGCTGCGGGGCGAAGCGGATTGGCTTGACGCCCGCCATGGCGGCCTGGGCAGCCTCGGTCGAAGCGAACGCCCCGCCGGCCACTGCGCCGAAAATCGCCGAGCCCATGGCGCATGCCTGGCCTGATCTTGCGATCTCGATCGGACGGCCGGTGACGTCTGCGTAGATCTGCATGACCAGCGGATTCTTCTCGCTGATCCCTCCACAGTTAACGATGCGCGTGACCGGAACGCCGTACTCCTCCAGCCGCTCGATGATCTTGCGAGCGCCGAAGGCGGTCGCCTCCACAAGCGCCCGGTAGACCTCGGCGGCGGTCGTGTGGAGGGTCTGCCCAACCAGGAGACCGGTGAGCAGCGGGTCCACCAAGACGGTACGGTTGCCGTTGTTCCAGTCCAGGGACACCAGTCCGCTCTCGCCCGGCTTCAGGGCGGCCGCCTGAGCGGTCAGCTCCTCGTGCCCGAGGCCCGGGGAGAGGTGCGAGACGAACCAGTTGAAGATGTCGCCCACCGCGCTCTGCCCGGCCTCCAAGCCGGTCATGCCGGGGATGATGCTTCCGGGCACGATGCCGCAGAGGCCAGGAATATCGGCAAGCGGTAGGTCGGAGGGATGCACCATGCAGTCGCAGGTGCTGGTGCCGATGATCTTGACGAGGGTGCCCTGCTTGGCTTCGCTGGCCACCGCGCCGGCATGGGCGTCCATGATCCCGACCGCGACGGGGAGCCCTTCGGGCAGGCCCGTGGCGGCCGCGTACTCGGCGGTAAGGTAGCCCGCGGCGTGATTCGAGGGGACGGCTTGCTCGTAGAGCCGATCCCGCAAAGCGGCAAGCTCGGGGTCGAGGGAGGCCAGGAACTCCTTGCTGGGCAGTCCGCCCCACTCGGGGTTCCACATCGCCTTGTGGCCGGCCGGGCAGACGCTACGCTTCATGGCGCTGGGCGCGGCGTTGCCAGTGATCGCGGCGGGGACGAAATCGGTGAGTTCGCACCAGCTATAGGCCGCGGCAAACACCTCGGGCGCGGTGCGCTTGCAGTGGAGGATCTTGGACCAGAACCACTCAGAGGAATAGGTGCCTCCGCACTTGGCGAGGTACGGGTAGCCCGCACCTTTCTCGGTGATCTCTGCGGCCTCGGCCCAGGAGGTGTGGTCCTTCCAGAGCCATGCTTGGGCAGCGAGAGTGTCTTTGAACTGGGGAAGGCATCCGAGGGCGGTGCCGTTGGCGTCGATTGTCAACGGCGTGGATCCCGTCCCGTCCACGCCCAAGCCGACGACATCGCTTGCCGAGAAGCCGGGGACGTTGGCGACTGCCTCGGCGAGGGCCTCGCGCACGCAGGCCTTGAAGCCCTCCAGATAGTCGCCGGGATGCTGGCGGGCGAGGTTGGGATCGCGAGAATCGAGGAGGATGCCCTTGTCACCCGAGGGGTAGTCGAAGACCGCCGTCGCTACTTCCGCCCCGTTCGAGACATCAACGATCAGCGCCCTCACGCTGTTCGTCCCGTAATCCACTCCAACCGAATACTTCGCCATTCCAAGGCCAATCTTACCGAGGCAACTCACGGGGCGAGCATGGGCTCTCCCAACACCGGAAATCTGGGTCGCTGGTTAAACGACTTGATAGAAATGATGGTTCTTTCCCCGGGATGATGTAGCGGGAACCAACCGGCGTCCTTACATTGTCGAAGTGGATACCGCGATCATGCGGGTGGTTTGGTCCTTGCACATCCAAGGGGGACGTTGAAGATGAGTACGAAAACGGAGTTGACGATGAATCCGGCCGAGGAGGCCCGTTTCAATGAGCTGATGGAGGCCACCTACAAAAAGGTGTACAACATGGCTTATCGGCTGGTGGGGAACCGGACCGACGCCGAAGACCTGACCCAGGAAGCCTATTTCCGCGCGTACCGCAGCTTCACGGACTACGAAGGCGACCGACCCTTCGAGAACTGGATCTACCGGATCGTGACCCGGCTCTTCCTTGACCTGTTGCGGCACAGGCGTCGCCGGGTGCGGGCCGTCTCGTACGACACCCCGCTGCAGCGCGAGGGATCGGACGACAACCTGTTCTTCGAGGTGCCGGACCGCTCGCCGAGCCCGGAGGCCCAGCTTCTTCAGGGCTCCCTCAGCGAGGACCTGCAGTGCGCCATGAACAGCCTCTCCGCCGAGCAGCGTCTCCTCATCACGTTGGCCGACGTGGAGCAGATGCCGTACAAGGATATCGCCGAAATCTTGGACAAACCGGTAGGCACGATCCGCTCGCGTCTGCACCGGACGCACAAGCAGCTTCGCAGCCGCCTCGAGGAGATCCGACGGCGCGGGTGCGTGGGTATGCCCACCAGCCGCATCGCGATGGCCACCGGCTAGAGGGTCATGGCCCAGGCCACCGAGTCCTGGACGGACGTGCGCATCACGCCACGATCGTCCAGGGCTCTTTCGTCGTAAGGGGTCAGGCTCACGCTGGGTTTGCCGGTTTCGGCCACGACGGCAAGGCCTTGCTCGCCCCCCGGGCTCGCAAGCAGGACACGAGTGGGCTCCTGTCGTAGGTCCTCCAAAAGGGGCCGGATGAGCGCCTCGTCCAACCGGGAGACGAGCCATTCCATCTCCTCAAGCTTCTCCACACCCTCCGCCCGAAGCTGAGAGAACGCTCCTAAGAGCAAGATGGTGGAGCTTGAGCTGCGGACGATCTCCAGAATCTTAGTCCACGGCTGGTCCAGGCCGCGCCCGAAGATTCCCCGGTCGGCGTGGCGGTATCCGACCAGCCTCGCCAGTCCGGCCATCCGAAGGGAGTTTGAGACGACGCGTGCGGGCTGGCCCCGCTCCAAAGCGAGGTTTGGCAAGGAGATTCGTTCGCCTTGGCCCCAGGGCCAGAGCAGGTTCAGGGCGGAGGCGCCTCGATCGATCCGGCGCTGGTTGAACTCCAGCTCGGTCAGGAGGTTCATCGAGTCGTCGATGTAGCGGCGGAGCTCGCGCTCGGCGTCGCCCTCGGGAAGGGAGGCCGCCAGCGGGCGACCCTCAGCCTCTGGCGCCGGCAAAGTGAACATGTCGCCGCGCTTCTCCCAGACCAGCCCGTGCTCTGTTTGGGGGCCGGGTACCAGGGTTAGGAACTTCGTATCGAGCTTCTTGGCAAGCTCAAGGATCATGCGTAGTTCGGCGGGTTCGATAGTGCCATGGACTTTATCAATCTGTCCATCCTGGCAGGACATTAGGTTGAGGCAGAAGTGGGTGCTGCGAGGGGGCGGGTCGGCTTCGAGGGCGGACACCACCAGAGGACCGGGCGCCATCTGGGCTTGGTCGGGGCGCATTCCCAGCCAGAGTGCTTCGGGGCACGGCACTTCCGGGCCGGCGTCTAGCCGGGAAACCTCGCCGATCTCCCCAAGTCGGGCGAGGCCCTCCAGCTTTCGGCCCAGAACGCTCTCCTCGCCGGGCTGGGCGACGAGCCCAGGAATGATCAGAACGACTTGGCGCATCTACGGCACGCTGAGCAGGGAAGGCTGTTCCTTCACGGTGGACATCTCGCCGGTCTCAGGCCCGTCGAACGCGCTCTTCTGAAGCTCGCCGTTGACGGGGATCGGATAGTGGCCGTTGAAGCAGGCCAGGCAGAAGTGGTCGGTGCTTTTGCCCACGGCGGCAGCGGCGCCTTCGATCGAGAGGTAGCCGAGGCTGGTGGCCCCGAGGTCCTTGCAGAGTTCGTCCAGGGTCATAACGGCAGCGGCCAGCTCGCCCTTGCTCGCCATGTCGATCCCGTAGAAGCAAGGGTGCTTGATGGGCGGGGCGGTGATCCGAACGTGGACCTCCACTGCGCCCGCCTCGAACATCATCTGCACGATCTGCTTCGTGGTGGTGCCGCGCACGATGGAATCGTCTACCAGCACCACGCGCTTGCCGCGGATATTGTCCTCTAGGGGCGTCAGCTTCATGCGGACGCCGAGGGTGCGCAACTTTTGGCTGGGGGCAATGAAGGTTCGGTGGATATAGCGGCTCTTCATCATGCCCTCCACGTAGGGCATTCCGGTGACCCGGCTGTAGCCGAGCGCGGCAGGGATACCGCTGTCCGGCACGGGGACCACGATGTCGGCGTCGGCGGGATGCTCGGCGGCGAGCCGCTCGCCCATGCGCTCGCGGGCGCTGTAGAGGGCGGTTCCGTACATCTTGGAGTCTGGGCGGGCAAAGTAGATGAACTCGAAGAGGCACATGGCCTTCTGGGTGCTTTGCGCGCCGCAGGCGTAACGCATGCCGTGGTCGTCGATGATCACCATCTCGCCGGGCTCGATCTCGCGCTCCGGAATGGCGGCCACGGGGTTGAACGCGCACGTCTCGGACGCGATCATGTATCCGTTCTCAAAGCGGCCCGCGACGAGCGGGCGAATACCGCTGGGGTCCCGGAAGCCGATGAGCATGCGGGGGGTTAGGACGGTTACGGAGTAGGCGCCCTTGCATCGGCGCATGACTTCGCTGACCGCGTGCTCGGGGCCTTTGTCGATGTTCCGGACGAGGATGCGGGCGAGGATCTCGCTGTCCGAGGTGGTGTCGAAGTGCTCGCCCTCCGCCATCATCTCCTCGCGGAGCTCGGCGGCGTTGATCAGGTTGCCGTTGTGGGCTACCGCGATGTCCCCGACGAGGCTGGTGCAGTAGATGGGTTGGGCGTTGCGGAGGACACTGGCGCCGGTGGTGGAGTAGCGGGTGTGCCCAACGGCCAGGGTTCCGGGCAGAGTAGCGAGGATCTCCTCGTTGAAGACCTGGTTCACCAGGCCCATGTCTTTGTGCATGCGAACCTGGGTGCGATCGCTGACCGCGATGCCGGCCGACTCCTGGCCTCGATGCTGCAGCGCGAACAGCCCGAAGAACGCGATGCGCGCCGCCTCTTGGTCTGGGGTGAAGACGCCTAAGACGCCGCATTCTTCCTTGAGGCGGTCATCGTCATCCTGCCAGGGGATCATAGGCGGAGTATACGTGCCGCCGGGCGCGTGCCGAGACCGAATCTCTAAAGGGCCGCAAAAGGGCGCGATCAACTCGCGCGGCGCGGGTTCAGCGGGCGGCCGACGGGTGTGCGGCTCTGGACCAGACGTTCCCGATACTCGTTGAACACACAGATGCTGCGCAGCCCGTAGGTCTGCGACACGGTCACGGCGACCTCCCAATGATGGGGATTCACCTTTCCGTCTCGGCACTTCGCAGATTCGGCATCGTATCGTGGGCAATCTCGGCAGTACACTGAATCGGTCGCCTCCTGGCGCGGATGGAAGAATGATAACGCTTCCGGTATTGATCTGTCTAGGTGTTCTACAGAAACCGGTAGACATTCCCGCGAGCCTGCAGCTGTTCGAAGGGAGCTTCATCGTCAGAAAGGGCGCGGCCAAGGACGTAGTTCCGCTCAAGCTGGCTAAGCCCACGCCACGCCTCTTCCAGGCGTTCCGCCGCAACGAAACCCATGCCGTTTGGGACGAGCGTGGACTCACCGTGCGGGTTGGCCCTCGCGCACTCTCTACCACGATGCCCGAGATCTCGGTAACGCCCAAGCTCTTTGATACGGGAGAGATCGAGGAGACCGTTTCCTTGGTCGCCCAAGGCAAGCGGAAGCGGCAGGCCTCGGCGCTGGCGGGTGCCGTACGGGTCGGCACCGACGTCTACTTCTTGCCCCGCTGGTTGAACTCGGACGGCACGGCCTGGCTGGAGGCGTTGGTCAAGGTCGACCTCACCCAGCCGATGCCCAAGCCTCAGCTTCTTGGGAGGTTCTCCGGCACCTCCTTGGCCGACCAGGCGATCGACGATCGTCTCTTCATCCTTCAGGGCAAGATTTCGCTCGTCGCGCGGCAGCGCGGCGTGTGGGGGTTGGCGACGTTCGACCCCTTCAACGAAGCGTTCGACTTCGTTCCGGTAGGGGCCAGCCTGAACGGATATCGGCAGCTTTCGCCAAGGTTTGGCTTGTACTTAGAGAAGACAAGCTACGGGACGCAAACGGCCGGGAAGATCGACTGGGTGACCCAGAACCGGCGCATCCTGGTAGAGACGCGCGGCTCGGTGCGGATTGCCGACCCGTTCGAGGCTCCGATCCTGATCGTAAGCGAGGCGGGCTCGCCGTACATCGTGAACGCGGATACGGGCGCGCGACAGGTGCTGCCGTCGTCCAGTGCCGTGCGCCGGAGCCAGTTCGGGGTGGTGGTGTGGAGTCCGTTCGATGCCCCGAAGCGAGCTTGGTTGTATGATCCGGAGCGCTGGAAGGTGCTGGCGCGGATGCCCGCCGTGCCGCTCTCCGAGCGGTAGCCGGAGCCCGACAACGGCCCGGAGAGGTACCCTAACTTCCTGTGTGCATGAGGCGAAAGTCGTCCCAGGGGAAGGGCGTTTGAAGCAGGTTCTTCTGGACAAGATCGCGGCTAAGGCGGCCGTGGTCGGGATCTACGGTTTGGGCTACGTGGGTCTGCCCCTCGCCCTTCGCTTTGCGGAGATGGGATTCCGCGTGATCGGGTTCGACGTGGATCCCACCAAGATCCAGAAGATCGAGGCCGGCGAGAGCTACATCAACCACATCGATCCCGCCCGGATCGTGTCGGCGGTGCGCGCCGGGTTGCTTTCGGCCACCACGGATTTCGGGCTTACCGGCCAAGCCGACGCCCTCATCATCTGCGTGCCCACCCCGCTGGGCGCCCACATGGAGCCGGACATGAGCTACGTGGTCGGCACGATCCAGGCGATCCAGCCTCACCTGCGCCCCGGCCACCTGATGTCTCTGGAGTCCACCACGTATCCGGGCACCACGGAGGACCTCGTGGTGCCGGCCCTCGCCGCCGCGGGTCTGGAGGTTGGCGTGAACGGTTTCGCGGTCTTCTCGCCGGAGCGTGAGGACCCCGGCAACCCCAACTTCACCACTCACACGATCGCAAAGGTCGTCGGCGGACACACGGAGGCCTGCCTTGAGGTTGGCGCCGCGCTTTACTCCCAAGTCATCACTCAGGTGGTTTCCGTCAAGAGCACCCGCGTGGCCGAGATGGCGAAGCTGCTGGAGAACATTTACCGCAGTGTGAACATCGGCCTGGTCAACGAACTCAAGGTGGTTTGCGACCGGATGGGCGTGGACATTTGGGAAGTGATCGACGCCGCCAAGACGAAGCCTTTCGGCTTCACCGCGTTCTATCCGGGTCCGGGATTGGGCGGCCACTGCATTCCGATCGATCCGTTCTATCTGACCTGGAAGGCCCGGGAGTACGGCTTGCACACCCGGTTCATCGAGCTTGCCGGCGAGATCAACAACGGCATGCCGGAGTACGTGGTGGGCAAGGTCATGGAAGCTCTGAACGACCACGGCAAGGCGCTCCGGGGCGCGCGCATCCTCGTGTTGGGCCTCGCCTACAAGAAGAACGTGGACGACGCCCGCGAGTCGCCAAGTGCGGAACTCATCAAACTCCTCACGGAGCGGGGCGCCCACGTGGACTATAGCGATCCGCACATCGCCAGCTTCCCGGTCAAGCGCAAGTACAAGTACGAGATGGTCGGAGTGGAACTCACTCCGGAGACCCTTGCGAGCTACGACTGCGCGCTACTGGCTACCGACCACGACCGCTTCGACTACGCGTCGATCTTGGAGCACAGCCACCTGGTGGTGGATACCCGCGGCAAGTATCGCGGCGAGCATCCCAAGGTCACGAAGGCCTAGCGGCGTCGAGGCTCGATTTGCTCGACCACGCGCACCACGCCAACCGCTTCGGCGATGATCGGCGAGGGGGGCATCGGCTTCTCGACGGACACGCGAACCTCAAGGATTCCCTTGAACTCGGCGAGGATGGCCTCACCGATGAGCTGGGCCAGGCGCTCGATGGTGCGGCACTGCTGCTCTAGGGCGACGTCCAGGGCTACCTGAGCGGCCGCGCCGTAGTCCACGGTGTCCTCGACCCGGTCCGAGGTCGAGGCCCTCTCCTCAACATCCATCTCGAGGTCGATCAGGTAGCGGTGCCCGACCTCGCGCTCGGCGTCGGGAACGCCATGGTAGGCATAGAGCTGAAGGCCTCGGACGAGGATGGTGGTCATGCGCTTAGGATATCCGCCGGGCGGGGTGGAAGGTTGGGGGTGGCCGCTGTGCTATACTCAAACCACATCCGAAAGCGCCTCGAGGTGGCTTCACAGGCCGCCTTTTTTTGTAGGCGAAGAAGGCAAAAAATGGACATTCTGCAGCAACTTAACCAGATCGCGCAGGAGCGGGATATCCCCGTCGACGAGCTTGTCCACGAGATCGAGGACTCCCTTGCGGTGGCCTACAAGAAGTTCGTGGGAGCCACCGGCGAGGTCTCGGTCCGGATCGATCCCAAGCGAGGTTGGACCGCCGAGGTTGAGAAGGAAGTTGTCGGAATCGTCGCCGAACCCTCCATCCACATCTCGTTGATGGACGCCCGCAAGCGCAAGCCCGACGCGGAAGTCGGCGACTTCATCGCGATGGAAGTCGATCCCAACCGCTTCGGCCGCATCGCCGCCCAAACGTTCAAGCAGGTTCTCAGCCAGAAGCTCCGCGAGGCCGAGACTCGCCAGATCCACGAGGTCTTCAGCGCGAAGATGAACGACGTGGTTTCGGGCACGGTAAGCCGCCGAGAGGGCCAAAGCATCTACGTGCAGGTCAATAAGGTGGAAACCGAGTTGCCCAAGCGCGAGCAGGTTCCGACCGAGCCGTACCGCTCCAACGACCGCCTCCGCGTGTATGTACTAAAGGTGGACGACAGCATGCGCCGAATGCGCGTGATCGTCAGCCGAACCCACCCGAACTTGCTCCGCAAGCTGTTCGAAGTCGAGGTTCCGGAGATTGGCTCCGGCGTCGTCGTGATCAAGAGCGTTGCCCGCGAGCCGGGCCAGCGTAGCAAGGTCGCGGTGCAGACCACCGACGAGCGTGTGGACCCGGTTGGCTCCTGCGTGGGCCCGCGCGGTTCCCGCGTCCAGGCCATCGTGGACGAGCTCTACGACGAGAAGATCGACATCGTGCCGTTCAGCGAGGACCCTCAGGTCTACATCACCAACGCGCTAAGCCCCGCCAAGGTCAACAGCATTACGCTGAACCATGACGAGAAGAGCGCCTACGTGGTGGTCCCGGACAACCAACTTTCGCTTGCCATTGGCAAGGGTGGGCAGAACGTTCGGCTGGCCGCTCGGCTTACGGAGTGGAAGATCGACATTCGAAGCGAAGTTCAAGCCGCCGCGGAAGGCAAGAAGTAGTCCGGCCTTAGGCCGCAAGGAAAAGACGGACCGGCCAGCTTGGCCGGTCCGTTTTGCGTTGTCGTATGCTTGCAACAGGCATGGCGGACTACAACCAGTTGCTTGAGTACGCCCGCAGGGCAGAAGGCCACACCTTGCACACCATCCGTGGCCGGCCTTTCCGGGTTGGCATCTACCTGGACTGCCCATACTTCATCCCGCTTTCTACCGAGCTGGGCCGCAGCGACGGCCGCAAGGCGGCCGAGCGGTTCCTAGAGATCTACAACCAAACGCACAGCCCGCGCAGCACAGACTATCAAGGGGTCACGCGGAACGCTTCGTACTTCTTAGCTCTGATCGAGTGGGCTGGGTCGAACCTCGATCGCTGACCAGCGCGAGTACTGAAGCTGAAACCCTGTAAGGCGGGATCTCGTTTCGCTACTATGGTTCATTTCGTTGCACGTGTATCCGCACCCGCTCTCTGCCTGCTGGTGGCATCCCTTTCATCGGCACAGGCACCCGACCATGGCGGAAAGGCCCAGGCCGCAGGCCTCAAGAAGCTCGAGTTCATGGTTGGGGACTGGGAGGGGACGGGCTTTATCGAGGCCGGCGGCCGCCGGATCGACTTCATTGGCACGGAGAAGGTCGCCTACAAGGCGGGTGGAACCGCCGTCGCCGTGGAAGGGCTACACAAGGCCAAATTCGGGGACCGGGAGATGGTGATCCACGACGCCTATGCCGTGATCACCTTTGCCGAGAAGGAGGGCTTGTTCTCCATGCGCGCGCAGCTTGCCAACGGACAACGCAACGATTTCGCGCTCGAAGTGAAGGGGTCTAGCTGCGTGTGGAACCTGAAGGGAAGCCCCATGGGCGACGTTCGCTACACGATGACCCTGACGCCGGCTGGCGAGTGGCTAGAGATTGGCGAGGCGACCCAAGCCGACGGATCGCTCAAGAAGATCTTTGAGATGAGGCTGCGCAAGAAAGCCTAGACCTGGCCGGGACCTGGGCGAATCCGAAGGAAAGCTCGCCAGTCCCAGGCCTCGGCGTCGTCGGAGGCCCTTAGGGGGACTTCCGAAACGATCCTCGCCGCGAGAGCGGCGAGCCGGGGAGCCACGGCGCTTGCGAAAGCGGCGTCGTGGAAGGGCCGGGTTTGCGTGCATTGGGCGCAGACCGGACGCAGGTTGATGTCTCGGTTGCAGGCGGTATTGATGTGGTCGAAGCTGGTTGCGGGAGCGCCGCAGGTCTGGCACAATCCGCCGGTACGGCTCAGGGCCTTTGCCTTGGACCGTTCTAGGATCAGGGTTTGGCGGTAGGGCCAACCGCCGCCCAGCAGGCGCCAGAGGTTCTGACCCAGGGCCAGCTGTTTTTCGGGGTCGGAGATCCAGCCGGCGGACAGCCCGGCGCGGAACTGGCGTACGAAGCTGGCTTCTTCGCGGCAGTCTGGGCCGCAGTACGGGCTCTTGGTCGAGGCGGCTGGCGAGCCGCAGTTTGGGCATTGGGTGGGGGCGACCGGCAGTGCGGTTGATTCGCTCTCTGCCATTCTCAGGAGGCTTAGGGCCCAGCGCGCTTGGTCCGCGGGCTCGGCAGCGGCAGGTCCCGGCAGGGCTTGCATCAGATCCTCGAGCGCGCGGAGGAGGCTCATCGAGGCTTAGGATATCGCAAGCGCTTGCCGCGACCGCCGCTTCCCACGGTTGGCAAAGGGCATGCGCTGGCACAATAGTTTCGGATGGAACATCTGCAACGTGCCGTCGAGGCGTTCTCGCCCGGCGCCCGGCTGGTATCGGCGACGCCGCTGGAGGGCGGCATCTCGGCAACGATGTTCCGACTCCAAGTAGATCTTGACGGGGAGGTCGTTACTTGGGTCTCTCGGAGGCCCGGGCCCTACCGGGTTCGGCAGAATCCGGATGCGGCGGCGGCAGAGTTCCGCTTGCTTTCGGGCTTGCGGGCGCTGGGGCTTCCGTGCCCTCGGCCGCTCTTTGTGGCCGCCGGAGAGGCCGAGCCCTTTTGTTTGCTCGAGTTTGTGGAGGGCCGGCCGGTTCTGGATCCGGAGGATCCGCTTGATTACGCTCGCAAGGTGGCGGAGCAGTTGGCGCGGATCCACACGGCGGACCCTAGCGGGCTTGAGCTCGAGGTCAACGATACGGTCTACGGCGAGCCCAAACCTGAGCCGAACGAGGCTCTGCGGGAGTCGGAGATTCGGGCGGCGGTCGCGGCTTACGAGCCTCGTCGTCGTCGGAACCCGAATCGCTTGCTGCACGGGGACCCTTGGCCAGGCAACATCATTTGGAACTTGGGGGATATCTCCGGGGTGATCGACTGGGAGGAGGCTTGCCTGGGCGACCCGCTCTTCGATCTGGGCATTGCTCGGCTGGATCTGCTCTGGATCACCAGCTTTGAGGCGATGGAGATCTTCACCGACCACTACGTGGGGTTGACGGGAATCGACACTACGGACCTAGCCTACTGGGACCTCGTGATTTCGCTTCGGCCGATTCGGCACTTGTCGTTCTGGGCGAGTTCGTACCCGCACCACGGGCGGCCGGACATCGACGAGGCGTACATGGGGCGGGTTCATCAGGAGTTCGTTGCGAGGGCGTTCGAGCGGCTGCGGTGAGGTTGATGCCCGCCTCGGTTGTGGCGGTGGCGTGGGATATCGCGCCCCTTCAGGGCGCACTGCTACCCCTTGGTCGTGTCCCAGGGCGTTGCCCTGGGCTGTCTATTCTCGGCCCGTTGGGCCTACCGACCCAGGGCTCGTCGGTTAGCTAGGGCGAGCCCCCTCCACTGCCCCCTCCCTCGGGGGACGGGGGCTTCGGTTCTGACCCACTCGCCGTTTTGCCAGGGAGCTCATCGCCACTTCTTCGCGCGCCGAAAGGGTTAGCGCGGGAGCCAGCTATCGATAGCGGCGAGAATTTCTACTTCGGCATCGGCCTTGGTTCGGCCTGAACTGCGTTTGATGGTGTAGCTGTGATCGGCGCCTTCAATCCACTTGAGCTCCCAGTTGGTGAGGCCGGCGTGGATGCGCTCCATGATCTCGGGCGTGCAGAACTCGTCCTGGGTGCCGTTGATCTGGAGGGTTGGGACTTGGATTTTGGGGAGGTGGGCGTCGCGGAGCTTCTCGGGTTGCTGCGGCGGATGGAGGGGATACCCGAAGAGGAGGAGGCCGTCGGCGGTCTTGGATTCGGACTCCAGCATGGAGGCAACTCGCCCGCCCATGGAGTGGCCACCGATAACAAGCTTGCCTGGGTGGAGCCGTTCCTGAACCGAGGCGATCACGTGGCGGTAGGTTTCGATCAGCTTGGGCATGCGGTCCGGCATGCCTTTGCCTTGGGCTCGGTAGAGGAAGTTGAACCGGACTACGGAGGCCCCGGACTGGCGGACGAGAGCGGAGAGCCAGTCCAGGGTCTTGTGCTCCATGTGGCTCCCGGCGCCATGGGCAAGGATGACCACGGTCTCGGCGGTCTCGTCATCGGCGATAACGGGGATGGCCTCGTTCACGAGCCAGGTCTGCATTCGGGGATTGTAGCTCTCTGGTGGCATGGGCGGCCCGCCCATGAGCATCTCGGGCAGCCTGCCCCACATGGAAGGAAACTCCGCATCCTGACATGCTTGGCGCAGCCAGACGCTGGACTAGCCCATATCTAGCGTATAGAGGACCTGATCATATTTCATGAAGAACCCGTATTGCTTAAGGATCTTCCCGCCAAAAGCGTTCTTCGCCCGGAACGTAAGGCGTTGCATCCAACACCCATACTCGCGGCTCGGCAGAATCTCGCTGCATTCGACGAACTCATAGGAAGCGGGGTCGTTCATGACTGACTTGAGGTGATTCCATGCACAAACAGCAACTCCGTCCCAGCCGCTCGCCTTCGGTTTCGGACCGAACTCCTGTAACATCGCCCGTCGTTCGGACTCTGCTGCTACGCGCTCGGATTCCGCGATTGCTGCCCTCTGGCGAGCAAGAGCTTGCTCCTGAGGCGTCAGCTCAGGGCGAGGAGGTGCCGTCGAAGCGACCGTCGGAGGCGGGCTTGGTTTGTAGGTTACTGCGTTCAAAAGGGCTCCCAGTGCCGACACAAGGAACCATGCCGCGCAGCCTAATCCCAACCATCCATTTGTGGTGGTCGGAAGCGGAAGGGGCCTGGGCGTAACCGTGGGAGAGGAGGGCGGTTGCGTTGGCCCGGACACTGGGCCGGGCATAGGTCCACGGAATGGTGGTGGCATGGGCGACCCTTGAGCGTTACTGCTCGCAAAGGCATGGCCGCACTGCAGACAGCTCAGTGCGTCACCCTTAGCCTGAAGCCCGCACAATGGGCAGATCTTCATTGTCTGCCAGTGTTACCACATCAGTGCTATGGTGATCCCACACCGGGAACGATGGGTCGTTCGCAGGAGGTATTGGACTTCAGGTCCGTGTCGACTCGTGTGAGCTTTGATACCCTCAGCAGCTTGCGGTTGAGGGTTCTGAACAGCGTGGATAGCCTCCACAGCAAGCTGCGGAGGCATCGGAAGAGTCAGTTCCTTGGGTGCCCTAGGTCTTCTGATACACCCGGACCCAGTCGACTTCGAAGCGGCTGGGCCACTTCGTCTGGTTGGGGTCGCCGCCGGTGGCGCCGATGGCTAGGTTGAGGATCAGGTGGTGGGGTTCGTGGAATGGGTTGGCGCCGTCGGGCGACTGATTGACCGTGTCCTTCAGAGCTACCTCGTTCAGCAGTCTCCCATCCACGTAGAGCCGAATGAACTCGGGGTCCCAGTCCATGCGATACAGATGGAACGCCTCTGCCCACTTCTCGGGGGAGGCAAACCCGGCCTCCTTGGCAACGTCCTCGATGGGCGTGGCCTTTGACCGCCAGAGCCCGACGAAGCGCTGCTTGGAGCCCCATGCCAGGTTGGCGTGGTACTTGCGTTGGTAGAACTCCATGATGTCGATCTCGCCGTTGGCGGGCCACTCGCGGGTGGGGCCGGTCATCCAGAAGGCGGGCCAAAGGCCGAGGCTGACCCCGAACTTGCCGCGGCACTCGAAGCGGCCGTAGGTCCAGGTGATCTTGCCCGCGGTCTTGATGGAGCCGGAGGTGTAGTCGGCGGTGGGGCGGGACTTTCGCCACTCGTCGGCGGGGGCGTTGGGGTCGTAGCCAGGGTTGGGCACGGTTTCTTTGCGGCCCTCGATGATGAGCTTGCCCTTGCGGATGCGGACGTTCTCCTTTCGGTAGAGCTGGAGCTCCTGGTTGCGCACGAAGCCCTCTTCGTACACCCACGACTTAGGGTCGGGCGCAGAACCTCGGTTGAACTCGTCGTGCCAGACCATCTTGTAGCCGTCGGGTGCGGCAGCAAGGAGAAAGAGAGCGCTGAGCATGTCACGAGGTTACTCCTAGCCGGGGAGAGAAACCTTGGCGGCAACCTGCTGGATGGCTCGCACGGTGCTGGCGCTGGGCTTGGGCCAGGTCTTGCTGGCCCAGTCCTTGGTATCCCAGTACGGAGAGCCCCACCGACCCTTGATGTCCCACGGTTTGCCCACCGGGGACTCGCCGAACAACACTCGGAAGTGGATGCAGGAGACGAAGTACTTGCCGAGCGGGGTGAGGTGGATGTCGTCGTCGAAAACGCTCTTGATTCCGGTGAGGCCGGGGACGTTGCCCGCGCGCATCGCGTCGTCCAGTTCGCCTAGGCCGGTTGCGGCGGGAATGAGGCGGATGGGGACCTTGCCAGGCTGGCGGCGGTTGGCTTCCGCTACCACCCAGTCCCACTTGGGCCGGTCGGCCTTCAGGCGCGGGCGCCAGCGAAGGTCTCGGCTCGGGCTGTTCTTGTCGTGCTCGTAGCGCTGGGGAGTCCCGCTCGTGATGTGGTGCCAGGGCTCGTAATAGTAGATGCGGATGCTGGGATTCGCTTTGCGTGCCAGTGCTGAGAACTTTAGCGTGTACTCCAGGCTCTCCTGGAGGGAAGGCTCCTCGCCCCGGGGAACGCTATCGATGAGGACGAGGACTTCGAGATCCTTGTTGAAGTGGTCGGCGTAGACCCCCTGGAACTGGGGCTCGAAGGTGGCCTTTCGTCGGGTCGCCTCTTCCCACTGCCAACGCAAAGGCGCGCCGGGGATGTTCTGGTCGCGGAACCTCAGCCGGCCCTCGGAAATGGCGTTCACCATGTCGGGGATGTCGCTCTCTAGGCTGTGGCCGATGTAGAAGGCCCGCAGGCTGGCGGGTCCGGCAGCGAGAGTGGCAAACAGCAACGCGGCGGTAATCACTGGTGATTTGGAGTGCGGTACCTGGTGCGAGGTTACTCTCGGGAGCTCCTGGTTCGTTGACCCGCTCGATCCCGGTCCGGACAGCCTACCGACGCGGGAGTCCCGACGCCTAAGTCGGGACGGGGTTGGGTGGGCAAGGCGGCGGTGGGCGCACGCTAGCCCAGCCCTTCCCAATCTGCCGCCGCGACCTCTTGCCATCGAGAACGAATCGCTTCTACTTCCGACGAGGAAAGCGCGGGCTGCTCAAGAATCCGAGCGTTCTGGAGCCAGCGGTTGGGGTTCTTCGTGCCCACGATGGCGGTGCAGACCCCGGGCTGGGCGAGGGTGAAGCGTAGGGCGATGCTGACCGCATCTTGTAGATCGCCAGACAAGAACGGATAGGCCAGCACCTGCAGGCGCTCCCAATATCCGCGAGGGTAAGACCCCGCGGGCGGCTCGGACTTCCACGCGACGTTGGCCACCGGGCGCTTGGCGATCACGCCCATGCCGGCGGCCTTGGCAAGGACCAGGTTCTCGTCTAGCACGCGCTGGTCGGCGATATTGATGGAGGTCTGGAGGGAATCGAAGAGGCCGCACTCGACAGCGTACTTGGCCTCGGCGCGGTCTCCGCTGTAGCCGATGAGGCGGGTCTTGCCGGCTTCCTTGGCTCGCTGAAGGACCTCGATGACGTCGCCTTGCTGGAGGAGTTCTAGCGAGCAGGAGTGCAGCTGGACTAGGTCGACGTGGTCGGTTTGGAGGCGCTGGAGCGAGCGGTCGATCTGCTTGGCCAGCATGGCGGGGTCCCAGTCGGGCTCCTCGAACCCCGCGGAGTGGCCGCACTTGGTGAAGAGGTAGAAATCGTCCCGACGGGCGGAGACGGCTTTGCCGATCTTCTCCTCGCTGTTGGCATAGCACTCGGCGGTGTCGATGACGTTGAGCCCGGCGTCGAGGGCGGAGTTCAGGAGTTGGTCTACGTGGGGTTGGGGGGCGTCCTCGAACCCGATCTCCGCGCCTCCGAATCCCAGGACGCTGACTTCGATGCCGGTGTTTCCGAAAGCTCGTCGAACCATGGGTCAGTTTGGCGCATCGGTGGGTCCGTTGAGAGCCCGAGGATGGAGTTCGGGTGGACCTGAGCCAAAGTCTGTGGCACCCTTCCAGGGTGCGGCTCCGAGGGTGTCCTGGTCCCGGGGTCTTCGACCGCCGGGCTATTCAGATATGACCCTTCCAGGGTCAGTCGAGTCGCCGGTCCGTTCCTATGCATGCCGGGGAAAGCCTCAAAAGGTATGTTGGAGGTCCTTGTAAGGGACTGCGGGACTGAGGAATCTGACCTCTAGCCAAGGCTGGATCGAACGTCCTTTCCCTGCGCGACTTGCACTGCGTGGGGTCCATGAATTGGAGGACAGGCATTCCGTTAAGGCGGCGGCTATCCTTGGGTTGGGATCGCTCCGCAGGCGCGATCCGAACAGGCGAGCCACCGCGGAGCAGGTTCCAGGAGGAATCCGTATGAAGCTGACCGGAAGAGTTCGAGGCAAGGTGGCCGTGGTCACCGGGGCTGCGCTGGGGATTGGGCGCGCGTGTGCCAAACTCCTCGCCCAAGAGGGCGCTGCCGTAGCCGTCACCGATGTGCGAGACGACGAAGGCAAGGCCCTCGTCGAGGAGATCTGCCAGGCGGGGGGCACGGTGGGCTACTGGCATTTGGACGTCTCCAAAGAGGACGCGGTCCGGGACGTGATGGCCTCCGTGAAGGCCAAGTTCGGCCCCATCACCGTGCTCGTCAACAACGCCGGGATCTCGGGCGTGGACAAGCCGACCCACGAGATCGACTCCAAGGACTGGGATCGCCTGATGGCGGTCAACGTGAACGGCGTGTTCTACTGCACCAAGCACGTTCTGCCGCAGATGATGGAGGCGGGAGTGGGAAGCATCGTGGAGGTCTCATCCATCTACGGCATCGTGGGTGCGCCGGACGTTCCGCCTTACCACGCCTCCAAGGGCGCAGTGAGGATGATGGCCAAGACGGACGCCCTGATTTACGCCCCCAAGGGGATTCGCGTGAACTCGGTCCATCCGGGGTTCATCATGACCCCGATGGTCGAGAACTTCCTCAAGTCCAAGGGAGACCTGGAAGCCGGGCGGAAGATGGTGGATGCGCTGCATCCGCTTGGCCACATGGGCGAGCCGATGGACATCGCGTACGGAGTGCTGTACCTGGCTTCCGACGAGTCGAAGTTTGTGACCGGGACCGAACTGGTGATCGACGGAGGCTACACGGCTCGCTGACGGTGAAGCTACTCGCGACCGGTGGGGGCTTTGGAGCCCCCACCGGTCATGCATCCGAGCCAGCCGGCACCGAATCTAGCCAAGCCTTTTCTTTCGCGCGGCGATGGCGAGCCCGAGTCCAAGGGTGGCCATGCAGGCCGGCTCTGGCACGGGGCGCTCGATCGCCCAGCCGCCAGCACTAACCCAGAGGTCCGCGGTGGCTGACTCTCCGAGCGCGGGAACGGTGATGCTGAGCGTGTTCGTGATAGGCCCCTTCAGCATGGTTCCGTCGGCATACACGTGCGCCTCGGTGTTCGGATACCATGCCGATCGAGACCAGGCGTAGGCATTGCTGCGCGGGCCCTCCATCCTAGCGAATCCCGATGCTTCCCAGGTGCAGACGAGGTCGATTCTGGCTGGGGACCGCACAATCCCCCCCAGCGCGAAGTTCAGGTGTGCGGCGGTCACCTCCATACCCTCGTCGTAGTCGTTCTCTGGCACGGCCCGCCCTTCCGAGCCAGCGCGCAACACCGCAGTGTCCGCTGCGGGGCCGATCTGAACGCGATCGGCGTCTTCGAACACCCTATGGCGGTCATCTTGCCTAGGGGTCCAGAATGGATCCCAATTGCTTGAGGTGACGCTGGTGATGCTGCACCCGACCGGCCCATGTAGCGACCAGGTGACCTCAAGTCGCGAGGTCGCAAAGAACGAAGATCCGAACGAGGCAGTGGTTGCCGCGAACACGGTGATCAAAGCGATGAGCTTCATTGTCCAACCTCCTTTCGGCGGGACGCGCGTTCTGCAATGGCAGGCTGCGCCCACCTGATATCAGGTTGGCCCAGCCTCGCCTTGCGTGCAAGTCGCCCGAAAGGGGACAGTACCGGACTGGAAGAGACCCTAGGCGGTCGCTGGCTGAGGGTCCTTGTTCCAGCGCATGGCCAGGTACTCCCCGGTGAGGGAGATCAGCGGCTTGCTGGGATCGTGGCTCGCCTTGACCCAGCCATCGTGGATCATCGCCTCCAGGGCTTGGATGGCGTTGACAACCAGGGCGGTGCGTTGCGACGCTTTGTCCCGCAGCGGCTCGGCAACCTGGTTTAGGCGGTTTACGAAGCCTTGGACGGTCTTCTCTCGCTGGAGGATATCCACCACGAGTTGGAAGACGCCGTCGATGGGGAGCACCCGCTCGCCCCGCACGTAGGACTGGCTCTTCTTGACCTCGCCCTTCACGAAGGTCGCCCGGTCTCGCCAAGTGGCTCCGTTAAGGTCTAGCTCGAAGACATTGAACTTTTCGAACGGCATCTCGGGCTCGAAGTCGCTGAGGAATTCGCTGAGCGCCTTGACGCCGTTGAGCGAGTAGGCACCCGTGCCCACGGTGAGGTCCTCGTTGATGAAGCCTCCTTGAGCCAGCCATGCCCATGCCCGGTCGGGGGCCAGTTCGATCCCGGAATCGCGGGCGATCTCGGCGGTGTGCTCCTTTAGGTCCTTGAGCTGGGAGTTGGCGGTGTACCAGTACTCGGCAAAGCGCATGTGGTTCTTGACGCGCTGGCTCTGGCGAAGGCCGAACTCGGATTTGATCCAGTTCGGGTCTTGCTTCCCGCGATCGATCTCGAGGATCGCGTAGGCCGCTTCGCGTCCGGCGGCATGGGCGATCGTCATCCCGGCCGAGAGGATGGGGTCGGCGAAGCCTCCGCTCTCGCCGATCAGGAACCAGTTCTCACCGGTCTGGCGGCTGGACACGAAGGACCAGTCCTTGGTGGTCTGGAGCTTGCCTTCGCTGGTTGCGTTCTTGAGGAGGGCGAGGAGCCGATCGTCGCTCGCGAGGGCTTCGTTGAAGAGTTCCTCGGGCCGCTTGCCGCTTTGCTTGTAGTAGCTGGCGGGCATTACGAGGCCGATGCTGGTTCGGGTTGGGCCAAGCGGAATAAACCAGAACCAACCGTAGCCGATGCTGAGGATCTGGATTCTTGTACCTCCCACGCCAATGTGGACCGCCCAGTCCGCGTTCTGGTAGTAGTCCCAGATCGCGATGTTCTGCAGGGAGGTGGGGCACTCGGTTTCCACGCCCATGGCGCGGCGGAGAATTCCGCTGTGGCCGGAGGCGTCGATGTAGTGGCGGGCGACGACCTTTTCGTCGGTGTCCAGGATGAGTCCGTTGACCCGATCTCCGTCCCGGAGGATCTTCATCACGCGGGTGCCCTCGTGGACTTTGCAACCTAGCTCGGCGGCGTGGTCGAGGAGGATCTCGTCGTAGATCGAGCGGTCTACTTGGAAGGCGGTGGAGCGTCGTTGACCGACGAACTTAGCGGGTCGGGGCTCGTCCTGAAAGTGCTCGGCGGGATAGAAGTCTACGTCCCAAAGCTCGGCCGTCTTGCCCCATCGGTAGGTGCCTCCGAGCTTGATCGGGAATTCAGCGGCCTCGATTTTGTCCCAAACCCCCATCTCCTCCAGGATTGGAGAGATGCCGGGGAGTTGGCTTTCGCCGATGTGGTCGCGCGGGAAGACCTCGCGCTCAAAGATCCCTACCTGGAGGTTGGGGTTGTACTTCTTGAGGATGGCTCCGGCGGTGCTTCCAGAAGGTCCGCCGCCAATGATCGCGACATCGAGATCCATGCCTGCATTCTACGCGCTGAAGCGATTCAGCAACGCCGTCTCTGTTGGCGATTTGGGCCTCGTTACCAGCCCATCAGCTTCCAGAGAACTCCTTGGATATCGACGACGCGCACGTCTCCGACTCGGTAGCGGGGAAGGGGGACTCCTCCCGCGTAGAAAATGGCGCGCATGGAGCGTCGTTTGGGGTGGTAGCCGTGGACGCCTCCTCTTCTAGGATCGCCGAACCGGGGGGTTAGGTCCCCGCCGAGCCGGGTAGAAGGGTAGTAGCCGGGAGCGAAGTCCAGGTACAGGTCTCCGCCGGCGGGGCCGCCCGCTCCAACGTCTGCGACCTGGCGAGGGGTCCAGAACCGGGTCACCACCCGGCGCCCGGTATCGGGGTCGGATATCGTCTCGAGGGCTTTGCGCGCGTCGCGTAGAACGCGGTGTTTTTCGGACATGGGCACGATGCCGCCCTTCCACTCGGTGGAGTTCACGACCAGGGCGAAGTCGCTCCAGGGCGGCGCACACACCTTGGTCCTGGTCAGATCGATCTTGCCATCCTTGACGGAGAGCAAGCCAGCCTTCTCGAGGGCCACGTTGACCGCGGCATAGCGCGCGACCCCCTCCATTCCGTGGTCCGAGACCAGCGCAAAGAGGGTGTTCGGCGAGGCGGCCATCATTTGGCCGAGCCAGCGGTCCTGTAACCGGTAGACCGCTTCATAGTATGGCCAGATCTTGCCTGCGAGGTCGGGGTCGTAACCGGGGCAGTTGGGATCCAAGAGGCCCATCCAGCAGTGGCCCGCGCTATCGGTTTGGGGCGAATACTGGAACACGAGGTCCGGCTTCTGGCGGAGCCCCCAGACAAACGAGCGCTGGAGGAACTCCATGTCGAGAGCGATTGCCTCGACGACTCGGCGTTCGGCTTCGCCATCGCCGCCCTCATACAGTGGCTTGCCTAGCGCGCCTGCCTGATAGGGGCCGAAAGGATCGTCGTGGAACCCTCCGTAGGCGTCCATGTAGGCCCGGTTGGCGGCGGCAGACTCGGTTCCACGCATGCCGTTGATGGCGCGGGAGTAAAGCGTGGTTTGACCCGTGCGGGGGTCGAGTGCAAACAAGCGGAACCAGGCGTTGCCTTCGAGGGAGCCTCCTTGTACGGGGAAGGGGCCGGCCCAGCCGGGCAGGACGTTGGGGACCTCTAGGGGCTCTCGGCTTGGGCCGGGTTTCAGGCGTCGCGTCAGTTGTCCTGAACGGACCTCAACCGTGTCGTATCCCTGAACCGGGTCTTCGGGATCATCGATGGGGCGGGCCTCGACGACGGACTCGCCGAGGGCCAACTTGGTCCAGCGGTGGTCTGGACCGCTTGGATTGAAGGGAGGCGACCCCTCTTTCGGGAGCTTCGCCAAGTCAAAGACTTGGGCAGGCGCGATCGAGCTTTCGAAGCCACTGTACTCCTGGTATCGGTCTAGCGGGACCTTGTCCTCGCGCAGTCGCGCTTGGTCGGGCTCGGGAGGGAAGGAGCCAGCGGCGCTTAAGGCAAGGACCCGCTTGCCTTGCTTGGCGGCCTTGACCCACATCGGCTCGACGAAGTGGCTGTTGGCATCAAAGCCGGACCGGGTTTCAAGGAGGGTGTGGTCCTTGCGGGGCAGGAGCGGTACGGAGTTGCCGGTGACTCCGCTTTCGCGGGGCCACTTTCCGCTGAAGATCGCGAAGTGGCTGACGGCGGTCTTGCTTGGGAACGGGGGCATGCTGGAGCCTGCGGCGAACCCAGATGTCTGGAGAGCCTCGACGTTGGGCAGTTTGCCTTCGCGAAGCAATCGGTCCACTACCCAATCGGCGGCGCCATCCCAACTGATCACCGCCAGGCGAGCGGGGGCGGGCAAGAGCGCGAGGGCGAAAAGGGCAGCAACCACGGCGGCAGTTTACGCTTCAGACCGATGGCGCTTGACCGCTACCCAGAGCATGAGGGCCAAGATCAAGATTGCGGCGCCGGCGTAGCTGAAGACGTGCGTGAAAGCCACCGCCACGAGGCGACGATCCTGCTCAAAGGTAGGTCGTCGCTCGAACTGGGGAAGCGTTCCGGCGAAGGTGTAGATCGATGCCAGCGCCGTCATCGCGGCTACCCAGAGCACGGCGAGGCCGACCCGCATCGCTCGTTGGATCGTGGACCACGGTAGCGACGGGGCTCGGCCCAGCAGGTTCGCCCCGGCTACCAGGGCTCCGCCGATCGCCCCAACCCAGAACGTCGCCAGGAAACCCCAGAGAAGGGCCATGACCCATGGCGACTCCGATGGGATGATCGTGGGATGGTGAACCGTGAAGTACTCAACCGAAAGGTTGGCGGTCACGAGGTCGTGGGCGATGCCGAACACGACCGCGGCGGCGGTCGCACCTCCGACGAACCCAAGCCATTCGGGCCTTTGCGAGCACATGGGACCTCAGTTCCTTCGCTTGATCGTACTCGGTGCGGAAGAGGTCGGGAGGCAGGCAGAGCTTCTGATATTGGTGCGGAAAGAGGGTGGACAAGACCCGTCCGCAAGCATAGAATAGGGTTGTCTATTGTTTTCCCTTTAGGAGGTCTATGCGAAACATCACTTTGCTGGCCCTCGTCGCGGTTGCGGCGTCGGCTCCAGCGCAGAATCTGCTCGTCAACGGCGACTTTGAGTTATCCGTTCCGAACTCGGGGACGGGAAATGGGTGGACCGCCGCCCTGAACGATGGTTCCGGAGGTTGGCGGTCAAGCGGTGGGAACCCGAACGGGTCCTACATTCTGAACGACTCTGGGCAGTCGTCCACCAACCCTTCCATCGAGCAAACCCTCTCGGGCCTTAGCATCGGTGTGCAGTACCTCGTCATGGTCGATTACCAACGAGCGTTCTTCTCCTCCGGTAGTGGAGTGAACGACTTCGGGATCGAGGTGGATGGGAATCTGTGGCAGCACGACGTGATCAACGACTCGACGTGGCGCACGGCGTCCCACACTTTCGTGGCCAGCGCCTCAACGGTTACCCTGAGGTTCACCGGTGAGCGCTTTGGCGATACCACGCCGCGCCTCGACAACGCATCGCTTGAGGCGGTGCCGGAACCGGCCACCTTGGCTCTCATTTGTGCGGGCGCCTGGCGCCTGGCGCGTCGGAAGCGAACTTCGCGTTAGCTCGGGGTGACGGGGCCAACCTCCGCCCCGCTTAGGAGCAATCTTTGGCGGGGCGGTCGATCCCTTAGCTCTTCCCAGCGTCCTCGAAGGCGTCGGCAGCGATGTCTTTGAGGTTCGCTCCGGCAAGGAAGCACTTTCGCTTGGCCATCCGAACGAGATCGGGATGCCCGCACGTGTAGACCTTGAACCCATCCAGCTTGGGGTGAAGCGCCAAAGCGCCGTCCAGGGGAGATCCGATCGCGTCGGTGTTGTGGGGGGCGGAATCCGCATACGGACGGTAGCGAAAGTTGGGAAAGCGACGCTCAAGGTCCGCTAGTTCTTGCCGAAAGTAGAGCCGGTCGCCGGTAGCCGCGCCGTGGTGCAGTTCGATCGGACCGAGGTGCCCCTGGTGCAGCGCATCGGTGGCGATGCCATACAAGGGCGCGAGCCCCGTTCCAGAGCCGACCATGAGGATGGGCTCGCTCCGCGTCTCGCTGCGGTACCGGCATTTCCCAAAGGGGCCCACGACTTCAAGGGCTTGGCCCACGCGTATTCTTTCCAGAAGGAAGCTCATGCGGCCGTTGGGGATTAGCCGGACGTGGAGATGGATGCTTGAGGAAGAGTCCCACGCGGGGGTTGCCAAGCTATAAGGCCGCAAAACGCCGGAAGGGTGGACCAGGCGCACGAACCGCCCAGGGCTTGCCGAGAAGCCCTCCGCCTCTAGCTGGATGAGTAGGACGTCGGACGAAAGCCGTCGGGAGGCACGGACCGTTGCCGGGTAGCGTGGAACGGCGTCCGGATCCAGGCGATCCACCTCGGAGACGTCGCCGGCCTTGGCCAGACAGGAGAGGAAAGCACCGGCCTCGACGAGCGTCTCGTCGAGGCCGGCCTGGGCCGAGGTAGGGGGTGATGGCGTTCTGAGTACGCACGACTGGCACGCGCCAGCCTTGCAGCCGTGAGCCACATCGATGTCGCTCCGCAATAGGGCTTCGAGGACGGTTTCACCGTCCTCGGCCTGCACGACCCGACCTTCGAACCGGAACTCCGACACGCCTAGATGCGGCCCAGAACGGCTTCGCGGGTCGTCTCTGCAACGGCGGCGACTTGTCCGATCAGGTCTTCGTGGACACCCATCTCGGCAAGGGTTGCTCCGAGGTTCTCGACGACGGCGTCGAAGTGGGTGTCGTCCAATCCGCGCTCCACGAGGTGGGCGTGGCCCTTCTTCATGTCGAGGAAAGTGTAGTTGTTTGGGCCACCGAAGGCCATCGTCAGGAACGCTTTCTGCTTGATGGCCTGGCGCTCCATGTCCACGCCATCGAAGAAGTGCGCGATGCGCTCGTCAGCCAAAACCCGTCGATAAAACTTGTCCACAGCGGCATCGACCGCCCCCGTTCCGCCTAATTGCTCAAATAGTGTTGCCATGGTTCATTGCCTGTTGCCGCACGGCTTGCCGGCGGCTGGACCCAAAGGTATCTGGCAAAACAGCGGTGGGCTATGACGCACGTCATACGGAATGGGGCGAGCTTCCGACTATGGAAGCGACCATAACAGCGCATCACTTTCGCCACGGGTGACACGTGGTCGCTGAAGTTCAAGTCGGCTGCCACCTCAGCCAAGCCCAGCGGAATCGAGTACGGGCTGCCGACGAAGGCCTGACCTAGCGGTTTCGGCGTCGCCCAAGTCCTGAAGTTCAGCCTTGAGGTTTTGGGCGACGCTTGGGGCCCTCCATCACCCTGACGATGGAGCGAGGTTGGACGGGATCCGGTCCCCTGACGGCGCTCTGTTGGGCCTGCTGGATCAGGTCCAGCACGTAGGGATCCTCGAGGTCCTCTAGCGAGGTGAGCCTCAGGTGCCGTATGCGTGTGCCGGTGCCTTTGAGGCGCTTTTCCGGATCCTGGAGGGAGGCTCCGTCGGAGAATCCCAGGTTTACGTAGGTCGTGTAGACAGGAAGGTGGATGAAGTGATCTCGGTTCTTCTCGTTAAACCCGAAGGCGACCCCTACCGCGTTGGTCGCATCCCAGATGGTCTCGATGCATGGCGGCAGCAATTCGAGGACTCGCTTTCGCAACCCGCGGGCGAGCGTTTGGATCTCGGGAGAATACGGCGCCAGGTATTCAACGTACTCGGGCGGCTCGGGCAACATTGCTGGAATATACCGCCGTCTTAGCTCTGCTCAAGGCGCCCAAGCCCGTAAGGGATTTGCCCAGCGGGCGGGCCGCCGATTGATCGTTCATGGAGCCTTTGGCTTCTGTGCCGGGGCCTTCTCCACCACTTGGAAGATCTCGAAGAAGAGCATCTCGTCTTTCGAGGACTCGCCACCCTCTACCACCCGCGGTGGTGAGTGCGGGTTCCGGGGGTTGTTCTTCGTATTGTCGTAGGTTCCGGTCACGTAGATTTTGGCTCCGGCTGGGACCTTCATCGGCGTCTTGAGATAGTAGAGGAGTTGCCAGTCCGGATCCCAGTCGTCGATTGCGATGAGCGGTTTGGAGTAACCGGCCGGGAACTTGACCCAGGCCTTCATCGTCCGGCCGAGGTAGTGCATGTGGGGCCACACCGCGTGGATGGTGGTGGGCTTTTTGAAATTGTCGCCGATGGCGTAGAATCGCGCCTTCTCGCCAGGCTGAATGTAGATGTCGCCGGTGGCGATCACTTTTACCGACATCTCTTCTTTGGGCGTGGTCTTGTGGAGGTAGAGCGCGACCTGGGGCTGCTCGAGTTCCGGCTTGCCGTTGGGCTTGTAGTGGAGGTCGAGTAGTACGCAGTCGCCGGGGTTCATCAGGAATCCGGTGTCGCTGGGCGACTCGAACGGGGGAGCGCCGGTGGACCAGAAGCCGAGGACGTTGTAGGTGTCGATATCTTCGATCGACTTCTGCTCCCAGCTGTCGTCGTCGTGGTCGAACTTGATCTTGCGGAGCTTCTCCGCTTCCTCCTTCTTTAGAAGCGAGGGGATGATGTGGTGGATGGTCCCCTGGTTGCTGGGCCGGAAGTCTATGGCGCGGACCCAGGTGGGCTCCTTGATTTGCGGGTCGATCAGGTAGTCGCGGAAGAAGTCGCGGCCTTCGGCAGGGATCTTGGTGGGCTTGCTGGGGACGAGGACGAGGTCTGGCTTGCCTAGGCGCCAACCGGGGGCTACGGCTGGTGGGGCGGGAGCATCGGCAGGGTTGCCTTCTGGAGCGCCTGCATTGGCCCATTGGTCGAGGGTCTGCTTCTCGGCGGTGGTGAGGGCAGCCACGTCTCGGAATTCGCCGTAGTTGTGCTTGGCTTTCCACGGCGGCATATAGCCGGACTCCGTTACGCTTGCGATCATGCGCGCTCGCTTCTTGGCGCTTGCATAGCCGACCAGGGAGAAGGGGGCGATCTGGCTATCGCTGTGGCAGGAGACGCACTTCTTGTACAGGATGGGGGCGACGTCTTTGGAGAAGGTGGGAGGACGGTGGGGAACCTTAACCGAACCCGATCCGCCAAGAATGGCGATTGAAGCGGGGATTGCCACCAGGAAAGCTCTGCTCAACAACATCGAAGGACCATCCTACACTTTTGTGGGCGTTGTGGGAAGGGAAACCGATCGGGTGTCTCGGCTGAAGGCTGGAGCAATCTGCTTGCTTCTGATGCTGGGCTCCCCAGGGGCGAGCCGGGATACGGACGACGGCGTTCGGTATAGTTCTTGCACTATGGATCTGGGCGCATTCTCGGTCAGCTTGGCGGTCAAGGATATTGAGGGCTCGATGGCCTTCTATGCGAAGCTGGGCTTCGTGGTCTTCCACGGGGATCCCGAGCAGCACTGGGTGATCCTAAAGAGCGGCGATACGGTGATTGGATTGTTCCAGGGCATGTTTGAGAAGAACCTCCTGACCTTTAACCCAGGTTGGGACATCAATGCGCAGCCCCTTTCGGAGTTCACCGATGTGAGGGAGATCCAACGCCACCTCAAGGCTCAAGGACTTGAGCTGGTCTCGGAAGCGGATGAATCGACCAGCGGCCCCGCCAGCTTGGTCGTCGTCGATCCCGACGGGAACCCCATCCTCCTCGACCAGCACCGGTGATTAAGTACTCCGACACCGAGACCCTTGAGTACGCGGAGTACCTCGATTTCTTGCGGCGCTGCGACCTTGGCTCTCAATATCCAAAGCAGAACTTCGAGGCCCGAATCCGAAAGCTCCTCGCGAACCTGGACATCCGGATCACCGCCCGGAACGAAGAGGGGCTGCTGATTGGCGTGTGCTTCGGGCTTACGGACTTCGCGTACTTTCTCTTCCTTACCGAACTTGGGGTGGACCGGGGGTTCGTTCGACAGGGAATCGGCAGGCGACTGCTGGAACTCGCCGTTGAGAAGGCGGGCGGCGGGGCGGACATTACGGTGACCACGATCTCTAACGACGCAGCCATCGATTTCTATGCGAAGTGCGGCATGAGGAACGAGTCCAGCTTGGTCGTCCGGTACTGCCGCGATTGGGAAGACTTCACCGTGGAGTAGCCGTGGATCGGGACTTGGAACTGGCGAGGCTTAAGGCGCGATCGAGTTCCACATCCTTTCCCGCCGCGACGTCTACTGGCGTTGGCTCAACTAGCTGGTCGGGAATCAAACCGCGGTCGGGACGCGGATCGGGGAAGAACTGGGCGATCAGCGGCACGTCGACTTCGATCTGGGAGTTCGGCAGAGTGAGGAAGAAGAACGCGCCCCCATTGATCCCTCGCAAGCTGCCTCCGGTGGGGCGACCCACAAGCGTAGCGAGCTTGAGGCGCTGGGCTTGGTATGCGAACTCGAAAGTTGCGCTGCTGTTTTCAGGCCCCACCAGCACGAACACCCTACCGCCGAAGGGCCGGTTGGCAGGCGAGATAACGTTCCCCAATAGGTCGTCGAAGCGAGTCAGCTTGTAGAAGCCGTTCTTGTCTAGCGCGGCGGTCTTGCCCCAGTCGTAGAACGATTGGTCCCAAGTGGAGAGGTTCGGGCGCAGGTCGTCGGGTACTCGCTGATACTTGGTGTAGCGCTGGTAGTTCTCGCTCGGGAGCTTCTCCTTGATGAGTCGGGGGAGGATCATGTCGCCCACCGAGTCGCCACCCTCGTTGCCCCGCAAGTCGATGATCAGGTTTGGGATCGACTTTGTGGACAGGTCGTCGAACGTGGCATTGAGCCAGGCCTTCCAGTTCCACTTACGGTTGTACATCGCCCATGTGGGCATCGTGAGAAGGGCGACACTTGGGCGGGGGTAGCTGAGGGTCCAGGCTGGAGCGGCCGGGTCTTCGGTTGGCCTACGCTCAAGTACTCGCTGGCCGGCAAGGATTCCGGCCGTGCGGATCTGCTCAATGTTGGCACGGCCTGGCTTGCGGACCGTGAGCTGGTAGCCCTGGTTTGCCGAGGGAAAGTAGAGGGGATAGAAGACGTCGAACGCCTCGTAGCGCGAGCCACCGGATACTTCGAGGTCGGCGATGCGTTTGGCGGTGTTGTTACCGTCCGCTCTTGCCACGGGAAGGAGCTTGGCAAGGATCTTGCTCGTACTGACGCCGTTCAGGGAGAGGACTTCGGTGCCGCGAGGCGGGTCGGCGGTGTTGGAGGTCACCACCATGCGCCGGTTGATCCAGCGGAAGGTGAAGGGAACCTTGTTCGGCTGGTCGAAGAGGGCGGCCGAGACGGCGTCGGGCTGGTTGAAGAAGTTGGCGTAGGTGTGGCCGCATTTCACCTTGCCCAGGAATTCCGAGAGGGAGACGTAGGCCTGGGCGAGGCTCTGATCTCGGCTCCAGTCTCGCCTTAGCTTGGCGAAGTTGGCGTCCATCTGGGCAGGGGTGTTGTAGCGGTAGAGGCCGGGGTGCAGGGTCTTGTAGGTCTTCTCAAGGATTGCCAGATCCTGCTGAAGCGCGACGGCGGTGGTGTTCGGCACGGGCGCATTCTGCAAACTGCCGAGCGCGAGGAGCGATAGAAGGGCCGAAGACATCAGAGCTGTCTACGCTCCCCGAATGCAACTAGTCGGCGGGATGCTAGGACAGAATCTTGGCATGCTGCGATGGGAAGACTGATCGTGATCTGCGGGCTTCCCGGCTCCGGGAAGACTACGTTGGCGAGGCGGCTGGAGACGGACTATCGGGCCATCCGCATGTGTCCCGACGAATGGATGGCCGCGTTGCAGATCGATCTTTACGACGAGGCAGCGCGGGCCCGGATCGAGGCTTTGCAGTGGAAGCTAGGACAGGGCCTTCTACGGCTTGAACATACGGTGATCATCGAGTGGGGAACCTGGGGTCGAAACGAGCGGGACGTTTTGCGGCTCGGGGCTCGAGACCTTGGGGCGGTGGTGGAGCTTCGATACTTGACGGCCTCGCGCGAGGTCCTGTGGCAGCGCGTTCGCGACCGGGGGCTCGAGAATCCGCCGATCCAACGATGCGACTTGGATCGCTGGATCGAGTCGTTTCAGGCTCCGACGGACGAGGAGCTACGTCTCTTCGACGCTCCCGTCTTCGAGTAGACCGCCCGGGGCAGCGAGGTGAAAGTGCGTGGGCGACTCGGATTCGAGGTCGAAACCATGTCGCTGGTAGAAGGCGATGGCCCGGACGTTGTGCTTGAGGACGCGCAGCTTGACCGGCAGCGGTTGGCTCCTCAGGTGGCGGACCACGTAGGCGCCGACCCCTTGCGACTGGTGCTCTGGAAGGATCATCAGGTTCTGGAGCCGCAGGGAAGCGTCGATGACGTCTGCGTTGAGGAACCCCCATTTGTTGCCGTCGAGGGCGATGATTTGGACCGAGCCGCTGGCGAATCGGTCTTCCATTGCGCGCCGCTCGAGCTCTGGGTCCCAGGTGGTGATTTCTTCGACGTAGGCTCGAAACGCCCGGTCTCGGACCTCGAGGCAGAAGTCGAAGTCCTCCGCCGCGGCGGGCCGAAGTTGGATACGCTCCATTAGGTCGATCATTCTATCGAAGTTGTGTAACATCGCGGCGTGTTTGCACTCTTGTTCGCCATCGTTGGAGGCTTCCAGGACGCGCCGTCGTTCCTTGCGCAGGTGCGGGAGGCTCTGAAGAGCGACCCGGCCAAGGCCGAGAGCTTGATTCGGCAGCGGTACAAGCCGGAAGACCTGGCCGTTGGGATCGGGCCTGCGAAGGAAGGCATGGACGTTCTGTTTGCCATCGAGTCCTCGGCCAAAGCTTCCGTCTCGGGCGACAACCTCTCGCCGACTGCGCTTATGCCCGTTGGCAAGCTGAAGGCGGCAGTCGTTCGTCTTCGCAATGGGCAGGGAACCACGGTGGTCTACTCGCTGGACGGCAAGCCGACCGCGAAGACGCACAACTTGGAGGTCTACGCCTACAACCCGACCTGCGATACGCCTCCCGGCGGGCGGAAGGGAGAGCTTCGCGAGATGGGCGAGCTCAAGAGCACGACCTTTCCGGGCACCCTCCGCAAGTGGTACGTGTACCTGCCGCCGGGCTTCGATGCTTCTAAGCCACATCCGGTGTTGATCGGGACGGACGCCCAGTGGGATCGACAATGGCAGGCCAACGCGCTGGAGAACTGCGCCCGCGAAGGGAAGATTCCGCCAACGGTGGGGATCTTCATCGAGCCGGGCCAGGATCGGCCGGGGAACTACGCGTTCCGGTCTCGCGAGTACGACCGGCTCAGCCCGGACTACTCGACGTTCTTGCTTACGGAGATCTTTCCCGAGGTCGAGAAGATCGTGAAGCTGAGCGCGGATCCGGCGGATCGGGCTTGCGTGGGGGTTAGCTCGGGCGGGATTTGTGGTTTCACTTCTTGCTGGCAGCGGCCGGATGCATTTAGCACGGTGATCAGCGCAGTGGGGAGCTTTGCCAACATCGCCTCGGGCGAGTCCAAGGTGGCGGGGGGCCACAACTATCCGTTCTTGATACGGCTGACGGACAAGAAGCCGATTCGGGCTTTCCTGCAGGACGGGACTCGGGACCTGGACAACCAGTTTGGGAACTGGTTCCTGGGCAACGCCCAGATGGAGGCGGCGCTGCGATTCAAGGGCTACGACGTGCAGTGGCATCCCGGCGAGGGATTCCACAGCAGCGAGCATCTGCGAAACGTGTTTGATCAGGCGTTGGTCTGGTGGAACGGGCGGCGTTAGGGGGTTCGGGTGGTTCGGCCCTTGGATTGACGATTTACGATTGACGATTGACTATTGCCGGAGGATCGGAGAGTGGCGCGTGTGGAGAGATCTGGGAGGCGGGCGGGGCTCGCAATTTTCGCACGTAACGTGTAACGCGTAACACTCCCCAAATGGAATTTCCGGTTGGCACGTGCCACTTCTGCGTTGGCGTTGTCCCGGGAATATCATCATCACGGGCTCCGTGCAAGGTTTTCGTCGTGATGTGACGTAATTTTCGGGGGCTGGGTTTGTTGGGCATGTGATCACCTAACCTTTGGGTTGTTGGGAGGCGCCGTTGTCAACCAGCCCGCCGCCGCCTTGCCCACCCAACCCCGTCCCGATTCCGACGAGAGTCGGATCGGGACTCCCGCGTCGGCGGGCTGATTCGACCCCGGGGTCTTCGACCGCCGGGCTACTCAGATCTGACCCCGATGGGGTCGGGCTAGTATGACGGCCAAGCTTTGCGTGGCGCCCTTACCGTCCCCGACGGGAGTCGGGTCCGCCTTCCCCTGAGGGGCAGGATCTATGGTTCTGTGAAATCTCATCATCACGGGCTCCGCAGAAGGTTTTGGTCGGGACGGGACATTTCTTTGAACCTGGTTTGTTGGGCCGCGGTTGTTCGGTTTTGGGGATGGGGATGGTCAACCGGGCGTTGGCCCGCCGCCTCCTTGCCCACCGAACCCCGTCCCGATTCCGACGGGAGTCGGATCGGGACTCCCGCGTCGGCGGGCTGATCCGACCCCGGGTAGGCGCCGGAGCACCAACCCGGGGCTAGTCGGCTGCGACCTCTCCGAGGTCGGGGACTTCGATGCACAACTTGGCCGTTGCCATCTATGGGACAGCCTGGATGACATCGGGGCTATCGAACCCAGAACGGGGTGCCGGCCTCCCACTTGTTGTCCGTGAGCTGGCGGAGGCCTGAGCCGTCTTTGCGGACGATGAAGAGTTGGCCGTAGGGCTGGGGGGATTCGCTTAGGGCAGATTCGTCCTTGAAGCCCATGCGAGCGCTGGCGAAGACCAGCCACTCGCCATCGGGCGACCAGGCGCAGTGCGAGTCTCCCGACACGTTGGTTAGGCGGCGCAGACCGGTGCCGTTGGGGCGGATGAGGAAGAGCTTGAAGTCCTCGGGGTTGTCGCGGTCGCTGGAGAAGGCGATCCAGTCTCCCTTGGGCGACCATTGCGGGAAGTTGTCGCGTTGGCCTCCGGGAGGGGTTAGTTTTCGGCGGTTGTTGGTCGCCAGGTCCCAGACCACCAGATGGCCGTCTTGCGAATAGGCGATCTGCTTGCCGTCGGGAGACCAGGTTGGGAAGCCGCTGTTGGTGTTGGGCACTCCGCTGTACTGCACGTTGGAGCCGTCGGCGTCCATGATGCCGATCTGGGCGGTGGGGTGGTTGGGCTGGCGGAAATAGATGCCCTTGGAGAAGGCAATCCGCTTGCCGTCGGGCGACCACGCGGGCGATAGGAGCAGCGAGTCCTTCTCAGCGAGGAGCTCTTTGCGGCCCGAGCCGTCGGGGTTCATGGTGGTGAGGCTGAGGAAGCCGGAGACCAGCATCTGGCCAGTCTTGGGCGAGGCTGCCGGGAAGGCGGCGCCGCTTGCGAGGCGGGTCAGGCGGAAGTCGGGCTGGCGGGTGTAGCCGGGCAGGACCTCGAAGGCTGGCTGCGGGATGAGCTTGGCGTAGACCACGGTCTTGCCGTCGCTGGACCAGGAGGGCGAGCGGAGGTCGCCCTTTGGGCCGGCGGCGACGGCTCCATCCTTGAGCCCGGCCAGCGAGGTTTTGCCCTGCTCATCGGTGGCTAGGTAGGCGATGATGCCGTTGGCGAGGGGCTGGGGCCAGCGGCGGCTTCCGTCGCCGGTCGAGTGCTGGGTCATGGTCCCGTCGGAGACGTCGATCGAGGTGATCTGGGTGGTGCCCATCTTCGGGTCGCCCCCGGTGGCCATGGAGGCTGTTTGCTCGGTGGCCTCGTAGTAGTAGATGCGTTTGCCGTCGGGCGACCAGCGCGGCGAGCCGGCCACTCCGCG
>JBGSIJ010000033.1:0-35748 GCA_041742595.1 Fimbriimonadaceae bacterium | reverse complement strand
GCCCCGCCCGATGTGGGCGCGGGGTTCGCTTCGGGGTCGGCGTGGCCACCATCGGGTGCATTGTACGACAGGTTTTGGGCTCGCTCCCGCGACCTTAGGGGAAGGCCGCTCTGGGAGGCTCGGGCTGAAGCCTGTAGCCCGGATGCGGCATGAATGCCACGCTCCTTGGCGGATGGCGCGGCCTTGGGGCGGCGCGTGGGCCGGGCTTTGTGTGTCTCCCCTTCCGTCACGACGGGAGTCGCGACACCTTCCCCTCCGGGGCAGGAGCTTTGGCTCGTGGTTCGCAAAGGACTGTTTCTGAGCGCCAAAGCTCCTCTATCGCTCCCGCGGGGAGGTGGCGACGCTCTGGCGTCGGCGGAGGGGGCACGCCAGGGCATGGCGTTGTGAGTCGCCCCTTCCGTCACGACGGGAGTCGCGACACCTTTCCTCCGAGGCAGGAGCTTAGGCTCTTGGTTCGCAGAGGACTGCTTCTGAGCGCAAAAGCTCCTCCATCGCTCGCACGGGGGAGGCGTCGACAGAGGGGGCACTCCAGGGCATAGCCTGTGTGTCGCCCCTCCAAACGCCGTCCGCCGACGTGGGAGTCCCGATCCCGGCTCCCGACGGAATCGGGACGGGGAGGGCGGGCAAGACGTCGGCGGGCGGCGCCCCGGAGGCTGGAGCTTGACGGATCGCCTCCTCGAGCCCGAAGGGTGCGGAGTAGCCAGGTCTGCGGCACGTGGCGTGCCGGAGATCTCTAGCCAAACAAACGTCCCGAAATCACCAAACCCAACGCCGAAAAGCGGCCAAAAAACGCATCCAACTAGGTTCAAAAGTACCAAGTTGGTGCGACAAGTCGCGTGCGCCGGAAGGCGGCCCTGGGTGGGCCGCCTCGCGGTTACTTGATCTGCTTCAGCAGAACGTCGATGGCCTTGTCTAGTTGCGGGTCTGAGAGCTGGAAGTACTGCTCCGGGGTGATGTTCACCACGAAGTCCGGCACCTCGCCCATGTTCTCCAGCGGCGAGCCGTCCAGGCGGAACACGCCGGTGGAGGGCATCCGGGCGTTCGTCCCGTCGATCAGCGGGAGGCCGTACGTGTAGATCACGTAGCCGGGGGTCGGCATGCCCACCAGGGTGGCGAGCTTGCGGGCGCGCATGGAGCTTGGGAACATCTCCGCGTTGGAGAAGCTGCTCTCGGCGCACATGACCACGATGGGGATCGTGAGGGCCTGTCCCGGCCCCTGGATCGGCGACTGGTCTCGGAGCTGGTAGATCGCGTTGGGGCGTCGCTCCAGGATGTCGATGATCTGGTCCGAGGTGTTGCCGCCGCCGTTGCGGCGCACGTCGATGATCAGGCCCTGCTTGTTGGCCACCGCTTCCCAGACCTGGCGGTTGAACCGCTCCAGTTCCGAGCCGCCCATGCCGGCGATGTGCACGTAGGTGAGCTTGCCGCCGGAGCGCTCCTCCACCAGCTTCCGCCGCCGGATCAGCTCGTTCTGGAAGACCAGCCCGCCGAACTCGCCGGGCGACATCGCGCGGTACTTGACGTCCCGCTCCTTGCCGTCGGCGCCCTTAACCGTCAGGGTCAGGTCTCGCCCGATCTGGTCGTTCAGGGAGTCTCGGAAGAAGCCCTCCGTGATGGAAGCGGGCTTGCCGTTGACCTTGAGGACCACCTCGCCGGGCGCGATCTTGGTCTTGGCGAAGCTGCCGGGAGCCCGGGCGGGCACGTCCAGGACCTTGATGCCAGGGCCGTCGTAGCTGTAGTCGTAGGTGAAGCCGAGGTGCGCGGTGTTGGAGCCGCCGGGGCCGCCGCCACCAGGGCCGACCTCGGAGTGGGAGGACTCGAGTTCGCCCACCATCATGTTCAGCACGTTGGCCATCTCGTTCCGGTGGCCAACGGCGGGAAGGAACTTCTCGTACTTGCGCTTCAGCCCGGCCCAATCTCGGCCGTGGAAGTTGGCATCGTAGAAGTTGCGGTTGTACTCGCGCCAGATCTGGTCGTAGGCGGCCTTGCGCTCCTTGCGCAGGTCGCGGGTCCAGTCGGCGCGGAAGGTGGTGGCCTTCTGCTCGTCTCGCTGGCGCGGGTTGAGGGTGTTCATCGTGCCGCCCCGAATGAAGCTGATGAGCTTGGCGTCTGCGCTGAACTCGAACCCGCCAATCCCGCCGCCGGCGGTGATCTTCTTAGCGTCCGAACCATCGTAGTTCGCGCGCCAGAGGTCGCCTTCCGCGAGGAAGATCAGGTTGCCGGTCTCGGGGTCGATCTGCAGGTCGCCCTGCATGCCCACGTTGCCGATCTTGCGGATACGCAGCTCGATGCCCTCGAAGTCGATCTCGACCTTGACGGGCGCTTTCGGCTTCTCGAACTTGACTTCAAGCTCGGTGGAACGCGCATCCTCCGCGCGGAGCGGAGCCACGTAGATGCCGTTGCCTTCGCGATCGCTCTGCAGGAACAGGAACCGACCGTCGGGCGAGAATCGAGGCGTGGAGTTCTGGGCGCTCAGGCGGGTGATGTTCGTCGTCTTGCCGGTCTGGCGGTCGAGGACGTAGATGTTGTTGGTGCTGTCCCAGTAGTAGTAGCCGCTGCCGTTCAGGGTCTCGTTGTAGGCGACGTATCGGTTGTCCGGGCTGTAGTCGTAGTCCACCAGCACGCCGAAGCTGTAGTTGGCGGGCCGCGCGATCACACGAACGGGGGTTCCGCCTTCCACCGGAACCTCGTAGAGGCCACCCTCTTTGCCGGCCATCCAGAAGCCCAGCTTCTTCTTGTCCGGCGTGAACTTGAAGGCAAGCACGTCGTAGTCCAGCTTGGTAACGGCGGTCACGGCCTTGGTGGCGACCTCCATGCGGTAGAGGCGCACGCGCCATCGCGGTCGCTGGCGAAGAAGAGGAACTTGCCGTCCGGCGTCCAGATTGGCTGGGTGTCAGAGCCTTCCCAGTCGGTCATCTGGGTTGCGTCGTCTGCGTTAGGCCCCTTGCCCTTCTCGATCGGAATCGTCCAGATCTCGCCGCGAACGGTGAAGGCGAACGTCTTGTTGTCCGGGCTGAGACTTAAATCGGAGACGCCGCTGGTAAGGACGAGACGCTCTTCCTGGGTCGTCTTGTCGTCGATCGCGGCGTAGACCTTGATCGGGGCGGGCTTGCCGTCGAGGGCCATCACGTTGATCGCGCCATCGTTCTCGAAGGCGGCGACCTCGGCGTTGCGGGCCACGGTCAGGAACCGCACGTTGTAGCCCACGAAACTGGTCAGGCGGCGGGCCTTGCTGGGGCCGTCGATGGCGTACACGTTGGGGGTACGGGTGGGCGAATCCACAAACTTGGGGATCGGCTTGCCCACGAAGCTGCTGCTGGGAGTCTTGTCGGTGACGGTTACCGCGACGACGCCTTTGCCGTTGGGATCAAAGGAAGCCCAGAGGTGCTGGAACCCGTTGTTGCGGACCTCGATCCGCTTCTTGCTGGCGAGGTCGTACCGCCAGAGCTGCGAGGCGGCCGAGCCCTGGTAGCGCGGGCGGTACCACGGGAAGCCGAAGCGGGTGTAGAGAACGGACTTGCCGTCCGCCGCGAACTTGGGCGAACCGATGGACATCATGTCCTGCATCAGCAGGTTCAGGCGGCCAGTCAGCACGTCGATTGAGAACAGACCGTTCTCGGCGGTATCGCGTCGCCCGGAGAAGAGGATGGTCTTTCCGTCCGGCGACCAGTCGCTGGGGACGTCGCTGCCGCTGTTCCAGGTGAGGCGCTTGGCGGCCCCGCCCTCGGAGGGAATCACGAAGATCTCGTTGTTTCCGTAGCGGTTGGAGGAGAACGCGATCCAGGTTCCATCGGGGGACCAGACGGGATTGTCGTCCATCTCGATGTGGTTGGTCAGGCGGACCGCGCGGCCGCCGGCGGCGTCCACCGTCCAGATGTCGCCTTGGAAGCTGAACGCAAGTTGCTTCCCGTCTGGGCTCAGGGCCAGCGACCTTGCCCCTACGAGCGGGACGGGCGTTGGCTTGGGAAGCTGGGCAAACCCGGGTTGGGCCGCCAGGATGACGGCAAAGGCGGCAATTCTCCGCATGGACATGATCGCTAGTCTAGCCGAGCCGGAACGTATACTTCCGTCGTGATCGAGCGTTGGAACTCCGAAGGTATCCCCCGCGATCAGTTGAAGATCGCGCTGAAGACGCCGAGGATCGTTCATATGGCCCGCCGAGTGAACGCCTGCCTCCTGTGTCGCCGCCCGCGGGTAAACCTGGCCGGGCTTTGCGACGTCTGCGAGGTGCTTGTTCAGGACGCTGAGGAGCAGCGCTTGATGCAGCTCTGGCTGACCGGGGAGGTCGCATAGATCCCGGAATCATTGTTGCGGTATTGCTGGGAATGGCCGCTGGGCTTGTACTGTCGCGCCTTTCCAGGCGAAGGCGCGAAGTACGTCAGCCGGTGGCCGACCTTGAGTATTGGGTCTATCTGCCGGAGGCCAAGCTTCCGAACCAGGACGAGGTGATGAAGCTGCTGTTCTCGGCGACTGCGCTCAGCCCTTCCGACAACCTACTGACCAGCGACATCCGCCTGCACGCGGCTTTGGTCACACGCGCAAGGAACCCGCTGGCGTTTCGACCAGACATCGCCGGGATGGGGGCGGAGCACCTGATGCCAGCGCTTGCCGAGTGCCACGCCTTCGCACGAGTTCGGTTCCTCGCCGAGAAGCTTGGGGACGAGCGCCGGCACCTGAAGCTTCTTCCCTACTTGGCCTACGCTTACGCCAAGGTGGGCAAGGGACGCCTGATCTCGGATCGCGGGACCCTGCAGATCCGAACCACGGAGGAGCATGGGCTTTCTCTCAAAGCGAACCCGGTACCCAACGAGTTCGAGTACCACGGTCGAGTGGCCTGGCGCGAAGACCACTCGGGCGGCGGCGTTGCCGAGACGTTTGGTTTTGGCAAACTCGGCCTTCGAGAGCTGATCTCCCCGCGTGTAGCCGTAGACGAGCGCCTGATCGCGATCCAGCTATTGGAGGCCTTTGCCGACCGGGTCTGGACGCTTGGCATGGTGCCAGAGCAAGCCGAGTTCGACCTCTACGGCGACGCGTTCCTAGTCGAGCCCTCCCCCGATTCCAAGGGGGAGCGCATCCGCCTCCGCTACCGGCGCGTTCAAGCGACCTAGTGGCTAGACTCCGCGGCGGGGGTGTCTTCCACCGCAACGATGAGGATGTCCACGTTCTTGAGCTCGCGGGCGATCTCAGAGATGATCGAGCCCCGCGTGAGCTCTTGAAGCTTCGTTTTGTTCGAGTGTCCGATCACCAGTTCCGTGATGTTGTGGTCGCGGGCGTACTGGATCAGGGTGGGAGCGGCTGGCCCTTTTAGGATCACCACCGGAATTCCCAGCTTCTCGGCAAGCTTGAAATCGTCCTTGAGAATCTGGGCCTCTTGGGGACTGTGGGCGCGATCTTCTACGTGGACCGCAATCGCTTCGCCGTGCATTCGCTGGGCGATTCTCCAGCCTCGCCGGATGAGGCGGAACTGGCGGCGGCTTCCGGTGATGCAGATCATGACCTTGTCGTGGGTTGCCCACGGCTTGGTGATGTTCCGGTCTCTCCGGGCTTCCATGACGTCCTCGTCGATGCGGCCCGCAGCCTCGCGGAAGGCCAACTCGCGAAGGGCGGAAAGAATGCCCTCGTCGTAGAACTTGGCGCGAACGCCCGCCTCCTCGTCTGGGAAAATCTCGCCGCGCTCGAAGCGGTTGATGAGGGCGCGCGGGGTGGCGTCGCACATCTCGATCTCCTCGGCCAGTTGGAGAACGCTGTCCGGGACGGTGTCTTCGATCTGAACCCCGGTGATGTCGGCAACCTGGTTGTTGAGGCTTTCCAGGTGGTAGATGTCCATCGTGGTGAGGACGTTGATGCCCGCGTCCATGACCGCGACGATGTCCTGCCAGCGCTTCTCGTTCTTGCTGCCCGGCGGGTTGGTGCGGTGGAGATCGTCAATGAGGACCACGTCGGGCTTGCGCTCGATCAGGGCTTCCACGTTGAGCGCGCCGCTCTCGGTGCCCGGCATGGTTTCGAGGCCCTCCATCTCTTCGATGGTGTTGGCGCGTCCTCGGGAATAGATGGCGGCGGTGACGACGTCTTGGCCGCGCTTGCGGCGGCGACGAGCTTCGTCGAGCATGGCAAAGGTTTTGCCGGAGCCGGGGGCAAAGCCAAGAAAGATCTTGAGTCGGCCGCGGTTCGGGTTGGTCTTATCGGGCATTATTCTGGGTCAGCTCCACGGTGAGAACCTTGTCCAGCCACTCTCGGAGGCTGGTGGACAGGTCTTCGATTCTGAGCAAGTTGTCAGGAGGCAGTTCCGCGTTCTGCCAGAGGAAGTTGGCCAGGGACTCTTCGGACATGGCCTGCCACAGGCGGTTGCCAAACGGAAGCCTCTCGGTGTCGGTGTAGGCCTTGACCAGTTCGGTGACGTAGGACGGGAGGATGACCCGAACCTTGGCGGGCTCGTCGTTGGCGCGCGTTACGCTGAAGTCGCAAACGTGGTCTTCGGACTCCTCGTCCTGATGCATTTCGATCAGGTCGAAGCTGTAGCCGTTTATGGTGGTTCGGGTGAACTCGCGACACACCAGGTCTACCGGGACGGCAGTCATGCGGCGATGCTCACGCTCTAGGGCGCTCTTTACGGCGGCACGCAAAGTTTGGGCCGTGAATGGCTTACGCAGGAAGTCGGCCGCGCCAGACTGGATTGCTTCGAGGGCCAGGTCGATCGTGCCGAAGGCGGTGATCATGATCAGGCGGGTTGCGGGACGCCGGCGGTAGATCTCGCGCAAGACCTCGATACCGGGCATCCCGGGCATCCGCTGATCCAGCAGCACGGCATCCCACTCGACGCCCTCCGCGAACTTCGCGAGTCCCTCTTGGCCGTCAGAGGCGGTGTCGACCACGTAACCCACGTGTTCCAGGGCAAGACGAATCATCGTTCGGATGTTCGTTTCGTCGTCGATTACAAGAATTCTTGCGCTCAAACTTGAGTTTCTCCCACCGCAGGAGCTGCGGCTGCGAGAGAGAACTGGAAGGTACTTCCCTTCCCTAACTCGCTCGCCACCGTCATTTCTCCGCCGTGCGCCTTCACAATCGTTTGCGCGATGGACAGGCCGAGCCCCGCGCCACCACCGGTGGCGCCTGGAACCTGAACAAAGCGATCGAAGATCCGTGCCAAGTAATCCGCGGGGATGCCTTCGCCGGTGTCTTCAACCGCAAAGGTTACTTGATTCCCCTCCTGCAACGCCCGACAAACGACCTTTCCGCCGGGCCGGGTGTGCCGAATTGCGTTGTTCAGAAGGTTCGTTAACACGCGACCTATTTGTCCGCGGTCTACCCGTACCTTTGGCAGGGACGGGTCCGCTTCGAAGTCGAGGTGGATGCCCCGCTCTTTGGCCACGGACTTCAGCGGGTTGACGGCAGACCGCACGACGTCGAGCGCGCCAACCAGTTCCAGTCGTGGCGGGGTGGAGCCGGCCTCTAGGCGGGTGATATCGAGGAGATCGCGCATGAGTTTCTCGAGGCGGTGAAGGTCTTCCTTCTGCGCGGTAATCAACTCCATCTGTTGCGGACTCAGTTCGTGGACCGCGAGTTCCTCCATGAGCTGCACGCTGAGGAGAAGGGAGGTCACGGGCGTTCGGAGCTCGTGGGAAGCCACGCCGATGAACTCGTTCTTGAGCCGGTCTAGCTCACGCAAGTGGGTGATATCTTCTAGTACGACCACGGATCCAAGGAGGTGGCCTTCCTCATCCTTCATGGGGGAGGCGCGAAGCCGGAACTGACGCTCGGAGCCTTCCACGAGGATCGGGACGATCCCACGCTCGTCCTCGGAGGCAGAGACCGCTTCTTCCGTCACCGCGTTCTCGATCGCCCGCACAATGCGCTGGTCCTTGATGTGCTCCGCGACCGGTACACGGGGGGAACTAGCGGCGGGACCAAAGAGTCCCTCGGCCGCGCGGTTGAGCTGGAAGACCCTTCCTTTGGCGTCTGTGACGATCACGGGGTCGTAGAGGCTTTCCAGGGCGGCATCCGACATCCGTTCCGCGCGCTGTAAGCGACGGACCTCGCTACGGCGGACCTCAGCCAGCTTGGCGGCCATTCGGTTAAACGAGTCGGCCAGGGCTCCGATCTCGTCTCGACGCCCGAGGCTCACGTGGCTTTCAAGGTCTCCGGCTCCGATTGTCTCGGCTTGCTTGGCAAGCTGGGCGAGCGGGTTGAGCGAGAGGCGCACCAGGCGGTAGCCGAGTCCCAGCGCCAGCAAGAGCGCGATCACGGTTAGCCAGATGCTTCGGACGGCCCGGTCTGAGGCGTCGAGGCGAGCGACTTCGCTGGTGACCACCATCTCTTCTCGGTTCTCGTTGAAGAGGCGCTCGGTGAGAGCGGCAAGGCGGCGGATCGGGGGCAGGACCTCCATGGCGATGGCCGCTCCCATCCGAGGGCTAGACGCGCTGCCTGCCAGAGACTCAAGGCGGTTGGAGTAGATCGCCGCCTCCCGGTAGACGTTTGCAAGGATCTCGCGGTCGGAGTCAGTGTCCGCGGCGTCCGCCGCCTCGGAGTAGGCGCTTCGGAACAGCGCCCAAGCGTCGGCGGTGGCTACTGCCGCCTCCTTCCGATTCCCTGCTACCCAAAGATTGAGAGCTGCCTGATGGTCGCGGACCGCCGCACCCATCTTCTGGGCGGCAAGGGCCTCCCGGAAGTCCTGCTGGAGGATGCCTTCAATGCTATCTCGGGAGCGGAACAGCCCGGTGACCGCGTAGCTAACCGTAACCGCCATGGCGATCACGAGAAGCAGGTGGCTTAAGAGGAGCTGAACGCGGAGGTTCAGCACCTAGGCAGTTTCCAGGGGTCGAGACAGCACGTAAACATCGACTTCCATGCCGTTGCGGACATCGAAGTCGCAGAAGCTGCGGTCGATTTCGACCCCAAGGGCGGACGCGAGCCGGGACTCGACCTGGCGACGCGTAAGGGCACGAAGGTCTCGGCGAGAACTCTGGACCAGCTTCTTTCCCTGCTCCGTCTGGATGAGGTCTAGTTCGATCGGGGTGAAGGCGTCTTCGAGGCGCACGAGCACCATATCCTCTACCAGAAAGGCTCGGCAGCTGCCAGGCGTTCGACCGTGCTGTTCGCGATGGAACGTGCCGACGACCTCTGCCGCGATCGTCTCGACTTCCGAACGGGTAAGCGCGCCGTGAACCATGCCCTTACTGTAACGCAACCGGACGCCGCCAAACCAGGGATTCCGCCACGGAAGCGACAGTACACTGATGAATCGATGAACCTTCGCGTTTTGGCTTTGCTCCTCAGTTGTGCTTTCGCCTCCGCGGGCGGAGCCCTCTACTTTGCCTCCAAGCGCGCAAATGTCGAGGATCTCGGGCTCGATTGGAGCCAGCCTAAGCATCCGGTGAGCCCAGAGATGTGGGCGGACGCCAAGAAGCAGGCCGGCCTGGACGCTACGCCGTTCGTCCTGCAGGACCTAACGGGCAAGACGATCCGGATCGGCAAGTCTGACCGGCCCCAGTTCGTCTACTTCATCAAGCGCGACTGCCCTTGCAGCGTGGATTCGCAGCCCCTGTACGCGAAGCTGCAGAAGCGCTACGGCAAGCAAGTGGAGTTCGTGGGGGTCTCAGACGCCTTCCCGAGCGAGGCGAAGAAGTGGGCGCTGCAGATGGACATGCAGTACCCGATCATCTCAGACCCCGAGATCGACGTGATGAAGGCCTACTCGGTGGAGCACTCGGTCTACGCGATGCTGGTTTCCAAGGCGGGCAAGATCGTAAGGATGTGGCCCGGCTACTCGGCAGACATGCTCATCGAAGTCAGCAACCTGATCGCCAAGGAACTTGGCCAGAAGCCTGAGCCGTTCGATCCGCAGTACGCCCCCAAGGAAATGCTGAGCGGATGCAAGTTCGAGGCTCGGAAGTAGGCTCCTTGGGAGCCGACAGACACAAAGAAACGGGCTAGGTCTTGTAGACCTAGCCCGTTTCGGTTCCCTGAGAGGGTGCTTTAGGCGGCCGCAACCTTGTTGGCGGCTTTGGCGAGGCGGCTCTTGCGGCGAGCGGCCTGGTTCTTGTGGATGACTCCGCGCTGCACTGCCTTGTCCATGTTCTTGACGGCGGTGGTGAGGGCGGCGGTCGTGGCGGTCGCGTCGCCAGTGGCAACGGCCTGCCGGGTCTTCTTCACGAACGTCTTGAGCGCGCTCTTGACGCTGGTGTTGGTGAGGCGTCGCTTCTCGCTTCGCTTCAGATCTTTCTTACTGGATTTCAGATTCGCCATAGGTTTTCGTTCTCAGGGACCCACCATTGTACCCCCAGGTTTGGGAGATCGCTTGCCGGACCGGTGGTAGTCCGGCAAGCCCAGGATTCCTCCTGGCCGTTTACTTCTTGACGAACTTCCGCTTCGTCTTGTCGAAGCCGAGGTCCACCTTCTTCGCGTCGAAGTGCCAGACCGGCGAACCGGACCGCTGGTAGAAGCACTGGTAGCTGGACAGCAGAGAGGCGATCAGGCGTCGACTGGACCGCCGAACCACGTTTACCTCGGCCAAGATGGTGAGGAAGTCTGCACCCTTCGGCCAATGCTCCATCACCTTCATGAGCATGTCCAAGGTGGTCAGGTCGCCCGCGTTCTCGCCGATCGCCCGAAGCTCTTCCATGCGCTGGCTTGCCACGAACACCACCGGATCCGGCTGGTCCATCCAAGCGAACTCGAGGACGTTGGGCTTCGAGGTCTTGGTAAGCGTGAACACGGATCCGCTTTCAACCGGCTGCTCGAACCACCACTCGATGAGGTTGAACAGGAGGCGCGCTTCTTGATTGACCCAGACCTGGAGCTCTCGTCCGGACTGGTCGATGAGGATCAGTTCCTGAAGATTGGGGTCCATGTCCAGCCAACCCGTCGGGATTTGGCAGAGCGGGAAGGTGCCGAGTTCTCGGTGGATCGACTTGAGCACCAAGCGCATCGATTCCGGCATGGTCTTGGGCGCCGGGGCGATGTCCTCGTCCAGAACGTCCATGGCGAGCGGGTGCGACAGCAGCTTGCGGAGGGACGAGGAAAGTCCGTCGTCCGTCAGCTCCACGTCCACCGGCTCACCCTCGTCGTTCAGGGTGAGGATAGGTACGTAGTGGAACGGCTCCGGCACTTCTTGAACGAAGTCGGGAAGGTTTCCGGCCTTCCGGAAGCGATCGCCGCCAACCCACACCACGTCGCTCGAAGCGCGCAGGGCGGCCATGACGTTGGCAAGGTCGTCGGGGAAGGTCTTGTTGCTGGGCGTGATCTCGTACAGCTCTTCGAGCAGCCGGGTCGCGGTCGTGGTCTCCGGGTTGCCGCTGATCTTGGCGACCAATCGGGCCACATCCTCGACCTTGACTTCGATCGGAGCCGCATCGTCCACGTCCACTTGGGGCGCTAGCTTGTCGGCCAGCTTGATCGCGTTGCTGATCCACTTCTTGGCCTCAGCTTCCGGATACAGGACACCATCGGTTGCGTAGACGATCCCTTCAACTTCCAGGGCCCGGCCCAAAAGGGCCTTGGCATCGTAAAGAAGCGGAGCGTGGGGGTCTTCCTGAGAATTAAGCTTGCTCCAGGCGACCGAAAGGACTACGGCGGCGCGCACCGGCGCCATCAGCTTGACCGCGTCCTCGATGGCTCCCTCCGCGCGCCAGTCGATCTTCATCAACTTCGCAGAAGCGGAATCGAACTCTTCCTTCGATACCTTGTTGAGGCCCAGACCCCGAACGAACGGCTCATCGGTTGCCACGAAGCCCCAGCTCGTGAGCGCAATCTTGCCCGAAGGCGTGATGGCGAAGGCCTGGTCGATCTCCAGGAACCGCTGGACGATCGGTGCAACGGCCTCCGGGGTTGTGTTGCGAACTCGGGCAACCTCCACCACCAGCAGGTCTTTGCTCATGGGGCCGCCAAAGCGGTCTAGAACAAGCTTGATCGCCTGGTGGACGGGCTTACCGAAACCGGCAAGCCGGGAAGCCGGGATCCACTTTCGCTCATGGTAGGCGAATCGGTCCGGGTTGCTGGCCAAAAGGGAACGTACGGTGGCCAGGCCGATGCCGACTCCAGAAAGCTTTTCGGCAAGCTCACTAAGCTTGACGGCCGCTTCCATTTCGGTCAACTTCTCTAGGATCAAACGATCCACGTAGTTTCGTGCAGACTGCTCTTCGGGTTTAATCGCGATGGTCTTCGCCAAGGGGAAATCCTCTCCGCGCTCCCGTTGGGGCGCAACCTTTGATTATCCCGGTTTGGACCTCTGGATTGCTACATTTGGGAGCGAACCTCGTAGACTGAGGGACCCAAACCCATGGTTGTCCTTCGCGATCTCACCCCTGAAGCCCTTTCCCAGCACTTGCGCGAGCGTTTTGCCGAGGAGGACGGCCAGGTTGCGGAGACGGTGGCGCTTATTCTTGAGGACGTGCGGAAGCGGGGCGATGCCGCGCTTCTCGACTCTGCTCGAAGATTCGACGCTCCTGGGCTGGATTCCCTCTTGGTGACATCAGAGGAGATGGAAGGCGCAATGGTTTCGCCTTCGGAGGAATCCGCGATCCGGGAGACGGCGGGCCGGGTCCGTTCCTTTCATAAAGGCCAGCTTGCGGCACTGACGCAGGGTTGGCTCTCACTGCCGGATGGCCGCCGCTGGTCGACCGCCGAACCCACGTTTCGGGAGCCGGGCCTAGGTCAGCGGCTCAAGGCGGTTCGGTCGGCGGGGATCTACGTCCCGGGTGGGCGAGCGGCCTATCCGAGTTCGGTGCTGATGAACGCGGTTCCGGCCGCCGTGGCGGGAGTGCGGGAAATCTTAGTTTGTACGCCGGCTCGGTCCGACGGTTCCCTTCCGCCCGCCGTGCTGGCAGCGTTAGGGGTCGCCGGGGTTGAGGTTGCGGTAAAGGTTGGCGGCGCCGCGGCCATCGCGGCGATGGCGTTTGGCACGGAGTCGGTTCCCCGCGCGGACGTTATTGCGGGACCTGGGAACCGGTACGTCAACGAGGCCAAGCGTCAGGTCTGGGGCAAGGTTGGCTTGGACGGCTTTGCGGGGCCAAGTGAAGTGTGCGTTCTAGCCGACGGGTCCACCAACGCTCGGTATGCCGCGACCGACTTGCTAACCCAGATCGAGCATGCGCCCGACAACCTGGCCTATCTGGTGTGCATCGACGAAGCCAACGCGGCGGAGATTGGCGCGGAAGCGGAGTCGATGATTGGCCGGAGCCCGCGGAAGGAGATCCTTGCGGAGGCCTGGAAGCATGCCCTATCGATCCTCGCAAGCGGTCTGGATCACGCAGTCGACCTCGTCAACGCGATCGCTCCAGAGCACCTAAGCGTGGCGATCGAGCGGCCAGAGCGCATTCTTGATCGGCTGGAGAGCGCGGGCTGCGTACTGCTAGGCGAGTTCACGCCAGAGAGCGCGGGAGACTTTGCGGCGGGGCCGAGCCACACCCTTCCGACCGCTACGGCTGCTCGCTACGGCTCGCCGGTGAACGTGCTGACCTTCATGAAGCTTCAGAGCTTGATTCGGCTGGACCAGAAGGGGCTCGGCGATCTCCGAAAGACCATCGAAACCTTTGGCGAGATGGAAGGGTTTCCGATGCACGGATACGGCGCAACCGTCCGCTTCGAATAGCTGCCGGGTAGCATCCTTAACCGAATGGCGGGGCGCATTGGGTTCGTCGGACTTGGGGTGATGGGAGGTCCGATGGCGGGCCATCTCGTGAAGGCGGGGCACGACGTCCTCGTCTGGAATCGGACGGCGTCCAAAGCCGCCGCCCTTGTTCAAGGCGGGGCCAGGCAGGCCACTTCTCTGAGCGAACTCGCCTCCGACAGCTCGATCGTCTTCTTGTGCGTCTCGCGCTCGGAAGACGTGCAGGCCTGCATCGACGAGCTCGCGCCGCATGCCCAGCCGGGCACCCTCTTTGTGGACCACTCGACGATCGACCCCGAGGCCGCGAAGCGGATTCACGCGCAGCTTCGGGCTGCCGGGCACGCCTTCGTCGACGCACCGATTACCGGCGGCAGCATGGGCGCCCAGAACGGGACGCTAACGATCTTCCTGGGCGGCGAGACCGACGACGTGGATCGGGCCCTTCCCTACCTGAGGGCCTACGCCAAGACCGCTGAGCACGTGGGCCCCGACGGAGCGGGACAGATGGCCAAGATGGCCAACCAGATCGCGGTGGGCGGGGCCCTCTTGGCGCTCTGCGAATCGCTCTCCTTCGCCAAGAAGGCCGGCCTGGATCTGGAGCAGGCTTGGCGGTTGATCGGCGGCGGGGCCGGGGGTAGCTGGGCGTTCCAGAACTACGGTCCGAAGTTGCTGATGAGCGACTGGAGCCCGGGCTTCAGCATCGACAACCAGCTCAAGGACTTCGGCTACTGCCGCGATGCGGCCCGATCGATCGACTCGGCGGTGCCGTTGACTGAATTGGCGGAGAGGCTCTTGGCGGAGTTGCAGGCAGAGGGTCGGGGCGCCCAGACCACCGCGGCGCTCTACGATCTCTACCTGGCGCTTCCGGGGGAGAAGTAGCCAAGTTGTCCGTTGCCGTCTGCATGAGCGGGGTGACCAAACGGTTCGGCGCGTTCACCGCGCTGGATTCCGTGGACCTCGAGGTTCAGGCCGGAGCGATCCACGCCATCGTGGGCGAGAACGGGGCGGGCAAGACCACCCTGATGCGGGTCCTCTACGGAGCCTTGCATGCGGAGCCGGGAGGGCACCTGGAGGTTCACGGGACTCCGGCAACCTACCGAACCTCGGAAGGCGCCCTCGCCGCCGGGATCGGGATGGTGAGCCAGCATTACGGGATCATCGGCGAGCTCACCTGCCTGCAGAATCTCATCGTGGGCGCAGAGGGTGGACCGTTTCTGCATGGTGCGGCTCTGCGGGATCGAGCCGACGGGCTCGCGAAGCGGATGGGGTTCAGTTTCGACTGGAACGCCGAGGCGTCTACCCTCAGCCCAGGGTCTGCGCAGAAGCTGGAAATCCTCAAGTTGCTGTGGCGAAACTCGCGGATCATGATCCTGGACGAGCCGACGGCGATGCTGTCTCCGGCAGACGCGGATGCGTTGTTCGAGAGCCTCCATCGGCTGGCGAGCGAGGGGGCCACGATTCTGGTCGTCACCCACCGCCTTCCCGAAGTTCTTCTGCACTGCCAGCGGGTCACCGTGCTGCGCGGTGGGAAGAAGGTGGCCGACCTCGATGTTTCGAAGACGGACGCGGCGGAGTTGTCGCGACTCATTGTCGGCGAGTCTTTGGAGGAGTTGCCCATTCCCGTTTCGGCCGCTACCTCGGAGAGCGCGCTTTCGGCGGTTGATCTCACGGTCAAGGGGTACCGAGGCGACGACGCGGTCAAGGGGATCGCGCTTCATCTCGCTGCCGGCGAGGTACTAGGGATCGCGGGGGTGGACGGCAACGGTCAACGCGAGCTCATTCAGGCGCTCTGCGGGTGGGTGCCTTTCCACGGGTCGCTGAAGATCGGAAGTTTGGATGCGTCGCACCTTTCGGTCAAGGAGCGAATCGAGGCCGGCCTGCGACTCATCCCGGAGGACCGGCTGGACGAGGGGCTCGTCGAAGGTTGGAGCCTGGAGCAGAACGCGATTCTGGGGCTCCACTGGATGCCGCCCTTCGCGCAGAAGGGCACCCTTAATCCGGAGGCGAGGGCGGGCGCTGCGGAGGCAATGGCGCGCCGGTTCAACACCAAGTTCTCGTCCCTGGGCCAGGCGATCGGGGGTCTTAGTGGCGGAAACCAGCAACGCTTCGTTGCGGGGCGTGCGCTGTCCGGAGAGCCCAGAGTGATCTTGGCCTTTCAGCCGGCGCGGGGCCTAGACCTCAAAGCCACGCGCGAGGTCTATCAGGCGATTCGGGAAGCTTGTACGGGAGGGGCGGCCGCCCTGATCGTGAGCTTTGACCTCGATGAGCTGCTAACCCACTGCGACCGGGTGGTGGCGATGAACCGCGGAAAGCTGTTTGAACCTGGGCAGGAAGATAGCCGGGATCGAGACGCGATCGGGAGGCTGATGGTCGCCACATGACCTTTAAGATCGCCGCGTTGGTGCTGGGCTCTTTGGGGGTCCTAGGAATTCTGCTTGCCGCGACCGGAGTCCCGGTTGGCCAGGCCCTTGCCGAGGTGATCCGGGCGAGCCTGGGGAGCGAACGCGCCATCTCGGGCACCCTTCGCGAAACCACGCCGCTGCTGTTTGCGGGATTGGCGGTTTTCCTGGCGCTCCGGGCGGGGCTCTTCAACATCGGAGTGGAGGGCCAGTTCCTGGTTGGGGCCTTGGCCTGCGCGGTTGTCGCCTTGGCGGTTGGCGGCCCTTTGGGGATCGTGCTCGGTCTTTTGGCGGGTGCGCTTGGGGGCATCCTGTGGGCATTGCCGACGGCTTGGATCCGGGCCTACCGGAACGGGCACGAGGTCATCACCTCGATCATGCTGAACAACGCCGCGATGCTCTTTGCGACGGCCCTCGTTGCGGGGCCGCTCAAAGCTCCCGATCAGCAGAGCCCCAGCACGGCGATGATCTCGGCGGCAACCCGGCTACCGAACCTCATCGACCAGCCCAAGCTGCAGGTGAACTTAGGGCTTCTCTTGGGCTTGGTCGTGGCGTTGCTGCTTGCCCGCTGGCTTGCGAGAACGGTGGCGGGCTACGAGCTATGCGCAGCGGGTGCGAACCCGAAGGCGGCCCTTGCGGCGGGAGTGGAGGTCAAACCGACTCTCTTGAAGGCGATGCTGTTCTCGGGGGCGCTCGCCGGGTCGGGGGGCGCGGTCATGGTGCTGGCCTTCGAGGGCCGGTTCTACCAGGGCTTCTCGTCGGGCTACGGGTTTGACGGCTTGGGCGTCGCGCTTCTCGCAGGCTCCAACCCCTTGGGCCTGATCCCCTCTGCTCTTTTGTTCGGCATCCTCAACAAGGGCGGGACGGCGGTGCAATTCCTGGGCGTGCCCAAGGGGATCACCTACGTGCTGCTGGGACTCTTGATCGTGGTGGTCGCCGCGATTCGCTACCGCAAAGGAGGCGCGAATGCCACTGCCGATTGAAGTCCTTGCCGCCGCGACCGCCGCCCGCGCGGCTCCCTTAGCGCTCGCTGCCTTGGGCGGATACACCAGCGAGCGGGCGGGCGTGATCAACATCGGCCTGGAGGGCAAGATGCTGACCGCGGCCTGCCTCACCGCCGTGATCGGGGCGCGCACCGGCAACGCGATGCTCGGCCTCGCCGCCGGAATCGCCGCCGCCATCTGCCTGAGCCTTTTCCACTGGCTGGCAACCCAGACTTTCCGGGTTGATCACGTGATCTCGGGCATGGCGATCAACGCCATCGCTTTCGGGGGCGTCAACACCATCGCCGCCAAGTTCCTCGACCCCGGGGCAACCCCGCCGAGGTTGCCAGACCCGCCCTTCCTGATCCTCGCCTTCGGCCTACCGATCCTGGTGGCCTACGGTGTGTCGCGAACCCGAGCCGGGTTACGGCTTCAGGCGGTGGGCAGCGACCCGGAAAAGGCGCGGCTGGTTGGCTTGAACCCAGTTTGGGTGCGCTTCGGAGGACTCGTGCTGACCGGCGTGTTCACCGGCCTGTCGGGCGCCCTGATCTTCAACGGGGTCGGAAACCTAACCGACACGATGACGGCGGGCCGAGGCTACATCGCCCTGGCGGCCCTCATCCTCGGCGGCTGGCGTCCGATCCCGGCGCTGCTGGCGTGCCTCTTGTTTGGCTTTCTTGAGGCACTCCAACTCGTTCTGCAGGGCACGTCGATTGGCGGCGTCCAGATTCCAACGGAAGCATGGAACGCGCTTCCCTATCTTGCTACCGTGGTGGCGCTCGCCGGGTTCGTCGGCAAGACCCGCGCCCCGGCCGGACTTGGAAAACCATGAAAACCTTCCTCGCTCTCTCGTCGCTACTGGCCGTATTCGCTCTTGGCGTCGCCCAGCAGCCCACGGTCAAGCGGCCTCAACGCAAGCCGCTTCCCGAGCCGAAGTACCTGGACGCTACGGCGAGCCGGACGGTCAAGCAGGCCCTCGTGCGCTACGCCCAGCTTGGCAAGCTTCAGATTCTGGTCCCCGGCGCTTCGCCCTACCGGTTCTCGATCGACGGCCTTCGGTTCAAGGAAAGCGGAGGCGGCGTGGTTTGGGTTCACGAGAAGGGCTACCTCAAACTCCTCAACGCTCGGACGAACACCTTTTTCCGTGGTCAAGCGGTGCGCGCCGAGGTGATCGAGCAGGTTGCCCTCAACGGCCGGCGGGTCGATCCCTTCATGCGCACTTTGCTGGTGCGCCAGAACTACGTGCGATCCCTTTTCGACCTGAACCAGACCGCGAGAACCCTCGGCCAGGCCAAGCTTGGCGGAGCTTCATGCACCCTAGTCGAGCTTAGGTCTAAGGGGGAGAAGCTGATCCTGGCGGTTCGGCAGAAGGACGGTCTCTTGGCCAGCGTTTCGAGTCAGGTTACGGAGTCGGCCGGCATCCCGATGTCCCGCCTCGAGCGGACCTTCCGCTATGAGCGGGTCGGCAGCGTGGCCCCCGGAGCGTTTCAGCTTAACCCTGGGAGCGCCAAGGTTAAGCCGTTGCCAAAGGTTCCCGTCTCGTAGCCCAGGACCTTACTTCTGCCCGTCTTTGCTTGCCTTCGCAAGGAGGGCCATCGCATTCTCGATACCGGGGTCCTTCTTGCCCTTGGGCACGTACGCGGGGGTCGGAGCGGTAGCATCGGGCACCACGCCCTGGCCCTCCAGCCGCTCGCCACGGATCGTCACGTAGTCGAAGACCGGATAGAGCAAGCTGAAGCCGCTGCCGACCGGCACGATAACCGACGCGAGCACCGCGCCGGCCGACTTCTCGCCGATGACGGGCGCCTGAATCACGTCCCGCAGCGCAGCGGCCGCGATCTCGGACCCGCTACCGGAGCCTCCGTCGATCAGAACCGCGACTTTGCCCTTGAAGACCGGAACCTTGCCCTCGCGGGTCTGCAGCTTGGCCTTGGCGAACTCGGCCATGCCCTTCAGGTCCTTAACGTCCCCACCCTTTTCCATCCAGTCTTTGGCGATGCGCCGGTTCAGGAATGTGCCGATCTCGGCGTCGTCCGGCAGGATCATCCCGAGCATATGGAGGACGTTCATCACGACGCCGCCACCGTTCCCGCGAAGGTCAACGATCAGTTGCTTGGCCTTCTGGGCTTCGTTCATGAGGCCCTCGACCCGCTTGCTGTTGTAGCTGATATCGAAGGTGGAGACCTTGAGGACCGCGGTGTCGGCGGTGGGCCAGGTCAGCTGTTCGGGCATCGTGGTATCGAATTTGCGGCGGACGATCTCGAACTCTTTGACGGAGCCGTCTTCGCGCTGAACCTTCAGCTTCAGCTTGGTGCCTTCGTCGCCTCGAAGCCCTTCCGGTCCCTCGATCTTCTTGCCGTCTGCTTCCACGAGTAGGTCGCCCGGCACGATTCCGGCCTTGGCGGCGGGGCCATCGGCGACGGTACGTGTGACGAGGATGCCGTTCTTCATCGGCAGAATTCCAACCCCGATGCCGATTCCCTGTCGCTTGACCCGAACCTCCATTGCACGCGGGGAGATCAGGTTAATGTGACTCACCCCGAATTCCCGAAGGGTCTTGTTCATCGCCACGTTGAACGAGTCGGCATCCTCCGCCGCGTCCAGATCGGGCTGATGCTTGAACACGATCTCGGTCCATCGGTCGAAGTCGACGCCAGGAACAAACGCCCGCTCCGTGATGAACTCCGACATCTTCTTGATGATCTCGGCCTTCGCCTCTTTGCTTAGGGGAGTCGTAGACGGAGTGGCGGCCGGCTTGGTTTGGGGCGCGGCCAAGGGCGCGAGGGCGAGCAGCCAGGCAACGGCAAGGGCGGGGAAAACGCGAAGACGAATCATCCTTGATATGGTTGTACGCGAGATCGGCCCGATTTCGTAACCGAAACTCCGGACAAAAGGCGTCCGGCAGAAAAAAGGCCCCCCGCGAGCGGAAGGGCCAAATACTGGTCTTAGGCTATGCTTGCGCTCTCCGTCGCAATGCGATTGGAGTGTAAATGACAGTACAGCCCAGAGTCAAATGGTCCTAGGACCTTCGCGAATACACGTAAGCAGAATTAGCAGGTATCCAGGCTCTATCCGCCGGTGACCTTAACATCGACCTCGGCCCTCTCCGCGCCGATCTGGATTTCCAGCTTGTAATCCCCGGCGGCGACGTACGCACTGCGCTCCCCCGCATAGGGGTCCTTCAGGGCGTCGTCCACCGTCGACGGCTTCGAGGGCGTGAACTTCGTCGAGCCCGCCTTGCCGTCTTTGAGACGCAGTTCGAAGTCGGCAAAGTTGAACCCCTTCACCGCCGTCACGGAGACCTCCTTAACGACCTTGCCCGCCTTGTCTTTGAGGCGCAGTTTTGCCTCGCCCGCGCTCTGGGTGAAGAAGGATGTCTTGAACTTGGGCGAGTCGACGTCTCGAAGGTCGTAATCGGCCCGGACCCGGTACGGCAGATTCGCCGCTACTCGAACGGAGTCCGCGGGAAACACCGTAAGGGGCTTCTCGCGGATCTCGTCGGTCAGGCTAAGCACCGTCTTCAACGGAAGAACCCAGGCGCTTCGGGCGTGCGAGGCAATCACCAGTTCCTTCTCCCGAGGCTGGACCACCAGGTCGTGGACCGGCGTGATGGGGATTCCGCCGTTTAGCGACTCCCACTTCTCGCCACCATCGAAGGTGATCCAGACGCCTAGGTCGGTGCCCACGTACAGAATGTTCTCGTTCTCGGGGTCCTCGCGGACCACGTTGATCGTCTCGTCCGGCAGGTTGCCGACGATGGACTTCCAGGTCTTTCCGAAGTCCTCCGACTTCCAGAGATAGGCCTTGAGGTCGTCCTCCCGGTATCCGCTCTGGGCGCAGTAGACGGTCGTCTTCTCGTGCTTGCTGGCCACGATCCGGCTCACCCATTTGTTGGGCTGGGGCGTGGGAATATCGATCCACTGGTGGCCGCCATCGGGGGTCATCTTGACGGTGCCGTCGTCGTAGCCCACGTAGACCAGGCCGAACTGAAGGGGACTCTCGCTGAGGTCCTTGGCGGTGCTGAAGGGCACGTTGCCGTTGGGCCGGTTCTTGCTGAGGTCGCCGGAGATGTCCACATAAGCGCGCCCCTGGTCGAAGGATCGGTGGACTTTCTCGCTTCCCAAGTAGACGATGTCGGGGTGGTGCGATGAGATGATGAGGGGGGACACCCAGTTATAACGTCGCCCGGAGCCGGCGCGCGCTCCCCAACGCTGACCCGTCTTCTGGTTCTGCGCGCTGTGAGATCCGAACTGCGAGGCCGTGTACACGACGTCGCCGCCGTCGCGGGGATCGACCGCGATCGCCGAGCCGTCTCCCCATCCGATCGTCGTCCAACCGGAGCCGAAGGGTCCGCCCGGACGATCCAGGCGGAAGTTGCTCGGGCCTTTCATCGTTCCGTTGTCTTGAAGGCCGCCGTACACGTTGTACGGGGTCTTCATGTCCACTGCGATGGTCGTTAGCTGGCCAACCGCAAGGTTGTTCAGGTGCCGCCAGGACTTGCCGTCGTCTCCGCTTAGGTAGAGTCCGCCGTCGTTGCCGTTCCAGAGCTTGTTGGGGTTGCGGGGGTCGAACCACACCGCGTGGTGGTCCACGTGGTTGTCGCCCGCGATCTCCTGGAAACTCGCCCCGCCATCCTTGGATCGGAGGAGCGGAAGCCCGGCAACCACCACGTCGTCCGCATTGCGAGGGTTGGCGAAGACCTTGCCCCAGTAGTAGCCGCCAAAGCCGCCGATGCGGCTTCGGTGGGTGCGATGCCAAGTCTTGCCGGCATCGTCGCTTCGGTAGAGCTCGTCGAGCCCTTCCTCCGGGGTAAACACATTTGGATTCCGCTTCAGCATCTGCTCGCGGATCTCAAGCATGGTCAGCTTCTTGTCCTTGAGCTTGGCCAGGGCGTCGTCCAACTTGAAGTCTTCCGGAAGGCGCTGCTTCCAAAACGGCTCCAGGACCTTCTTGTCGACGGCGAGGAGCATGTCCTCATCGAGGAGTTGGAACCGCTTCACGGTGAGTTGCCCCCCCGCGATGCGCTCGTCGTTCTGCGCGTCTAGGGCGTCGGGACCCTGGTTGTCGATGAAAGCGTAGACCGTCTTGGGTTTGGCGGGAGAGATGGCGATGCCGATCCGGCCGACCTCTCCGTTGTCCGGCAAGCCGCCCCCGAGCTTGGCCCAGGTCTTGCCGCCGTTGGTGGACTTGTGGAGCGCGGAGCCGGGTCCACCCTCTCGGAAGTTCCAGGACCGGCGGTCTCGCTCCCAGGTGGCGGCGTAGAGGACGTCCGGATTGCCCGGCTCCATCTCAACGTCGATGACTCCGGTGTACTCGTTGCCCTTCAGGATCCGGGTCCAGGTTTTGCCGCCGTCCAGGGTCTTGTAGAGGCCCCGCTCCTCGTTCTGCGAGTAGAGATTGCCAAGCACAGCGACGTAGACCACGTTCTCGTTCCGAGGGTCGATCAGTACGCGGCCGATTCGGTTGCTCTCGGGCAGCCCCATGTTCTTCCAGGTCTTTCCGGCGTCCTGGCTCTTGAACACGCCGGTGCCGCCGTAGCTGGTGCGCTGGCTGTTGTTCTCGCCGGTGCCCACCCAGATGGTCTGGCCGTCCTTGCCAAGGGCGAAGTCGCCGATCGAGTAGGAGCTTTGGTTGTCGAAGAGCGAGGTGAAGGTGATGCCGTCGTCTTCCGTGCGCCAGAGGCCGCCGGTGGCGAAGGCCACGTACACCGAGTCCGGCGCCGAGGCGGGGGCGGCGATCTGGATCACCCGTCCGCCTTGGCTGGTCGGGCCGATGTTCCTCCAGAGGATCGCCGCGAACGGCGACTCTGCCTGGAGGGCAAGCCGCTTCTCCCACTGGCGGAGCCTTTCAACGCCGGTGGTACCGGCCTTAACGGCGGGACGGTGGAACTTGGCGTCGATCTCCGTCTTGGTCAGCCGCTTGGCGGGAGGGGTCTGTGAGAAAGCGGTGGCGGAAAGACCCCCGGCGAACACGAGACCGGCAAGAAAGAAATACCGAAAGGGCATCTGCGGATTTTGCCCGCAAACGCCCCCTCCGGTGTGCGCCTAGCCAGAAATCCGATGCCTAGACCGGCTTGTTGCCTTCTGAAAGCCCGGTTCCCACCAGGTAACGGTAGCTTTCGGCCACCGCATGCATCATGTCTCCGGCGTACTCGTCCAGCTCCACCACGTGCCAGGCGGTGACGGACGGGTCGGCCGCGTTGAGAGTTGCGGGAATGTCCAGGACGCCGCTTCCGACCGGCTCCATCGAAGCGCCGCGCACGAGCGGACCGTCCTTCACGTGGATCAGCTTGGCGCGAGATGCGAACTTGGCGACCTCTTTGGCGGGATCGTTCAGGCCGAAGGCGGCAGCCCAGTAGATGTCGATCTCGAGGAAGACGTCCGGGCAGTGCTCGACGAAGTAGTCGACCGGGCGCTTGCCGGGGGCGTAGAGTTCGAACTCCATCCAGTGGTTGTGGACGCTCAGGTCGATGCCGTGGGGCTTGAGGAGCGCGGCGGCAGTCTGGAGCTTCTCGGCAGACTCCTTGATGCGGTCGATCTTGTCGAGGTCGGGGATCCAGAGGCCGGCGACGAGGTGGTTCGTACCTAGGACGCCCGCAGTGTCGACCACTTCCTGGACGTTGTCCAGGGTAGCGAGGGGCGCCCAAGTGGAGCTGACCACCATGCCCATGTCTTCCACCGCCTTTCGGTACTCGGCATTCCCCATGCCAAAGCCGTGGCCCTCCACCCCCTTGTATCCGATATCGGCGATCTTCTGGAGAACGGCAAGGTGGTTGCCATCCTTGGTCTGCTCGCGAACGGTGTAAAGCTGGATAGAGATCGGCTTCATGTCGCCAGTTTAGACCGAGGGCATAGGAGCCTCGCTGGGCCGCCTAGGGCTGGCCTGGCGGGGGGAACGCCCGAGCCTTTTCGTCTAGCACCAACACCCAATCTTCCGCCGTGGGCGCATGGTAGAAGCCGTCGTTTTGTTCGGTGGGGGTTGCCTTGCCGTTTCGGGGATCAAACCACCAAGCCTGCAACGGGGACCGTAGCTTTGCCTCGTCCACCCGGATCGGGCGGGCGCCGGGCAGGTAGACGAAGGCGTAAGAGCCGTCGGACGCGCGGGTCGCACGGGCGGTCAAGTCTCCCTCCATTAGGCCCTCTTGGATCAGACCTTGATCCGGGACACGCTCAAAGTAGGGACGGGACAGCATCAGGTTCTTCAGGTGGTGCATTTGCCGGGCGCCGGGAAGTTCCAGCGACTGTAGCATCGTGCCCAGGGGCTTGTTGATGGGCGAGTAGCGCGGGCCAGCCATCTGCCATACCGCGTGGCACCCGTAAGTAACTCCGCAGCCGCCGGCGAAGACGCTCCAGTAGGAGGCCCGCCGAACGTCGAAGTCCCGGAAGTACGGGAGGGTGAAGTCGTCTTTGAAGGGACGGTGGTTCTCGTAGTTGGGCTCGCCGTCAAGGGTGGGCTTGGGAGGCTGGAGCGAGTAGTCCCGCTCGATCATCTGGTCGGCGCGTTGGCCGAAGTCCCAGTGGCCAGACTGCATCATGTGGAAGTCGAGCCAGTCGTCTGAGTGGAAGTCCGCCGAGGAACTGCGTCCGCCTTGCGGATGATAGGTCATCAGCCTCCGTCCTTTCTCGTGGTCTCGGATTCCCTTGGCGATGGCTTGCCAAACCGCCTTTCGGTCGGCGGGGTCGCGGTCTCCGCCGTTGATCCAGAAGACGTTGGGAAGGTGGCCGTACCGTTTGGCAACCCAAGACCCATAGATGTAGGCGTTGCCCTCGTCGAACACGATGGGGCCCTCGCCCCAAGCCTTGTTGACCTTGTCGCCCCACGTTGGCAGGAGCGCCACGTAGAGCCCAAGCTGGCCCGCACGCTCGACCACCCAGTCCACGTACTCCCAGTATCCGGCGGGATCGGGCTTGGTGGGGTCGTTCTCCAGGAGCGGGCGATGCCCGTAGGCGTTGGGCGTCCTTAGCCCATCGAACTCGGCCAGGAGGACCGCTTGAATCGTGTTGAAGCCCTGGCGCGAGCGGGCGGACAGGTACTTCTCGGCCTCCTCGCGCGTGGTTCGATGGAACAGTTCCCAAGCGGTGTCGGCGAGGAGGAAGAACGGCTTGCCGCTCGGCAGTTGGAGGAACCGGTGTGCCGGGTGGACCTGGGGAATATCGAGCGCCATGGCGGCAGGATATCCCGGCTAGGCCTTCCCTTTCACAACCGCGCCCATCTTCAGGAGCATCTGCTCCAGCGAATCCAAGGTGCTGAAGCTGGCGCCCATGCCCTTGAGGCTTGCCTCGGTCTCCGCCAGGACCTGGAAACAGGCGGCGAGTTGCTTGCGGCTCAGGCGGTTGGCGATCTCGAACGCCCCTTTGCGGGCGTAATCGCTCTCGTTTGCCAGGTTGTGCTTGGAGGGAAAGCCAACCGAGACGGTAGCGGGAATGGTGTTCCGATCACCTCCGCCTTCCAAGGTGACCCGGGCCTGCCAGGCCAGCCGAAGCGACCGAAGCATGAGCGGGAACACCCGACTCAGAAGGGCGCGATCCACGTCTCCGGAGCCCATCAGGTCCCGGGCTTGGGCAAGCGCCGGGGCCATGCGACCCGCGAGGGTGGCATCGATTAGCGAGAACACATTCCACTCGCGGGAGGGCACGACGACCGCGCGCACGTCTTCCTCGCGGATCTGTTTGTGCTTGCCCATAAAGAGGGAGATCTTGTCCATCTCCTCCATCGCTCGGCTGAAGCTGTTCCCGGTCATTTCCGCTAGCAACTCGCCGGTGGACTCGCTGAGTTGGAGGCCCTGCTCCTTGGCAGAATCGCGCAAACGGGAAACGAGCTCACGCTTGGGGACTTCGAACTTGTCGATGTGGCCGCCGCCGTCTTTAACGAGCTTCTCCCAACCTTTGCGGCGGGTATCGAACTTGGACTCGTCGCTGCCGCCCTCGTCGTCGGCAACCAGAATAAGCAGACCGGTCGCGGGGACGTTGCGGACGTTCTCCAAAAGGCGCGCCTCCTCGTCCGCCTTGCGCTTCGGCTCCAAGGGGTAGGCCAGCAAGTGGCGAACCAGCGCCACCCGCCGCGGAGCGAAGAACGGGGCGACTCCGCACGAGGCGAACCAATCGACCGGCTTGGACGAAGAGCCGTCGAAGCTCTCCATGTCGAAGCCGTCGTCCAACGCTCCGGAGAGCTGGAGGAGCTCCTTGAGAGCGGCAAGACGCAATACGTCTTCTGGACCGGTTAGGAGGACCACCCGCTGCTTGAGCGCGCGCTCCGCGTTGTACGCCACGCCTGAAAGCTACCTCTTCTTCAGTCCGGAAGCCAGCTCTCGGATCTCGGCTTTCAGGCTCGCCAGATCTTTAGGGTCGGGTCCACTCGGCGAATACAGGTAGCCCACGAAGCGCTGGTTGATGCTTTCCGCCTTCGTCTCGTAGGGGCCAAGCTGCCCTCTCACGGAGTCCAGAAACTCGTCGGGGGTGGAGCTAAGCATCCGGGGTTTCCCGCCAACCTTGGTGAGGACGCGCACGAACAGGCTGTATTCGCGGTCGAGGGCGCGCCGAACCGGGTCCACGAGGACGGCCGCCGCCTTGGCCTTGCCCATCGCGAACCAGAACGCAAACCCCAGCGCCGAGATCCCGGCGAATCCGGCCAGGGCAAGCACCCAGGTTTGACGCCACCACTCGTGGCCCGTGTTGGACGAACCCCGCGCCCCACCCTCGACGGATGCGGCGCCTTCCGTAGCGTCAAAGATGACCCAACCCACGCCCTCGAAGAAGAGTTCGGCCCATGCGTGCGCGTCCGACTCGCGGAGCACGAACTTGCCGTCGGCGTCTCGCTCAGGATCCGGCAGGAAGCCGACCACATAGCGGGCGGGGATGTTCAGCACCCGCGCGCCGAGGACCATGCTGCTTGCGAAGAGGTCGCAGTAGCCCTCGTTGGACTCGTAGAGGAAATACTCGACCGGGTCCTCGCCTTGAGGCGTGGCGGCCGCGTTTAGGTTGTATCGGCAGCGCCGCTCGATCTCCCGCTTCCAGGCCTGAGCCTTTTCGTAGTCGTTACCGGCCTGCGTGGTGGACTTGAGGACATCTTCCTGCAGGCGGTCGCTGACCCGCTCCGTGCTCAACGTCTGATCCATCTGGAGGGGGATGTTGCTGGCGGCGTAGGTTGGGGTTGCCCCGTCCACCACCAAACTCTGGCCGCTTACCCGGGGGAGCGGCGCCGTCTGGCGATTGGTACCCACGATGCCATCCCCGCCGAGATCGTACTCTCCAACGCGCAGCGATAGACCAACAACCTCTCCAGGCGTGGGGATGGAGTTGCCGGCAAGGGTTAGCTTCTCTACCGTCCACTCGATCCGCTTGGCGTCCTTCATCCGGGAAATCGCCTCGGTGCGGATGTCGCGAGCCTCCGGAGCGTCCTCCGTGTTCATGAACGACGGATTGCCAAACGCCCGATACTGCTCCCAACCCATCCCGGAATAGGAGTGGTAGGTGCCGGACCGCATATAGCGCAGCACATCGGTTCTGGCCCGGAACAACGGGGTGTCCGAGAGCCGGCTAGGACCTTGGCCGATCCGGGCGGAGCTGATGTTGCCGTTCGCAGAACTCAACACGCCGGGTGGAGGAGGGGGCGTCGCCCTTACCGGGACGTTCAGTTTGACGAAGCCTGACACTCCAGAAACCGATCTCTGGATCACGGGCGCCCCAAGCAAGGAGATCAAAACCACGGAGGCGGCGGAAGCAAGCGCCCACTCCGGACCGGCAACCCACTTCCAGGGTCCCCGGCGGATCGCATCTACCCAGCGGCCGGCTTTCGCGGGGTCGCCGGTGGACAAGGCTTCTTGCGCCACCCGAGCCTGATAACCCGAAGCGGCGGCCTGCTCCAGCATGGTGCGAGCGTGCGCCCGGGCGAACATGGTGCAGAGGCAGAGCAGGAATCCAAAGAAGAGGAACGGAGCGGGCCGGTAAGTATCGTAGCATCCGACCAGGCCAAAAATCGCAATTCCCGGCACGCTCTGGAAAAGGAGGGTCGAGTCCCGCCAGCTGGCAAAGCTCCCGTACACGATCATCCAGATCAGGAAGCCGGCGGGCGCCAGCTCGCGCGTTTCGGCGAGGACCTTTTCCGGCATCAGCATGTTGAAGTTCCGCCAGGTGGCGAAGCAGGCCAACGCCAGCAGGGCGTAGGCGATCCCGCCGACGAGCTTGGCGAACCGCTCGCTCAGCGACGACTGGACCAAGGCGCTGACGATTGTGCCGAGCAGCACAAGGCCGACGAAGATTGGGGCGCTCGCTACGGCGGCGACGGCCTGGGCTCCCGCGAAGACCGCGAGGCCGGACGCCGAGCCCATCAGCAGGTAGTCGATCCAGCCAAGGCGGGTGATATCCTGCTCAACGGCGCGTTGCGCGATCATCCTGCCACCCCCAACGGCATCACCATCGGGCTGCCGCCGGCGGCTCGAAGCCGGCCGATGTAGCCAGGATCGACCGCCGAGTCGGCCGCGCGCTTCAGCTCGAACTGGGCGGCATCGTAAAGCAGTGGGACCACGGTGAATCCGAGAGCGTTCGCGCGGGAGACCGCGCCGATCAAGCTCGGGTCGGCCACCGAGAGCATCGGGAATACCGCGCTGCCCGGGGGAAGCGTATCGAGGTTCGCGAGGAGATCTTCGCCCAGCGTGGCGTCCTGGTCGTCTCGCAAGGGGGCCAGAAGGTGGGCGATCTCCTCGGAGCGCTCAAAGGTGTGGGCGATCCGCCTTGGGTCTTCCAGACCGGGGAACACCACGGTCACGCCTTGGCGGTGGAACTGCTCGGCAAGGAAGGTCGCGTGGCCGCACATGAGGTCCTGGGAGGAGGTTGGCCCGGCTCCGAGGTCGGTTGACTTGGTTCGCTGGATCACGATGGCGGCAGCGGCGTGGGAGCCCGCCTCGAACTCCTTCACGAGCAAGACGCCGGTGCGGGCGGTGGACCGCCAGTGGACGTGGCGCAAGGAGTCCCCCTGGGCGTACTCACGGATTCCTCGCGGCTCGATTCCCGCGCCGCGAGACTGGCCGGACTCGGCTTCCGAGATGCCCCATCCGAGCGAGGTTGGTAAATCGACACTCACCGGAATGGCGGCCGGAAGCACCGTCACCTCGGCCGGCGTGGTTTCGTAGGTTCGCGTGGCGGTGATCAGGCCGAGAGCGTCGGTTCCGGCCACGGTGAGCCCGGTCCAGCGGTACTTGCCCCGCTTCAGAGGGCGGAACTGGTATTGGGTCCGGATCGGAAGCTCGAAAGCAGGCGCGATGGGCAGACTTGGGGACAAGTGCGCGACCGGCATCTTGGTCGGGAAGTTGTCCCGGATGGTCACGAGGGGGCGCTTGATGGCGCGCTCACTCCAGACCACGATCTCGACCGTCACCATCTCACCAACCCGCACGCTTTCGGGAGCCACGCGATCGAAGTGGAGGGCGCGGACCGAAAGGTTCGCCTGCCATCGGCAGGCGCCGAGCAACACGATGACCGCCGTAGCCATGTAGAACAGGGCGGGCGAGTTCAGCATGATCGCCACCACGATCAAGAAGATCGCGGAGGTGCTGATGGCGAGGCTGGCTACGCGTTGCACGGTTAGCTGACCGCAACCGGAGCCGCAACCTGCTCCAGCAGTTGCCGGATCACGTCTTCCGTACTGATCCCGCGGGCTCGAATCTCCGCCCGGGGTAGCACGCGGTGCGCGAGTACGTAGGGGGCAACCTGCTTCACATCGTCTGGCCGAACGAAGTCCATACCGTTCATCGCCGCCGCCGCCTGCGAAGCGCGCATTAGGTGGAGCGAGCCGCGCGGGGATGCGCCCATCAACAGCTGGTTGCTTTCCCGGGTAGCCCGGACCACGTCCACCACGTAGTTGCGAATCGTGTCGTGGACAAAGATGTCTCGGATCGCCGCCTGCACCTCTCTCAGCTGCGGGAGGTCGGTGACGGTGCTCACGAGTTCAAGCGGGTGGGCAACCTGTTGCTCCTTCAGGATCGCGGCCTCGCTGTCTCGGCTGGGGTAGCCCAGGGAGAGGCGGGTAAAGAAGCGGTCAAGTTGGGCCTCCGGAAGGGGGTAGGTGCCGGTCATCTCCACCGCGTTCTGGGTGGCGATGACGAAAAAGGGCTGCGGCAGGGGGCGCGTCTCGCCGTCGGTCGTGACCTGGCGCTCCTCCATGGCTTCGAGCAGGGCGGACTGAGTCTTGGGCGTCGCGCGGTTAATCTCGTCGACCAACACGACGTTGGCGAAAATCGGTCCGGCGCGGAACTCGAACTCCGCGTGCTTCTGGTTGAAGATTGAGGACCCGGTTACGTCGGCAGGCAACAGGTCGGGCGTGAACTGGACGCGGCGAAAGTCTCCCCCGATCGCCTTGGCAAGGGACTTGGCCAGGGTGGTTTTGCCCACTCCGGGAATGTCCTCCAGAAGGACGTGCCCGTTGCACAGCAGGGTAAGCACGGCGGTTTTGACCGTCTCGTTCTTCCCCACAATGACGCGCTCGACCTCGTTAACGATCAGGTCGCTGAAATCACGAATCTGTTGAGCCTTCAAAGGCGCTTCCTCCCGAGACATGTAACGTTGGATATCCCTCCCCGGGAGATCGTTACATTCACGTTTAGTGCTACGTAGGCAGCGGAGGCTCCGTCCCCCGGGTTTCGACTAAACTTGCGGGTGTGCTCAAACGGTGCGTGATCGGGGTGGATCTAGGCGGAACCAACGTCCGGGCCCAAGCCTACTACGAAGATGGCTCGTCGGCTTCCCGCTCCGGCAAGTCGGTCGAGGCCCCTAGCAACGCCCAGATGGGCACGACCGCAATCATCGCGGCGGTCGGCGAGGCGATCTCGCAGGCGGTGAAGGACGCCGCCCAGCCGCCGATTGGCGTGGGCCTCGCGATCCCCGGAATCGTCGACGACGCCGCCGGGGTGGTTCGCTGGGCTCCGAATTTTGGCGAAACGGTGGACGGCGTGTTTCGGTTTTGGGACAACGTCCCCGTGCGCGAGCACCTGAAGCCGCACCTTGGGGGGCTTCCCCTCTTTATGGGGAACGACGCCAACCTCGCGGCCCTCGGCGAGTACGACTTCGGCACGGGACGGGGCAAGGCCAAGTGCTTGGTGATGTTCACCTTGGGCACCGGGGTGGGAGGCGGCATCGTGATGTCGCCGGCCAGCCTGGTGGGCGACGCCCGCGGTCCCCTCGTTTTGGTCGGGGGCAACCAGGGCGGTGCGGAGCTTGGGCATATCGTCGTGCAGGGCGGCGGCCTCGAGTGCGGCGCGGGCAGCTACGGCGCGCTCGAGGCGTACTGTGGGCGGGATAGCATCGTTAAGCGAGCCCAGAACAAGCTGAAGCGGGGTTGGGACTCCTCGTTGAACGACATGGTCGGCGGCGACTGGAGCCGGATCACGCCGAAGCTAATCTCGGAAGCGGCGGAGCAAGGCGACCCGATGTGCCTGGAGGTCTGGGAGGACGTTGGGCACTACCTGGGGCTAGGCATCGGCACGATCATCAACGTCTTTGCGCCTGACGTTTTCGCCTTGGGCGGCCAGATCGCCAAAGCAGGCCGCCCCCTTTTAGCGACCGCGATGCGAGCCGCTCGGGAGGTTGCCATCCCGTACCTCTTCCGCGATTGCCACATCACGCTCGCTGAACAGATCGACGATGCGGGCATGTTGGGGGGCGCAGCACTGGCCCTCGAGGAGTTGAAATGGAAAGGTTAGTCCGACCCAATACGAACCTGATCGTCAAGCGGGACGTCGTCGAGATCGAAGGCGAGCGCAAGCTGTACAACTACACTTTTGAGGAAGTGCCAGCCGGTTCAAACAACGAAGCCCCGGCCGATGGGGCCGAGGCTTCGGTTCCTGACGAACGGAGTTAGTCGACGACGTCGACTTGGACAGGCGGCACCAATCCCGCTTCGGCGCCGAGTTTGAGCAGGAGCTTGATCGCGGTTACGCCCGCCTCGCCCATGTCTAGGGTTCGCTCGTTCACGTACATGCCGACGAACTGGTCGCTGGTGGGAGTGTCCATTCCGCGCGCAAACTGGAGCGCGTAGTCCAGCGCCACCGAGCGGTTGCCCAGGCTTGCCTGGATGCTCTCGCGCATGCAACGGCTGACGTCGGCAACGACGTCCGGCCCGAGGTCTTTGCGGACCACGTTCACGCCGAGGGGCAGGGGCAGACCGGTCTTCTCGTTCCACCAAACGCCCATGTCCTGGATCAGGACGAGGCCGTCCCGCTCGTAAGTGAGTTGGCCCTCGTGGATGATAAGGCCGGCCTCGAAGCGGCCCTCTTGGATCGCGGGGATGATCTCATCGAACGCAACGACCTCGAACTTGGGCCGAACTCCCTTGCCGTACGTGTCCTCGAACCACAACTGAAGCTCTAGGTAGGCGGAGGTTTGGAGGCCCGGAATCGCGATCACGGTCTCGCGAAGAACGTCCAGGGCGATCGGCGCCTTGGCGACGATCATCGGGCCGTACTTCTCTCCGAAGGAGCCGCCATGGCGCAGCAAGGCGTACTTGTCGGCGACGTGCGCAAAAGCGTGGACCGAGATGGCGGTGGACTCTAGCTTGCCTTCCATGGCCCACTCGTTCAGGGTCTGGATGTCGCGCAGGATGTGCTCGAATTCGTAGCGGCTCTCGACCTGGCCGTTGGCCAGCCCCCAGAACATAAAGGCGTCGTCGGAGTCTGGGCTATGCCCGAGTCGGATCTTTTGAGGGGTTTGGGTCTCCACGGTAGCTAAGTCTACGGTCTGGACTGCGCATTCCGCTGAAAAGGCATCCGGGACAACCTGGCGGCGAAGATTCTTGTAGCGATTTGCATGGACAATCCGCCTTCAGGCGGTCCGGTCAGAACTACGCTCGGAGCGAGATGATCAAGTGTCCCTCGTGTCAGGCTTCGTTGCCAGACTGGGCGCAGGAATGCCAGTTCTGCAAGACCTCTACCAAGGGCGTCGCCCGTCCGGCGCGCGACCCTCATGATCCCGCCCCGCTCCAGAGCAGCCCCAAGTGGGTATGGCCGCTCTACTACGCCCTCGCCACCTACTTTATGATCAACGGCTTGGCGGGCCTGGTGCTGTGCATCGTGGAAAACCAGAAGGGATTCGCGATTTCGGGCGCCCTGATGGGCATCCTCGGCCTCGTGAGCGCAGTCCTCGGTTTGGGTCTGCTGTTTCGGTACGAGCCGGCCCGCGGAATCGTGAACTTCGTCTGCGGGCTCAACATCATCTTCGGGCTGTTTGCCCTTGCCGGGTCGGTTTTCGGCATCCTGTTTTCGGGATTCCTAGGCGTGCTCCTCGTCCTCTACAAGCTCTTAGACTTGGCGGTTAACGGATTCCTCATCTTCCTCATCGGGGAAACCGACAAGTACGCCCCGACATAGCCCAACCAACCGCTGGGACCCTCGCCGGATAGACTAGGGTCCCATGGCATTCGATCCCAAACACCAGTCCCGAACGATCTCCGAGGGCGCCGACAAGACCGCCAACCGCGCCATGTTGCGGGCCATGGGCCTTACCGACAAGGACATGGGGCAGCCCTGGCTTGGCGTTGCGACGGTTTGGAGCGAAGCCACCCCGTGCAATGTGAACCTGGACTGGCAAGGCCTGGAGATCGCCGATTGGGCGAAACGGTGCGGACTGACTCCGCGCCGGTTCAACACGATCTCGGTCAGCGACGGCATCGGAATGGGCCACCAAGGGATGAAGGCCTCCTTGGTTTCTCGCGAGGTCATCGCGGACAGCGTGGAACTGATGATGCGGGCGCACTGCTACGACGCCCTCGTGGGGGTGGCCGGGTGCGACAAGAGCCTCCCCGGAATGCTGATGGCGATGGCGCGCCTTAACGTGCCCAGCGTGTTCCTCTACGGCGGAACCATCATGCCGGGACGCCACAAGGACAAGGACGTCACGATCCAGGACGCCTTCGAGGCGGCGGGCGCCTACGCGGCGGGCAAGATCGACGCCCAGGAGCTTCACGATATCGAGTGCGCCGTTTGTCCCGGCGCGGGAGCCTGCGGCGGCCAGTACACCGCCAACACCATGGCCTGCGTGGCCGAAGCGCTTGGCCTGGCGCTCCCGGGTTCTTCTTCCCCACCCGCGGAATCTGAGGATCGGAAGCCCTGCTTCGAGTTCATTGCCCGGACGATCGCCCAGGCGCTGGAGACCGGGCTCCTGCCGCGGCAGATTCTGACCCGAGAGGCATTTGAGAACGCGATCGCGATCGGAGCCGCAACCGGCGGCAGCACCAACATTGCCCTGCACATTCCGGCCATTGCGCACGAGGTTGGAATCGAGATCACCCTGGACGACGTGCACCGCGTGGCGCACCGGACGCCCACCCTGGCCAGCCTCCGCCCGGGCGGCAAGTACGTGATGCTGGACCTCCACAAGATCGGCGGCGTGCCGGTGGTGCTCAAGGCCCTGCTGGACGCGGGGGCGCTTCACGGGGACTGTCTATGCGTGAATGGAAAGACCATGGCCGAAAACCTGGAGGGGATCGAGATTCCGGCCGGGCAGGACGTGGTGCGTCCCCACACCGACCCCGTTCACCCCACCGGCGGACTCGCGGTGGTTCGCGGCAACTTGGCTCCGGATGGCGGAGTGATCAAAACGGCCGGAGTGGCCAACTTGGCCCACACCGGCCCGGCCCGAGTCTTCGACTCCGAAGAGCTGGCGATGGCGGCCGTGCAGCGGCGCGAGATCGTCAAAGGCGATGTGGTCGTGATCCGCTACGAGGGGCCGAAGGGCGGCCCCGGCATGCGGGAGATGCTGGGCGTAACCTCGGCTATCGTGGGCCAGGGCCTCGGCTACGACGTGGCGCTCCTCACCGACGGACGCTTCTCCGGGGCCACGCGCGGACTCATGGTTGGGCACGTTGGGCCCGAGGCCATGGACGGCGGACCGATCGCGCTCGTACGCGACGGCGACATGGTGACGGTCGACGCCGACAAGGGCGAGCTGAGCATGGCCGTCTCCGAAGAGGAGTTGGCAACCCGGCGCGCCGCTTGGAAAGCGCCGGAGCCGTACACCACTCAGGGCGTCCTGGCCAAGTACGCCGCCCAGGTTGGCCCCGCCTCCAAGGGCGCGGTTACCTGGTAGCGGCTACTCGTCTTCCGGGGTGCGTACGCCGCGCTCTTTCTCGCTGGCGTATCCGGCCGCGCTGGCTTCGTCCATCGTCTTGAAGTAGACCTTTCGATCGTCGGGGATCTCGCCGACCTGCTTGCCGATGTTCCGGTAGAAGACCTTCGTCGTGGAATCGCCGACGAATGCGGCGTCGCTGGCGGGCTTGGTGGCGGTCGACTCCGGCTCCTTGGCGCAACCGGCAAGCAGAGCGAACCCGGCAAGGATCGAGAGGAAGAGGGCAGTGCGCTTCATGGCTTTGACATTGGTACCGCAACCGAGAGCCCAGAGGTTGCGATTCTGGCGCGGGTTCGCCACGGGTAACCTACCAACGTGGTCAAGTGGGGTTTGCGCGCATGACGGAAGTCATCATGCCCAAGATGGGCGATGGAATGGAGGAGGGCACCCTTCTCGAGTGGCTGAAGAAGGACGGCGACAAAGTCAAGTCCGGCGAAGTCATCGGCAACATCCAGACGGATAAGGCCACCTTGGAGCTCGAGGCCCCCGGCACCGGCATCCTGCGGGGCATCCTCCTGGAAGCCGGCGGAACCGTTCCCGTTGGCAAGGCGATCGCCGCGATCCTGAAGGACGGCGAGAAGCTTCCCGACGGTTGGGGAACCGGCAAGGCCGCTTCGGCGGCGGCTCCCGCGCCCACGGCGGCTCCAGAAGCC
>JBGSIJ010000032.1:0-4463 GCA_041742595.1 Fimbriimonadaceae bacterium | reverse complement strand
CCTTTGGGGCTGCTACGCACACGGCGGGCTGCGGGCGGCGACGAGTTCTGCGACCCTGGCGGGGTCGGGGCGGCCGGGGTCCTTCCGGGGGTCTTCGACCGCCCGGCTATGTTCTGCCATCCCGTCCGGGATGGGGCGAGGTGGGATTGTGTCGCCCCTTTGGGGCTCTTGGTTCTCGGTGCGAGGTACCAGGGCTGCGCCCTTCGCTATGTTGGGTCGCCCCTTTGGGGCTGCTACGCACACGGCGGGCTGCGGGCGGCGACGAGTTCTGCGACCCTGGCGGGGTCGGGGCGGCCGGGGTCCTTCCGGGGGTCTTCGACCGCCCGGCTAAGTTCTGTCATCCCGTCCGGGATGGATCGGAAGGCGCGTCGTGTCGCCTTGTTGGGGCACTTCCGTACCCCTCGGACTAAAGTCCTGAGCCCAGGATGCGACTTGAAAGTCGCGCTCCAACCGGTTGGGCGCTCTTAAGGTCGTTAGCAGCACCCCCGCCGCGGGAGCAGCGACCTTGTCCGATTCGCGCCTTCGCCCACGTCCTCGTTCATGAAGCAGTAGCCTTCGACCTCTCGGGTCTCGTCGTTGACACGCTGAAACGCAGAGAAGAGCGCCAGCGGAGCTAGTTTATGTTTCATGGTTATCGTTGCCTCCGGAGGCGGAGTGCTGTAATCTGAAGTCACGAGCCCGCAACCGCGCCCCTGGTCCGCTAAGGGGAGCGCGCGTAGGCTGAGGGGTGCGAGTATGAGCCCCTCAGCTCCCGGGCTCTTTTCTTTGCTCCAACGCTATCAGCACCCACGTCACGTGCGATCCGTGCAGGTCAAGTGACAGCCCCACAGTGAATCCATCGTGCTCAAGGTTTAGCCTCTCTCGATTACCTGTGTCTGGAGAGGCGTGCGGGATGGTTGACAAATACTAGACGTGCGTCTGCTAGTGTTGATGCAAACCGAAACGTCCAATTCGCCACCCAGTTGGGTGCAGCGCCAGGCCAAGCTCTTCGAGGCCGGGGAGTACCCGGACAAGGGAGTCTCCGTCACGGAGGCGCACTTGGCTCAGCTTGCCGCCGGGTTTCTTCGACCGGTTCCGCTCTTGATCGAGCATGCGGATTCGCCGCTTCAGATGGGTTATCTGACCCAGGTCGAGGCCAGGGGCTCCGAGCTCTTTGGGACCCTCTCGCTGAGCGAGGAGGCCAACCAGTTGGTGGAGAGCTCGGGGGCGCGTTCGCTATCGCTGGGGCTCTCGCCGGACCTGGCGGAGATTCGGGAGGTCAGCCTGGTGCGCAATCCTCGGGTTCCCTCCGCTCAGTTGTTCTCGGACGGGGTCGTGTTTCTGGCGGACCTGCCGGACGACGCCGCGCTTTGGCGCGAGCGGTACCGGGCTCTGGAGCAGGAGACCCGCAACAAGGAGGTCGACCGAAAGCTGAGCGGGTACTTGAAGCGGGGCAAGCTGTGCCCGGCGCAGGTGCCGTTTGCGCGGGCCTTGCTTGCTTGCGACGACACCGTCGAGTTCGATGGCGCCAAGCAGCCGCTTCGGAAGCTGCTTATCGCAATGATCGACCGGCAGCCGCCCAGCAACCTGTTCCACGAGACCGCCGGCACCCCGGCTCCGCCGGAGAACCCGCTTCTTCTGCCGGAGGAAGCCTCGTTCTACCGTCGCCACTTTCCCCACATCGCGCTCAAAGACATCGTCGGCGCGGACTAGCCTCCAAGGAGAAACCTCATCGCAGCACTCACCACCGCATACGAAACCTACGAGAAACCGGGCCTGGTGGTCCACTACAAGATCAGCAACGTCAAGGTCCTGAAAGGCGCCCTAGTGGGCGTCAACGCCTCCGGGTACCTGGTCCCGATGGCGCACGGCACCGCGAACCTCAAGTTCGTGGGGGTGGCCAGCGAGACGGTCGACAACTCGACGGGCTCGGCCGGAGACAAGGGAATGCTGGTGTCCAAATCCGGCAGCTTCGTGTTCAAGGCCGCTTCCGGCTTCACTCCGGTCATCGCCGACCTTGGGAAGGAGGTCTACGCCAACACGGACTGGGAGACCCAGATCTCGGCGGGCGGCCTTACCAACGCCTACAAGGTGGGCACGATCACCGGCCTGGAGACCACGTCCACCGGCGTTGCCGGAATCCGCGTCCGCATCGACAACTACACCCTCTAGCCTATGCCACTGACCAAATCCGATATCCCCGATCTTCTTCTTCCGGGCCTGCGCGCCGAGTTCGCGCAGGCCTACCGATCCGAGACGGAGGCGGGCCTCGCCGAGCGCCTGGCAACCGTCATCAACACCACCATGCCCATCCAGAAGTACGCCTGGCTGGGCATGGTTCCGCCGATGCGCGAGTTCGTGGACGAGCGGCGTCCCCAGGGAATGAGCGCCAACGCGATCTCCATCGAGGACAAGGTCTTCGAGTCCAGTATCGCGGTCGATCGCCGGGCGATCGAAGACGACCAGTTGGACCTGATCCGGCTCCGAGTTCGCGACCTCGCGTTCCGGGTGGCGGCGCACCGCATGCAGATCGTCAGCGAAGCGCTGAGCAGCGGCTTCACCGGCGTTGGGTACGACGGGGTCAGCCTCTTCAACACCGCGCATCCGGTGGGAACGGGAACCTACGGAAACCGGACTACGAGCGCGCTGGCGGCGTCCTCCTTGGCGGAGGGCATGAACGCCATGATGGGCGTGCCGGACGACCAGAGCGTCCCCTTGGGCGTGATCCCCGATACGCTGGTGGTGGGGCCTAAGCTTCAGTGGACCGCGATGGAACTGCTGGAGAGCCCGGTCGTCGTCTACAAGGGCAACGTGACGGATAGCGCGCCCAGCACTCCGTACAAGAACGCGTTCCAGGGTCGGCTGAACTTGGTGGTCAGCCCGTTTCTGACCGGCGCGAGCGACGACTACTGGTTCCTGCTGGACACCAAGCGGCCGATCCGGTCGGTGATTTTGCAGCAGCGCAGCGACGTGCCGGTGGAGTTCACCGCGTTGGAGGCCAGCTCCGGGAGCGAAAGCGCCTGGATGCGGGACCGCTACCACTACGGGGTTCGGGCTCGCTACAACGTGGGCTACGGGCTTTGGCAGACCGCGTACGGGGCGATCCTCTAGCGGTGGCCGACTTGGACCCGCAGTGGATCGGGTTGGTCGGGGGCCTTGCGGCCTCCGGCTTCACCCTCGTGCGCTACGCGCTCGCCCAGACCAAGAGCCTCACGGAGCAGTTCGTGGGTTTCTTGGAAGGGGCGCTGACCCGGCAGGAGAGCGTGAACGCGCGCCTGCTGGACACCCTCGACGAACTTCGGCTGTCGCTCACGGAGCATCTGGCGCTGTTGCGCCAGATCGAAGAGCGAATCCGCCCCTAACGGAAGGAGGTTCTTTCTGGCCATATCGGTAACCCGGGCACGGGTGAAGGAGAAGTGCGGCATCTCGGATGCCGCTTACGATTCGACGATCGACGCCCTGATTCTGGAGGTGGTCCCGGTGGTCGAGTACCGCGTTCGGGCGGAGCATGTGGCCAGCTCGGAGGCGGGCCTGGTAGCAACACTTGCCCTCGCCGCCACCGAGTTGGTGGCGGGCGAGCTGTTGGCCCAGCTCTCCCGCGGGCCAGGCTGGAGCGACCGCATCCGACTCGGCGAGCTTGAACTGGCCCCCGGCATCGGGCGCGACCTGAAGGACCCAAGCGGTCTGCTGGCCCAGGGCGAGGCCCGGCTGCTGCCGTTCCTCAAGGAGCGGGGCGTCTATCGCGGCTCGTCGGTCGTGGCCTCGCCGATCGAGGGGGAGGTCGTTTGAGCCCAAATCAGCGTCGGTTCAAAGGCGTGATCCAGCGGCTCGGAGATGCGTTCACGGTGGGCGGGTCCTCGCGGTCGGGGATCTTTGCGGTTCTGCCGGCGGAGCAGCACGCGGCGTTTCTGACCTCGTCCGAAATCACGTCGGCCGGGATTCCGATCCGGTCGGTGTACGTGGCCTACGACGACGGCACCGCAACCGGCGACGTGGCGACCTGGAACGGCGGAGCATACGACGTCAAGCGGGTGATCCACCTGAGGCTTCGGGGCGAGACCGTGGTCAAGTTGCTGATCCTGGTCTAGGCCTGGGGTGCCGGCCCGCCGCCGCCTTGCCCACCCAACCCCGTCCCGATTCCGACGAGAGTCGAGTCGGGACTCCCGCGTCGGCGGGCCGCTTGGGCCTGGAGTCCTTTGGGCAGGATGCACTTGAAGTCTGAGCCCGGAACCCTCCACCCCGCTCGGGAGAGCGACCCTCCTCCCTTTCCCGGCACGAGCATCCGGGAGAAGGCGAAGGGTGGGAGCGGAGCGGTCAGGAAGAGAGGTTGGAGATCGTCATGCCGGGGCTGGCGTCCAGGATCCAGTACCGGGCGGTTAGCCCGGCGAGGGCGAAGGCGTCCACCATGCCTTGGCCGATGGCCTCGTGGTTGACTTTGGCGAAGGCGATGACCCCGGGGCCGGCGCCCGAGAGCGCGGCGGCGG
>JBGSIJ010000031.1:0-31230 GCA_041742595.1 Fimbriimonadaceae bacterium | reverse complement strand
CTTGGCCGGGGTGTCCCAGATTCCGCCCTGGGCCAGCTTGACGGAGTTGGATCCGTCGCTGTAGGTCTGCTCACCGTTCTTGACGTAGGGCATGATGGCCTCTCGCCAGGTGAAGGGGGTGTTCCATCCGCCGATGGCGGTACCGGGCCTCTTGTAGACCTGTCGGGGGAACATGTCGTCGTAGTCGTTGCTGTACATCAAGGTCGCCGTGGCGTGGTTCTTGGTGTTGGACAGATCCTGGGTCTTCTTCGCGGCTTCTTTGGCCTGGGCGAAGACGGGGAACAGGATGGCGGCTAGGATCGCGATGATCGCGATAACGACGAGGAGCTCAATGAGCGTGAACGCGCGTTTCATGTTTATGGTTCTCTCCTATGAGAATGGAAGTGGAATGACGAACGGTAAAAGACGGGGCTAGAGATGCGGACGCGACGGGCTTGCCTTCGATCTGGTCCATCACGGCCTGGAAAGCCAGGCGGATCAGGTCCTCGATGGGCTGGACCGTGGTGGTAAGGGCGGGCGTCCACATCTCGCATTGGGGGTTATCGTCGAACCCGACCACGCTGACATCGTCGGGAATCCGAATGCCGGCTTCGGAAAATGCGTCGTAGACCCCGCGGGCGCTGTCGTCGTTGGAGCAGAGGATCGCCGTAGGCAGGTCGCCCCCGGCAATGAGGCGCCTCGCCTGAACCTTCGCGATTTCGCGCGTGAACTCGGCGTGAAGAACAAATCCCGCGGGGACCTCGAGGCCGTTCTCGGCCATCACGCACTCGAAGGCGGCCAGTCGCTCCGCGCCGTCCACATGGTCGCATCGTCCGGCAATGTAGGCGATACGGCGATGGCCGAGGCGTAGCAGGTGGTCGAGGCCCAGGCGGGTTCCTGCGTAGTTGTCCGTGTGGAAGCAGGGGCCATGAAGAATCGAAGAACTGCAGGCGATCGCGAACGGAAGACGCGCCTCCTCGAGTCGCGCAAGAATGGGCGAATTCTCGTTGGGGGCGATGAGGATCGCTCCGTCGATTCTCCCGTCCACGAGATCCACGCCCGCAGAACTGGTCGCCATTCGGTCGGAGGCGGTGAAGAGCATGAGGTCGCGGCAGTGCCGTTCGGCTTCGTTGACCACCGCATTGAGGGACCGCTGCAGAAACGGGCTGAAGAGGAGGTCGAATCCGAGGGAGGGGGGCACCACGCCGAGAACGTGGGTCTTGCCCATGGCAAGGCTCTTGGCAAGGCGATTGGGTCGGAAGTTCAGTTCGTCCGCGGCGGCAAGGACCCGCTTCCGGACGTCATCGCTCACCGGCTTCGGCCCGTCGTTGAGGGCATAGCTGACGGTGCTGACGCTCAGGTTCAGGCGCTTGGCCAAATCCCGGATGGTGAGGGTCGTCTTCATCGTCGAACCGGTTCGACATCGTTATCGAACACGGTCAGGATAACACTGGACCGGCGGATTGTGCAACCCCTTTTTTGCGCAAGGTTGCGGAGGCTTTGCTCTAGATCAGAGCGAGGGCAACTTCCGAGCAGAAGTGACGCCCGGCCGCCGTCAGGCGGACCCGATCTCCTTCATCCTCGACCCAGCCTTTGGCGCGCGCCTGGTCGAGGCCGCGCGGGTCGCGAAGGAGTTCAAGGGGGAGGCCCTCGTTCAGGCGCAGGCCAAGCATGATCCGCTCAGTCTGAAGGATCTCCGCGCTTAGGGGCTCCTCGTCGTACGCGGTCTTAACCCCGCCTTCGACGGCGTCGCAGTACCGCTTAGGATGTTTCAGGTTCGTGCGGCGGACATTGCCGACCATGCCGACCGCGCCAGGCCCGTAGCCCGCGTATTCGGCTCCTCGCCAGTACTCCAGGTTGTGCCGGCACTCGCGGCCCGGCTTAGCGAAGTTGCTGATCTCGTACTGCCGGTAGCCCTTGTCGGCGGCCAGCTGAAGGCACTCGTCGTACATGGCAACTTGGCTTTCCTCGTCCGGGAGGGGAAGGTCTCCGCGGCGATGCTCCTTGAAGAAGGCGGTGTTCGGCTCGATGGTGAGGCAGTAGAGGCTGAGGTGCTCCGGATCGAGCGCGAACGCCCGTTCCAGGTTGGTCTTCCATCCGCGTGCGCTCTGGTTAGGCAGGGCGAACATCAGGTCGAGGTTGAGGTTTTCGAACCCCGCCTCCCGCGCGGCGGCCACGGCCCGCTCGATCTCCCCGCTGCGGTGCACGCGGCCCAGGCGCAGAAGGTCGGAGTCCTGGAAGCTCTGCGCGCCGAGGCTGATCCGGTTGAACCCGCCGGCGCGCATGGCGTGGAACTTGGCGGCATCCACGGTGCCGGGGTTGGCCTCGCTAGTGATCTCGGCTCCCTCGACCGGAGGGTGCGTCTCGAGAACCGCCTCCAGAATCCCGAGCAAGAGGTCTTCCCGCAGGTAAGTGGGCGTGCCCCCGCCAAAGAAGATGGTGCGCGCGGGGCGTCCGGCCCACGGAGACCGCCGAATCTCGGTCGCGATCGCGTGGGCGGTGCGCTCTTGGATCTCCCCTTCCATGGCGTACGAGTTGAAATCGCAGTAGCCGCACTTGGTTGGGCAGAAGGGGACGTGGACGTAGACGGCGAAGGAACTATCCCGCAAGGTGGGACTCCGCTAGGGACGCGAGAAAGCAACGGCGATCAAGCCTAGGACGAGACCTGCGAACACCGGCACCGCCGGTGTAGTGGCACTGGGTCACGTGCCGCCGCAAGCGTTCATGAACTTGTGGTAGCCGAATCCGCCGAGCGCACCCACGGCGGCTCCGAGGAGAAGTTTGAGGACCATAGAATTAGTTTACGTTGCCGGTAACCTTCCCGTACCCATGGGGATGTTGGTTTTGGCTCAGCTTGCGATCGCGGTCTACAGCTGGCTCACGCTCCCACGGGACGTGGGGCCCTATCCCGTTCCCACCCGGCGCTGGCCAGAAGCTCTCATTTGGGCGGGGCTGGCGGGTCTCTTGATCCTAGCCCGTGGCTCGTTCGGGTTCGACAGCGTTCCGCCTTCGGCGGCGTTCCTCGTTCCCATGGCCTCGGCGGGACTCGTTGTCTGGGAGCGGCAGTGGGTGGCTCAGAAGGAGGAGGATCTCATCGAAGAGATCGAGCACCTGCCGGAAGAGGGCCCCGTCTCCAGCCCGCCGCCGGACTTCAGCGACGAGGAGTAGCTTGGGATTCGGAAGTATCCTCTAGCCTTGCTGCGCGAAGACCTTTCAACCATCGTTCGGGACGCCGTCGCCTCCCTCGACCTGCCGGAAGCGGCACGCGGGGTGCCGGTAGAGATCACGGAGACCAAGAGCCCAGAGCATGGCGACTACGCCTGCAACTTCGCCCTCGCGGCTTCCAAGCCGGCCGGGATGAACCCCCGGCAACTTGGCGAGGCTTTGCGCGAGAAGCTGGTGACGCATTCCGCTTTCGCGGCGGTGGAGGTTGCTGGGCCCGGATTCCTGAACTTCCGACTGCGACCGGAAGCCATCGCGGGCTACCTCCCGAAAGTCTTGGGGATGGGAGAGGACTTCGCCAAATCTTCTGCGGCCAAGCCACTGAGGATCAACGTTGAGTTCGTTTCGGTAAACCCGAACGGCCCGATCACGGTGGGCTCGGGACGGGGGGCGGCGTTTGGCTCGGCGCTAAGCAACGTGCTGGAGGCGGCCGGGAACGAGGTCCATCGCGAGTACTACATCAACGATGGTGTGAACTCGGAGCAGATGCGCTTGTTCGCGGAGTCGGTGCGAGCCTATGCCGAGGATCTGCCCTTCCCGGAGAAGGGCTATCGTGGCGACTACGTTCAGGACGTCGCGAGAGCGATCCAGTCCGAGGGCGGATTTGAGAACAAGCCGGTCGGCTGGTACCAGGACGTGAGTCAACGCCAGATGCTAGAACGCCAGCGGGTGGACTTGGCCGGATTCGGCACGATCTTCGACACCTGGTTCTCCGAGCAGTCGCTCCACGACTCCGAGGAGGTTCCCGCGCAGATCGAGCAACTGATCCAGTCCGGAGCCGCCGACGAGCGGCCGGTGCGGGCCAAGCTCAAACTCGCCAAGGGCGGCAAGATCGAGGAAGTCCTGATCGAGGACCAGAACAACGCTTCCGAGGACGAGGACGTGGTGGAGGGTGGACAAGCCACGCTGTGGCTACGCTCAACGAAGTTCGGGGACGACATGGACCGCGTGCTGCGGCGCAAAGACGGCCGCCTCACCTACATTGCCAGCGACGTCGCCTACCACCGTGACAAGTTCAACCGCCCCGTGAATGCGGACAAGCTGATCACCATCCTTGGGCCGGACCACCATGGGTACATCAATCGGCTGACCGCCGTGCTGGCCGCGGTCAACATGCGGCAAGACGAGGTTGCGGAGACGGGCCGAGAACTGGATGAGATCGAGGCGAAGCTGTACGTAAGTCCGCGCGAGCGGGATGCGTGCCAGCAGGCGCTCTCGAAGGCGCAGAGCGAGCTTCAGGTGGTCATCTACCAACTGGTCCGGTTTCTCAAGGACGGTAACCCCGCGCCGATGCGGAAGCGAGACGGCAACATCTACGAGCTTCGAGATCTCCAGAAGGAACTAGGCGAAAGGGCTCGCCCGAACGGAAGCCCCGAGGAACAGGCCCAGGCCGGCAGGGACGTAGCTCGGTTCTACTACCTGATGCGAAGCCACGACACGACGATGGACTTCGACCTCGATCTGGCCACTTCCCAGAGCGACGAGAACCCGGTCTTCTACGTGCAGTACGCCCATGCCCGGATCTGTTCCGTGATCGCCAAGGCGGCCGGGGCCGGACTTTCGGCAGGCGGCGCAGACGCTACTGGCTTGCTCAGGGATCCTAAGGAACTTGCCCTACTCAAGAAGATACTGGAGCTGCCGGACGAGGTCCGGCGCTGCGCAGAGGACTTTGGCGTGCACCGGCTCACCACCTACGCGCAGGAGTTGGCCCGCACCTACCACGCGTTCTACGATGCTTGCCGGGTCATCCAGCCCGCCGAACCCGAGCTGTCCTCGGCTCGGCTGCAACTCTGCATGGCGGCGGCCACCGCGCTCCGCTCCGCTCTGGCCCTGCTAGGGATCAGCGCGCCAGAGCGGATGGTGCGGGAGACGATCGAGACAACGTCGGACTAGGCTTGGCCGCCGTTGGGCTTGCGCAGGAGGAAAGGTAGCGTTGGGAGTCGCGAAGCTCCGTCCTGCATCAAAGCGGTAGGATTCAACCCCTTAACCTAAGGAAACGCGCTTAACCCTTACCGAGACTGCGGAAAGACCAGCGGAGGATATCTTGGGTCTGGTAGGCGTCTCCGGTCCCCCCAACAAGGCCAACAAAGGCACTCGCCCCCCCAGTCTTTGCCGGAAGATCTAGAGACATGACCTTCAAGATGGGGACCGTGCCTTCATCCAGGAAGATCGTCAGAGTCTTGGCCTCGTAACGCACCCTTACGTTGTGAGCGCGCCCATCGGAGAGGTCGGTTCCTAGCGCAGCCACCCCATTCTTCCCGGTGCTTCCGATCGAGCCAATGCTATCGAAGTACTCCCCATCCAGGAGGGCGCTGATATGGTTGCCATCGGGGTCGGCGGTGTAAGCGATGGGATAGGTTTGGTCTAGCGGCTTGCCGTTATGCCACATGTCAAGCTCCACTACAAGCGAGGGTTTGATCTTCGCGTAGGCAAGCGGGTAGGAATGCAATGCGCTCGTTCCACGCGGGTCGTTGTGAAACACCAGGGCCAGGCCTTCGCCTCCGGTTTGACCACGCGGGTCCTTCACGCCGCCGGTGCCGCTTACTCGGAAGGTGAACTCGCACTCAAAGCCGTCGGCCAAGTTCTGCCTCTCCTGCACGTAAAGCCCGCCGGTCAGCCGTGGCTCGGATGGAGTGAGACGCAGAATCGTTCCGACGACCTCGGCGGAACCGATCAGCTTCAGACTCTGCCTAGACGCGAAGTCCTTGTACTCGAAGTCGGCTTGAATTGACCCGAGGACAGCGAGGAATCCCAAAGTGGCTGAGAGGCGAGATGTCATTGCGGGATTCTAACACAAGATATCTATTGGCCTAGCGGCTTCTCCGATAGCGCAGGAAGAACTCGTCGCCTAGTTTTTGCTGGCTGATCAGGTTCAAGCCTAAGAGCCGGTCGCTTGGAAGGGCGGACCCGCCGGCAAGGGTCGGGATGTCGCGACCTAGTTTGATCTTTGGCGCTACGGTCAGGAACAACTCGTCCACAATGTCCTGCTCCAGCAGTTGGGCGTTGAGTTCGCTGCCGCCGAGGACGAGCAGGCGCGCGATGCCAAGCTCCCTCAGCTGGGCAAACATGGCGGGCAAATCCAGCTCTGGGTCACCGGTCTGGAGGTGCCCAAGCCCATCCGGGACCTTAGCGCCCGCCCCGGAAGCCAGCCAGCCTTGCCCGCCGTGGAAGAAGCCGTGGCGCGGATCCACATCGCCAGATCGCGACACCACGATCCGGTGGGGGGTACCGGGGACCCAGTTGGGCGAGGTGTGCCGAAGCGTGGTGGCCCCGATCAGGATCGCGTCGGCATGGGCTTCGATCCGGCGCATGGCGGCGCGGTCCTCGCGGCTTCCAAGGTCGACCTGGCCGTCCTCCGGGTCCCCGCTCAGGATCTTCCCGTCCACCGTGGCCACCATGTTCACGAACACGTAGGGCCGCTCGGCCGGCGCAGGCGGAAAGCTAAGGGATAGGTAGGGCTTGGCTTCCCCCATGGCGCGGGACAGGACCGAGTACGGCTGCTCAGCGTACGGCTCGCCGCCGATGGTGAAGGTCGGCACGTTGTACACCCCGATCGCATAGGATTCGTCGTCGAACGGTACGATCCGCTCCGCGAACCGGCGTGACTCGACCGCCTCGCTGAAGTCGACTAGGTCGAACCCAAACTGATGGGCAACCCGGGTTAGGTAGTCCAGTTCGTCGATGGCCTCGCCGTCCTCCCAGTAGGCCCGGTAGAGAACCTCGACGAACTTATCGACGTCCGCGCCAACCGCCTTGGCGTATTCGACCGCCTCATGTGCTTGATGGGTGCGCATCTGGCCTGGACGTACGGACTTCGGAAGCTGGATGCCATCGGCTTCCAAGAGAAACTGCAGCCGGCTCAGGGTGGGCGGTCGATTCGCCGGCTTGGGGACTTCCGGGGTCGGCTCGGGCCACGGAAGGGCCTCGGGCATCAGCTCGAAGGCGCGCCACTCGAGTTGCACCCCGTACTCCTCCTTCAGGCGCTTGGCTTGGATCAGCCCGGCCCAGCACCAGGGGCAGGTGAAATCGTGGGCAATTGGTACAGTGGTGGGCATGGCTCGATCGCTTCCTACGATTCTTGCCGCGGGTTTTGCCGCTTTAGCCCTGGCTGGGTGCACCGGGCAGAATCTCGAAGGCGCCTGGCACGGCCCAATGCCCCTAGAAGAGGCGAAGGAGTGCCGTACCCGGATGCATCAGGATGGCACGTTCGAACTGGCATGCCAGGGAACCCGCCCTTGGAACGGACTTGGTTTCTGGCGGAGCGAGGGCAAGAAGCTCACTTTAAGCTTCAAGACCTTTGGCCGGGGCGAGGAGCGAATGAAGGAGCCGCCGGTCTTTCAGTTCGTCTTCGAGGGCCACGGCAACGCGATCGATCTTGAGCAGGCGCCCGGAGGGTTGCGGTTCCGCTGGGAACGGAGGCTGGGCGGCTGATGGCGGCGCTGGAGACCCTTCCCGAGTTTGTGCCCACCAGCCGTGCCGAGTGGCGCGACTGGCTTCGGGAGAACCACCTCACCGCCCGAGGGGTTTGGCTGGTCTACTTCAAGGTGAGGGCGGGCGTGCCTTCCGTAGCCTACATCGACGCGGTCAAGGAAGCGCTCTGCTTTGGCTGGATCGACAGTAAGGTGCAGAGCCTAGACGAGAACCGCTACCGTCAGGTGTTCACCCCGCGCAAGCCAAAGAGCGTCTGGTCGGCGATCAACAAGGGCTACCTCGAGGAGCTCTTTGCCGCAGGTTTGATGGAACCCGCCGGCATCCGGGCGGTCGAGGTCGGCAAGGAGAACGGTTCCTGGGTTCGCTTGACCATCTCGGAATCGCTTGAGACGCCCGACGATCTCCTGGCTGCGCTGAACCCTGCCGCTCTGGCGAACTTCGAGCGATTCCCGCCCGGCTCCCGGAAAAACATCCTCTTCTTCATCCACGACGCCAAGACCCCAGAGACGAGGGCGCGCCGCATCGCCGAGACTGCGCGCATGGCCGCCTTGAACCAGCGGATACGCTAGGGAACAATGAGCAATTGGGACGCTTCGCTTTACGATCAGAAACACGGGTTTGTGACGACCCTCGGTCAAGGCGTTCTCGAGCTTCTGGCCCCCGCACCAGGCGAGCGGATCGTTGACTTAGGTTGCGGAACCGGACACCTCACCGCCAAAATTGCCGAGTCCGGGGCCACGGCAGTGGGCGTGGATGCAGACGCCAACATGATAGCGTCGGCTCAGGCCTCCTATCCTGGAATGGAGTTCGTTTGTGCGGATGCGGCCGAGTACCGATCGGCCACTCCCTTCGACGCGGCCTTCTCCAACGCCGCCTTCCACTGGATGATGCACCTGCCCGAGGTGTTCCTCAACACGGCCTCGCTACTTCGGCCAGGCGGTCGCTTGGTGTTCGAGATGGGGGGCAAGGGCAACGTCGAGATCACTTTGGGATCGTTGCTTCGAGCGGTGGAGGAGCGTACCGGGAGCGTGCCCAGCTTCCCCAAGAACTACCTCTCGATTGGCGAGGTCTCGGCGATGCTGGAAGAAGCCGGATTCGAGGTTTCGATGGCCGCGCACTTCGATCGTCCGACTCCGCTGGACGGAGTGGACGGCTACCGGAATTGGCTGCGCCAGTTTGGTGTTCAACTCCTTTCGCCGTTGACCCATGAGGAGCAAGAAGATCTTCTTGCGCGCGCACAGGAGATGGCTGCCCCCGAATTGCTCAAAGATGGTGTCTGGGTTGCCGACTACCGACGATTGCGGGTGGTCGCCCACCTCATCCGGTAAGGGATCTCAGGTGGTCGGCGTAGCGTTCGGCGCTCGTAAGGATCTCGTGGTCGCCGATCACCCCCGCCCCGTAGACCAGAAAGGGCGGAAGCCATTCGAGCCCACAGAACGCGGCGGTGCGCTCGTAGGGTCGCAGGAATTCCGGTACGGAGTACCGGCGAGAACCCTCCGGCGTGTACTCCTCGGTGTGCGCTCCCACCGTGACTGCGCTTTGCCAACGCTTGCCCCGGATGATCGCCCCTTCCCCATATGCCCATCCGAAGGCAAGGACCTCGTCGATCCACTTCTTCATGAGTGAGGGAGCGCCGTACCAGTGAAGCGGATGTTGGAAGACCAATACATCGTGCTCCTCGCACAGCCGTTGCTCGGCGGCTATGTCTAGCTTTTCGTCTGGATAGAGGCGGTACACGTCCCTTACCTGGAAGCCAGCTTCCTGCGCGGCCTCGGACCAACGTCGATTGGCCCGAGACTGGGCCAGGGCCGGGTGGAATACGTTGACGAGGACCCGCATCAGCGGACGCCGGACGCGCGGAGCGAGGCAAGCAGGGACTCCGCCTCGGGCCCAAACTCGACGAGGCGGCGGTAGAGGGTCAGCTGAACCATCGCCCGCACCTTGTTGATGTCGGAAGGGTCGCCCGGGCCGCGCTGGAAGTAGGTGTCGCCGCGAAGGTAGTCGGTGAGGAAACGAAGGCCAAGCTCGAGCGTGATGGCTTGAACGGCGGAGACCATCATGGCCACCTCGTTGTCCGTGACCTCGCGCGCCTCGCTCAGGAAGCCTTTGGCAACCGCCGCATAGACGTCTGTGTCGACGGTTACCTTGCGGAGGTCACGCTCTCGCTCTCCCGCCACGTTGATCAAGGACCGCACCATGTCGCCCCAGTCGGCCAGCCAGGTGAAGGGCATGATCGTGTCGAGGTCGACGAGCGACTTGACCCTGCCGGTGCGGAGGCAGAACAGAAAGTTCTCGATTTTGGTGTCGCCGTGGATCAGGGTGTGGCGGATCCGGCCCTGCCCGAGAGCGGCCCAGAGGCCCATGGCGAAGGGCTCCTGCTCCAGCAAGATCTGCAGGTAGGGAGCCAGCGCCGGATCGTTTTTCCGGGCGAAGTACTCCTCCTCGGGGATGGCGACTTGGAAGTGCAACTCGGTTCCAGCCCGGAGGATCGGGTCGTCTGGGAGCAGGGCGGCGGCTTCGCCGGGGGTGCGGTACCCGGCCATCGCGGAGTGGAACTGACGGTAGTAGAGGCCGGTATCCCGGTAACCAGGGAGAGCCCCTTCCACGGAGCTCGGCTCAATATGGGCGGTGAGATCGGAGTAGATCGCCAGGCCCCGGCCCACCTCTTCCGCAAGCCGTAGTTGCTCGGCGCGGTCGGGGATTTCGCTAAGGCTCTTGTACGAGCAGGAGTCCGGGATGCGGACCATGAGCCGCCAGACCGACCATCCGTGCTCGTCGGTGAGGTCCAGAAAGTCCTTGCCTTGGCGGGTGCGAACGAGCTCGATCGGTTCCCATCCCTCGACCGGGACACCCGCATCGAGACTCTTTCGCTGAGCGGAGATGGAGATGCCCATAGCGTTCATGACGCGATAAGGCATCGTGAAAACGTCTGAGTTGACCTTCTGAAGCAGATACTGCTTTCCGCCAGCAAGGACCTCATATGTGTGGAGGTTGATGTTCCCGCGGCCGGGGAAGGGGGCGATTCGGACGGGACCTTCGATTTGGAACTGGGAGGAGACCCACTCGATGTCGCTGGTCGTGTAGTCCTGGCTTCCGCCATTGAGGTGGGCGGGGCGATTTGCGATCAGGTTAACGGTCTGCTCCTTTGCCATGCTCCCTTAACTGGCTGCCCTTCCTAGGCACCGACAGTATACGGCGTGGCCGAAGCCTTTTGGACCGATTTGGCCCCCCGACTTTAGCTAGGAACTTGGACGACGACGTACTTGGCGGCCAGCTTCTTGGCATGAGCCTCGAACAGGTCGCCCATCGCTCGCATGAAAGGGGTCGAGATGAGCAGCAACTCGACCAGAAAGCTCAGGCCTCCGGCCGGCAGAGTCTTGATGGCGCCCGGAACCGCGACGGCGATCCAGTGGGTGAGGGTGGCCACGATCGGGTAGGTGAGGCTCACCACCGGGACGACCATCTTGAAACCCTTCCATTGCGCCGGAAGCACGTCCCGCTGCAGGGCCATGAAACGGTCCTTCAGGTTGCGGTAGCGGACGCGGTAGAGCTCGCGATTGCTGAAGTACCAGAGGGCCTGGAATCCGGTGGTGCAGGCGATCTGGGTGAAGAGAAGCATCGCGGCGATGCCAAGAAAGGTGTTCTCCGTTTGTGCTTGCACCCACCAGGAGACGGCGATTCCGGGCCAAACCAGCATCCCAGAGATGAAGAAAGCCGCGAACATTTTGCCCCGGAAGGAGGCGGCGAGGTTGTCGTAGCTGATGCCGTCGTCGAAGTGCCAGTGCTTGAGCGCCAGGATGGCGCTCTTCAGGTCCTCGCGGAGTTTGGCCAGCTGGTATTTCGGGTTGTACAGCCGCGCAAGACGCACCCAAAAAGGTAGGTGCTCCTCATGGTGTGGGCCGTTGGGATTGCTCGCCATCTTTGGTTCATACGCCGGCGCGTTTCAGAGCGGGCGGAATCAAGGTACCCCGGCTCATTTTCACGAGGAGAGCGCTGGGTCGGCGATCCCAAGCTTGGCGAACGCGGCGATTCGGATGGCGCAGGAGTCGCATCGGCCGCAGGGCTTGCCTCCCACGGGGTCGTAACAGGAGTGGGTCAGGCTGTAGTCGACTCCAAGGGCAAGCCCCTGGGCGATGATTTCCGGCTTGGTTAGCGCGATGAGAGGGGCGTGGATCCGCATCCGGAGACCCTCAACTCCGGACTTTGTGGCGAGGTTGGCCAGGGCCTCGAAGCCCGCAACGAACTCCGGTCTGCAGTCTGGATATCCGCTGTAGTCCACCGCATTCACGCCGATGAAGATGTCGTTCGCGCCGACCACCTCGGCGTAGCCAAGGGCGATCGAGAGCATCACCGTGTTGCGGGCAGGAACGTAGGTGACCGGGATACCGGCCGCCATCTCGGACTCGTCGCGGTCCTTTGGGACTTCAATGTCGGCGGTCAGAGCCGATCCGCCGATCGAGCCAAGATCCACGGACACGAACTTGTGTTCCACGACCCTGATCGACTCGGCGACCCGCCGAGAAGCGTCCAACTCCACCTCGTGTCTCTGGCCGTAGACCACCGTGAGGGCATACACCTGGAAGCCTTGCGATCTAGCAATGGCAAGGGCGGTGGCAGAATCCAGGCCACCGCTGAGGAGGACTACCGCCGACCTCATTCTTCGGCCTGCGGCTCCGGTAGATCGTTGAGGAAGCCCACGAGTTGGGCAACCGTCGGGCTTTCGGCGTTGCGCACGTAGTAGCCACTTGTCGCGGTACCGGTGGCGAGGCTCTCCGCGAGTGGGAGGCCCAGAATCATGCCTAGGCAGAAGCCTGCGTTGAAGTGGTCGCCCGCTCCGGTGCTGATCTTGGGCTCCTTGACGAAGGGGCCAAGGAAGTAGGCGCTGCCTTCCGGCGTGGCCGCCGCCGCGCCCGCTCGTGGGTGGACGACGACGCAACTCAGCTTGAGGGCGGCACGGATCGCTTCGGCCCCCTCGGCAAGCCCCTTGCCGCTCGTGGCGTCGAAGTCCAACTGAAGGACCTTGGCAACCTGCAGAGCCTCTTTCTGGTTCAGGCCCAGGATGACCTCGCAATACTCTTCAAAGAGGTGCAGCATCTGGAGGGCGTTGAGCAGGCTCGCCTGGGTGCGCTTCTCTGGGTCCGCTAGATCGAAGAAGAACGTCCTCTTACGGTCCGTGCCGAGCTTGGGGAACACCTCGTCCAGAAGCCCGTGCCAAATCGTTTCCAGGTGGGGAAGCATCGTCCAGTTCACCGCCGCGAGAAGGGTGGCCTCCTCGGCGTAGGCGACGATCTTGTCGAGTCCGACCCGCTCCTTGATGTTCTCCCAGGTGACTTCGTTGCAGGGTTGGAGCTTGCCGAGCATCAGCTTGCCGTCCGCGAATTCCAGGGCGTCGGTGTGTCCGGCGTCCGCGATGCTGTGGACGTTGGCCCGCTCGTTCATCGGCTCGAAAACCGGGTGCAGATTCGGGTAGCCCAGATTGCCGATGTAGGTGACCCCGATGCCGGCGGAGGCCATCGCATTGGCCATGATCGGACCGTTCCCGCCGAGCTTGGTGAGGTTGACCACGAGTTCGATGTTGGTGGACTCTCCGGACGCTCCCGCGATTTTCTTGGCGAGGTCTGCGATGCGCTCGACGGGGTCGAACTCGTTCAGTTGGTAGCGCTTGTCCACCACGGAAATGATCTCGTCCACGAACCCGTCATAGCCGATGAGGCTCTTCACGGAACTCAAGTTGGGTATCGAGGCGTCCAGGCTCTGGGCGGCGGCGATCGCGATCTTCTGGCGGTTGCTCATGGTCTCGGCTCCAGAGCATACCGAGCCTTCGGAGTCTAGATTCCGAGCACGAGTTTCAGACCGAACGCGGCCGCAAGGACCATAACCAAGGTGTCGAACGCCTTCTGGGAAACCTTCACGAAAACCCACTTGCCCAGGTACGCCCCGACGAGGATCGCCGGAACCATGAGGATGTCGAAGGTCAGGCTTCTGGACGTGTAGAACGGGAAGCCTGGGTTGCGGTGGGTGAGGATTGCGTAGAGCGGGACCTTGAAGAGGTTCAGAGTGAAGAAGTACCAGGCGCCCGTGCCGATGAACTGGTCCTTGGGCAGGTTCGCCGAGCGGAAGTAAAGGCTCATCACCGGACCGCCGGCGTTGGCGAGCGTGGTGGAGACGCCGGCCGCCGCTCCCGTTAGTTGGGTGCCCAGCGGCGAGTGGGGCTGGAAGCGCTCGCCAAACTGCCGCCGCAGAAGGGCGACTCCCACCATCGCCAACACGATTCCGCCGATCCAGGGGTTGAGGGCGTTCTTGTCCGCAGCGCGTCTAGCGAGATCGTCCAGCAACCAGTAGCCGAACCCGATGCCGAGCAGCACGGTCGGATAGAGCTTCCAAAGAATGTCCCAGCGGGCGTGGTGCTTGTACCAGGCCACCGCAAAGATGTCCGAGAAGACCAGAATCGGCAGGAGGGCGCCCACCGACTCGTTCCCGGGGAAGATGAGCGGCATCATCGGGATCATCACGATCCCCATTCCGGGCACGCCGGTTTTGGCAACTCCGCTGATCACCGCGATTAGGGCGCCGAGCAGCCACTGCCAGGGCTCGAGGCCCAGGGTCAAGTGGTGTCGCCTACTCGGAGGCTGGGTTTTAGGATGGTCCCATGTTCGAAGGGATCGCCGTTGATGATGGCGACCAGCTTTTCTACGGCGAGTTTCGACATCTCGAGGAGCGGCGTGTGGACGCTTGTGGTCACCGGATAAGGTGAGAGGCCCCTTAACGCGTCGAAACCTACGATCGCGAGATCTTCGGGGACCCGGATTCCATTGCGTCGGCACTCGCCCCATAGCTCGTAGGCCATCTCATCGCTGGCGCACACCACGCAATCGGGACGAGGGTTCATCGCCTGCAGAGGAGCAAGGATTTCTACGCCGCTTCCGCCTTGGGCCATGCGGCGGCCTTGGCTTGGCGCAAAGAGAAGAGACCGCTGCTTCTGGAACGACTCGAAGCGGGCTGCCTGGTCCTCTGCAAAGCTGGATGGGTAGCCCGCGTAAGCCGGATGGCGGTAGCCACGCTCGGAAAGATGGCGCATCGCCAAGGCCACCCCCTCCTCGCCGTCCACCCCCACGAAGGGCAACTGGCTGAACGGGTCTCCAACCTCGAGGGCAGGCAGCTTCGCTTCGATCAGGCGAGGCACGATATCGTCGTTGGCAGAGTTCAGGATTAGGACGCCATCGACAAGGCCGCCGGCCTGCCGGGCGAAGACTTCCTCGGTAGAGACGCCGCGGCGGGCGTTGTGGAAGAGCAACTGGTAGTCCGTGGCGGAAACCGAGGTTTGGAGCGCCCAGACTAGGGTAGTGAAGTACCCGTACGGTCTGGACCATTGCTCCCAGCGCAGGTAGATCCCGATGACGCCCGTGCGCCCAGACTGGACGGCCCGGATCAGTTTGTTGGGGTAGTAGCCGATTTGGTAGGCGGCCTCCCGAACCCGGTCTTGGGTGGTGACGGGGATGCGCAACTTGGTTCCCCGGCCGCTGAGCACAAGGGTTACGGTTGAGGGAGCGACTTGGGCTCTTGCGGCGACGTCGGCGCGAGTCGGCCGTCGGCCTTGGGGATTCGTACTGCCGGTTTGCTCCGCCATTGGTTGGGATTATGGGCGAAAGTACCGACCCGAACGTTCGAGGGCCTTAGGGCTATGCGCAGAAGCAAAATGAGGGCAAACTGGTTTCGATGAAAGCTCGCTTTGGTTTCCTCTTTGCGGTAGTTGGGATGCTCGGTTCCTCGCTGGGCTGCGGCGATGGCGGCGGGATCTCCAAGAAGGAGATGGACTCGATCAAGGAGTCCCCGGCGATGACGGATGCCGACCGAGCCAAGATCGTCGGAGGCATGCAGGAGGGGGCGGACAAGGCCCGCACTCAGGAGACCGAGTTTGCCAAGACCAAAACCCCGGAGGAACTCGCGCAGATCAATGCCGACCGCGCGAGGATGGGAAGGCCCCCGCTCGGCGGCGGATAGCGGGTGTGCCTGCAAGGCCCGGCGTGAGGCATTCGTTCGGATCGGTTCCAATGTAGTGGTTTTCAGGGACTTTAGGCCTATCCCGCGTTAAATTGTTGGCATTGTGGCTAACGTCTTGTTAGCATGAGTCTGAGCGATTCATTGCGAATCGGATCGACGTATCTTCGCCCCGAGAGGGGCCGAGTCGACTGCGCCGTGGCCATGCTAGCCATCGGACGTTGCCGGAAAACATCCGGCGGCATGTAGCAAAGGAGCTTTCATGAAACGAGCCTTTACGCTCATCGAACTGCTGGTCGTCATTGCGATCATTGCGATTCTCGCAGCCATTCTTTTCCCGGTATTCGCCCAAGCCAAACAAGCCGCCAAGGCTTCCGGTGATCTCTCCAATATCAAACAAATCGGTACGGCAATGGTGATGTACACCAACGACTACGACGACCGATTCAGCTACGGAATTCCGACGAACTGGTCGGGAGCCCCTGCCTGGGGAAGCGATAGCCTGAGCTGGACCTTCAACTTGCAGCCCTACTCCAAGTCTCTTCCCTTGTTCCGCAGCCCGCTCGAAACGAGCAGCGTGTGGGGCAACTGGGGCGATTGGATGGGAGTTCCGGTCTCCTACGGGATCAACGGATTCACCGTTCCCAACGCGGCAGCCGCGGTGAACTTCTACGACGTAAAGCCGAACTCCTGGCAGGGTCGCTGCTTCAAGGACAGCTTCACGGACGTTCAGGACTGCACCCTCCGAGGCATCGCCGCGCCATATGCGCAAATCCACGGCGAGGGCGGCGGCGGCGAGCTGAACACGGCTTCGCTTAGCACCACCCAGGTGACGAACCCGGCAGACACGATCGCCATGGCTACCAAGTACAACGGCGATGCCATCCGCTATAGCGGTGGCGGCGTGGGCAACCAGATCCAGTTCCAGTGCGGCGGCATCTTCGAAGCGGTCCCGGCGACCGACGGCTCGGCAGTCTACGACCTCGACTGGTGCGGCGGCGCCCAGATTCCCAACGGACTTCGTGCCGTGGACAAGAACACGCCGCAGGGCCGCTATGGCGCAGTTAGCCAGACGGGCGACGGACGATCCAACTTCTCCCTGGCCGACACCCATGCCAAGACCTTCGTGATCGGGGCCACCAACCCCAACCCGGACAGCGATCCGGCGAAGAACAAGTGGGACGCTCTGCGCCCCTGAAGTAACCCGCGGGGCAGGTTCCGGCTTGCCCCGCAACCAACGGGAGACATAAAATGCGACGACTTGTCTTCTTCCTAATCACGGTTGCCTTCGCCGCCGTAGGGTGCGACGACGGCGGCATCTCCAAAAAGGAGATGGACTCGATTAAGGATTCGCCCGCGATGACGGACGCAGACCGACTGAAGGTCGCCAACGGCATGCGCGAGGGCGCAGAGCGCGCCCGGGCTCAGGAGCGCGAGTGGCTGAAGTCGAAGACTCCGGAAGAGATCGCCGAGATCAACGCCGACCGCGCCAAAATGGGCCGGCCTCCGCTTGGCGGCGGCTAAGCCGTTACCGTAGTCCCATCGCGTCGCGGACTTCGTCCATCGTGGCCGAGGCCACGGCCCGCGCCTTCTCGGCGCCCCGGGCTAGGATTTCCTCGATCGTGGCGTCGTCGAGTTGCGCCCTTCGTTCGCGCATGGGCCGGAAGTACTCGTTGACCGCTTCGGTGCACTCCTTCTTGTTCTGCATGCAGCCACGGATTCCCTCGCGGTCTTCTTGCCACTGCGTCTGCCACCCCGGCGAGTAGATCTTCAGGTACTGGCAGACGGCGCAGCCCTCGGGGATCCCGGGGTCGGTCTTCCGCATCTTGCTTGGCGTCGTGAAGGCGCTCTTGATCTTTTCCGCCGTCTGGTCCTCGGTATCCGAGAGGTAGATGCAGTTGCCGTAGCTCTTGCTCATCTTGCGCAGGACGCCGTTATCGTCCGCGTCTAGCCCCGGCAGCTTGGCACGGGTCTCGTCCTGCGGGATTAGGTACTTGTACGGCTCGAAAACCTCGCGCCCGAAGAGGCGGTTGAAGCGGATCCCAATGTCGTTGCCGATCTCCAGGTGCGGCGCCTGGTCGCGTCCTACCGGAACACCGTAGGGCTTGTAGAGAAGGATGTCCGCGGTCTGAAGCACCGGGTAGCCCAGAAGCCCATAGGGCTCCCGCTCTGCGGTTCCCAGGTCGGCCTGCTTCTCCTTGTAGGTAGGCACTCGCTCCAACCAGCCCAGGGGCGTGATCATGCTGAAGAGGAGGTGGAGCTCTGCATGCTCCTTGATGTGCGACTGAACGAAAACTGCCGACTTATCGGGGTCGATCCCGCCCGCAACGAAGTCCTTGGCCACCTCGCGTCCGTACTTGCTGATGGACTGGGAATCCTCGTACATGGTGGTGAGGGCGTGCCAGTCGGCAACCATGCAGAACATCTCGTAGCCTTCGTTCTGCAGTTGCACCCAGTTCCGAAGGGCGCCTTCGTAGTTGCCGATATGGAGCCCGTTCGGGTTGGTCGCCCGCATTCCACTGAGGATTCTTCGATTCACGCGGGCGAGTTTACTTTGGAGGACCCAACCTAGCCCAGCAAGAGCCGGAGGAGGAAGTCGCGCGGCGGAGCCAGGATCATGAAGATCGGACTCACCCCGGTCAGCTGTCCCATTAGGACTAGGGCCAGGAACACGAACTGCCCCGTGCTCAGATTCCAGCGGGTCCAAGCCCATCGTGACTTCTCGGACATGAACGTGCCGGCGATCCACATGCCGTCTAGCGGGCCGATCGGCAGGAGATTGAAGAGGCACAGGGAGATATTGATGAGAATCCCGAAGGCCAAAAGCGCAGGCAAGAACCCGCCTCCGCCGCTGAGGGCGATCCCGATGAGGTTGGCGTTCCCGTAGAGCGCCCGCCACAGGATGGCGTAGACCACTGCCTGGGCAAGGTTGGTAAGCGGTCCGGCAAGGACGGCGGCAAAGTGGTCCCACTTGGGATTCTTCATCCGCCTCGGGTCCATCGGCACCGGCTTGCCCCACCCGATTCCCACCCCCACCAGGGAGGTGAAGAGGATCATGATGGTGCCGATCGGGTCGAAGTGCTTGAATAGGTTCAAGGTGACCCGGCCGTGGATGCCAGGCGTGGGGTCGCCCGCCATGTCTGCCACCTTGGCGTGGGCGTACTCGTGCAGTCCCAAGCCGAAGAAGATGACCACGAGGATCGCCGCAAAGGCGGGAAGGGGAGGGATCTCCATCTGGGCGATCGGGAGAGAAACGAGGGGCATCATCTAGAGGAGGTCTCCGGGAACGTGCTCACGGGCAAACATCTCGTCCCAGGACTCGGGTCTCTGGATGAGGATGGGTTCCCCGTGTGAGCGGACCAGCGTGGTCGCCGGACGGGGATAACGGTTGTAGTTGCTGGCCATAGATGCGTTGTAGGCGCCGGTGCAGAGCACCTGGAGAAGGTCTCCGGCTGCGAGGTCGGCAGGAAGCTCTACGTCGGGAAAGAGCAAGTCGGTTTCGCAATGGCGTCCGCTGATGGTGAACGTAGCGCTTGGTGCCTGGGCGATCAGCGCCCCCGGGCCGTCCGCAGCGTAGGCCCAGTCGGCTGGCCTAGAACTACCTGTGGCGATCCTCTCCACCGAATACTGGCTGCCGTAAAGGGCCGGACGGGGATTGTCGGCAAGCCCTCCATCAACGGAAACATAGGTTCTGGTCTTGCCATCGGCGATCGGCACGGTCTTTACGACGCCAACTTCGTAGAGGGTAACTCCGCTTTCGGCCACGAGGGACCGGCCCGGCTCTTGAACGAGCTTGGGCTGGAGTCCGCTCCCTTCAAGCGCCTTGAGGATGGCCTCAACCACCAGCCGGTTGTAGTCTGAGATGGGCATCGGGAGGTCGTCGCCCGTGTACTGCACGCCGAGTCCGCCGCCAATATTGAGAACCTTGGTCTCGAATCCGTGCTCAGCCTTCATGGCAACCGAGAACTCGGCGAGGAACTCGCCGCCTGCGCGTTGGGCTTCCGGGTCCAAGAGTTGGGAGCCCACGTGGCAGTGGACGCCGACGACGGGGAGATCGAGTTCTAGGCAACGAAGGAGGGCTCTCTCGGCGGAGCCGTCGTTGATGTTGAAGCCAAACTTTGTGTCGGCCTGGCCGGTGCTGATCTTGGCGTGGGTCTTGGGATCCACGCCCGGGGCCAGCCTGAGGATCAGTTCGGTCTCATCGCGGCTTGTATTGAGAATGTGGCTGATGGTCTCGATCTCGCCAAAGTTGTCCACGACGATCTGGCCGACGCCGGCCTCGATCGCACCTTCGATCTCACGGGGCCGCTTGTTGTTGCCATGGAAGTGGCATCGGTTTGCGGGGACGCCGGCGCGAAGGGCGGCGCGGAGCTCGCCTTCGCTAGCCACGTCGATCGCGCAACCCTCTTGATGGGCGATGGCGATGAGGGCCAGGGTGCTGTTGGCCTTGCTGGCAAAGGTGATCTCCGAGTTGGCGTAGGCGCTTTTGAAGGAGTCGCGGTAAGCGCGAATACGCTCTCGGAAGTGCGTTTCCCCGATCACATACAGGGGAGTGCCAAAGGTCTCCGCCAGCCGCTTCGCGAGGTCCGATTCCAGCCGGAATCGGCGGTCTTGCGCGGCCGGGAGGTTCATGCGTTCGATTATGGCGCAGTTGGCTGAACCAACCTTCGAACTGGGACGCTGGGTTCAGGGCACCGCCTCTCGGCCAAGTTGGCTTCCCTCGAAACAGATCGAGCTAATCGGACACGCTCTGGTTGACAAGCAGTGCCTCACCGGCAAGGATCGGTTGCGGAACGCCCAAAGGGGACTCGGGCTTGGACACGTTCGCGCGACTTGTGGCTGGCCCAAACGCAGCCTAACCTACGCGTACCATGAAACTGCCTCTCGTTTTCGGAGGGTTCGCTGCCGCGTCGCTGAGCGCTGCTTTCAGCAGCACCACCTCCCTGGCAACCTTCAACGCCTGGGCGCCAACCAACGCGGTTGAGATGACCTTCGAGGGTCCCACCTCCGATCTGAACATCGGCGCGACCTACTCTGAGGGTGGCCACATTGCCAATCAGATCGGTTCTGGCGGACTCTATATCGCCACGCCCGGCGGCCCAGCCGATGCCGGCGACATCCTCCCCACGATCACCAGCAACATCCTGGTTCAGGGCGGCGACGAGGACTTCGAGATCGTCTTCGACGGCCTTCAGCGCGCGGTGGGAATGGACACCATCTCCAACACCGCTTCGAGCCCGATTCAGGTCAACGCCTACGACTCGGCGAACCTATTGGTTGGGACGGTGTTCGTTCCCGCTGACGCGACGCTGAGCTTCCTCGGCTTGGTGCATGACGCCGGGATCTCGCGGATCACCTGGTTTGGTCCGAACGCTGGCCAGGGAACCTTCGACGACACGGGGATCGACAATGTCCGCGTGGAAGCCGTTCCCGAGCCGGCTACGCTTGCCGTGCTTGGTCTCGGCGCGATGATCCTTCGTCGACGGCGGGCCTAAGGACTCTTCGCCACCTGCGGCTCGACCGGCTTGATTGCCGGCCGAGCCGCATTGCTTATGGCCTCTCCTCCATAATCGTTTCTGTTGAAACGCATTGCACTGCTTGGCTCGACCGGGAGCATCGGGACCCAGACCCTCGATGTCGTCGCCCAGCACCCGGACCGGCTACAGGTGGTCTCCCTTGCCGCGTGGTCGAGCTCGAATCTCCTCGAGGAGCAGGCCCAGCGCTTCGGCGTCGGCAAGACCGCTCTGGTCTCGCGCGACGGCGATCAGGCGCTGATCGACTTCGCTACCGCCGATGACGTGGACGTCGTCGTGATGTCGATCGTCGGTTCGGCTGGGCTGAGAGCAACCGTAGCGGCGCTGCAGGCCGGCAAGCGGGTTGCGTTGGCGAGTAAGGAGGTTCTGGTCTCGGCGGGTGAGGTGGTCATGCCGCTTGCGGGCGGAAGCATCCTTGAGTCCGGTGAAGAATTCGGAGCCCGCCCTCCCGGCGGGGAGATCACCCCCATCGACTCCGAGCACTCGGCCCTCTTTCAATGCTTGCAGGGCTTCCGCACCGACCAGATCGAAAGCCTGATCCTTACCGCCAGTGGAGGGCCGTTCCGCGGCCGCGGCCTCAAGGATCTGGAAGGAGTTACTCGCGAGCAAGCGCTGAACCACCCGACCTGGAACATGGGCGGCAAAATCACGATCGATAGCGCCACGCTGATGAACAAGGCGCTTGAGATGATCGAGGCCCGTTGGCTTTTTGGGGTGGAGATGGACCAGGTACAGGTCGTCGTGCATCCCCAAAGCGTGGTCCATTCTCTCGCAAAGCTCAAGGATGGGAGCGCGCTCGGGCAACTGGGCTGGCCAGACATGCGCCTGCCCATTCAAGTGGCGCTCCTCCACCCGGACCGGGTGCCTGGTGGCTTCCGCCCCTGGAATCCCGTAGACACCCCCTCCCTCACCTTCGAGGCGTTGGACGAGTCTGTGTTCCGAGGACCGAGGCTTGCCCGGGAGGCCATGGCGGCGGGCGGGGACACCGCGTGCGCGCTGAATGCGGCCAACGAGGTTGCCGTAGACGCCTTCCTCAAAGGCGAAATCTCCTTCCTGGGAATCTACGGGGTTATAGAAGACGTCCTAGAGAGGCACCATCCTTCTCCGGCTACCCTAGAATCACTTCTGGGAACTGATTTGGAAACCCGGCGGTTTGCCCGTTCGGTAGTAGAAACCAACCGCCGATAAGGCAGCCCGTTCAACCAACACGCCTATGTTCGATCCCGTCAATCTTCTGGTCATTCTCGCTTTCGTGTTCATGTTGTCCGTCCTTGTGGCAGCTCACGAGGGCGGGCACTACTTGGCCGCCCGCCTCTGCGGCATGGGCGTCGAGGAGTTCGCGGTCGGGATGGGCAAGAAGATCTGGACCCTTGGCCGGCGCAAGCACACCGTCGATGGCGTGGAGCAAGAAACCGAATTCACCTTGCGCGCGGTCCCGATCGGCGGCTTCGTGAGGCCGAACGGGATGGAACCGCAAGAGGACGGGAGCGAGATGAACGTCCCGGGCGGCTTCTACCGCAAGGGGCCTTTCGCGAGGCTGGTTGTTCTCGGGGCCGGCCCCTTGTTCAGCGTGCTTGCCGGCGTTGCCTTGATCATTGGCATCTACGTGACCCACGGAGCCGAGCGCTTCAGCAACGAGCCGGTGCTTGGCCGCATCTCGCAAGGCGATCCGGCGGACCTGGCGGGACTCAAGCCGGGTGACCGCATCGTCAAGATCTCGGGCAAGCCGGTCTCCAGCTTCTACGAGTTCCTCCAGACGGTTCAGGCGAACCCAGGCAAGACGCTGCCGGTGGAGTTCTCGCGAGAGGGCAAGATCGCGACGGCCAACCTCAAGCCCATCGAGGGCCAGGTAGGAGTCTGGACGCCCAAGCTGGACCTGACAGGCGAGATGAAGCGGGCGGGCAAGATCGGCGCGATGCCGGACGTGAGTCGGCAAAAGCTGGCTTTCGGCGAGGCGGTAAGCGAAGGCTTCCGCGCTCCGGTGATCGCGGTCACCAACTTGGTTGGGCTCCTGAAGAAGCCCCAGAACCTAGCGGACAGCGTGGGCGGCCCCGGCACGATGATGAAGATGACCAACGACGCGCTACGTAGCCGCTTCGTGGATTTCATCGCCCTTGCCGCGACCCTAAGTATCAGCTTCGGAATCTTCAACCTGCTCCCGGTGCCTCCGTTGGATGGCGGCCAGATGGTTGTGGCCTTCGCCGAACTGCTTCGCGGCGGCAAGCGCCTGAGTTTCAAGGTCCAGAGCGCAGTAGCCATGGTGGGCCTGGCCTTTGTGGGCTTGCTGATGATCAGCGTAATCGCGGTGGACGTGATGCGCCTGTCAGCACCCCAAAAGCCGCTTACCAAAGACGTCGCCGCCCCGGCTAAGTAGGACGCGGCAAATGAAAAGGCCCCTCGCCAGAATGGCGAGGGGCCTTTTCATTTCAGCCGAGCGAGACTAGCCTCGGTCCTTCATGGGGATGAACTGCAGGTTGCGCTCGCCTTCGTAAATCGCCTTGGGGCGGATAAGCCGGTTGTGGTCCAGCTGCTCGATGGCGTGGGTGCTCCATCCCGCAACGCGCGCGATCACGAAGATCGGCGTGTACAGGTCGATGGGGATGCCCAGCAGGTAGTAGGCATAGGCAGCGGGGAAGTCTACGTTGGGGAAAAGACCCTTCTTCTCCAGCATGGTTTTCTCCATGATGTCGGCGATCTTGCCCCACGTCTCGTTGCCCTTTCGGTGGCCAATGTCCTTGGCGACCTTGGTCATGTACATCGCGCGGCTGTCGCCCTTCTTGTACTCACGGTGCCCAAAGCCCATGATCTTCTTCTTGTTGACCAGAGCGTCTTCAACCCAAGCTTGGGCGTTTGAAGGCGAACCGATCTCGAGAAGCATCCGCATGGCCTCTTCGTTGGCGCCGCCGTGCAGCGGACCCTTAAGGGTTCCGATGCCGCTGATGATGCCGCTGTAAAGATCGCTGAGCGTGGAGACGGTGACGCGGCAGGCAAACGTCGAGGCGTTGAAACCGTGCTCGGCGTAAAGAATGAGCGATCCGTCCATCACCTTTTCGGTGTAGGCGTCCGGCCGCTCGCCCGTAAGCATGTAGAGGAAGTTCGCCGCCGCACCCAACGTTAGGTCCGGCTCGATCGGCTCTTCACCATGGCGAAGCCGATGGCCCGCCGCCACGATCGTTGGAGCCGCCGCGATGATGCGGATCGCCTTGCGGACGTTGCTGCCGTGGTCCTCGTGCCCGTAGTTGGGATCGAATCCCGCGAGCATTGTGTAGGCCACCTTCAGCTGGTCCATCGGGTGCAAATGCCGGGGCGTCATGCGCAGCGCGGCAAGAACCTCGCCAGGAAGCCGACGTGCCCGCGACAGAGTGTCGTTGAAGGTGTTCAGCTCACCCGCGGTCGGGAGCTTGCCGTGCAGAAGGAGGTAGACGGTCTCCTCGAAGCTGCAGTTTTCGGCCAGGTCGTGGACATCGTAGCCGCGGTACTGGAGACTGCTCCGGTCGCTGTCGATGTCGCTGATCGTGGTGATCCCGCCAGGCACGCCTTCAAGGCCGGGGCTGTAGGGGTACTCGGTTAAAGTTGCGGAGGGTGCGCTCATCGTTGATTCCCTAAGGTCTTCGTAGCAGGGGAGTGTACCGTCTCGGGTTTCCGTTCATTTGGCTTCAAGAGCAAGGCGTGCGTCGGCCTCGATGTAGTCGGCGTATCCGATCAGTTCGTACAACTCGGCCCGGGTGGCCATCCTGTCGAGGAAGCCTGCCTGGGTCTCTTCTGCCAGAAGCTGAGAGTACGTGCCGAGCAGCGCCTTGAGCATGACTCGGAACGCGGTCATGGGGTAGATGACCATCTCGTAGCCCAGATCCGCGAAGGTCCGGAACGGGATGATCGGGGTCTTGCCGAACTCCGTCATGTTCGCCATCAGCGGGGCCGCGACGCCGCGACGGAACTCCTCGAACTCGGCTTCGTTCTGGAGACCCTCGGGGAAGATCGCGTCCGCCCCCGCGTCCACATACGCGTTGGCGCGGGCGATGGCGGCATCCAGCCCTTCGACGCCCCGAGCGTCGGTTCGGGCAATGAGAAAGAAGCTCGGATCCCGCTTGGCACTTGCCGCAAACCGGATCTTCTGCACCATCTCGGTCTTCGCGATCACCTCCTTGCCATCGAGGTGCCCGCATCGCTTCGGGCTGACCTGGTCCTCCAAGTGGATTCCGGCGAGGCCCGCACGCTCCATCTCGATCACCGTGCGGACTACGTTGAACGACTCGCCGAAGCCGGTGTCGGCATCGCAAAGGGTCGGCAAGGGAGTGGCCGCACAGATTTGCGCCGCGGTCTTGGCGAACTCGTCGAGGGTGCCCAAGGCAATGTCTGGAGCGCCCAAGCTGGCGTTGGTGATTCCCGCCCCGCTAACGTAGAGCGCCTTGGCTCCGGACTTGGCGGCGGCCACCGCGCTGATCCCGTTGAACGTGCCCGGAAGAAGCAATGGCCCCTCGGCCAAGAGGGATCTCAGGGCGGCGCCGGGGGAGGGAAGGGGCGCGTGAAGCATGGCCTAGGCTACCTAAGGCCGTGGCTGATTGCGGAGCACAGGTAGCCGTGCGTATACTACTTTCCAGCCATGCGGATTGCCCATCTGAGCGACACCCATCTGGGCTTCACGGCCTTCTCGCGCACCACCGCGAAGGGGATCAACCAGCGCGAAGTGGACGTAATGACGACCTTCAAGAACGCCCTGGACGCGATCGAGGAGGCGGATGTCGACCTGGTAGTCCATGCCGGAGACATGTTCCATCGGGTTCGACCGGGCAACTGGACGGTCATCAATGCCTTCAAGGGATTGAGCAAGTTCCAGGAGAGAAGGGGCGGGCGCCCGTTCCTGGTGATCGGCGGCAATCACGACACGCCCCAGGTCGCAGACAGCGCACACATTCTTTCCCTCTACCAAAGCATTCCGGGAGTGACGATCGCCCTAGATGGAGCGCGCTCCGAGAAGTTCCCCGACCTAGATCTCGAAGTCATGATGGTGTCGAGCGCGGCGGTTCGAACCCGGGAGAACGTAGCTTGGGTACCCCAGACCTCGGCGGCGACAAGGGTACTGATGCTTCACGGGCTCGCAAGCGGCGTAGTGCCGGAGACGGCGGGCGAGTTCACCCCCGAGGAGACTGCGCACGCCCGCTGGACCTACGTGGCGCTTGGCGATTTCCACGTTCGGAAAGAGATGACGCCCAACATGTACTACTCCGGTAGCACCGACTACACCACGACGAACATCTGGGAGGAGATCCCGGTCCCGAAGGGCTGGATTCTGTACGACACCGACGCCGGGACTGCGGAGATCAAGCCCCTCAAAACCCGAAGGGCGCTCGATCTGCCCACGATCGATGCCACCGGGATGGATGCGAAGACCCTTCTGGAGGCGATGGTTGCCGCCGCAGTTTGGGAGGACGAGGAGATGCCGATCGTCCGTCAAACCGCTCGAAACGTGGACACGGAGGTTGGCCGCTCGATCGAGATGGGGCCGATCCGCGAGATCCAAGAGCGGGCGCTCAACTACCAGTACCGCTTCCAACCTCCCCGGGCCGTGGGCCAGACAAGGGCTCAAGAGGTAGGTCGGGTGGCCAGCCTTGAGGAGGAGTGGACAAGCCACGTAGAATCGGCCCGGATTCCGCTAGGTCTAGCGAAGGATGACGTGGCAGGGCAGGGCGTGTCGATTTTGAAGGAGGTTGCCGAAGATGAAGCTACGACGACTGAAGCTTGAGAACTTCCGGCAGTACCGGCAGGCGGAGGTGTTGTTCAAGGACGGTATGACCGCGATCGTCGGGGCGAACGGCTCGGGCAAGACAACCCTGCTCGAGGCCATTACCTATGCTCTGTATGGCGCGCAGCGTCAAGACAAAGGCACCCTGTACTGCCTCTGGGCGAGTCCCGAAGAGAAGATCCGATGCGTGGCGGAGCTCGAGTTCGAGTTCGATGGCAGGATCTTCAAGGTCGAACGGAAGTTGTCCGGAAAGAACTACACGGCGAACGCCGCGCTGGACGAGCGCGTTGGGTCTTCTTGGGAGAACCGGGCGTCGGGTGCCGATGCGGTGCGGGAATCCGTTCAGAAACTCCTTGGGTTGACGTTCGACCAGTTCGTCAACTCATTCTGTGCGGAGCAGAAGCAACTGGCTTTCCTCAACTTCCGCAGCAAAGCGGACCGCCAACAGGAGGTGGCCCGAATGCTGGGCTTCGACCGCCTGCGCCTGGCTTCCCAGCGTGCCAGCGAGCGCGCCAAGGAGGCGAAGGCCAAGCGGGCGGCGATCGCCCAGAACCTCGGCAATCCCGAGGAGTTTCGGCGACTCCTGGCCGAGGCCGAGCAGGTGCTGATCGAGCGACGCAGGGAAGAAGCAGAACTTAGACGAGAACTGGAGAAGGCGGAGGGGCTCCTTCTGTCCGCTCAGGATGGGCTGGCAAGGGCAAAGGACTGGGATCGTCTCACTAACCTCCTGAACGAGCTGCGGGCGAAAGCCGAAGGACTGAAAGCCGGGGTCAAAGCCGCCGAGGACACAGTCGCCGACGCCAAGCGCCGGACCATCCGCCGAGCCGAGCTGGAACCCGTAGGCGCCCAGATGGCCCAGCTCCAACAGGAGCAGAAAACCCACGAAGCACAACAGCTGGCGGCGGGCGAACTCCAGCAGTGGCTAGGCACCAAGAAGGGAGCAGAGGAAGATCTTGTGGCGCTCCAAAACGAGCTAGCCAGCCTCGCCTCGCCCAACCTGGAAGAGCTAGAGGAAGTGGCAAAGGCAGCGAGGCTTAGCCACGATCTTGCCAAAACCAGCGAGAACGAAGCTCTCCAAACATGGAACCTCACCAAGACCCAAGCGGCTCAACTTGCCGCCACGACTCGCGAAGCCGCCCGCGCCGCTCAAGCGAATCTAGATAAAGGAGAGAAGAGCGCTCGGCTGGGTATCTGCCCCGAGTGCGGCCAACCCACCGCGGGCGGCCAGTTCGACACGATCCTCGAGGCGCGGCGCAAATCCAAGGAAGAGGCCGACCTCGCTGCCCATGAAGCGCATCAACAGGAGGAGTTAGCGAAAGCCGAGCCCGCCGCGCTGATCGCGGCAAGGGAAGCGGTCTGCCAAGCCGTGGAGGCATTCACCGAAGCCCAAACCAAGTTCGAGGCGGGTAGATCCGCCCAGGAGAAGCGGAGAGCCCACGAAGCCCAGCTCGCCCAGAAGAAGGCGACGATCGACCGGCTGGCCAAGCAGATCGCGGAGAGCTCCGTTCAGTACGATCCCGAAGCGCATAACCGGGTCCGCCAAGCGATCGGCCAGATGAAGCCGGCCTATGAGGAGTACCTTTCGCTTCGGGATGCCGCCGACCAGCTGGTCCAGGCAGAGTCCCGGCTCGCGCAGGCCACCGGCGCCTGGGAGCAGGCAAAGGCCAGCAACCAAGAGCTGAAGGAAGAGCGCACCAAGCTTGGCATCGAGAACGAGGAGGAAAAGCAGCGCCTGGTCCAAGAAGCCAACGACTTGGCCACCCGGCGAGCCACCTTGGCCGAGAAGATCAAGGGGATCGCCACCCAATGTGGGCTCCTGGAAACCCAAGTCAAGACCGCGAACGAACGTCTGGCCGAGCACGCCAAAGCCGCGGCGGACCTGCAGACCTACGAGGCGGAGGAACTCCTCAACCGAACCATCGCCGAGGAGATGAAGGCGCTGCGTGACCAGCTCAACCAGCAGATTCGGCCGGACCTGGAAGAGCGGGCCAGCTCCAACCTCAACCTGCTCACCAATGGGCGGTACACCCACGTGCGGCTGGATGAGGATTTCATGCCAAAGGTGGAGGACGACGGCACTCCCAAATCCGTGATCTCTGGCGGCGAGGAAGACGTGCTGGCGCTCGCCCTGCGACTGTCGCTGGCCGAGTTGATCCAGGAGCGGAACGGCCGGCCGATGGCCTTGCTGATGCTGGACGAAGTATTCGGCAGTCTGGATGGCGATCGCCGCCAAGCCGTGCTTGACCGCCTCGGAACCATCAAGAACAAGTTCGCTCAGATCCTGCTGATCAGCCATATCGAGGAGATCAACCAGGTTGCCGACCAGTGCCTCTACGTGTCGCTGGACGGTAAGGCGCGCTGCTCGGTGGTGAGCGACGTGCAGGACCGAGCGGGATTTGAGGCCGGGCTAGACGAGGGTTTCTGACTCGACCTTCCAACAGGCTGCCTGGTGGGAGTCCTCCACCTGAAGCAGGCCGGGCTCTTGCACGCAGCGATCGAACCGAAGCGGGCATCGGGGCGCAAAGGCGCAGCCCTGGAACGGCTGGCTCAGGTCGGGCGGTTGCCCGCTGATCGCTTCAAGCCGTTTCTTGCCCGCGCTGGGTAGGGCGGCCAAAAGGGCGCGGGTGTAGGGCATGGCCGGGTTCCGGAGAACCCGCTCGGCGGGACCCTGCTCTACGATGCGGCCCGCGTAGAATACGGCGATTCGGTGCGAGACCGAGGCGATCGCGCCGATGTCGTGCGAGATCAGGATCACCGAGGTGCCCTCGGTCTCTTGAAGCTCCCGGAGCAGGCGAAGGATCTGAGCCTGGAGGGTTACGTCCAGGGCGGTCGTGGGTTCGTCCGCGATGAGGACGGTGGGCTTGCAGGCGAAGGCGATGGCGATGACCACGCGCTGGCGCTGGCCGCCGCTCATCTGGTGCGGGTACTTGCGAGCGCTGGATTCGGGGGCCGGCACGCCTACCTTGCCCAGCATCTCCACCGCCCTTGCCCAGGCCGCGCGCTTGTCTAGGCCCTGGTGGAGGCGGAGGGCTTCGGCGATCTGGTCGCCCACCTTCATCATCGGGTTCAGGCTGGTGAACGGGTCTTGCATCACCAGGGCGATTCGGTCGCCTCGGATGTCTTGGTACTTGCGCTCCGGCATGCCGACCAACTCTTGGCCTTCTAGCACGATCGAGCCTTGGGAGACCTTGCCGCCGGACGGAAGCATGCCCATGATGGTGAAGCCGGTCATGGATTTGCCGCAGCCGGATTCGCCTACTACACCGAGCGTCTGGCCGGGTTCGAGGTCGAAGCTGACCCCGCGCAGGATTTGGGCGCCCCCGATGGTTACGTGCAGGTCGCGAACGGAGAGGACGGCCACTCGCGGATTATATCGCTCCGGAGCTTGTCCTTGGAATTCCTGACGCGCTTAAGGGTGCCCCGGGAGCTAGGTGCCAGGGCGATAGGCTTGGGCTAGATCGGCAGATGTGCATCGCTCGTCGGCTCCCTGATCTCCAGCCTAGGCCCGTCGCACAAAGGCGGGACAGCTCACCTCGTATCGAAAAGTCGGCGCGATGCACCTCTTCCCATGGCGGCCAGACGTTGGTCAAGGCCGCACGGAGTACCTAATGAAGAGAGTCAGATTCCTTTGCCTTGCCGGTGTTTTCGCCATCTGCCTGCCCAGTGCCCAGGCGGGAACGTTCGTGTTGAACGCCAACGCCGAGTGTTGGAACGTTAACGACGGCCTTAGCTTCCTCAGCGATCCGCAGACCGCGACGTTCAACGCGCCGGGATCGGCGTCGATCGTGAGCCAGACCTCCATGCCGGGCATCAGCGCGTTCATGAACGTGCACGCCACGATGACCGACGAGTACCACGGCTCGATCCACTACCACGACGGGTGGGATACCCAGAACCTGACCTCCGGCCAGGTTCGGTTCTTCGGAACCTCCTCCACCTACTCCTTCGCCACCGCGGGCGACGCTCAGGTCGACGTGCTCTGGAACTCCTCGTTCCTGAGCGGCGGCCAAAGCCTGACCGGGTTCGGCCTGTTCGATGTGCACGTGCTCATCGACGGCACGCTCTTCTCTGCGCCAGACGTTTGGCCGATCGAGCCCTCTGGCCACTGGGCCCTGAACGTGGGCGCGGGCGACCACACGATCACCTTCTGGGATCAGAGCAACATCTGGGGAGCCCTCAACACCCAGCATGAGGAGTTCACGGAAACCCTGGACTTCTCGGTTTCGCCCGTTCCGGAGCCCGCGTCGATTGCCGCGTTTGGCCTCGGTCTGGCGGCCCTGGCCCGTCGCCGACGGGCGTAGCCCGACGGAGCGGGACGCCCCG
>JBGSIJ010000030.1:0-146769 GCA_041742595.1 Fimbriimonadaceae bacterium | reverse complement strand
TTGGAATCCTGAAAGCGCACTTTCGAGGGCAGCAACCCGTCTACAGCAGCCACAAGCTCCGCTACACCGACCTTACGGGAAAGCAAAAGCGACTCTATTCGAAGAGACCCCCCTTGACTGTCTAGGACAGCGTCTATTCGGCTGCCACCCAGTTGGGGTGGGGGACGGTGGTTGGGTTGCTCGCGATCGGCCCGCGGTTCGCTGGTACGGGTGGTTGCCCGCTGGGCGCGGTGGGCGAGCAGTTCTGGGGAGCAGACTTCCGCGACCTTAGTGGGAAGGGGCCATGCCTGGGAGACCGGGCTGAAGCCCTAGCCCGGATGCGGCATGAATGCCGCGCTCCTGCGCCCGGGCGCCAAACGCAGAAATGTCCGGGTGCCGATGGGCAGCCGGACACTTCACGTCCTCGAGGGGTTATGGGCGGAAGTCGCTCACGCCGAACTCTCGGATGACGGCGCCGCCGCGTTCTACGGAGAGGCGGTAGGTGTGCCACACCTGCTTGCGGGCGCCCCAGGGGTCTTCGTACTCGTGGCGGGCTACCACGCGGGCTTCCCGCGAGTTGTAGCGAACGTCCACGATGTCGTACTGGCTAGTCCGGGTGTCTGCGATGGCATCCGAGAACATATCCTCGAAGTCGTCGGGGCTGAGGCTGTAGCTGTACTCGCCGTCGATGAGGATGTTGACCGAGCCGTTGTCCGGGATGAGCCGGTTCTTGGCGCGGCGGTTGTTCTTCTCGAAGGCGGTGATCAGGTCGTCGACCGCGTAGTCTAGGTCGGTGGCGCTACGTCCGTAGCGGTCGCCCTGGGACGGCCGGTACCAGTCGTAGCTGGTGCCGACGAAGACCGGGGGCAGGATCGACGAAACCGTGCACCGATCCGCGACCACGTAGGCCGGGAGGTGCGGGTAGTAGTACCACGGCGAAACGAAGGACGGCCGGAGGCACGGGTCGTTCACGTAATAGCCGTAGAAGAAGTTGGTGTCTCTCCAGCGGTAGTCGTAGTGGGTGTAACCGATGCGGACGCTGAAGCTGGGGCCAAAGAGGGCGTACCCGTCGTAGTAGCTCGGCCGGTATCCGCCGTACCAGTTGTTGTTGCCGCGGACTCGATCGCGCGGTGCGCGACCGATCTTGATCGGCTCGCCCTTGTCGTGCGCGTTGCGGTAGTTCCAGTTGTCGGTTCGGCCGCTGGTGGAGCCGCCTCGGATGGTGCCGCCGTTGTTGGTGGCGCCGCTCTGGCCCTGCCAGCCACGATCGTTCTGGTCGTCGCCGCCTCGGATGATGCCGGAGCCGATGTCTCGGGCGCCGCGACCGCTGTCGCTTTGGCTACGTCCCAGACCGTCTCGCGAGCCGGGGAGTGTTCTCATGCTGCCGTTGTCTACGCGGGGCCGCTCGAGGGTTCGTCCTTCGTTGCCCCGGTCGTTGCGGTTCTGGTTGTCACGGTTCTGGTTGTCGGGGCGGCCCAGGCTGAAGCCGTTGCCGCGTCCGGTGGTTCCGCCGCCGAGGTCTCCGCGTCCGCCGCGGTTGTCGTTGGATTTCGTATCGTTGCCGCGCGAATTGCCCCAGTTGCGGGAATCGTCGGATCGCACGGTGCCGCCGTCGTTGCGGGAACCGGTGCCTCGGCTCGATCCGGCGCTGCTGCCGCCGCTTCGCCGCTGCATGTCGCTGATCGTGGGCAGGTTGAGGGCCCTTCGTCCGGCGTCGTTGAAGGAGGAGCCTCCGCTGGAGCGGGAGGACCCGGAATCTCGCGAGGACCCGCCTCGATTGAGAATCTGGCCGGCGCCCCGGTTGGATTGTTCACGCGCGTTGTTGTCGCGGCTTCGGCTCGAGCTGTTGCTCGACCCGCTCTTGCCACGGCTAACCGACTGCGACTGCGCTTGCGGCAATGCGAACGCGAGGACTACGAGGGCACTAAGGATACGGAGCGACTTCATCGATTGCTTCCTGTATGCATTGTACGAGCGCATTGCCCTGCCGTTACGCCTCATTTTCGGGTGATTGGCTCGTTCGCCTCCCGAATGAAGTTTTGCGGGCCATGCCAGAATCAAATGACATGGCAAAACGGCGCATCGCAGTCCTCCCCGGCGACGGAATCGGCCCCGAAATCATGGACGCCACCTTGGCGATCCTGGAGGCCGTAGGCTTCGAAGCCGACTGGGTGTTCCTAGACTGCGGCGAGAAGGCCCTGGCCGCCGGCCGTCCGGCGATGCCGCCCGAGACCATCGAGGCGATCCGCGAGATCGGCAACGCCTTGAAGAGCCCGACCGCGACTCCGGTGGGCAAGGGTCACGCCAGCGCCAACGTGGCGTTGCGGAAAGCCCTGGATCTGTTTGCCAATGTTCGTCCGACGCGCACGATGCCGGGCGTGACGACCCCATTCAGCAACCACCCGATCGACCTGATCATCGTTCGGGAGAACACGGAAGACCTATACGCGGGCATCGAATTCCAGCCCCACCCGGACATGGCGCAGGCGGTCAAGGTCATCACCCGCCCGGGCTGTCAGCGGCTCTTCAAGTACGCCTTCGAGCTGGTGCGCGAGCAGGGCCGGAAGCGGCTGACCGCGGTGCACAAGGCCAACATCATGAAGCTGACGGACGGCATGTTCCTCAGCGAGTTCTACGAGGCCGCGAAGCGCTTCCCGGACATCGAAGCCGACGACATCATCGTAGACAACTGCTGCATGCAGCTGGTGACAAGGCCGGAGACCTTCGACGTGATCGTCACGGAGAACCTGTACGGCGACATCGTGAGCGACCTCTGCGCGGGCTTGGTGGGCGGTTTGGGCCTGGCCGCGGGCGCGAACATCGGCGAGAAGTGCGCGGTGTTCGAGGCGGTGCACGGCTCGGCTCCGGACATCGCGGGGAAGGGCATCGCGAACCCGACGGCTCTGCTGTTTAGCGCCCTGATGATGCTTCGGCACATTGGGGAGAACGAGCTTGCGAACAAGATCGGTCGCGCGGTTCTGCGGGTACTTGCGGAAGGGAAGATCGTGACCGGAGACGTCGGAGGTACGGCTACAACCGAAGAGTTCAAGAACGAGGTTATCCGGCGGGTTCTGGAGTCTTAGCGGGCTCTGTCATCCCGACGCAGGAGGGATCTGCTCCCTTGCCCCTGACGCTCTGGGTCTGGGAGCAGATCCTTCGACTTCGCCGCGGGAGCGGCTTCGCTCAGGATGACATTCGCGCACAATCAAGCCCATGAGGCATCGGACCTACTGGGTCTACATCATGGCGAGTAGGAGCCGTGTCCTCTACATCGGCGTTACCCGTGACCTGATCCGGCGGGGTCAAGAGCATCGGGCCATGCGGCGGCTTGGATTCACCGCGCGGTACCGGGTGACGCGGTTGGTGTGGTTCGAGTCCTACACCGACGTTTGGCTGGCGCTTGCCCGAGAGAAACAGTTGAAGGGCTGGCGGCGCTCGAAAAAGGTTGGCCTCATCGAGGCGGGGAACCTTGGATGGGAGGACCTGTATGATTCGTTTGTGCGGGATTGGTACTCGTAGGCCAGGCTCTTGTTATCCCGACGCAGGAGGCGTTTGTTCGATGTTCCTGACGCTCTGGGTTTGGGAGCAGATCCTTCGACCTCGCCGCGGGAGCGGCTTCGCTCAGGATGACAGACCTCGTGTCATCCCGACGAAGGAGGGGTCTATTCTCTTGCTAATGACGCTCTGGGTTTGAAGTCAGATCCTTCGACTTCGCCGCCGGAGAGGCTCCGCTCAGGATGACAAACCTCTTGTCATCCCGACGAAGGAGGGATCTATTCTCTTGCTAATAACGCTCTGGGTTTGAAGTCAGATCCTTCGACTTCGCCGCGGGAGCGGCTTCGCTCAGGATGACAAACCTCGTGTCATCCCGACGAAAGGAGGGATCTATTCTCTTGCTCCTGACGCTCTGGGTTTGAAGGCAGATCCTTCGACTTCGCCGCCGGAGCGGCTCCGCTCAGGATGACAAGCGTGTAGTCTGGTTGCATGGCTGGAGCAAAGCCTGGAGTAGTTGGACGGTGAAGCTGAGTCCTAAGTCCGAGAAGCGCATAGCTCGGCTCCTGGCTTGGGTGACCCTCGTTCTTGGGGTCGGGCTGTGCGTGACTCTCTTCACCCCAGGACCAAGTTCGGCATATGCCATCGCCGATTCTACAGGCTTACCGCCCATCTTCTACTGGGTTGGACTGCTCGGGGCGTTGGGTGCGATAGCCTGTGCGCTGGTCCGCTTCCTTCAAGACGGGGGATTGTCGAATCCGAATCCGAATCCGGCGTTTAGGCATGCGGCCTGCGCAGTCATCTTTGTGCCTAAGCCTTCAACGATCGGGTTGCCGCTAGTGAACGGTCTCTTTCTGATCTTTGTCTACTTCCTCTGCTACTTGACCTTCACGTCGCTCCGAACCAAGCAACCTCCCACGGAAGAAGCCCAAGTAAACTCCAGCCCATGAGCGAGCAAGCCCCCCGCTACTGGCTGATGAAGTCCGAGCCCGACGTGTACGGAATCGACCACCTCATCAAGGCGGGCAAGCCCGACATGTGGGAGGGATGCCGCAACTACACCGTCCGCAACTTCATGCGCGACGACATGAAGACGGGCGATCTCGCCTTCTTCTACCACTCCAACGCCGACCCCAGCGGGATCGTCGGGATCATGCGGATTGTGGGCGAACCCTACCCGGACCCGACCCAGTGGGACCCCAGCAGCCACTATCACGACCCCAGGTCGCCGAGGGAAAACCCGCGCTGGCTGGCTCGGGATGTGGAGTTCTTGGAGAAGTTCAAGCGCACCGTCTCTCTGACCGAACTGCGCGAGGTTCCGGGGCTGGAGAGCATGCTCGTGATCCGCAAGGGGCAGCGGCTGAGCGTGATGCCGGTTACCGAGGACGAGTGGAATATCGTGCTGGGGCTGCCCGGCCTGCGATGAGTTTCTTTTGCCTGCGGGTGGACCTGGACTACGTTCCTTGGGACACTCCGGACGCCCACGACTTTGGCCACGGCGAGCCTGCCGCGTTGCTGAAGCTGCTCGATTTGGGGCGGAACTTGGGGATTCGGTTCCACTTCTTCGCTAGCAACCGGGTGCTTCGGGCTTTTCCGGCGGCGGCTGAGTCGGCGCTCAACGAGGGGCACGACCTCGACTGGTTCTGCAAGCGGCCCGAGGAGGCGGAGGAGCGGTTCTTGGACGCGCTGGACCTCTTTGGAAACCTGGGGCATCGGCCGATCGGGATGTGCTTGCGCGCGCCCTGGCAGGGGCCGGAGGTTCCGGCGGTATTGCTGGAGACGCTGCGGTTCGTTTCGGCTCCGGGGGCGTCCGGGCCGAAGGGGCTGGTCCACTTTCCGGTGGACACCCGTACCGACCGCGAGGCCATTCGCGGCGGGCTCAGCGCCAAGGCATGGGCCGACGCCAGCAAAGCGGCGATCCGGGACGCGGCTTCTCGGAACCGGTCGCTGACCTTGGTGGTGAGGCCCCAGGTTTTGGCGAAGTTCGACGCGAAACTAGCGCACCTTCGCGAGGTGCTTGAGATCGCGCGCGCGGTGGAGCTTCCGCATCGAACGTTGCGGCAGGTCTTCGGCGAGGCCTAGGCCAGCGCTTCTTCGGGGACCTCGGTCGTCTCGCCCGCCAGGCGGGCCACGCAGGCGGCGATCGTCATGTCGCCGGTTACGTTGAGGACAGTTCGGCTCATGTCCAGAATCCGGTCGATGCCGAAGACGATGCCGATGGCTTCGGCGGGGACTTTGAACATCACGAGGATGGTGGCGATCATGGGCCAGGCGCCTCCGGGGACTCCGGCGGTGCCGATGCCGGCGACGATGGCGAGGCCCAGGATCGTGAACTGCTGCGCCGTGTCTAGGGTTACGCCGAACAGTTGGCAAAGGAACAGGATCGTGATGCCTTCGAAGAGGGCGGTGCCGTTCTGGTTAGCAGTAGCGCCGACGGTGAGGACGAAATTGCCGATCTTGCGGGGGATGCCGAGGTCCTCTTCGGAGGATTTGAGCGCCACGGGGAGGGTCGCGTTGGAGGAACTGGTCGCAAACGCGGTCAGCATCACGGTCTTGATCTGGCGGAAGAATTGCCAGGGATTGCGCTTGGCGATCCAGCGCAGAGCGAGGCTATAGGTGCCGAACTGGTGGAGGGCGAGTGCGCCTAGTACCAGGAGAACGTACACACCGAGGGCCTGGATCAACTCCCATCCGAGGGTGGCGGCGGTGCGAAAGACCAGGAAGAAGACGCCGTAGGGGGCGAGGGCCATCGCCATCTCGATGATGCGTTGGCTGACGGCGAAGAGCGCCTCCATCAATAGCCTTAGGGGGCGGGCGGTTTCGGGATCGATCTGGGTGAGAGCGAGCCCAAAGACCAGCGCGAAGAACATGAGCGGAAGGAGGCCGCCTTCGAGGGCTCGGTTGATCTCCTTGAACGGGTTCTTCGGGATGAAGCCGAGGAGGGGCGGGTCTTCGGGGGCGGTCTGGGCGGCCTTCAGGCTCTTGTCGGCCTCGGACTTGTTGCTGTACTCGGAGATGAGCTGGGTCTTGCGGAACTCGGAGATCTGGTTGCCCGGCTGCACCAGGTTCACGGCGGCGAAGCCGATGAGGACGGCGATTCCGCTGAGCAGGATGGTCATGGCCAGCGACATAAATCCGATCTTGCCGACCTTGGCCGCGCCGCCGACTTCGCCGATGCCGATCACCAGGGCGGAGAACAGGAGTGGAACCACGACCATGAAGATCATGTAGAGGAAGATGTTGCCAGCCGGTTTGGCGAGGTTCTCGATGAACCAGGTCAGGTTCTCGTTCTTGGCTCCGAGGGCGGCTTGGGCCACGCCGCCGGCAACCGCGCCGAGCGCGAGACCGATCAGAATCTTCGTATGCTGCGGAATGCCTTTCTTCGAGTCGCCCATTGGGGGTCATTATGCCGACCCTGCGCTCTTTTTGCGCTAGTCGGGTTGGCGACGCTGGGTTCTGGGCAGTCTGCGGTGGGTGCGGAGCCGCAGTGGATCGATCCCACCAAGCTGTCCCGGCCTACGGTGATCGTGCTGATGCTCGCGGACTGCCCGATCGCGCGGAAGTTCGCGCCGGAGATCGGACGGCTGCATTCCCAGTACAAGGGGCGGGTCGACTTCTACCTGGCGATCTCGGATCCCGACGTTACGGCGAAGGATGCTGCGGAGTTCAAGAAGGCTTATGGCTTTCAGATGCCGGTCTTGCGCGACCCGGGGTTGAAGCTGGCTCGAAAGTACAAGGCGGACAAGACTCCGACGGCGGTGCTCCTGTCCAAGTCCGGCAAGGTTGCGTACCAGGGCTGGATCGACGACCGGTTCCCGGAGTTGGGCAAGCAACGGCCCGCGCCGACCCGGCGCGAACTGAAGGATGCCCTCGATGCCGTACTGGCGGGGAAGCGGCCGAAGGTGGCCAAGGCTCCGGTGGTGGGCTGCTTCTTGCCTCTTTAGCTCGGCGTTCATAGAGTCGGCCCACCGACGCTTTGCCCACCCAACCCCGTCCCGATTCCGCCAAGAGTCGGATCGGGACTCCCGCGTCGGTGGGCTGCCCCCTGGGGCTTGCGCCCCAGGCTGGAATCTGCCGCGCCGTTGGCGCTTTGGAAGGGTCTGGCGGCCTCATCCAACACGGTCTTCGCGGCCGCATTTCGCCTTCGCATTCCGGTGTCGCTTACAATGGGCGCATGTTTCCGGAGAACTCCACGAACCTGAGCCTGGCCGGGGTCTTCAAGTGGTTCTTTCTGATCGCCAGCATTCCGCTGGTGATGCAGGCTTACCAGGGGATCGTGGTCAAGGAGACGTCGTCGAATGCCGGCAGTCGGCGAGGGCAGGCGGGCGAGTTCCTGACAGGCAACCAAGCGGTGGCCAAGGGCTGGGAGGCCCTCGGCGGGGCGGGACTTTGCTGGCTGATCGCGGCGGCGATTTGGTACTTCTGGCAGCGCAACGAGGAGTAGCGGTCGGGTCGACCGTGTACCGGGTTGTTCGCATCCTGCGGGGATCGCCCGACGTCCCTTAGTTGTGGTCTCAACCGGATTCTCGGGCAACAAAATGTTCTGCCTTGCCAAGAAGGGCTACGCGCCCGGCGAGCTCGTGATCGGCAACAGCGTCTGGTCGATGGGGTTCTTTGGGACCATCGGGTCCGGGCTCAAGACCCTCGCCGGGGGCGAGGTGGAGCAGGTCACCAGCATCGTCCACGAGGGGCGGAAGGCGGCCCTAGACCGCATGGAGGCTTGGAGCGACCTTCGCGGCGCGGTTGGCATCTCGGGGGTCAGTAGCGAACTGGTCCAGCACGGTGGGAGCATGGAGTTCCTGAGCATCGGCTCGGCGGTGCATCGGGAAGGAGTGAATGCCCCGGCCCTGGAGTTCACCTCGAGCGCGGACGGGCAAGAACTCTACTGCCAGCTTGACTCCGGATTCGAGCCCAAGCACTTCGCTTTTGGAAACGTCGCCTACAGCATCGGGATCGGCGGCGGGATTGCAGGCGCATTCCGGGGCCTGGCGAGGGGCGAGATCGTGGAGTTCAGCCATGTCTTCAACCACACCCGGCACTTGGCGATCGACCGCATTCAGAAGGATGCGGCCAGCCGGGGCGCGAACTGCGTGGTGGGAATCCGCACCAGCATCATTCCTTTCCAGGGCATGCAGGAGATGGTCATGGTTGGGACGGGGTCGCGGCATGCCGCCTACGACGAGAGCTTCGATGCCAAGCCCGCCACCAGCGACCTGACCTGTGAAGAGACGTGGAACCTGGTGCACCTCGGCTACATGCCGATCCGGCTGGTGCTGGGTTGCTCGGTGTACTCGATTGGCTTGGTTGGAGGGATTGCCTCGGCGTTCAAGTCGCTCTCGCGGGGCGAGATCGACCAGCAGACGAAGCTGATCTACGAGGCGCGGGAGAACGCCCTCCACCACATCTCGGAAGACGCCGCGTCTTGCGGCGCCGACGACGTGGTTGGGATCAAGACCTACGTGTATGCGCTGGGCGGGGGGATCATCGAGTTCCTGGCGATCGGCACGGCAGTCAAGAAGATGCCGGGCGTGACGACGGTTTCCGAGACGTTGCCTCCGCAGGCGGTCATGCGAGACAAGGACACGTTCATCAACACCGCCGAGAAGATGATCGGCCGGAACCTGAACGACGCGCAGAAGGGTGGCTAGCTTTAGGGGGAGCGCGGGCTTCAGTCCGCATCGGGGCCACGGACTTCAGTCCGATGGTCTGTGAACTGGCTATTGTCACGGGCTCGGACTAAAGTCCTCAGCCCGCGATGCGACCTGAAGGTCGCGCTCCTTCTGTGCCCGAGGAAGCGCTCGGTACACTGGTCTCGAGATGAAGAAGACCGTCGAATCCATCGACCCCAAAGGCAAACGCATCCTTGTCCGCTGCGATTTCAACGTGCCCCTGGAGGACGGGAAGATCACCGACGATCGCCGTATCACCGAAGCGCTCCGCACCATTAAGTACCTGCTGGAAAAGGGAGGACGGGTGATCCTGGCCTCGCATCTGGGACGTCCCAAGGGTGTTACTCCGGAGTTCTCGCTGGCACCGGTGGCGGCGCGCCTGACCGAGCTCCTCGGTCAGAATGTAGCCCTCCTGCCGGACTGCGTGGGGGCCGAAGTCGAGGCTGCCGTCAACGGACTTAAGGATGGCCAGGCGGTTCTACTCGAGAACGTCCGCTTCCACCCGGAGGAAGAGAAGAACGACCCGGCGTTCGCCGCGCAGTTGGCGGGCCTGGCAGACCTCTATGTGAACGACGCGTTCGGCACTGCACACCGCGCCCATGCGAGCACGGAGGGCGTGGCCCATTTGCTGCCGGGCGTTGCCGGCTTTCTGATCGGCAAGGAGATGGAGTATCTGGGCAGGGCGGTCCACAATCCGGGCCGCCCCTTCGTCGCCATCATGGGCGGTAGCAAGGTGAAGGACAAGATCGCGCTAATCGACAACCTTCTACCGAAGGTGGATCGGCTGTTGATCGGCGGCGGCATGAGCTACACGTTCTACAAGGCTCAAGGCTACGAGATTGGGACCTCGCTCCTAGACGCGGCGAGCATCGAGTACGCGGGCAATCTTCTCAAGGAGTTCCCAGACAAGATCGTTCTGCCCGTGGACGTGGTGATTACGCCTGAGTTCAAGGACGATGCCTCGATCACCGGTGTGGTTCCGGTGACCGCCATTCCCGCCGACCAGCAGGGACTCGATATCGGACCCGCAACTCGGGAGCTTTTCGCGGGGATCATCGCGGATGCCAAGACCGTTCTGTGGAACGGCCCGGTCGGGGTGTTCGAGTTCGCGGCCTTCGAAGCGGGAACTCGGGCGGTTGCCGAAGCACTCGCCAAGTGCGAAGGACTGACCATCGTGGGCGGAGGAGACTCGGCGGCAGCGGTGGAGAAGTTTGGCTTAGCCGACGACATGAGCCACGTCAGCACGGGCGGCGGGGCCTCCCTGGAATACCTCGAAGGCAAGGAACTGCCGGGTATCGCGGCGCTTCAGGACGCCTAGCATAGTCGACAGACTAGGCCTTCGAGTACGGCCCTCCCCGCGAGCGGGGAGGGCCGTTCTTTGTGACAGGAGGCTGGGGGTCAAGGGGCGGATTCCCGCAACGTAGGACGTACCTGCTGGCGCCGGGGGCTGGCAAAGCCCCCGTTCGCGCGACTAGCGGATTGCCCGACTAGTCCAATCGAGGCCGAGCGGTGCGGTTGCCTACGGCGAAGGCGGTGGCCAGGACGGTTCGGGAGATGCGCTCGATCTTGGGGAAGTCGATTTTGTCGACTTCATCGGATGGTCGGTGGTAGTCCTCGTGGATGCCGTCGAACCAGAACGCCACCGGGATTCCGAAGCGAGCATAGTTGTAGTGGTCGCTCCGGGAGTAGAGGCTCTGCGGATCGCTCTCCTTGTCGTGGGTGTCGTCGTAGCGCAGGTTGTAGAGCTTGCGGTTCACGTCGGCGACCAAGAGGCCGAACTCCTTGCTCAGGCGAGTTTCGCCGATCAGGTGGACGGACTTGCCGTCCGTCATGGGCGCGCTTTCCGGATAGGTTCTGCCGGGAGTTGCGGATCGCCCGATCATGTCGATGTTCAACTGGGCAACGATGCTCTTGAGCGGGACGGTTGGGTTGCGGGTGAAGTAGTCGCTGCCCCAGAGGCCTTGCTCTTCTCCGCCGTGCCAGACGAAGAGCAGGGAACGGCGCGGGGTGGCGGTGCCGGCGGCGTAGGCCATTTCGATGAGTCCCACGGTTCCGCTGCCGTCGTCGTCGGCGCCGTTGTTGATGCGGTCGTCGCCAGATCGGCTCATGCCGATGTGGTCGTAGTGGGCTCCAATCGCCACGAACTCGGACTTGAGCTTCGGATCGGTACCTTCCGCGACGGCGACAACGTTGCTGAACGACGAGGCGTTGTCGTCGACCGTAAGTTGGGCGGTTGCCGTCGTTGACAGCTCGACCGGGTTGACGGCCGAACCTCCATCCTGCTTCACGGCGGCGTCTACCTTAGCCCAGTTTGGGTCCTTGCTAAGGGCGGAGGCGGCGGCGGCATAGCCAAGCTCGAAGGTGGGGATCCGGCGCTGGGAGGCATCGGCCATGGAGGCGCGACCAGGCTGGTCGGAGGGCATGGAAACGGTGCCGTCTGGCTTGCCGAGGATGACCATGGCAACCGCGCCCCGCTTGGCGAGGGCCTCTTGGGGAGTTTCTCCCTTGCGCTGAGAAATCCCTTGTACGTCTCGGAAGGTTTTGCCGCGGGGAAGGTTGCCAAAGACCACCACGATCTTGCCGCGAACATCCACGAGTTTGTAGGGATCTAGATTCCAGTCTGGTGCGACCCAGCCGCTGTCTACGAACACGAGGTTGGACGAGCCCCCGCCGCTGATCGTGGCCCTTGCCCCAAAGTCCTTGCCCAGTTGGAGGTCGGTTCCTGCGATGGAAAGCTTCGTCTCGGCCCGGTTGACAACGGGCCTTCTCAGAACGATCTTCTGGAGATAGGTGCCGTTGTCCCCAGCCGGCTTCAGTCCAGCAAGCTTGCACTGGGACGCGATGTACTGGGCCGCGATGTCCAGGCCACGCGACGGCGTGTCCCGACCCTCCAGGAGATCGTGGGCGACGAACTCGAGGTGCGCCTTGAGGCGCGCTGCCGTGATTCGCTCGATGGGGCCAAAGCTGGATGGCTGAGCCAGGAGGCTCGCGGCAAGGCCAAGGGCGGAGAGGGAAGTGAGGGTACGCATTCCGGTTCGGGCGGGTTTACCCGAGATGCCGTACATCGAAATGGGAGGCATCGGTTTGGTTCGGGCCCGAAGTCTTGACAAAAGCTTGACCCGGACACCGGCTTCCTTGACGCGGGGTTGACAGTGATCCACGGCATCTTGGTTGGCATGGACATCGCACTCGTCCTCGGAATCATTGGAATCGGCGGCCTTACCTTGGGCCTTATCCGGGTGGCGGCCAGGCTAGGGGAGCAGGCATGAGCGTGATCCAGATCGCGGGCGGAATCCTGGCGGCAAGTCTCTTCGTGTACCTGCTGTACGCACTGCTGAAGCCGGAGAAGTTCTAGGATGCCTTGGGTTCAGACGTTGGTCTACGTGGTCGTTCTCCTAGCGTGCGCTTTGCCGTTGGGCTTGTACATGGCCAAGATTCTGGATGGCCAGCCGACCTGGGTCTCTCGACTGCTTGGGCCGGTCGAAAGGCTGATCTATCGGCTCATTGGCTCATCGCCAGACGAAGAAATGGGCTGGCAGCGGTACGCGACCTCCCTGGTCTTGTTCAACGGGCTGGGCTTCCTTGCCGTGTACGGGATTCAACGCCTGCAGCACCTGCTGCCGGGGAATCCCGCTGGGATGGGCCAAGTCGAAGCGACCTCTGCCTTCAACACGGCATCCAGCTTCGCAACCAACACCAACTGGCAAGGGTACGGCGGCGAGTCGACGATGAGCTACCTCACGCAGATGCTGGCGCTTGGCGTCCAGAACTTCGTGAGCGCCGCGACGGGGATTGCCGTGATGGCGGCTCTCGCGAGAGGTTTTCGGAACCGAGAGAGCTCCAACTTGGGGAACTTCTGGTCGGACCTCGTGCGGTCGACCGTGCACATCTTGCTGCCGCTCTCGGCCGTGCTCGCGGTCCTTCTTGTGAGCCAGGGCGTGGTGCAGACCTTCAGTCCGTACAGGGTCGCCGAACTCACGCAGCCGATCCAAGATTCGGACGGCAAAACGGTGGCTCAACAGACGTTGGCGGTTGGACCGGCGGCTTCCCAGATTGCGATCAAGCAGCTGGGAACCAACGGCGGAGGGTTCTTCAATGTGAACTCGGCCCACCCGTTCGAGAATCCCAACCCGCTCACGAACTTCCTCGAGTGCCTGGCGATCCTGCTGATTCCGGCGGCGCTCTGCGTTACGTTCGGCGAGATGGTCCGAAGCCGAAAGCAAGGGTTTGCCCTGCTTGCGGCGATGACCGCGCTCTTCGTCCTGTTCCTCGTGCCTACCGTGGCGAGCGAGCAAGCCGGCAACCCGGAGTTCGCGAAAGCCGGGCTGACCACGGCGCAGAACTGGGAAGGGAAGGAGGTTCGGTTTGGGATCGAGAACTCCGCGCTTTGGGCAACCGCGACGACGGCAGCGAGCAACGGCTCGGTGAACTCCATGCACGACAGCTTCACGCCCCTCGGCGGCCTTTTCCCGATGGTGTTGATGCAGTTGGGCGAGGTGGTCTTCGGCGGGGTGGGATCCGGTCTCTACGGCCTGGTGATCTTTGCGATCGTGGCCGTCTTCGTCGCGGGCTTGATGGTCGGGCGAACGCCGGAGTATCTCGGAAAGAAGATCGAGGCTTACGAGATGAAGATGGCCTCGCTCGTGATCCTGATCCCCTGCGGGCTGGTGCTGCTTGGTGCGGCCGCTTCGTTGGCGCAGGGCGCCGGCACGAGCAGCATGTCGAACCCGGGCGCCCACGGCTTCAGCCAGCTGCTCTACGTGTACTCCAGCATGGCCAACAACAACGGGTCCGCCTTTGGCGGGTTCGCGGCCAACGTTCCCTTCCACAACGTTCTGGGAGGCATCCTCATGTGGATCTCGCGCTTCTGGCTCATGATCCCAGTCCTTGCGATCGCCGGTTCGCTTGGCCGCAAGAAGGTCATTCCGGCCGGGCCCGGAACGCTAGGAACCACAACGCCTCTCTTTGTTGGCTTGTTGTCCCTCGTGGTTCTGATCGTCGGCGCTCTCACCTTCCTGCCTGCGTTGGCGCTTGGTCCGATCGTGGAGCATCTCCAGCTGACTCGCTAGACGCGAGAGGAACTCATGCCAAACAACATTCTTGATCCATCTCTCATCCGGCCCGCGATCGCTTCATCCCTGCGCAAACTGGATCCTCGGATCCAGGTCCGCAACCCGGTGATGTTCGTTGTCTTTGTCGGCTCGATCTTCACCACGATTCTTGCAGCACAGGCGGTTGGGGGCAATGGGGAGGCGCCCTTCGGGTTCATCCTGTCCATCAGCGTCCTCCTTTGGTTTACAGTCTTGTTTGCGAACTTCGCCGAGGCCATCGCAGAGGGGCGAGGCAAGGCTCAGGCCGACAGCCTTCGGAAGGCGAGGAAGGACGTCTTCGCCCACAAGATCGAGTGGAATGGTCCTCTGACGGTAGCGGTCACCGACGTTCCAACGAAGCAGGTCAGCGCGTCCGACCTCCGGAAGGGGGACCAGATCCTGGTCGTTGCCGGCGAGGCCATCCCGGGAGACGGCGAAGTGCTCGAGGGAGTCGCAAGCGTGGACGAAAGCGCCATTACGGGCGAATCGGCGCCGGTGGTTCGGGAGTCGGGGGGAGACCGTAGCTCGGTGACGGGCGGGACCCGCGTCTTGAGCGACTGGCTGGTTATTGGGATCACGGCGAATCCAGGCGAGAGCTTTTTGGATCGGATGATCTCGATGGTGGAAGGGGCGAAGCGCCAGAAGACGCCAAACGAGATCGCGCTCAACATTCTGCTGGCTGCCCTAACCCTAATCTTCCTGCTTGCCTGCGTCACGTTGCTGCCGTTCAGCCAGTACGCCGTCACCTCCTCGGGGCAGGGAAGAGAGATCTCGATGACGGTACTGATCGCGCTGTTGGTGTGCTTGATCCCGACCACGATCGGAGGGCTGCTGAGCGCCATCGGCATCGAGGGCATGGATCGGTTGCTCCAGAAGAACGTGATCGCCATGAGTGGGCGCGCGGTAGAGGCGGCCGGAGACGTTGACGTGCTTCTGCTGGACAAGACCGGGACGATCACCCTGGGCAATCGTCAGGCGGTGGAATTCGTTCCGGCTCCGGGGGTGACCGAGCAAGAACTCGCCGATGCGGCCCAGTTGGCGAGCCTCGCCGACGAGACGCCCGAAGGGCGGAGCGTGGTGGTTCTGGCGAAGGAGAAGTTCGGGATCCGCGAGCGAGACGTCCACTCCTTGGGAGCGACGTTTGTGCCGTTCACCGCCCAGTCCAGAATGAGCGGAGTCGATCTGGACTCCCGCCAGCTAAGGAAGGGCGCTCAGGACGCCATTCGGAACTGGGCTCGCGAGCACAACGAGACGGTTCCGGACGAGGTCGAGCGCGAGGTAGCGCGAATCTCCAATGCGGGCGGCACTCCCTTGGTGGTTGCGGACGGCGCCCGCGTGCTGGGCGTGATCCACCTCAAAGATATCGTGAAGGGAGGCATCAAGGAGCGATTCGCGGACCTGCGCCGGATGGGGATCAAGACGGTGATGATCACGGGCGACAACCCGTTGACCGCCGCCGCCATCGCCGCCGAAGCGGGCGTGGACGACTTTCTGGCGGAGGCCACCCCCGAAGCCAAGCTCAAACTGATTCGCGAGTATCAGCAGGGCGGACGCCTGGTGGCCATGACGGGGGACGGCACCAACGATGCTCCTGCCCTCGCCCAAGCCGACGTGGCGGTGGCCATGAACTCGGGTACCCAGGCGGCCAAGGAAGCGGGGAACATGGTGGACCTGGACAGCAACCCCACGAAGCTGATCGAGATCGTGGAGACCGGAAAGCAACTGCTGATGACGCGTGGCTCCCTGACCACATTCAGCATCGCCAACGATATCGCCAAATACTTCGCGATCCTGCCGGCCGCCTTTGTCGGGGTCTATCCGGAGTTGGCCCGCCTGAACGTCATGCGGCTCAAGACGCCTGAATCGGCGATCCTGAGCGCCACGCTGTTCAACGCTCTGGTCATCGTGTTCCTGATTCCCCTCGCGCTGCGCGGCGTGAAGTACCGCCCCGCGGGCGCGGACGAGGCGCTCCGCCTGAACCTCCTCGTGTACGGGCTGGGCGGTCTTGTCGTGCCTTTCGTCGGGATCAAGCTTCTCGACCTCATCCTAGGACTGTTCATGCAATGAAAGATCTCACAATTGCCGCACGCGCCTTCGTGGTTTTGTCCGTTCTCACCGGCCTCTTGTATCCGCTTGCGGTTACTGGGATCGCCCAGGTGGCGTTTCCGTGGCGCTCCGAGGGTTCGCTGGTGGTCCAGAACGGAAAGACGGTGGGCTCCGAACTGATCGGGCAGTCTTTCGAGTCCGCGAAGTACCTGTGGGGTCGACCGTCGGCGACCGGCCCGTACGCCTACAACGCGGCGGCCTCGAGCGGCAGCAACCTTGGCCCAACGAACCCCGCCCTCATGGAGGCGATCCAGGGCCGGATCGCGGCCCTCCGAAAGGCCGATCCGGAGAACTCCACGCCCATTCCCACGGACCTGGTGACTGCCAGCGGGAGCGGTCTGGATCCCCACATTAGCGTCGCCGCGGCCACGTACCAAGCGGGCCGGGTTGCCCGGGCCAGGGGAATCCCAGAATCTCGCGTAACGGAAGCCATCGTCCGCTCGACCGAGGGGCCAGGTCTAGGGTTCCTCGGAGAGCTACGGGTCAACGTGCTGCTTGTCAACCTGGACCTGGACCGCTCGGCGGAGAGCGAGTAACCTCGACGCAATTCGATGGGTTCAACCTCTGAGAGTCGCCCGGATCCCGACGCTCTGCTCGCGGCCGTCCAGGCCGATGGGCAGTCCAGGGCTGGTGGCCGCCTTCGAGTCTATTTGGGGATGGCGGCCGGGGTTGGCAAGACCTACGGGATGCTGGCCGACGCCCACGAGCACAAGAAGCGCGGGGTGGACGTGGTCGTCGGCTATCTCGAGTCCCACGGAAGGATCGAGACGGAGTCCCTAGCCGACGGGCTCGAGGTTCTCCCCCTTCGACAGATCGAGCATCGAGGCGTAACTCTTAAGGAGTTCGATCTGGACGCGGCCTTGGAACGCAGGCCGCAGCTGCTTCTTCTGGACGAGCTTGCGCACAGCAACGCGCCCGGTTCCCGGCACGCAAAGCGCTATCAGGACGTTCTCGATCTCCTCGATGCCGGGATCGACGTGTGCACCACGATGAACGTGCAACACCTGGAAAGCCTGAACGACGTGGTGGCCCAGATCAGCGGAGTCGTGGTTCGAGAGAAGGTCCCAGACTCGATCTTGGACCAGGCGGACGAGATCGAGCTGATCGATGTGCCGCCCGAGGAACTCATCCAGCGCCTTCGGGAAGGGAAGGTCTACGTTCCCGAGAAGGTCGAGCAGGCTCTCGAGGGGTTCTTTCGGAAAGCGAATCTTAGCGCTCTCCGCGAACTCGCTCTGCGCCAGACCGCCCAACGCGTGGATGTCCAGATGCAGACGTACCGGGCGGCGGCGGGGGCCCACGAGCCCTGGGCGGCCACGACTCGAATCCTGGTCTGCGTGGCTCCGAACCAATTGGCGAGCCGGGTGGTCCGCGCTGCGTGCAACCTGGCGGCAAGCCTCCACGCCCAAGTCCTTGCGGTAACTGTGGAGGGGTCGCGGGCGGGTCAGGCGAGCCAGGCCGGCCGAGACTTTGCGGCGGAAGCCATGGACTTGGCCGAGCGCCTCGGGGCGGAGACCACCACGCTGGTGGGCATGGACGTGGTTGGCGAGGTGCTGCGCCTGGCCCGCAGCCGCAACGTCACCCTCGTGGTGGCGGGGAAGCCTATCCGAGCCCGGTGGAGGGAGATTCTTTTTGGATCGGTAGTGGACGACCTTGTCCGCCGGAGCGGCGAGATCGACGTTCACATCATCACGGGCTCGGAGGAAAGCGGCGCAGTGCCAAGCCCCGCGCCCCGCCGCCTTCCGCTAATTCGTCCGGCTGCCCTGGCGGAGGTTCTGGCCACGTGTACGGTCGCCACCGCGATTTGCTGGGGGATGTCGGGTCGGTTCGACCTTGCCAACCTCGTCATGGTTTATCTGATCGGCGTGGTCTGGATCTCGGGTCGGCACAGCCTCTTGGAGAGCGCGTTGGCGAGCGTTCTCTCGGTTGCGGCTTTCGACTTCTTCTTTGTGATGCCGACGTTTACGTTCTCGGTGACCGACCTTCAGTACCTGATCACTTTCGCGATCATGCTCGGGGTCGGACTCCTTATCGGCAGCCTCACTTCTCGACTGAGGTCGGAGGTGGATGCCTCTTCGCAGCGGGAACGTCGGACGTCCGCTCTCTACGATCTGAGCCGACGGATCGCGGGCAGCCGTAGCCGGTCGGAGATCGGTAAGTATGCGGTGGACCGGATCGAGGACCTACTGGCAAGCGAGGCCATGGTTTGGCGGCTCGACCGGAAGGGAGAGTCGCTCCTTCCTTGCCCGGGTTCGGAATCCGGATTTGAGAACGCTCCGACGGAGCAAGGCGTGGCGTTTTGGGCGCTTCGGCGGGGAAAGCAGGCCGGCCTTGGTACCGACACTCTGCCCGGCGCGGTCGCCTTGTACCTTCCCCTTACCGGAGCCAACGGGATCATCGGGGTCCTTGCGGCGCGTCCGAAGGATGGGATTCCGTTCGAACGCAGTCAGGTCCACCTTCTGGATACGATCGCCAACCAAGTGGCGCTTGCCCTCGAGCGGACGAACCTTGCCCGAGAGTCCAACGACTCCAGGATCGCGGCGGAGACTGAGCGGGCCCGCAGCACCCTTCTGAGCTCGGTGTCCCACGACCTTCGGACGCCGCTGGCGGTGATCGCCGGTTCGGCGAGCAGGCTGGCCGAGCCAGGCGGGTTGCCCGAGGAAACCCGCAAAGAGCTCGCGACTTCGATCGTCGACGAGGCCGAACGGCTCAACCGCCTCGTTCGCAATTTGCTGGACATGACCCGGTTGGATTCGCCAACTTTGGAGTTGCAGCGGGACTGGCACTCCGTCGAGGAGTTGGTTGGTTCGGCGGTCGCCCGAACAGAAGCGCTGTTCGCGGGTCGAGCCCTTGCCGTGCAGGTGGAGCCAGGCCTCCCCTTGGTGAAACTCGACGGCGTCCTCTTCGAGCAGGTGCTGGTCAACCTGCTTGAGAACGCGGCTCGGCATACGGGGGCGGGAACCCCGGTGGACATTCAGGCTGCTCGCGACCAAGAGGGAATCTCGCTTGTTGTCGCCGATCGCGGCCCGGGTGTCCCGGTCGGCGAGGAAGATGCCATCTTTGGCCGGTTCCAGCGGCGAACGGCCTCGGAGGGCGTGGGCTTGGGACTCGCGATCTGTAGGACGATCGTCGACGTGCACGGCGGGACGATCCAGGTGCAGGCGCGGCCCGGGGGCGGGGCCTTGTTCAAGGTTTGGCTTCCACCCGATCTGGTTGGGGGCACAACATGAGGTCCGATCCGACGGTCATCCTGGTCATCGACGACGAGCCGCAGATTCGCAGGTTCCTTCGCGCCAGCTTGCTGGACACGGCCTACCGTTTGGTGGAGGCAGAGGATGGGACCTCCGGGATGCGGGCGGTTGCCACGGAGAATCCTGCCGTGGTGTTGCTCGACCTGGGGCTGCCGGACCTCGACGGTCTCGAGGTAACCCGCCAGCTTCGCGAGTGGACGCAGGTTCCGATCCTGGTGTTGTCGGCGAGAGGACAGGAGGCCGACAAGGTCGCGGCTCTGGACGCGGGCGCGGACGATTACCTGACGAAGCCGTTCTCGGTCAAAGAGTTGATGGCCAGGGTCCGGGTTGCTTTGAGGCGTCGTGGCGGGGATGGGGTGCGGGAGACGCCGATCTACGATTGCGACGGCCTCTACGTCAACGTCGCCACGCGCGAGGTGAGGCTAAACGGAAACGAGTTGCACCTCACGCCGATCGAGCACAAGATCCTCTCCTTGTTGGTGAAGCACGCCGGCTTGGTGGTCACCCACCGACAGCTGCTCAGCGAAGTGTGGGGGCCCGCCTACGTGGACGAGCTTCACTACCTTCGGGTGTTCATGGCGCAACTGCGGCAGAAGATCGAGGCGGAGCCGGCGCGCCCTCGGTGGATCAAGACGGAGACGGGAGTCGGCTACCGGCTCCGCGCGGAGTAGGCGCCCCGGGAGTATCCTCGGCGGATGTTGGGCGTCGCGCTGGCTTGCCTCGTTCTGGCCCCGAAGGAGATTCGGGTTCTGTTTCTGGGAAACAGCCACACCCGGCTCAACGACGTTCCCGGCATGGTGAAGCTGCTTGCCGAGACGGATGGAGCCAATCATCGTTTGGCGGTCAGCTCATTGATCGATGCCAACTTGGATGCCCTCGCTCGTCGGGGGGAGTCCTTTGCCACGTTGGGGGCAGGGAAGTTCGACGTAGTCGTCCTTCAGGGGGCGATGGTGAGTAGCTCTCACAAGTACAAGTACTCGCAGAAGAGCGCGATTGACCTTGCGACCGCCGCCCGGAAGGCGGGGGCTCGTGTTCTGTTGTACGCGGAGTGGCCCCGCCGGGGTTGGGACGAGACGGAGTACACGCTGGACGTTTATCGCCAGATCGCAGCGGCATCAAAGGCGGAGATCGTTCCGGTTGGGCGAGTATGGGATCGTGTTCTTGCCGCCTCGCCCAAGCTGGAACTGTGGAATCCGGACGGCAACCATGCCTCGCCATCGGGATCGTACTTGGCGGCTTGCTCCCTCTACTCGGCGATCTGCCCCAAGGGGACCCCAACCTGGCGGCCAGGCTTTGTTCCCGCTAACGTGGCGGCACGGATACTCCGGACGGCTCGAGCGAACCCTCCTCTCAAGGTAGGCGCCTCCGGCCAGAAGAAGCCCGCGTCCTAGGCGAGTTTCCGGCTCTGCTGGTATACACAGGCATGCTTTTCACGGCTGCCCTCGCTCTTTCTACCGCCGGCATCACGGCGATGCCGCCTCCTTCCGTCCGATTCGTCGTTCAGGAACTGCGCCCAAGCCCCGGCGACGTTGGCCCGCTTTCGCGAGTCTGGGTCGAGGTGGCAGGGAAGAAGTACGCGGTTGCGGACGTGTTTGAGACCGCCAGCATCGTGGAGCCATCCACTTTCCAGAGCCGCGAGTTTCCGGCGGGCAGCGTGTCGGGCGCAAATACGTGGTGGGCAGGGGGCGGCAGCCTCTTTTCAGCAATCGTCAAGAACAACCAGATCAAGGTGCTTGAGGCAACCCAGGACGAGGGACTGGAAGGGCCGCCGGTCTGGCGAAACTCGCGGACCTTCGACATCCAAGGGCGTCCGGTCGACCGATACTCGGAGGACAAGATCGTGGGCTCCTATGCCAAGCCCAGCCGGGGCGCAACGCAAGTGATCACCATTTCCGGCACGCAGTCCGCGATGGTGGTCGAGCGCGCAACCTACCCGGGAACTCTCTCGAGCTTGGCGCGGCTGAAGGCGACGAAGGGCAAGTCCCTGAGCAAGACGACTCTGCGGTGGCGCAACCTGGCCGAAGGCGCCTTCTTCCTGACCAGTCCCAAGTTTGAGTCGCTTGGATCGCTGACCTTCAAGGGCCAGGCCCTAACCCTCCGCGACAACGAGGACAAGGTCGTGGTCTCCGGGCTCGTTCGACTCCGCTAACGCGGCCTGGCCTGAACGAACGAGACGTAGTGGTCGCCGGTGAAGAACACTTCACCGGCCTTGCCCAGCACGATCCTGGCCGGACCCGGGAACGGGGCGGAGCGGTGCGGGAATACAAACTCGCGGTAGTACTCGCGGTCGCCTCGGCGCGGGAGTCGTGCCTCCCGGTTGCGGAACACGGTGCCGTCGTTCCGATACCGAAGCTTCTCGCCCCGGCGGATTCGGTCTAGGGCGGGATTCAAGTCGAGGTTGCCCTGGAAGACAACCCGGCCGTAGTCCACGATTTGCGCGGCGCGCAGGATCTGGACGGCCGGTGGCGTCGCGTCGATCTGCGGAGCTCCGAAGCGATCCTGGCGCGGGCCCGCCACCGAGCCGAGGGCCATGGTCAGACCGAGGAGTAGCGAGAGAACTCGTCGCATGCCTGGATTATGGGACGTCGCCAGCTAGGAGAGCCAGTCTAGGTCTAGCACGGTGCGCACCTGGAGGCCGTTCCGTGAGATGAGAACGATGCCGTTCCCCTCGGGCTCGATCCGGACGACTTCGTCGAAGCCCGCTGGGACCTCGACGACTCCGGAGATCACGGGGATGCGCTTGGGCTCGGCTCGGCTGAAGTCGATCGCGGTAGGGAACCCTTCATCGCTAATCGGGTTCGGGGCGGCGGACTCGGCAGCGCCGAGGTGGAAGTAGGCGCAAACCTCTTCGAGTCCCAGAACGTTGCGGTGCCGGCCGTTCCAAGGCGGGTAGTGACGCCCGCCGTTGGAGCACCAGAGGACGGTATGGGGCAGGACCTCGTTGCTCTTCACGTTGAACCAGGCGTAGCCCTCTTCCTGGAAGACCACGGCGGTCCATCCGAGCTCGGCATCCGGTTTGCGAACGAGCATGGCAAGGTTCTCAAAGCCAGACAGGGTTGGGTAGCGGCTGAGGTCGACGGGGTGTCCGTCGATGCCGGGGGCGGCGGAGATCGAGGCGAAGCGCGCGTCGAGCGCGAGCCAGGAATAGCCATCCAGCTCGGGATGCTCGAAGCGCTCGGGGGGCGTCGCCGCGAACTCGTAGGGGCTTGAGGACACGATCCCGGGCGAGGCGAAGGCGAGCATCGCGTGCATTCCGGCAGGGAGGCGGCCGTCGAGGGCTACCGTGTGGGACTGGTAGAGGTTGGTTTGGCCCTCGCGGACTTCAACGCGCTTGGTGACGCGGTCGGCGTAACCGGCTCCGAAGTCCAGGCTGGCCTCGATCCAGGAGTCTCCCGAGGCTTCAAGCTTCCAAACGTCGTTGGCGGGATGCCCGTGGACGGGAAAGGTTTGCCCATCCAGCGGGGTCGCGTTGCCGCCGAACGGCAGGCAGAAGAAGTCCCCACGGAGGACCTGGAGGATCGGCTCGCAGGCCATCTCTTCGTCGTGCCAGGGGGCCACATGGTAAGGGGAAACCCAACGATCGCCGACCCGGAACCGGGCAGGGCCGGTGTGTCCGCCGCGCACGGACGTCCAAGCCTCGGCCAGGTCGCTCCGCAGTTCCCAGCTGGGCTCGCCAAACATGGGGTTGGGGTTTCTCATGTCCCTATTCTGCCACTCGCCGGGCTTTGAAGCTATCCCCCCATGAAGGCGGCGACGTCACGCTTGAGCTTGGCGAGACAATCAGCGTGGATGTACATCATGTGTCCGGCCTCGTAGGTCTCGGTTTGGATGTTTCCGCGCAGGCTGGGGTCTAGCCCGAGGTGGGCCAGCGTGTACTCGGTCGCAAAGTAGGGCGTTGCGAGGTCGTAAAACCCCGAGGCTACGAACACGCGCATGTAGGGGTTCTTGGATAAGGCCGCCCGCAGAGCCTCGCTGGTGTCCGGATGGCCCTGGCCGGCGTCTCCGTAGCTCCAGTTCTTCCAGAGCTCGCCCGGGTTGAAGACGTAGTACGGGGTATCGGTCTCCCATTTGAGGGTTCGCCGGATGTAGTCGTTGGCCATGGAGGTGTAGGGGGCCATGATGGCGGTCATCGAGGGATCGTGCTGCGGGTTCTCCGTGCTGGCGTTCTCGTCGATCCCCTTGAAGCGGCTGTCTAGGCGGCCCACGGTTCGCTTCTCATTGCGGAGGAGTTCCTTGCAGAAGCGGTGAATGTTGATCCGGAGGTCGGTTGCATCCACGTAGTCTTCCGAGAGTCCGGTTAGGTCGGCCAGTTTTGCGACCACTTTGGCGCGGTCATCGGAGGAGAGGCGATCTCCCTGCGAGAGGGCCAAGGTGTACCCGCCACCGGCGAACTCTTCCGACTCCTTCAGGGCCTGCTCCAGCGTTCGGTCTCCCTTGAGCTTGCCGTGGTACCAAGCGGTTGCGGTGTAGGTGGGCAGGAAAAGGAGGTAGGGAAGGTCGTTGCCCTTGTTGAATCGGGCGGTCTGGAAGTTGAGGATGCTGGAGACCAGGATGATCCCGTTGAGGGCGATCCCGTGGTCGACGAGGTAGCCGGCGAGGCCCGCGGCACGGGTGGTGCCATAGCTCTCACCCACGAGGTAGATCTCCGAGGTCCAGCGCCCCGCGCGGGTCAGGTAGAGCCGGATGAACTCCGCGATGGAGGCGACGTCTCCTTCCAGGCTCCAGTAGGGCTTGCCGCCGTCTTTCTTGGCGGGGCGGCTGAAGCCGGTGCCGACAGGATCGATGAAGACGAGGTCGGCGTGCTCCAGCCAGCTGTCCGGGTTCTCCTCAAGGCGGAATGGGGGCGAAGGCATCATGCCGTCCTCTTCGAGGACGACCCGCTGCGGGCCGACGGCGCCGAAGTGGAGCCAGACTGAAGACGAGCCAGGGCCTCCGTTGAAGGTGAACATCAGCGGACGTTCGGTGGGCTCCGTTCCGGTCTTGGTGTAGGCGACGTAGAAGATCCCGGCCTCGGTCTCCCCGAATTCGTTGTTTAGCGGCATCATGCCGGTGGCGGCCTCGTACTCCATCCCGGACTTGGTGACGTGCTGGGTGACGACGGGCGGCTTGTCGGTGGCGAGGGGGTAACGGTCTACGACGGGCTCTTCGGGCATAGGCAAAGTATGGACCGAGCTAGCCATTGAGCACCGAGTCGGCGGTCTGCTCGGGGGTGAGGCGGGAGTTGTCCAGGACCTGCCAGCCCCTCGGCACGTCTTGTCCTAGGCGTCCGCTCATGAAGTGGATGATGGGGTCGAGGGTTGAGGGCTCGAACGGCTTGTCGGTCCTTTGGTGGTTGCGTTCGAGGTTCGTGTCGAGGTCGGGAAGCAGGCAGACCTTGATCACGGGAACGCCCTGAAGTCGCGCGTCGACGAGAGCTTGGACGCGAGGCAGGTTGCGGCAGTGGTCCACTACCACCGCGAACCCGCTGGCCTGGTAGCGGAGGGCAACATCGCAGGTGGCTTCCTCGGCGATCTGGAACTGGCGCTCGGTTTCGTCGGTCCAGGGCACGGAATCCGCCATGCCGGACACCACCCAGTTGCGCAACTGATCTACTTGGAGGTGGACGGCTCGGGGGAACCGGGTCATCAGCTCCTCGGAGAGGGTCGTCTTGCCGGCGGCGGGAGGGCCGGAGATCCAGATGATAGGAGGCGTCACGGTTGGCAAGGCTACCTACCGGGCGGGGCGTCCAGCAGTTTCAGGAACCACGCCAATCGGCGGGGACCCCGGTCGGCGATCGGCTTGCACCCAAGGTGGGTTTCGCAAACCTTCAGGAGAAAGACCACCATGCCAGCGAAGGCCATCAGGGAGGCGGCGGCGAACATGGCCTTGAGGCCAAGGGATTGGGCGATTCGGCCAAACACGATCGGCGCTACGGTCGACGCCAGTCCGGCGGTGGCCGCAAGTCGGGACTGGGACTGGCCCCGGTTGGTGTTGTCCGCGAGGTCGTTCACCATGGCGATGGAAATCGCGCCCATGATCCCGAAGTTGATCCCGTGGAGCAGTTGCACCACCAGGACCCCCATGGGCGACACCATCGCCACGTAGAGCATCAGGCGGAAGGGGAGGAGCAGGTAGGTGATGGCCAGCAAGGGGCGCCGGCCGAAATCGTCGCTGAATTTTCCGGAGACGCGCATGACCAGGACCTCGCAGATCACGCCGCCGGCGAACATGGCGGTGATCCAGAGGGAGCTTCCCCCGAGTTCCTTCATAAAGAGGGAGAGGAAGTTGGAGGCTCCGTACAGCGCGAAGATGTAGAGAAAGTAGGAGAGAAGGAACCAGCGGAGGTTCTCGGAGATGGGCGCTTTTCCGGCGGCGACGGCAGCTCGCTTGAGGTCCTTGGCATCGGGCAGGAAGAAAGCCACGGTGGCGATGGAGAAGAAGAGCAGGGGGCCGAAGGTGAAGACCTGATCCAGGATGGGACGGTCCAGCTTCAGACCGCGAGGATTCAGAAGGAGGCCGGTGGCAAGGGTGACCAGGATGTAGCCGACGGAGCCCCAAACCCGATAGCCCGCGTAGGCCGCGCCGCCTTGGCTGCTCTGCACCAGTCGGCCAATCAGAACGCCCCCGACGGAGTTTAGGTAGAGGAGGCCGTTCGCGCCGACCGCGGTGAGGGCAAGGAACGCGCCGAAGCTTCCGGCTCCCCGAAAGGCAAGGTAGGCGATTCCGGAGGCGAGGGCGCTGAGAATGATGAAGGGGCGGCGGGTATCGAACCGATCGGAGAGTCGCCCCCAAAGCGGCTGCAAGACGAGGGCGATCCCAGAGCCAAGGCCGAAGACCCAGCCAATCTGGTCCCGGGTGAGTCCGGCGGACTCCAGGTAGAGGGGAGAGAATGGCTGGAGGAAGCCGAAGGTGGACGTGACGAGAAACAGGTAGATGATTAGGGCCGCGCGGGATCGCTTCGTCATGCGGGAGCCTCGCTCTGGGTGGCGATGAAGACGAACAGGATGCTCCAGGCCGCCTCGGCCAGGATGGAGAGGCAGTACTGGAGGTTGACGGGCATGGCGTACACGCTGAAGCACACCGGAAACCAGAACGCCCAGCACGGGACGAGCGAGGGAACGATCTTGTCCCGATAGTAGGTCGAGGTGAGTCTCGTGCGCAGTTCGCGGGCGCCAAGCTTCCTCCAGTCGAAGAGAAGGACGGCCGTGGGAATCGACACGACGGTGGCGAAGAAGCTCATGTCCACGAGGACCTTGGTTGCGAGGGTAGAGAAGTCCACCCCGTTACCGAACCAGCGAGCCTGGGCTTGGTAGAAGAGGTCTACCTCCACGCCGACCACCGCGTAGACGAAGGCGTTGAAGGCGGTGTCCGCTTGCCATTTCCGGCCGAGGTTCCTCAGCCTTCCGGTGGCCAGCTTGGCGACTTCCGGAATCAGGCCGCCGGCAACCGCGCCGCCGATCGCCGCAAAGGCTAACCCACCAGCAACTTTCCATTCGGAGAGGGACGCGAGCGCGTCTTGCAGGGGCGTGAATCGATAGTAGATGAGAACGATCGCCACCGATGCGGCTTGGATCGCGAGGAAGGGCGCCCAGTTCGCTTTCACCGCAGATATCCCGGGCGCTACGGCCTCTTGGATGGTCCAGCGCGCGGCGGAAGGTTCGGGCACGATCCTCCTAGTATGCGTGGTTGGAACGACCCGCTTCACACGCCGACGCTCAGCCTGATAACATGGGGACCATGCGACGGATTACGTTAGCTTCCCTTGCCCTATCCGGCCTTCTTGGGGTTATGACCCTTACCGCCGGGCGCGCGGGCGCCCAGGCCACCACCGACAAGGTTACGGCGGCGGGACTGGCTCCGCTCCTGACCGGAATGGGGTACGACCCCAAGCCGCTGGGTACGGAGGCTGGCAAGGAGAAGTTCGAAGTCGCGATCGTCGACGAGAAATTCACGATTCCGGTCGCCTTTGAAGTTAGCCCCAGCGGGCGCTACATCTGGCTCACGGTGAACCTAGGGCCCGAGAAGCCGACGCTCAAGGCCCGCGATCTTCTGAAGCAGAACTTCGAGATCCAACCGAGCCAGTTCTACATCACCGGCAAGGGCAACCTGATGGTTGCGATTGGGATCGAGAACCGTGGCGTGACGCCGGCTTTGGTCAAGTGGAACATCGAGAAGGTGGTCAAGGACGTGTCCAGCTCCTCCGAACTCTGGTCCGGCTAGCGACCTCAACTCAAACAAAAAGGGCCGCGACTCCATTTCTGGAGTCGCGGCCCTTTTGCTGCCTTAGGGGACGATCGTCAGGGTGGCGCTCTTGGAAGTGCCGCTGTTGGACGCCGTCACCTGCACGGTTCGCCGAGCGGTGGTCTCGTTCGTGTAAACGAAGAACCGCACGAACTTGGCGCCCTCCGGAATCCGGATGGAAGCCAGGGTGTAGGCGAAGCTCTTGTTGCTGGTGCTCAGCGCGAGGAGCATGCCACCCTTGGGCGCGGGACCATCGATGGTGGCCGTTGCGGTTGCGGTCTGTCCGCCCTTGATGCTGGTCGGCGACAAGGTCACTGAACTCAGCTTAGGAGGCAGCACGTAGACGACCTGCGAGGAGGAGACCCCCTTGAGAGTGGCCTTAACCGTGACCGCCGTTCTCACCAGCGTTCCGTAGGTGCGGAACTTGAAGGCGACGCTCGTTTTGCCGGAGGGGACGGTGGCGGATGCCGGGACGGCCAGCACCGTGGGGTTGCTGCTGGTGAGGGTCACGACCGTTCCCTCGGTGGGGGCGGTTCCGATGATGGCGATCGTTCCCTCGTAGTTGAGGCCGCCGACCTTGTCTCCGGGCGGGATCAGGAGTTTGGAGAGCCGGGTGCCCTTCAGCAGCATGTTCGCGCGGACATTGGTTCCGGCGCGGCTTGCCGTGATGAAGATGCTCCGATCGATGTTCGTGCCCTTGCCGGTGACGGTAAACGTCTTCGTCTTGGTGCCGGCGGCGATCGTGATCGAAGCCGGGACGGTGGCGTAGGCCGGTACGTTCGAGGACAGAGTGACCACCAATCCACCGGTTGGCGCATTGTTCACGAGGTTCACCGTTCCCGTGCTCTTGCCGCCGCTGGCGACTACGTTCGGGGAGAGGCTCACCGTGGCAACCCCGATGGGCTTCACGGAAAGGTTGGTGTTGACCACGTTTCCGAGGTGGATGGCCCGGATCTGCGGCGACTTGAGCGCAGTGACCACCTTGGTGGTCACCGGGAAGGTTGCGGTGGTGCCGCCTCCCACGATGCTGACGGTCGCTGGAACGGTGGCCGCCGTCGTGTCGGTGCTCACGAGGCTTACGGTGGTGCCGGTCGCGGGTGCGGCGGCGTCCAGGGTCACGGTGCCGGTGGCCGGGAACCCGCCGAACAGGGAGGTCGGCGAGACGGAGACCGAAGCTACGGTTGCCGGGTTGATCGTTAGGGAAGCCTGCTTGGACAGGGTTCCGAGGGTGGCCCGGATGGTTGCGGTGGTCTGGGCATCCACGGCGATGGTGGATACCGTGAAGTTGGCGCTGAGCTGCCCGGCGAGAACGGTGACGCTTGGCGGAACCGTTGCCTTGGTGCTGCTGCTGCTCAAGGTCACCACCGTGTCCGTGGCGGGGGGCTCGGAGAGAGTCACGGTGGCGGTCGAGGACACGCCACCCCGCACGGTGGTGGGGTTGAGAGCAATGGCGGAGACTTGGGCTCCTACCGCCAGCGAGATGCGCCACATGCCGCGCCCATAGCTGGCGACGTTCAGGAAGGCGGTGCCGGGAACGGCCTTGATCGCGGTTACCTGGACGGCGGGAAGGCCGAACGGGATCGTGAGGTTGGACCAGTTCGCGCCCGCGTCGTCGGTGGCGAACACGCCGAGGTCGGTGCCAACGAACCATCGGTTCGCCGGGTCCTCCCAGTGGCGGGTGATGGCGCTTAGCGGAACGTTCGGCAGCGCAGTGCTCCCAACGCCGGAGACGTCCACCCATTGCGGACTCGCCGCTTCGGTGTTTTCGCAGCGCCAGATGTGGCCGGAATCGAATCCGCTGAGACCGACCAAGATCGAGGCCTTGTTGTTCGGGTCCACGTCGATCGAGGTCATCGATCGGTTGGGCAGGTTGCCTCGGATGTTGGTCCAGGTGGCGCCAAAGTCCTTGGACATCCATAGCCGACCGTTGGTGGTGCCAACGTAGATGCGGTTGCTGTCGCCTTGGGCCACCTTCATGGTGGTGACGAAGTCGTTGGCGTTGGATCCCAGCATTTGGTTGCCGAGTTTTTGGGTCCAGCTAGAGCCGTCGAACCGGTGCAGCCAGGCGTTGCCGGTGTAGACGTACTTGGCGTCGTTCGGGTCGCCCTCGACGGGGGTTACGAACGGAGTCGAATCACTCAGGTTCGGCGAGATGTCGAACTGAGAGTTCCATCCGTCGGTGGTCTTGTAGACGGTGTTGCCGTAGATGGTCGCGTACTGGATGAGCGGATTGGTCGGGCTGATCCAGACCCCGAAGCCGTCGCCGCCTGCGCGGTTAACCCAGTTCTCAAGGTCTCCCTGGGAGACGGGGGTCGCGTTGTCCTGGGTTCCACCCAACATGATGTCGGGGTTCGTGGGATGCCAGTCGGCATCGTAGAACTGGGAGACGCCAAGCGTCTTGCTGAGCGGGGTGATGGTATTGGAGCCGTTGGCCGGGTTGTAAACCAACTCGTAGATACCGCCGTCGCCGCCGAAGATCATCCGATTTGGATTGCTGGGGTCGGCTGCACCCGCGTGCTGGTCGTTGTGGATGATGGCGCTTCCGGTGTACGAGAGGCCGACGCTGGCCCACGTTTGCCCGCCATCCTTGGATTGAACGACGTCGATGAGGCCGGTATAGACAAAGTCTTTGGTGCCGTCCGTGCCGGTGGTGATGTGCCAGTCGTACCAGCTCTGGCTCCAGTTGTAGCCGCCGGGATGGTTGCCGGTGACGTCGGTCCAGTTGAGGCCGAAGTCGGTGGTTTTCTTGATTTGCTGGGTGGCACCGGTGATCAGATAAGCGGTTCCCGCGGTGATGAGGGACGGGGCAACATCGACGCCTTCGCTGCCGTCGCCCGTTAGTCCAGCTCCGAAGCTCCAGGTAACGCCGTTGTCCTTCGAGCAGGCGACGGCGGCATTGGAGCCGATGGCGGCGGCCCAGATGGCTCGCTTGCCGTTGGCATCGGGGGCACCCAGTTTGAGGTTGTACCAGCCCCGCTGGGAACTGATCGCTTGGGTCCAGGTCGCGCCTCCGTCGGTGGTTTTCCAGACGTAGCCGTCGCCGGAGCGAGTGCTGGCGGCCACGAACACGGTCTGGGAGTCGCCCGGCATGACGAGGGTGGCGTTGACAACGCGCCCGATGAAGCCAGAGAAGCCGACGTTGGTCCAGGTGTCTCCGCCGTCGGTGCTCTTGAGGAGCCCAAACGGGTAGCCCTCCCATCCGTCAAAGTCGCCGGTGCCCGCGTACACGATGTTGGGGTTGTTGGGATCGATGGCGACGCTTTGTGATTTCTGCATCTCCCACTGGTCGCCGACCGCCTTCCAGGTTACGCCGCCGTTGAGGGTGCGCCAGACTCCGCCACCGGCGGAGGCAAGAAACATCCGCTGACCGTTGGTGGGATCGACCGCGATCTGGTTGACGCGCCCGCTGGTCGGCCGAACTCCGTAGTAGATTCGGTAGGGAACGTCTAGGTTCTTGGGACCGACGAACTCCCAGGTGCTTCCGGACAGGCCAGGCGCCGTCAGGCCTCGGCGAGCGGGCGGGATCAGCTTGACCGCTTCCACTCCTTGGGCGTACCGGCTGGGATCGAAGCTGTCGTTCGGATAGGACCGAACGTACGTGTAGTGCCGCAGCGCGCGGATGAAGTCCACGCCGGGCGCTTCGTCCTCCCCTTCGGCCAGGCCTTCCTTGCCCACCACCTTGCCTTCCTTCTCGAGGTTGGCTCGGTGCTTGGCCATCAGCTTCTCAATCCAGCCGTCGAGATGGCGAACCGAGAGGCTCTTCGTGGCGGTTGGACCCTCGGCTTTGGGGGCCGGCAGTTGGGAGAACCCGGTCGCCACCGATAGAAGCAATAGTAAGGAAAGAGTGTGCCGCGCGACGGAACGCATGCGACATAGTTTGACGGAAACCGTAGCGTTCGCGGTAGGACTTTGTTCTCTGCTAGGACTTTTTTCGCCGGGAGGGGGTACGCGGGCTGATCGGGACGGCCAGCCCGCGGCGATTTGCGTCCTAAGCGCTGGCGAGGAAAGCGGCTCCGGCTAGGATGCCTTGCTTCTCACCGGATTCGGAGCCGTTGAAGTTCTCGTCCTCCAACTCAATGCTGACGGCGCCGGTGTATCCGTTCTCCTCGAGGATCTGGAAGGCCTTGGTCCAGCGCATCTCACCGTGGCCCGGGATCGTGTAGCGCCAGAAGGTGCTTCCGAATCCGTGGCCGTCGATGAAGGTTGCCGGCTCTTCGGTTCCGTACTCGTACACTTCCTCGGCCATGATCTCCGTGTCTTTGCCGTGCACGTGGTAGACGCGGTCGACGAACTCCTCTAGGAATCGGACGGGGTCGATCCCCATCCGAATCAGGTGCGAGGGATCGTAGTTGATCCCGATCGCATCGGAGGTTTCGGCGAGGGTGGCCCGGTAGCTTTCCGGGGTGCAGCAGAGGGCTCCGGGACCGGGCCAGCCCTCGATCACAAGAAATCCGTGGTTCGCTTCAAGCAGCTTCGCCAACTGCTGAAGGCCAGACACCATCAGCTCATAGTTCTCCTTCCGCGGTTTGGTCGGGTCCTCGGGAAGCATCACGGCGAAGTACTTGTCGATGCCCAGGGCGGCGCACCGCTCCAGGTAGCCGGCGTTGGCATCCAGCGAAGCTTTGACCTTCTCCGGGTCGGACGAGATCAAGCCTTGCCAGCCCTTCAGGTCGGCGGACCCAACTCTGAGACCGCTGTCCGCGACCGCCTTTCCGGCCTCGTCTGCGTCCGAGCCCAGGTCGATCACCCCAAGGTCGTTTGAGCGTGCCCAGGTGAGGAGACTTGGAAGGTCCTTTTGCCAGTCCGACCAGCCTCGGCGAAATCCGATCGGAAGGGAACCAGTTCTTGTTGCCAGCATGTCCGGAACGTTACCCAGACGGGCGCGTGCTCGGCAGGGCCATGATCCTGGGCCAAAGTTGGGTATAGCCAAGAGGTGATGAAAGCCGCGCGAACCCTGGCCCGAAAGTGGCGGGCGGTTTTCTCGATCTACTTCCAGGATGGGCTCGCCTACCGGGCAAGCGGTTTGATCTGGATCACCACGGAGCTGGTGACCGCGATCACGATGCCCTTGGTGTGGGCGAGGGCCCAGTCCAGCGGGCAGATCGCTGGCTACACCACGAGCGATTTCGTCCTCTACTACCTCTGCACGCTGCTGCTGCAGGGCTTCATCACGAGTCACATCCTCTGGGAGATCAGCCTGGAGATCAAAGAAGGCCTGTTCAGTTCGCAGCTGCTACGGCCCATCTCCTACTTCCAGTTTTCGATGTTGCGGAACCTGCCCTGGCGGCTGATTCGGCCTGCGCTGTTCTTCCCGTTCTTTGTGATCCTGGTCTGGGCTTATCGTCCGATGCTGGGCGAGGCCAGGGTGTTCCTGGGGTGGGAGTTCTGGGCCAGCGTTGTGCTGGGCCACTTCGTGAGCTACACCCTCGTGCTGATGCTTGGCATGATCGCGCTGTTCACGCAAGAAGCGACGGCGATCTTCGAGCTGTACTACATTCCCCTGCTGTTCTTGTCCGGCTCTATGTTCCCGATCGCGCTGCTTCCGGACTGGGCGCAGAATCTTGCCCGATCGCTGCCTTTCTACTTCACGACCGGAGCGCCCACGGAAATCCTGGTGGGCCGGCTTTCTGCCCAGGCCGCCATTCCGGTGCTGGGCATGCAACTCGCGTGGATCGGGCTGAGCTACGTTGGTTTCCGCATCCTTTGGGCCGCCGGGCTCAAGCGGTACTCCGGCGTAGGCCTCTAGACGGAAGTTGCCTCTCCTGATGGTTCCTTGACCTCTTTGCCGAGCCTGTGCAGGCTCCGTCAACCGTGGCTCTTCATCATCAGATCAGTCAACTCAAGGAGCTCGGCAGGCCTAGAAGCTAGTTATATGAACAAGAAGGCATTCACCTTGATCGAGCTTCTCGTTGTCATCGCGATCATTGCGATTCTTGCGGCGATCCTGTTCCCGGTGTTCGCCCAAGCCAAGACGGCGGCGAAGAAGACGATGACGATCTCGAACCTGAAGCAAAGCAGTCTGGCGACCATGCTCTACATGGGAGACAACGACGACGGCCTGGTACCGCTTGAGTTGCTTGCCTTCACCAACGACCCGCTGGCCGCGACCTATCCCTCGGCCTGCACGGGTGGAGTGTGCTTGTTCGGCTATCCGCTCTTGCTCCAGCCTTACAGCAAGAACGTGGAAATGTTCTACGATCCGACGGATCGAGCCGACGACGCAACGCTCGCGGACTCCCAGGGCCGGGGCCGGTTCGACAAGAACAGCGAATACTATTGGTACAACTTTGGCCACTACGCCAGCTTTGGCATGAATCGTCGGTACCTGAACTCGCGGGTGATGGGGCCGTACGGTCCGGTCTACTCCGGGCAGCCGTCCTCGATTTTCGAAGCCCCGGCCAGCACTTTGCTGTATGCCGAAGCCACGGGTAAGGACATCGTGTCGCCGGGACGTCCGGTTGTCACCAACCCGATCGGGAACAACCGGGTAGACGCCCCTTCCTTCTGGAATCTGGGCGTCACCTTCCCAGACGCGAGGTCTCAGGGCCAGCTCTGGGGGCGATACGACTCGAAGCGAGTGGTCACCGCTTGGCTTGACGGGCACGTTTCTTTCCCCGCGATCTCTGCGCTTAAGGGTGCTGGATCCACCACGGAAGAGATCGACCGATTCTGGAACGGGCGTGGCTAACCGCGGCTGTTAAGAGGTGAATAAGGGGGCCGGCAAGCGTGTAAGCTCGGCCCCATGCAGCTTTCTCGGCGATCGATTCTGGGTGCAGGCATTGCCGGCACCGCCACAGCGCTTTTGGGTGTCACTCGAGGCGAGGCCTTTGCCGCCGCGCGCCGCAAGCCGAAGAACATCATCTTCTGCGTTGCGGATGGTATGGCCACCCAGACGTTGGCGATGGCGGACCAGTTCCAGCGGATCCGAGACGGTCGCCAGTCTTACTGGACAACCCTTTGGAACCGCGACGACGTCCATCGCGGCTGGCAGGACACCCGTTCTCTGAACTCGCTGGTGACCGACTCGGCGGCTGCGAGCTCGACTTGGGGATCTGGTCGCCACATCTGGAACGGTCAGCTCAATATGTTCCCGGACGGGACAGAGCTTCGAACCCTGGTCAACTTGATGACCGAAGCGGGGGTTCGCTGCGGCTTGGTTACGACTACCACGATCACCCACGCAACGCCGGCCGGCTTCGCCGTCAACTGCGTTCAGCGCGACCTGGAGCCGCTGATTGCGGAGAAGTACCTCACGTCTGGCGTGGAGGTTCTCATGGGAGGCGGAGATCGGTCCTTCAGCGCGGAGAGCCGCAAGGATAAGCGGGATCTCTACGGGGACTTCGAGAAGGCGGGTTTCAAAGTCGTCAAGAGTCGGGACCAGCTTCTTGGTCTTAAGTCGAAGAAGATTCTGGGCATTTTCAGCCCGAGCCACCTCCCCTATTCGGTTGACCGAGACAACGATCCGGAGTTGGCGAAGAAGGTGCCGACCCTGGCGGAGATGGCGACCACGGCGATCGAGAACCTAAAGGGCAGCAAGAAAGGATTCCTCTTGCAGATCGAAGGCGGAAAGGTCGACCATGGCGCCCATGCGAACGATCTTGCGGCAATGGTCTACGACCAGTTCGCGTTTGAGGAAGCGGTCAAGGTGGCGATCGAGTTTGCGGAGAAGGACGGCGAGACGCTCGTCATCATCACTTCCGACCATGCTTGCGGCGGACCAAGCCTGAACGGTGCCGGTGCGGAGTACATCGACAGCACCGCCGGGCTAGCTACCCTCTCCAACATGAAGTCCAGCTATGCCCCCATCATGGAGGCCCTCGGGAAATCGCCTTCGATCTCCCTGATTCAGGACGTGATCGAGACCAAGTTGGGACTCAAGCTTTCGGGAAGCGAAGCTCAGGGAGTGATGGACGCGATGGCGGGCAAGTCTCCGTTCGCGTTGGCGGACTTCCACAAGAGCTCCGGCGGAACTCTGGCCATGATCCTTGGCAACCACACCAAGGTCTGCTGGACGAGCGGGAACCACACATCTGAGCATGTGGTCGTGACCGCGTTTGGACCGGGCAAGGAGGCGATCGCGGGCCTCAACCCCAACGTGAAGTTCTTCGACATCATGCTTGCCACGAAGGGCCTCAAGTGGTCTAACCCGACGATGGACTTTGCGACCGCAAAGGGCCATTACGCGAAGCTCCGAGCGAGCCTCGATCCGGATTGGCTCGAACTCTACGCAAGCCACGACGACTGCGGTTGCCACGGGCACGAGTAGGGTCAAGCAAAAACCCCTTGGCAGCTATGCCAAGGGGCCGATTTCTGTGGTGGGCAAGGAGGGACTCGAACCCTCACCCCGCGAAGGACTGGAACCTAAATCCAGCGCGTCTACCAATTTCGCCACTCGCCCGTGAAGGCACCAGGATACCAGGATGCTTTCCTTCCCCTGGGCTTGGCGAAGGCTAGTTGCGACGCCGACGAACTGCGAAGACTCCAAGGGCCAGGGCAAGACCGCTGACCGGCTCCGGGACGGGCGTGGCGTCCAGGGTGACGTCTAGGCGAGTCGAGTCGTTCACATATCCGCCGTTGCTGCCCACTACGAAGTCGAGGGCTTCACCAGCCGCAAGGAGCAGGGTGCTGCCATAGGCCCATGTTCCGGAGCCGCCTAAGGTGGAGGAGTCCACGAGGGACTGGTTGCGGTAGACGCCGACGGAGACGGTGGCGCCTCCCAGGCTATCGAAGAGGGAATTGATCGCGTACGAGCCTTCGAACGGAGCCACGAATCGAACGGCGGCGGGGTTGATGCCGTTGCCGGGATGAAGGCCGACGTCGCCGGCATGCATCGGGACGGTGCTCCAGGTAGTCACGTCGGCGCCGGTGTGGTTACGCAAGACCAGCGGATACGACTCGCCGGCCGAGAAGACCCAGGTCTGCATCCCGTAGTAAGTGTCGGTGAACAGGGTGTTTGCCGCAAAACCGCCGCCAAGCCCAGAAACTGAGCCGTATGCCCACGGGCCGGTTGGGTTGGAAGAGGCGCTGAAATCGTCTCGCAGGGAGTAAAGGGTCGCAGACGACGAACCGGCTAGGGACAGCAGAGCTAAAGCAAGAAAAGTAATACGCACGCCCTAGCATCGCAGAGTCGTGACTTAATGTCAACCAGCGGCGCGGGAGGGTGGAGCAAGGGTGCCTGCCAGGGTGACGAAACCGTCTTCAAGGGCAAGGGAAACAAGTTCGACGCTCACGGGGAAATCCTTGGCGTCGAGGATCGGGTTGACCTGGTCCAACTGGGCCTGGACAAGCTGCTTTGGGTTGACGCCTAGGAACTGGGCCTCGACGAACCGGACGAAGATCTGGCGGCCCTCCACCACTTCGAGGCGGCACACGATCAACCCGCGGACCTCGAACAGCATCCGGACGGTGGCCTTGATGAAGATCTTGCCTTCCTGGATGGCGACTTCGAAGTGCCGGATGTTGCCGGGCGACTTCGCTTCCAGAAAGTCGGCCACGGACCTTTCGCCGACCTTGGCGGTGAGGGGAGCCGGGGCGCCCAACTCGACCGAAAGTGGATCGCGGACCGCCGATAGAGAAGCGGCCTCGAGGTGGACCTCATCCACCCGAAGTCCGTTGGGAAGGGTTAGCCTCAGCACGCCGATCGAGACCGCGTCGGCCTGAATTCTCTCCACAAGGTAAGCCTACCGGTCCAAACCCGTGCCGGTTTCAGGTGGAATGGAACTTCCATGTCGATCGGAGCCCTTGGACTCTTGCTGATGGCCGCGAGCCCAGCACAACTGGATCTCCCGCGCGAGTTCCGAGCCGTCTGGGTGGCAACGGTCGACAACATCGACTGGCCATCCAAACGGGGCCTGCCTGCCAAGTTGGCGAGGGAGGAGCTTCGCGCGATCATCGACACTTCCGCAAGGGCGGGTCTCAACGCGGTGGTGTTCCAGGTTCGGCCATCGGGCGACGCCCTCTATGAGAGCCGCCTCGAGCCTTGGTCCGAGTATTTGACCGGCGAGCAGGGCAGGCCGCCGGACGATGAGTGGGATCCCCTGGCCTTCGCGGTAGAGGAGTGCCACCAACGCGGCATGGAACTGCACGCGTGGTTCAACCCGTACCGCGCGCGCCATCCGTCGGCGAAGACTCCGGATGTTGCGCCTCACTTATCTCTCCGGAAACCAGAGGTGGTGAAGTCGTATGGGCGGTACCGGTGGATGGACCCAAGCGAGAAGACCGTGCAGGACCACTCCTATGCGGTGATGATGGACGCGGTGCGCCGGTACGACCTCGACGGCGTCCACATCGACGACTACTTCTATCCCTACAAGGAGAAGGGAAGCGACGGCAAGGATCTGGACTTCCCGGACCAGGCGAGCCGAAAGGCGTATGTGGCGCGTACCCAGAAATCTGGGTCGGTGCTCTCCCTCGGAGATTGGAGGCGGAAGTCGGTAGACGACTTCATCGAGCGGCTGTACCGGGGGATCAAGAAGGAGAAGCGCTGGGTCAAGTTTGGGATCAGCCCGTTTGGGATCTACCGGCCCGGCGTACCTAGCGGAATTCAAGCCGGGGTCGACCAGTTTGCCGACCTTTACGCGGACGCGAGGAAGTGGCTGGTCGAGGGCTGGTGCGACTACTATGCGCCCCAGCTCTACTGGCCGATCAAGCAGACCGCGCAGTCCTTTCCCAAGCTGCTGGACTGGTGGACCTCGCCTGACCAGAACCCCATTGGCCGGCACGTGTGGCCCGGGCTATTCACCGGGCAGGTGTTTCCGGAGCAGAAGAACTGGCAAGTTCAAGAGGTACTCGACCAGATTGGTTTGATCCGAAAGGCGAGCGACACGGGCCATATCCACTTCAGTGCGAAGAGCTTGATGCGGAACCCGAAAGGGCTTCGGAACCAGATCCGGGGCCTGTATGGCGGCCCCGCCCTAATCCCGCCGTCGGCCTGGCTTGGCGATGAACCGCCCGCCCGGCCAAAGATCGAGGGGCGAACCGGATCACAGGTCGTCCTCAGCGTGGATCCCCAGGTGCGGTTCTACGCGGCTCGCGTTCAGGGCCGGGGCTGGCAGGTTTCCTCCAACCCGGCCATCTCCGTACCGGACGGTGCATCTGCCACGATCTATGCGATTTCGAGGACCGGGATCCCTAGCGCAGCTCTCACCGTCGGGCCGGATCGAGGCTAATCCTCGTCGACGATGTGGCCGATGGGAAGGGTTGCGGTGAAGGTGGCACCCTTGTTGAGGGAACTCTCAACCGCGACCTTGCCGCCGTGGGCCTCCACGATGTGCTTGACGATGCTCAACCCAAGGCCAGTGCCGCCGGTTGAACGGCTGCGGGCGCGGTCTACGCGATAGAACCGCTCGAAGATTCGCTTCTGGTTGTCTGTCGAGATTCCGATTCCGGTGTCCTGCACGCTCAGGACCGCGTTGGGTTCTTCGCGCTCCAGTCGGACCGAGATCGAGCCCTCGCCCGTGTAGTTGATGGCATTGTCGACAAGGTTGAGGACCACCTGGGTTAGCTGGTTGCCGTTTGCCTCGATCAAGAACTCGTCGGGGCCTTCGTAGGTGAGGCTCAGGCCCTTCTCGCCCGCTTTGATCTCCAACTGCCCCAGAACGGATTGAACGAGCTCCGCGAAATCGCAGACGTTCTTACGGATCATGCGGCTTTCGGCGGCGCTTAGGATGAGAAGGTCGTTTGAGATCATGCTGAGCCGGTCGACCTCGCCGATGATTCTTGGAAGGTACTTCTCCAGGGCCGCCCGATCCGGGTCGTCGACGTCTAGCAACGTCTCCGACATCGCGCGGATGATCGTCAAGGGCGTGCGAAGCTCGTGCGAGACATTGGCGACGAAATCTTGACGGATGCGCTCCAAGCGACGGAGATCGGTGATCTCGTACAGGGATAGGAAAACGCGAACGGAGCCTTCCTCCGGCGCCCAGGCCTTTGCCAGGCCAACTTTCTCTTCGGGGAAGGTGAACACGAGTTCGCCTCTCTGAACCTCGTGAACTCTGGCGGCGTCCATCACCAGCTGCTCAAGGTCGTAGGACAGCGTCACCGCAAGAATGGACTTCCCGCGAGGCTGCTCGTTGTTGAAGAACTCGCCGGCGCGGCGGTTCGCATACAGGATATTGGCCCGGCTATCGCAGATGAAGATGGCGACCTCCAAGCCGTCGGCCAAGATATCGACCGCCGACCGCTGCTCTTCCATTAGCTGCTCCAACCGCTTCGCCTCGTTCCGGGCTGCGGCCGCCGAGGCGCGGAGCTCTTGGATCTGGTTGGAGATGATGCCGGAGACGCTGGCCAGGACGAGGGAAGCGATCAAGAAGCCCCAGCCCGGGGCAATGGAGAGTCGGCCACCTACTCCCAGCCAGACCAATCCCGCGATGGCAAGGAGCGCGGCGGTTCCGTAACACACGGACAGCACAAAAACGGACCGGGTACGGGGCTCCACGAAAGTACAAGACGAACCAACGGCCAAGGTTGACTACAATTCAGGAGGAATGAAAAGAATCGAGGCCTACATTCGGGTGAACAAGCTGGAGGATGTCAAGCAGTCGCTCGAGCAGGCTGGGGTCTACGGGCTCAGTTGCGAACAGGTGCGGGGATACGGCCGACAGATGGGCCGCACCGACAAGTATTCGGGAAGCACCTACGCCGTGAACCTGCTGCCGAAGATGCGCGTCGAGGTCGTGGTACGAGACGAGGACTTGGACGACGCGATCGAGGCGATCGTGGCGGCAGCGCAGACCGGGGAGATTGGCGACGGCAAGCTGTTCGTTTCCGAGGTGATCGAAGCCGTACGGGTTCGCACCGGCGAGCGCGGCGACTCGGCCCTTTCCTAGGTCTATTCTGGGCGCATTGCGCTGCGGCTGGGGACCGACCAGGGAGCTCCGTAGTCGGTAGGCCGGCCATCTCTTGAGATCGCCTTGAGCAGCGAGATCTCGGACGAGAACTTGTCCATGTGCCCGTCCGCGAAGACGAAGTTGATTCCACCGTCGTGCCGCGACGGGTTCGTTTTGTCGAACTTGCCGTCCTTGGTGTCCCGGTAGGCAAGCCGAGTTACGGCCGATGCTTTGCCGGTGAAGGCATCGTTGCTGTCCTCGAACCCGATGAGGAAGCCGTCGTTTGCGACGGGTTTGCCGGCCGAATCTAGGAATGGGGTGGGGTCGAAGCTGTTCAGCGCGCCGTTCGCACTGGTCTCACCGATCAGGATGGTGTTTTGGGGAGATTCGACATCGCCCGCTCCGAGACCGCTGAGCGGCGCGTACATTCCGTAGGTGAGCTCGGCGCTCTTGCCGCCCTGGGTGTGGGTGACTTCCGAAGCGTCCGCGGCCGGGCAGCGGAAACTGACCCGGGGATTGAGCCCGCCATCGATCGTGGGAAGGTTCGCCCAGACGAATGGCTTGCCATTCTGCAGGTAGGGCGCGGTGGATCCTTCCGAGGTTGCGTAAGCCGGCGGGTAGTGGTCGTCGTTTTCGCCCATGTACTGCTGCATCGCCTTGTAGATGGCGTTCAGGTTGTTCTTTGAGCGGTACTCAAGGCTCTTGCGCACCATGCCCTGGTAGACCGGATAGAGAATCGCGCCAAGGCCGAGCAGCACGAGGCCGATCACCCGGAAGTCTTTCCAGGAGACGTAGGCGTTGGAGGCTCGGGGCGCATCGGATGTATCGTCCGGATCAAACGCTTCCGCGGCAAAGAGGATCATCGGTTGGCCACCGGCTCGGCAGGCTCGTCGGTCATGTGGAACTCCTTTAGCACGGAGTCCAGCTTCGAGCGGTCCACTTCCAGGCCCATGGTGATCCGGCGCGAGTCCGTAACTGGGATCTGTCCCATCTTGATTTCGGCGGACGGCACGGCCCGCGAGAAGAGGGCGAGGACGGCGACCTCCTCGGCAGACAACTCACCGTCGAGAACGTCGACCGCTTTGTCGGCGACGGAGGCGATCAGGGTTGGGTTGCTCATCACGGCGGATTTGAAGGACATTAGGAACTGCTTTTGATTGGCTTGTCGCTCGAAGTCGGTAAGCGCGCGTCCGGCGCCCTTGTCGCTGTGGCGGAAGCGGACGTAGCACATGGCGGTGTATCCGTCGAGGGTGTGGTAGCCCGGCGAGAGGTCGATCTTGATTCCGCCCGCGTTGTCCGTGTACTTCATGCGGCGGTCGACTTTGACTCTCACGCCACCCACCATGTCCACGACCTCTTGAAAGGCGGTGTAGTTGAGCACGATGGTGCGATCGATCTTGACGTCGGGCAACACTTCGTTCACAGCTCGGGTGGCCAGGTCCTTCGACTTGGCGCGGTCCTTTCCACCCAGCGCGTGGTAGGCGTTGATCTTGTGGAGCCGATAGCCCGGGAGTCGGACGACGGTATCCCGAGGAATAGAAACTCCGCTGATCCGGTGGTTCTTGAAGTCCAGCTTGGCAACAAGGATCATGTCCGCCCTTGCCGCGGCGTTGAGAACCTGGATGCCCCGATAATAGACGTCTTGGTCGCACCCGAGGAGCAGGAGGGTGATCGTGTCCTTCTCCTTGAAAACTTCCTTGGGGTCGCGGTTGAAGTTGCGTACGATTGCGGACAAAACCGGGCTGTTGTGAATATATCCCGCTAGTGTTCCGCCCACCAAGCAGAGCCCCAGCACAAACGCGTAGAACGCGAGGCCAAGAAATCGGACGGCAGATGGCTTACGCCGAGACCGCATAGACGAACCAACACTTTTGGGGCCGCTCCCGTGCCCGGACTTCGTTACGCGCAATGGGGGAACCGTACCAGAAAGGTCGAGCCTTCGCCAGGAGTGCTTTCAATTCCGACCGTGGCGTCGTGCGTGGAGGCAAGCTCGAGGACGATTCGGGTGCCCCAACCGGAGCCCCCGCCGTTTACCCATTGGCTTCGAGCGTTGCCAGAAAGGATCTTGTTAATGATCTCGGGGGGCATTCCGGGCCCGGTGTCCCGAACCCTGAGCTCGTGGAAGGCGCCCTTCTGGTGAAGGTCGACCTGGACCTCGCCGTAGAACGTTGCATCGTCGTCCTCACGGGCGTCCAGAACCTCGGGCGGGATGGTCTCTTTTACGGCTTTGATCGCGTTACCGACAAGGTTCTGAACGATTCGACCCACGTAGAGCTCGTCGTGCAGGGTGGGATTTCCCTCGGCCTCGATCGAATAGGCGAGCCTGACTCCGCTCCGGCGGGCCTCCGGCTCCAGGTAGGACGCGGCATTCTCGACGGTCGCCCCAAGCGACCTCAGCGTCTTCGTGGGCCGTAGAGTCCTTCCAGCGCTCAGGTCGCTGATCAGGCGCGAGTAGCCGACGATGCGGTCTACCGAGTTCTTGAGCTCTTCCAGACCGTTGTCGAGTTCGCCCACGCTGCGCTTCAGCTCGGGAGTGCCGCGCTCGTCCACGCAATGTCGGATTTCGTCAAGGGAGAGATGGGTGAAGGAAAGGTTCGCGTGGAGGCTTGCCGCCAGGTTGCCGATGTCGTGGCTAACCTTGCCCATACCGAGAAGGGTGGAAGCCTTCGTCGCATCTTCGGTCAGTTTCGAGTTCAGATAGGCCAGCGTACAGACCGCCGCCACGGTGTCCATGACCGACACGTCCGTATCGTTGAAGCTGCCCGAGGCCTTGTTGAGCATCTGCACAACCCCGATGGGCTCCTCGTCTTCCAGCATCAGCGGGACGGCGATCATGCTCCGCAGGGTTACGCCCGTCGCTTCCTCGAACTCGGTTCGGCGCCCATCGGCGTCCGGAACCAACTCCTTAATGACGGTTGCTCTCGACTGAAAGGCCTGGCCAGCCATGCCGTAGTCGTCTGGGATGTCGCGCATCGGGAGGCTATCGAGCACGGATTCGGGAAGTACGTGCTGGAACCTCAGGGTCCCGTTCATGGGATCGTGCAGGTAGATGGTGCCGCCGTCTGCGCCAACCGCCCCAACGCAAATGCGGAGGACGTCCTTGAGCAAGGAGTCGAAGTGGCCGCTTTTGGCGAGGGTGCGAGTCGCCAGTTGGACGGCTCGGATCAGCTGGTCGTTGGTTGACATGGGGTCTGGTTCAGCCGAAACGGCCGGTAATGTAGTCCTCGGTCTCCTTCATCCTTGGGGTGAGAAACAGTTCTTGTGTTGGCGCAACCTCGACCAGCCGTCCCATCATGAAGAAGGCTGTAGTATCGCTTGTACGTTGCGCCTGCTGCATATTGTGCGTCACGATGATGATCGTGTACTGGTTCTTGAGCTCTTCGATCAGATCTTCGATCCTCTGAGTCGCGATCGGATCCAGAGCCGAGCAAGGCTCGTCCATCAGGATGACCTTCGGATTCACCGCCATCGTTCGCGCAATACAAAGCCTCTGCTGCTGGCCGCCCGAGAGCTCTAGGGCCGAATTCTTGAGCTTGTCCTTGACCTCTTCCCACAGGGCGGCCCCGCGCAAGGTCTTCTCGACGATCGAATCGAGCTCTTCCTTGTTCCGAATGCCGTGCACTTTGGGGCCGTAAGTGACGTTCTCGTAGATCGACATGGGGAAGGGGTTTGGCTTCTGGAACACCATGCCGACCTCCTTGCGAAGTTCAACGACGTCCACTTCCGACCCGTAAATATCTTCGCCGTCCAGGTGTATGGTGCCCGTGAGGCGTGTGCCATCGATCAGGTCGTTCATGCGGTTCAAGCACCTGAGAAAGGTCGACTTGCCGCAGCCGGAGGGGCCAATAAACGCGGTGACCCGATTGGCCTTAACCGTCAGGCTGATCTCCTTCAGGGCCTGAAAACTGCCGTAGTGGAAATCGACCTTCGCCGCCACGATCTTGGCGGGCGAGGTTGGCGGGGCTTCGGGCTCGGAGGTCGGAGATGACATAGGTGGACTGCCTAGATTGTGCTCCCAATGTTAAGGGAAGTGGGGGCCAGAGCCCGCTGGCGCAGGGCATGGTCGGCGAGAACGAGGGCAACCATCGCCTCGACCATCGGGACCGCGCGCGGAAGGACGCAAGGATCGTGGCGGCCCCGTCCTGTGAGGGTGGTGTTCTCGTGGGCTACGGTCACGGTTCGCTGCTCCCGCATGACGGTGGCGGTGGGCTTGAAGGCGCAACGGATCAGCACCGGCATTCCATTGCTGATTCCGCCCTGGATTCCGCCGCTTCGGTTGGTTGGGGTGGTGACGTGTCCGGTTGCGTCGGCGACGTACTCGTCGTTGTGCTCGGTGCCGAGAAGCGCCGTTCCGCCAAAACCGCTTCCGACTTCGAATCCTTTACAGGCGGGAAGGGAGAGCACAGCTTTGCCGAGGTCGGCTTCGAGCTTGTCGAAGACCGGTTCGCCCCAGCCCGCGGGAACTCCGCGAGCTACGCATCGGATCACGCCGCCAACGGAGTCGCCCGCTTTGCGGATGGTCTCGATGTACTCGAGCATTTCTGCGGCGGCGGTTGGGTCTGGGCAGCGCACGATGTTCGCCTCGATTTCCCCAATCGTTACCGCTAGCGGGTCTACCGTCGCCTGGAGGTGGCGGACTTTCTCGACGTAGGCAAGGACTTCGACGCCGAGCGTGCTGAGCAGAGCCTTGGCCACGGCTCCCGCGGCAACCCGGCCGATCGTTTCTCGGGCGGAAGCTCTGCCTCCGCCCGACCAGGCGCGAATTCCGTACTTTTGGTCGTACGCGAAATCGGCGTGGGAGGGCCGGTACTTCTCCCGCATCTCGTCGTAGTCGCGGCTTCTTGCGTCCTCGTTGCGTACGAGGAGGGCGATCGGCGTGCCGAGGCTGACGCCGTCTTGGACTCCGCTCAGGATCTCCACGCGGTCGGCTTCCTTGCGCTGGGTCGTGATCTTGGATTGGCCGGGGCGACGTCGATCGAGTTCGAACTGGATTTGGTCGATCGAGATCGGGAGAAGGGGAGGGCAGCCGTCGATGACGACTCCTACACCGCCACCATGGGATTCGCCCCACGTGGTGATGCGGAACAAGGTTCCGAAGGTGCTCGCCATCCGAGTGCGAAGGGTACCCGCGAAGGGATGCCAAGGCTCGGTCGCGGGTACCGTTGCCAGGCATGGGGCTGCCCAACTTTTTCTACCACCCAAGGATGCTGGGCTACGACTTGGGGCCGTCGCATCCGCTGAAACCGGAGCGGTTGAGGCGCGCCATCGAACTCTTGGAGCGAGTCTCCGGAACCGAGTCGATCGATCCGGGCGAGGGGCGGCGAGAGGACGCGTTGAGGGTTCACTCGCCGGAGTACGTGGCGGCGGTAGAAGCAATTCAACTGGAGATTGGCGCGGGAGAGCGGCCCCGCTCGCCCGGGTTTGGCTTTGGCACCGGCGACAACCCCGTGTTCCCGGGCATGTACGATGCCTCGCTCGCCTACCTAGCCGGATCGGTCCGGGCTGCCGAGGTGGTTCGTGACGGGGCGCCTTTGGCGTTTGGGTTGGCGGGCGGGCTTCACCATGCCCACCGTGAGCGGGCCAGCGGGTTCTGCATCTTCAATGACGCGGCCGGTGCCCTATCGGTGCTTCGAGAGCGGTTCGACCGGGTGGCCTACGTGGACATCGACGTGCACCACGGCGACGGCGTGCAGTGGATTTTCTTCGACGACCCGCATGTGCTGACCTGCTCGATCCACGAAGACCCGCGCACCCTGTTCCCGGGTACGGGCGGACTGGACGAGGTGGGACCGTGCTTCACGAGTATCAACGCGCCGGTTCCGGCGGGGTCGACGGGCGACGCCTGGCTGGCGGCATTCCGGGGAATCGTTATGCCGGCGCTTGCGAGGTTTCAGCCCCAGGCGATCGTGCTTCAGATGGGAACCGACGCCCACGAACTGGATCCGCTCGCGCACCTCAGGGTTACGGCGCAGGAGTGGTTGGAGGCCGTACAATATGTCCGAGACTTTGGCGTGCCGATAGTGGCGGTGGGTGGCGGAGGCTACAACCTTCTCACGGTTCCCCGAATGTGGGTTGCGGCTTGCATGACGTTGGGCGGAATGCCCGTAAAGGAGCGGCTACCGGACGATCTTGCGGAGGCTTGGGCGACGCCTCGCTTCTCCGACCCGAACCTGCCCGCACCACGGGGGAGCGGGATGGTGCAGGCGGAGGGTTTGGTCAGGCGGTTCGAGGCGGAGATCCTTCCCGGCATCCCCAAGCCCGCGTAGAGAACCGATTCGCCTCCCTGGGAGTAAGGTCTAGGGATGAACCCCGAGATGAACAACCCAGAAGACTTGCGCGCCTTCAAGGGCCTGATGCGCGTGGGTTCGCTGATCACCTGGCTGTTGCTTGGGCTGATCCTGGTTCTCTCGTTCGTGGGCCCGTACACGGACTGGCTGTGGTTCGTTCAAGACGCCAAGAAGCCGCAGGCTTTCACCGCCTCCTACACGTATCGCGGGCAGCTCTTTCTGCTTTCGTTTCTGCCTACTTGGGCGCTCTTCCATTGGAGCCTGCAGCGGGCGATGAAGACCAGCATGGTCTACCTGCAGCGGCCAGACAACTTGGGCCGCCTTCTGGTTTCGAACGCGATCCGCGTGGTGCAGGTCAAGGGTCCGGGCATTGTTCGCTTCGCGGCCCCTGCAATCGCTCTGCTGTCCGCCCTCGGGTTCTCGGCGAACTGGATGCTGTGGATGATGAGCCGGAGCGCGGTTCCTTTCGGCAAGACCGATCCCACGTACGGGATGGATCTGTCCTTCTTCGTCTTCCACCTCCCTTGGATTCGCGCCGTCCTCGAGTTTGCGTTCGGCACGATCTTCTTCGCCACCGCTCTAACCGTCTTGCTGTACGCCGGGATGCAGGCGCTCGCCATGTTCGCCAAGATCGAACTGGGCCGACCCCATATCCGCCAGCACCTTTCCGCGCTCTGCGGAGTTCTGATCCTGTTGTTCGGACTCCGGATCGGGCTTCGTGGCTACGAGGCGGGCTTCTTTACGGGAACCCAGTTCACGGGGGCGGGCTTTGCCGCCAGCCGGCAGGCGCAGATGCAGTTTGTGATGGGAGGCTTGACCGTTCTGCTGGGGCTGGCCACCTTGGCGTCCTTCCGCAGCGAGCGCGGGTATCGGGTTCCCGCCGTCGGAGGCGGGGTTTTGGCGCTTCTGGGAGTGATCCTGCTGGGCGCATACCCAAGCGTTCTGCAGGCGCTTGCCGTCAACCCGGACAAGCTGAACAAGGAGGGCCCCTACGCCAAGCGGGCCATCGAGTCCACGCGGTTCGCTTACGGGCTCGACCGGATTGAGGTTCGCGACGTCCAGGTGTCGGATCGGCCCTCGGCATTGGAAGTGCAGTCCGCGCGGGCAACCCTAGAGAACATGCGGCTCTGGGACCCGGACATCTACCGCCAGACGATCGAGGGCGTTCAGGGACTCCGGCCCTACTACACGTTCCACGACGTAGACCTCGACCGCTACGAGCTGGACGGGCGCAAGCGCCTCGTCATGCTCTCGCCACGGGACATCCGGATCGAGGGGCTAAGCGAGAACGCGGGCTCTTGGGTGAACCAACGGCTCCAGTACACGCACGGGTTCGGCGTGGTCATGTCTCAGGTCAACCAAAGCACAGAGATGGGCCAGCCCACCTTTGTGATGCGAGACATTCCGACGGTCTCGACGGGGCCTAAGCTAAACGAGCCCCGGCTGTATTTCAGCGACTTCCGAAACGGATGGGGCGAGCCGGCCAGCCAGTACGCGGTGGTCAACACGAAGGTCCAGGAGTTCGACTACCCGGGCGAGACGGGCACGGTCGAGCATCGCTGGGCCAGTACCCGGGGGATCGCGATGTCGTCGCCCTTCGTTCGGGCGCTCTTTGCCCTGAGGCTGGCGGACGGGAACCTGTTGGTCTCGGGCAACATCACGCCGGAGTCGCGGCTTCTCATCCGGCGTAGCGTGCTTGAGCGGGCCAGGGCGATCTACCCGTTCCTGAAGTTCGACGCCGACCCTTACGTGGTGATCGCGGAAGGGAAGCTCAAGTGGATTCTGGACGCCTACACCACCACATCGATGATTCCGTATTCGTCTCGGGTGGGCCAGGGCGATAGCAGCCTGAGCTACATTCGGAACTCGGCCAAGGTCGTGGTCGACGCCTACACCGGCGACATCGACGCGTACCAGTTCGAAGACGAGCCGATCATGCGGGCGTGGCAAAAGGTCTACAAGGGGCTCGTTCGTCCGCGCTCGGAGTTTCCCAAGTCGCTTGAGGCCCACATCCGGTACCCGGAGGATATGTTGCGCATCCAGTCGCTGGCGATGGCGGAGTACCACGTCACCGATCCGGTGGCGTTCCTGAACAACGGGGACGCATGGGAGATCGCGAGCGAGCGGGGAATCAGCGGCGCCCAGGAAACCATGAAGCCGTACTACGTGCTGATGGTCCTGCCCGGCCAGAAGAAGGAGGAATTCCTGCAGATTCTGCCGTTCACCCCACGTACTAAGCCCAACATGAGCGGGTGGCTGGCCGCCAAATGCGATCCCCAGGACTACGGCAGGCTCCTTTTGTACCGTTACTCCAAGGGCGCGCTGGTGAACGGGCCGGCCCAGATGGAGGCGATCTTCAACCAGGACCGCGTGGTGGCAGACATCAACCGCCAGTTCGACAACGAGCAGAGCCAGATCCAGGTTGGCAACCTGCTGGTGATGCCGATCGGGAATAGCGTGATGTATGTCGAGCCGCTGTTCCTTCGGAGCCGGACCGCCGGCATTTCGGCGATTCCCGAGTTGAAGAAGGTGATCCTGGCCTTCAAGAACAAGGTAGTGGTGGCGGACACGTACGAAGAAGCCTTGGGCAAGCTCTTTGGCGGCAAGGAAGCGGGGATTCCTATCCCGCCTTCTGGAACTGGTGAACCTTCCACGCCGCCGCAGGCGGAGGCGCCAGAACAGAAGGAGGCCCGCGCAGCCCTGCAGATATTCCGCGACGCGGACCAGGCGCTGAAGGACGGAGACTTTGCCAAGTACGGCGAGTTGCGCACCCGTTTGAAGGACCAACTCGAACGACTTGCGCTCGGCAAGTCACAATAGCCGAGGATGTCGTTTCCATCGCGAGTAGGAATTATCGGGCTAGGGCTGATCGGGGGCTCTCTGGGACTGGCGCTGAAGGGCGTCGGCACGCGGGTTGTGGGAGTTGACCAGGACGCGGAGACGGCCGAGAGCGCCCTCGCCCTGGGGTGCGTGGACGAACTCGCCCACATCACGGATCTGGGGGAGTTCGAACTGGTCGTGATGTGCGTTCCTCCAGCCGCGGTGGGTCGGGTTGCCCTGGAACTGGCAACGACCTACCCCGGGGATGGGGTGTTGACCGACGCGACGAGCGTCAAGGGAGAAGTCCTTGCCGCGTTTGAGCGGATGCCCAATCCCAAGCGGTGCGTTGGCGGTCACCCGATGGCTGGCCTGGAGCGGACCGGCCACGAGCACGCCCGAGCCGATCTTTACCAGGGCGCGCGCTGGATCTTGACCCCGATTCCGGAGACCGATCCGAGCGCGCTCGAGCTGGTCCGGGAAATGGTGAGCCGGGTCGGAGCGACGCCGATCGAGATGTCGCCCGACGTTCACGATCGGGAGGTTTCCTACCTCAGCCACCTCCCGCACGCGATCGCCGCATCCCTCATGCATCTTCAGCAGGATTTGGGCTACCCCGAAGCTGCCGGAGGCTCCTGGCGAGACGCAACCCGCGTTGGCGGGGTGGACCCAGATTTATGGGCGCAGATTCTGATGGCGAATCGTCAGGAGGCCGCGAAGGCGATTTCTGCCTTCGACCATGCCATCACCGCGCTGCGCCATGCCTTGGTTACGGGAGACGAAGAGGCGGTGCGAAGGTTCTTCCAGGAAGCGAGGATGGTGAAGGAAGGCCGACCGGATGCTTGAGGTTAGCCGCGCTTCGCGCTTGGTCGGCAGCGTAAGGGTCCCGGGCGACAAGTCGTTGACGCACCGCGCCTACATGCTGGGCGCGGCGGCAAGCGGCCCAAGCGTTGTTCGTCGTCCTTTGCTCGGCGAAGACTGCGAGGCAACGCTTCGCTGCCTGGCCCAGATGGGCCTTGCCTGGGCTCGAGATTCCGACGGCACTACGCGCCTGTCGCCTTCGGCGGACTGGTCTTCACCCGCTCAGGCTCTGGATTGCGGCAACAGCGGGACGACGATGCGCCTCATGAGCGGCCTGATCGCGAGTCGGCCCATCTTGGCAACCTTGGAGGGAGACGCAAGCCTTTCGCGACGCCCCATGGGGCGGATCGCCCAGCCGCTGAGATTGATGGGCGCCGGGGTAGAAGGCGATCACGCTCCATTGACAGTTCGGGGCACGAACGGTCTTTGCGGGATCGACTATTCGACGCCGGTGGCCAGTGCCCAGATCAAGAGTTGCATTCTGTTGGCAGGCTTGCGGGCAGGCGGCACCACGATCGTTCGGGAGCCTCATCATTCGCGGGACCACACGGAGAGAATGCTCCGGGCGTCGGGGGTGCGGATCGAAACGGAAGGGAATTCGGTTGTCCTTCCGGGCGGGCAAACCCCGTCTGGCTTTGAGTTCACGGTGCCGGGAGATATCTCGAGCGCGGCATTTTGGATGGTGGCCGCAGCCCTGGTGCCAGGATCGGAAGTGCTGCTGAAAGGAGTGGGCTTGAACCCTTCCCGGACCGGGATTCTGGACGTCCTTGCCGCAATCGGGGTTCGGTTCGAGATTCTGGATCCACGGGAGGAGCTTGGGGAACCGGTGGGCGATGTTGCCGTCTTTGGAACGGCAGATCGCAAGCCCTTCGTCCTTGAGGGGGCGCTGATTCCGAGGTTGGTGGACGAGGTTCCGGTGCTGGCCGTTTTGGCTACGCAATGCGATGGGGAGTCGGTGATTCGGGATGCCAAGGAGGTCCGGGTCAAGGAGTCGGACCGAATTCTGGTGATGGGCGAGAACCTTCGCCGCATGGGGGCCGACCTCGATATCCTCGAAGACGGTCTCGTGGTTCGCGGGCCAACCCCTCTTACCGCTATCTCGCTTGACGCCGGACTGGATCACCGCATCGCCATGAGCTTCGCGGTCGCCGGACTGGTGGCAACGGGCACGACCCAGATTTCTGGGGACGAGAGTATTGGCACCAGCTACCCAGACTTCGTGGAGCACCTAAGGGTCCTATGTCAGAACTAGTCATCGCCATCGACGGCCCGGCCGGGGCCGGCAAGAGTACGGTCGCCAAGTACCTCGCGAAGGAACTCGGCTTGCAGTACTTGGACACCGGTGCGATGTACCGGGCGATCGCCCTTAAGGCGAGTCGGGCTGGGCTCGGCGCTTCCGACCATGAGGCGGCCACCTCCATGCTCCGCACGACGCAAATCAGCTTTGCCCAGGGCGAGCCCCAGCGAGTTCTGCTGGACGGAGAGGATGTGACGGGCGAGATTCGTACCCTCGAGATCGGGGAACTGGCCAGCGCGCTCTCCACCGGCTCCGAGCTTCGGAAGGAGATGGTGGCCCGGCAGCAAGATTTGGTCGGCAAAGGGGGCGTGATCCTCGAAGGCCGCGATGCGACGACGGTGATTGCCCCAAATGCCCAGGTGAAGGTTTATTTGACCGCCTCGCTTGAAGAGCGGGCGCGCCGCCGGACCAGAGAGCTTGGGGATGGGGGAGGCTTCGACGAGGTCCGGAAGCAGATTCAGGGGCGCGACTTCCGCGATGTGACTCGCGAGGACAGTCCGCTGAAGGTCGCGGAGGATGCTTCCGTGATCGAGAGCGGGGGCGTTCCCGTGGAGCAGGTCGCGGCGGCGATCCGAGCGCTCATCCCGCCAGGCCTCCTGAACTAGCTAAACTTACGGAATGGGAGCTTTTTTCGGCCCGAGAGACTGGGGCCGCCTTCTGACCGCGATGGTCACGCCGTTTGCGGGTGACCGTGTGAACCTGGACGAAGCCGCACGGATTGCGGACTACCTGGTCACGACCCAGAAAAACGACGGTCTGGTGATCTGCGGTACCACCGGCGAATCTCCCACCCTGAGCCACGAGGAGAAGTTCGAGCTGCTGCGGACCGTTCTTGATGCGGTGGGCGACCGCGCCGCGGTTGTGTTCGGGGCGGGAACGTTCAACACCGTCGAGTCCGCATCGCTCGCTCGGGAGGCGGAGGAAGCGGGGGCGCACGGCATCATGCTGGTGAACCCGTACTACAACCGGCCCGGTCAGGCCGGGTTGGTTGCCCACTTCAAGTTCGCGGCCGCCGCTACCGGGCTACCGGTGATGCTCTACAACATCCAGCCGCGCAGTGCGATCAACCTGGAGACGCCGGGCCTGCTGGAGTTGGCAAATGTCCTGAATATCGTCGCCGTCAAGGAGGCCAGCGGAAACATTGGCCAGATTAGCGATGTGATCCGACAGGTTCCCGAGGGCTTCCGGGTCTACAGCGGAGACGACGCGATCACGCTTCCGGTGATGGCCCTTGGGGGACATGGAATCGTGAGCGTTACCGGTCACGTGGTGGGGAATCGCATCAAGGCGATGCTCGACGCGGAGCCGAAGGAAGCGGCACGGATCCACCATGAGATCACTCCTCTGACGCAGGCGCTGTTCTCGGCTCCGAACCCGGTTCCGGTGAAGTACGCGCTCGCTCGCCAGGGGTTTGCTTGCGAAGACGTGCGGTTGCCGTTGGTTCCCTTGACGGAAGCGGAGAAGAGCCGAATCGAGGCCGAGCTTCAGAAGCTCGGCCCCTAGAGGCTAGGCCGGCAGCGGCAGGCCGAACGCGCTCAGGTTTGCGCGGAGCTTGTCGATTCGGCCGGCACCGGCGAGATCGATGTTGAAGGGGCGTCCGCGCGTGTCCACGATGAGGCCGACCGTGCCGCCCTCCACCTTGGCCTGAACGCTCTTGCCCTTGCCGGCGCCCACGTCGAACGTCTTAGCCGGTTCGATCGTGATCTGCTTGAACTCGTCCATACCAAGCGGGATGACCTTGACCACGCCGCAAGGAATGGCCTCGTTGAGCCCGTCTCCGGTGATGGTGATGCAGGGCTCGCCGTCCTTGCCGACTCCGACCGGGGAAATGCAGTGCCCGATCTTCACGATGCAGTCGTACTCGAAGACCTGCTTGGCCGCCTCGTAGAAGTGCTCGCTGAGGACGCCGAGGTGCGGCATCATGAAGATGCTGTCCACCGTGAGCATCGTGATGCCCTCCGGCTGATAGGCGTCCATCATCATGAGGGCGGATTGGGCTCGCTCGGGGGCGTGGGACAGCACTCCTCCGGAGCCGATGACCATGTCCAGCTCCATCATGTTGACGAGCGTCTGGCCGCCGCCTTCTTGCTCGAAGATGTCGCCGATTCCGCGCTGCTGCTGCTCGCCGACGAGGTTACGGGCAAGGCTCTTGTGGTGCTCGAAGGCGAGGCGCAGCGCCTCTCGGGCTACTGCGTGCTCGATCAGTAGATCCTCGTAGGTCTGGGGGATCGTTGTGGGCCGGATCATCTTGTTGCGGAGCCGGTTGCGCACGTCCGCCGGATCGATCTGGAAGGGGAGCCAGCGGGCGATGTTCTCGATGCCGGTTTCTTTGAGCACGTTACAGATGCTGTAGCTCATGCCCAGGTTGGCCGAGACGGTGCGGTTGTAGACCTTGTCGCCGTTCTTGTTCCGGAAGACGGAGAAGACGTCGGTGGTGGCGCCGCCGATGTCCACGCCGAGCACGGTCAGGTTTTCGTTCTCCGCGTACTCCTTCAGGAGCTTGCCCACCGCGTTCGGGGTGGCCATGACTTCTTCGCTGGTCCAGTCCAGGAGCTTGGAGTAGCCGGGAGCCTGCTGCATAACGTGCTCCAGAAACATCTCGTGGATCTCGTCGCGGGCGGGGTCTAGGTTCTCGCGACCGGTGGTGGGCCGGAGGTTGGCGACGACCTTGGTCTCGATCGTAGCGCCGAGCACGGAGCCAACCTTATCGGAAGCTTGGTTGTTGCCGGCGTAGATTACCGGCAGCTTCATGTCGCCAAAACGGGGTTTGGGGTCCGCGCGGCGGATGATCTCCGCCATTTCGAGGAGCTGGTCTACGTTGCCGCCATCGGTTCCACCGGACATGAGGATGATGTCGGGGCGCAACTGGCGGAGCCGCTCGACCTTCTGGAAGTCCTTGCGGCCGTCGTTGACGGCGAGGGTGTCCATCAGGATCGCGCCCGCGCCGAGGGCGGCTCGCTCCGCCGACTCGGCAGAGATCTCTTTCACGAGGCCGGCCACCATCATTTGAAGGCCGCCGCCTGCGGAGGAGGTTGAGACATAGAGCTCCGATCCGTCCAGGTCGTTTGCCGGAGTGGACTCGACCACGCCCTCTTTGCGGTGCCGGAAGACCCGGCCATCCTTAAGGAGCTTACGACGGCCCTGCGGGAACTCGGTGTAGGTTTCCTGCTCGGTGATCTCCTCAAGTTCGGTGATCGAGTTCAAGACGCCCATCGTGACGTCCTCGAAGGGTCGTTCTACGGTGGTGGGGGCCTCTCCTCGGGCGACCAGGCGGTAGTCGCCGCGGTCGTTGCGTTCGATGAGAATGGCCTTAGTGGTGGTTGAACCACAGTCGGTTGCGACGATTCGACGGATGTCGTTGGACATGAGCGGTTCTATTATGAACCCCTTAACCTTGGACGGTTGGGTACTCCTCGGAACAGGCTCATTTGATGCGGACGGGCATTTGGTCCTAGGCCAGCAAATCTTCTTGGTGATTCCCGGCAAATCGCCTATGATTGATTCGATGCAGGCAAGTGAGCTGAGCAACGTGGCCGCCGAGGCCGAGCAGGACCCGCTGGCGGAGATCGAAGGCGCGTGGACGCGGCGGGCGATCTTGGCCGGAGGTCTGATTGCGGGAGTCGCCGGCATGGCGTCGGAAGCGGAGGCCCAGGCCGCGCCGCCGGACATGAGCACCTACTGGGTCTCTCCGGAGGGGCGTCTCTTGCGAAGAATCTCGTACGGGATTACGTCGACCGAGCGAACCAGCGCGCTCGCCAAGGGGTTCGTCGGGTACCGGGATTACCAGCTTGGCTACGCCGCCATCAACGACACGTTTTGCCAGGCAGAGGTCGCCACTCGTTTCCCTCGTCTGGGGCTCTCCGCCGGGCAACTCCTCCAACAGTCAGACGACTGGGTGACCATCCAGCAGTTTGGCGAGGCGACGATCTACCGTGCGGTCAACTCGAATCGGCAATTGTTCGAGAAGATGGTCGAGTTCTGGCACGACCACTTTAACGTCAGCATCGACAAGACGCAGGGCTACTTCACCGTTCCCTTCAACCGGGATGTAATCCGACCCAATGCGCTGGGCACCTTCCCAAACCTCCTCAAGGCAGTGGCGAATAGCGCCTGCATGATGGTCTACCTGGATAACACGGAGAACATCGGGGACTGGGGCAACGTGAACTTCGCGCGAGAGTTGATGGAACTGCACACCCTGGGAGTGACGGGTGGTTACACCCCGGCCGACATCCGGAACGTCCAGCGATGCTTCTCAGGCTGGTCGATCCAATGGGATTCCAGCCATCCCAACTACGGTGGGTTCGCCTTCTACGACTGGGGACACTCGACCCTGCCCAAGACGGTGCTTGGCCAGAGCATCAACTTCAACGACAAGCGAGACGGGGACGCGGTGTTGGACATCTTGGCCGCGCATCCGAACACCGCAAAGTTCCTGTCCAAGAAGCTCGCGAAGTTCCTGCTTGCCTACGAGCCCTCTCCGGCCCTGGTCGACGCGGTAGCCGCCGAGTACCTGAACACCGGCGGAAGCATCCCGGCGATGATCAAGGTGATCCTCACCCAGGCCAATGTCATGGCTTCGCCGGCCAAGTACAAGCGGCCCTACCAGCTGATGATGGGGGCGTTGCGGTCCCTGAAGGCGACCTTCGCGACCGACCTGTGGACGCTGCGCTACGAGCATCTTTACCAGGCCGGCCAGCTTCCGTTCTCGTGGTCGCCTCCGGACGGCTACCCCGACAAGGTGGACTTTTGGGCGGGTTTGATTCTGCCGCGCTGGAACTTTGCGCTCATGCTGCCTCAGAACTACGTTTGGAACGTGTCGATCGACCTTCCGAATCTGCTCAGCGGCGCAAACACTCCTCAGGCTGTGGCAGACCGGATCGACCTGCTGATCTGCAATGGCGAAATGGCCCCCGACGACAAGCAGGACGTCCTCAACTACCTGACCTCGCAGGCCATGTCCGACAAGCGGAAGCAAGGCGCCCTTGCCATCGCCCTCGCCTCGCCCAGCTTCCAGTGGTACTAGGAGAACTTGATCGATGAAGACCCCAAACTCCAACGCTTGCTCCGAGTACGAATCGCTTTCCCGGCGAGGCTTTCTTGCCCGTACCGCATCGCTGGCCGCCCTTTCGGCAGCCCCTGCTTGGCTTCCTAAGGTTGCCTACGCCCAGCAGTTCAGCTCCAAGCGCGACGTGCTGATCTCGGTCTATTTGCGGGGCGGCATCGACGGCTTGACGCTGTGCTCGCCGTACTTCGAGGATCGGTACTACGCCTTGCGCCCAAACATCAACGTGCCGCGCCCAGACTCCGGCGCGGCACGCAAGGGAATCGCCCTCGACGACCGCTTCGCGATCCCGCCGGCTTTGTCGGGCTTGAAAGACCCGTACGATGCGGGTTGGTTGCTATTCGTCCATGCGGTCGGGTCTCCGAACTGGAGTCGATCCCACTTCGACGCACAGCAGTGGATGGAGGTTGGGGTCCGAGCAGACGCTTCCATCCAGACCGGATGGCTTGGGCGGCACCTTGCCAGCGTGCCTTCCCAGGATAGGCGGGCGATCCTGCGCGGGATCAGCATGACTTACGGCATGCGGCAGACGCTCCTCGGCGCGCCGCGCGTGCTTCCGATCCCGGACCCAGACAACTTCGGCTTTGCGGGCTGGTGGGAGAACGAAGGCGAGCTTTCGTCGATCATCGCCGCCGCTTACGAGCGAACGACCGGATCGGTGAAGGCTGCGGCTTCGTCCACTCGGATGACGATCGATCTGCTCGAGCGGATCGACTTCGCCGGCTACCAGCCTGCCGGGGGCGCCGTGTATCCAGAAGCGGCCTTTGGGGCCAGCCTTCGGGCCACCGCCGCCCTCATGAAGGCCGAGGTTGGGGTGGAAGCGATCCACATCGACCTGGATGGCTGGGATACCCACAGCAACCAGGAGCCGATCGATGGCTACATGAACGGCCTGATGCAGACCCTCGGCGACTCGATGGGAGCCTTCTGGAAGGACATGTTCGCCAGCAATCGGGGGAACTGGACGATGATGGTGGTCTCCGAGTTTGGGCGAACGGCCACCGAGAACATGAGCAAAGGCACCGACCATGGCTTTGGAAACGCGATGATGGTGATGGGCGGGGCGGTCAACGGCAAGCAGGTCATGACCCGCTGGCCCGGCCTTCAGCCCGAACAGCTCTACGAAGGGGTGGACCTGGCTGCGACGATCGACCATCGGGACATCCTCTCGGAGATTCTTGTCTATCGCGGCGAGAACAAGAAGATCGCCTCGGTCTTCCCGGGCTACAAGCCGGTGTTTCGAGGCGCGATTCGTCCTTACCGCCGATAGCGCCCCTTATTTGCCCACGCAGAAGTCGTGGAAGATGCGGTCTAGCAGGTCTTCGCCGGCGGTTGCCCCATCGATTTCTCCGAGGGCACTGATCGCTTCGCGAAGCCCAACCGCGGCAAGGTCGTCCGGGAGGTCGCTGTTGAGGGTAGTTGCCACCTCGTCCAGAGCTTGAATGGCCATGCCCAGAGGCACGGCGCATCGGCTCGAGATCGTCACGGAGTCCGCATGCGGTACGTACTGCTCGAGGCTTTGGTAGAGGTCTTCTAGACCCTGACCCGTCTTGGCCGACACCGGGATCGCTTCCCCCGGCTGAACGCCGGTCTGGCCTAGATCGACCTTGTTGGCGATGCGCTGGGGGCTTCCAGAGATCTTGGTAAGGAGGTCTTGATCGTCGGTCGTCCAGCCGATGGAGGCATCGAAGACGAACCAGACGACATCGGAGGTGCGGATCGCCTCGTTTGATCGTTCGACTCCGAGGCTCTCCACCAAGTCTTCAGTTTCGCGGAGACCGGCAGTGTCCACGAGCACGCACTTGAAGCCGGCGATTTCGACCGCTTCCTCGAGAGTGTCACGCGTGGTGCCGGCGACTTCCGTCACGATGGCTCGCTCCGATCCAAGGATGCGGTTGAGGAGGGAAGACTTACCGACGTTGGGGCGGCCCACGATGGCGATTCGGATGCCCTCGCGAAGCAACCTTCCAGCGTTCTCGGTCTCCGCGAGCTGCGCGAGTTGGGTTCGCAGGGCCCCTACCCGCCGTAGCAGTTCGGGTCGGTCGAGTTCGCCGATTTCTTCGCTGAAGTCCACGGTGGCTTCCACCTGGGCGAGGCAGGACTCAGCCTCGGCCCGCAAACCGCTTACTTTGGATCGGAGGGCGCCGTCCCTTAGCGCGTTCGCGTGCTTAAGCTGTCGTTCCGTTTGTGCCTCGATGGTGTCTCGCACGGCTTCCGCTTGCGTTAGGTCGATGCGGCCGTTCAAGAAGGCCCGCTCGGTGAACTCGCCCGGCCGGGCCATGCGGGCTCCCGCCGACCGGCAGGCATCGAGGATCGAGCGACGCGAGGCCAGCGACCCGTGGAAGAAGAGTTCGGCGCTCTCCTCGCCGGTGTAGGAGGCCGCGTCGAACAGGATTCCCAGGCCGTCGTCGCCGTTCACGAAAGACCCGTAGGTGGCGGTCCGCGGGGTGGCGGTTGCCAGGCCAGGAAGGACCTGAGCCGCGATCTGCCAGGCTCCGGCACCGCTGAGGCGGACCCCGGCAACGGGGCTTGGACCGGGGCCGGTGATCACCGCGACGATGGGGTCGAGAAGCATGACTTCAAGTGTGCGCCACGGGGCAGTAAACTCCGCTCGCGATGAGATTGTTTGTGGACACCGGAGACGTTGAGGAAGTACGCCAGGCGGCGGAGTGGGGAATTCTGGACGGGGTGACCACCAACCCAACCTTGATCGCCAAGTCTGGGAAGGGTTTCAAGGAAACGGTCCTCAAGATTTGCGAACTGGTGCCGGGCGGAGACATCAGCGCGGAGGTTGTGGCCACGGACTACGACCAGATGCTGAAGGAAGCCCTTGAGATCGCCAGTTGGCACCCGCAGATCGTCGTCAAGGTTCCCTTGATCGAGCCTGGCGTCCACCTGGTCAAGACCCTCTCTGACAAGGGCATTCGGACCAACGTCACTTTGGTCTTCACCGTCGGCCAGGCGTTGCTTGCGGCCAAGGCAGGCGCCTCGTTCATCTCCAACTTCGTTGGGCGGGTCGACGACCTTGCCACGGATGGGATGGAGGCCGTTCGCGACACGGTCGACATGGTCAATACCTACGGATTCGACAGCGAAGTGCTGGTTGCCAGCGTGCGCGGACCGGCCCATGTTCTCGAGGCGGTCCGCGCCGGCGCCCACATTTCAACCATGCCGTTCAAGGTGATGCAGTCTTTGTTCAAGCACCCGCTGACGGATAGCGGCCTGAAACGGTTCCTCTCCGATTGGGACGAAGCCGGGCTCAGCATTTTTTAGCCGGTGAGCGGAGTCAAGAGAGACTATGGCAAGCATCACCGTACACGGATTGATCGGAAGGCAAGTTGTTAGCATCGCCGAGGGCGAGCGTTTGGGGGTGGTGAAGGACGTTCTCTTCGACCCGACGGCACGAACGGTTGTGGCGTTTGCCCTCGGCGGCGAGAGCGGGGAGTCGATCCTGGCCTTTGGCAAGGTACGGAGAATCGGCCCTGATGCCGTGATGGTGGACCAGAAGGCCGATCTTCAGAGTGGCCCGACCGAAGGAGCCAAGCGGTTCTCCGAGGTTGAGAAGCTACCGGCCATCAGCGTCGATGGCGTCAACCTTGGCAGCGTGGCCGACGCGGAGTTCGACTCTGAGCGCAGCTTCCTGTTGACGGTGGACGTGCGCAGTGGCGGCGTACTGGGAATCGGCCAGCAGAAGGCCGTCTATAGCATCGACAAAGTGAAGAGCTTTGGGACGTCGGCCGTAACCTTAGACCCCGGGGCAACGGCGGCAGGCGGGTCCGAGTGACGCTTCAGGAGCACCTAGTACGCACAACTCAGCGCTCGCTAGACGACCTGGTGCGATCGGCGCAGGCGGTTCCGGCGGAGCACCAGAGCTGGGAGCCCGGTGGATCGGCTCGCTCGGTCTTGAGTCAGATGCAAGAGGTTGCCGCCAGCGGAGCTTGGTTCTTGCCTTTGGTTCGGGAGGGCCGCGCGCCGGGCATCGAAGAGCACAAGTCCAGCGCTCAAGCGTACGTTTCCGTTGAGGAGTGCGTCCACGCGGCGCGGGCGTCGATTGGGGAGCTATGCCATGAAATCGCCAGCTACCCGGACGAGAAGCTGGATCTTGAGGTCACCCTACCTTTTGGGGGCGGGATGACCTTGACGATGGCAGATGTTCTGGGCCTAGCCCACTGGAACTTGGTCTACCACTTGGGCCAGATCAACCAGATCCAGTTGCTGCTCGGCGACGCCGAGATGCACTAGAGCGACCGCGGCGGGGGCGAGGCCGGGGGTGGAGTCGCCGTCTCCGTGGTTGGGCTAACCGGCGGCACGTAGTCTGGCGTGCCCTTCTTACCGTAAACGCGGTTGTCCACCACGAATGCTCGGCGGTTGTCTAGGAACTCGAACTTTGCCCGGACGGTGCCCGGCTTGGTGGGCTTGCCGTCGATCTTGCGGTAGTCCAGGGTTGCCGAGTTCTCCTTGAACCAGTAGCGGCCCTCCGAGCGGAAGTCCGGGCCAACCCAGGTCCAGGTGCCGTCGGGGCGAAAGACGACCCGGATGGCGAAGTTCTCCTTTCCGTTGCCGGGCCTTAGCGTGTAGCTTCCCAGAATCGGCAGGTTCTTGTACTCAGGCAGGACATTTGGAGCCGGCGGCACTGCCGGTTTCTTGCGAGTGACCTTTGTCTTGGTTCGGATTGGCTTGCGCTTGTCGGTCGCGGAATCCGCTGGGATGGCAAGAAGGAGGCTAAAAGCGCCGATAGAGGCAAGAAGTCCGGTCCGCATGGCTAAATAGAGTTTACGGCATCTGGTCCGTCCGCGGCGGCAGGGTTGCGGAACCTCCGTGGCCCGGAATCCGGGACGGGTAACATGGATCTGCGACGAGCGAGACTCCGGTGCCGTAGAACGCTCGGTTAGGCGCGCCTTTTGGCGTGTCTGCAACCCCCCTTCTTGAGGTTAATCTTGGCAAAACAAGCCGATCTTCCGCCGACTCAGACGCCCACTCCTGCCGAACTCGAGCAGTACTTCCGCGAGATGCTCTTCATCCGCCACTTCGAGGAGAAGTGCAACGTGGCCTACCGAAAGGGCGAGGCCGGGGGCTACATGCACGTGTACATCGGCATGGAAGCGCTCGCCGTTGGCTGGCTGAACGCCATCCGCAAGGGTTACGACTACGTGATCACCGCATATCGGGACCACGCCCACGCGCTTCTCCTGGGCACCGACCCGGTGGCCGTGATGGCGGAGATCATGGGCCGCAAGGGCGGCACGGCCGGCGGTAAGGGCGGCTCCATGCACATCTACGATCCTGCCCGTGGATTTTTCGGAGGCTGGGGCATCGTGGGCGGCCACATCCCGCTGGGCGCGGGACTCGCGTTCGCCTCGCGCTACCGGGAAGAGGATCGGGTCACGCTTTGCTTCCTTGGCGATGGCGCGGCCAACCAGGGCGTGGTCTACGAGACGCTCAACATGGCGGGCCTTTGGGACCTGCCGATCATCTTCATCGTCGAGAACAACGAGTTCGCGATGGGCACGCGCTTGGAGTACCACGCGGCCGATCCCGAGCTTTGGAAGCGCGGCCAGCCGTACGGCATCAAGTGCCAGCGCGTAGACGGCATGGACGCGGTGCAGATGAAGGCGACCGCCGATGAGATCATCGAGTACGTCCGGAAGGAGCGCAAGCCCTACTGGGTGGAGACGATGAGCTATCGCTATGCGGGCCACGGCGCGGCGGACAACGACCGCCAGCTCTACCGAACCAAGGAGGAAGAGCAGGCCGCTCTCCTGAGGGACCCGGTCGAGCGTCTTCGCCAGCAGATTTTGGAGAAGAAGATCTTGAGCGAGGAAGTGCTGGAAGCGATCGACCAGGAGATTGCCGAGGAAGTCGAGGCGATCTACGAGAAGGCGCAAGCCAGCCCGTTCCCCGATCCCAGCGAGGTTTACGACAACATCTACACCGACATGAAGCCGGAGGTCGGACACTAATGGCATCCACCGAAATGACCTTCCGCGATGCGCTGCAACGCTCGATCATGGAGGAGATGGACCGCGACTCGGACATCTTCCTGATGGGTGAGGACATCGGCCGCTACCAGGGCACCTTCAAGGTGACCAAGGGAATGATCGAGAAGTACGGCTCTCGCGAGGCGTTCTTCAACAAGCGCATCGTAGACACCCCGATCACCGAGGCCGGCTTTGCCGGTATCGCAACCGGCGCCGCGATGGCGGGCCTTCGGCCGATCGTGGAGTTCATGACCATGAGCTTCTCGATCTTGGCCCTCGACCAGATCATCAACCACACCGCCAAGGTCCACTACATGACCAACGGCGAGGTCAAGTGCCCGATCGTGTTCCGCGGCCCGGGTGGCGCGGCCAAGCAGCTTAGCGCCCAGCACTCGCACTCCATGGAGGGCTGGTACGCCCACGTTCCCGGTCTGAAGGTTGTTTGCCCGGCCACCCCGATCGATGCCTACGGCATGATGAAGACGGCGGTTGAGGACGAGAACCCGGTCATTTTCTACGAGAACCCTGGCTTGTACACGGTCAAGGGCCTCGTTCCGGACGAGCCTTCCTTCAAGGTGCCTTTCGGCAAGGCCCAAATCCTCAAGGAAGGGAAGGACGTCTCGCTGGTGGGCTACAGCCGCATGACCCAGGTGAACCTTGCGGCGGCCGAGCTATTGGCGAAGGACGGCATCGACGCCGAGGTTGTCGACGTCCGCTGCCTGCTCCCGCTGGACACGGAGACGATCTTCGAGTCCGTGCGCAAGACGCACCGCACCGTTGTGGTCTACGAAGACTGGCGAAGCGGCGGCTTTGGCGCGGAAATCGCCGCCCGAATCCAGGAATTCTGCTTCGACGACCTGGATGCTCCGGTCTTGCGAGTGGGCGGCCTCAACGTGCCCATGCCCTACGCGCGGGTTCTGGAACTCGAGTGCATCCCGGACGAGAACGACGTGGTTGCGGCAGTTCGCAAACTCGGCTAGCGCCGACAAGGTGCCTGCGAAAACAGCCCCCGGCGAGCCATCGCCTCGGGGGCTGTTTTCTTTCCGATGCCGGTCGTTCCGGCAGGCGCCTGCAAGCGTCTTCGGCTCTGTATCTCCCACACTGTGAGGATGCTTAAGCATGCATCCCTGGTTCTGCTCGCTTGCCTTGGTCTCTCCGGTTGTGGAGGCGGCGGCGGTGGCAACGGGAATGCGTCGCTGCCGGACAAGGTGGTTAAGCAGAACTTTGGAAACATGCAGGCAGAGTTTGCCGGCACCGGATCGCTCAAGCCCGTCATCGTAGGTTCCAAGAGCGCGGTGGTCACGGGCATCGCGGGCGTGAACATTTCTTCGCTTCGGTGGACGTTTCCGCCGATCACTCGGTTGAACGCCGTGGCTAATCTGCCCCGGACCTTCTTGGCCTACTCTACGATCAACCGACCCTACTTGCAGCCCTACAATGGAGCAAGCCCCGTTGCGCTCGACCCACTGATCGGACCGTTCAGCAATCCCTGCGCGCCCGCATTTAGCCCGGATGGACGCAGCGTTTACACTGCGGAATATCAACCCGGATCTGCGGAGAGCAGAATTGTTCGTCGTCGCCTAGACGGTGGCGGCAAGGTCTTTCTGACCAGTGCTGCGAAGGAGTGTAGTTCGCCGGCAGTATCAGCGACGAAGCTCGCCTACTTTGAGTACGTCACGAACAACCTGTCTGCCCTGGTAGTCGCGAACCTGGACGGATCGGGGGCAACCTACATCCTTAACGGAATGGTGGGTCCGTCAAACCTGAAGATGTCGCCGGATGGCAAGGTTCTTGCCTTTACCTTCTTCAACGACAACAAGCACCAGCTGTACACGGTCAACGTCGATGGGACCGGATTCAAGGTCATGCATGGCTCGGGTCTGAACATGGGGTCGCCACTCGCCGTGCAATGGTTGCCCGGGACCAATCGGCTCTTGATGATGCGTCCGTTTGGGGCTCCAACCGGCATGATCGAAGAGTACTTTGGCCCTGAGAAGCAGCAGTTCGCTGTCCGCCAGATTCCGTCCATGACCGGCGGCTTCAGCATATCGCCGGATGGGTCACGTATTGCCTATGCCAACGCAAGCACGATCTTTTCGGGCAGCCTGCTGGGCGGAAACGACTCGGCGCTAGCGACGACAGCCAACGTATCGACCTTGGCCTGGTCTCCCTATCTGCAGGAGCGCCAATTGCTTGGCACGGGCGGCGCGATGGGAACGGGCGCGGCGGGATTCCTGTTCAGCCAGGTGGGCTCCGATCCGAAGTCGATCGTGACCTTCGATTCCAAGATTCGCACCGGCGCCCAGATCATCGCCCAGGACAATCCGAACCCCACCCAAGACGCCGCGGTGGTGACGATCAAGACCAACGGGCCGATGACCTTGCTTCGCTACCTGCCGTCGCTGTTTGAGGGACTGGTCGTCGTGATCGATGCCAACTCGACCGCGACCGCTGCGATTATCACCTTCGATGCCAACACGGGGGCGGTCGCCAGCGTCCTGCCGTACACCGGCACCGAGGCGGCCCGTCAGGCCGAGACGAACGGCATGGTGGTCAAGGCCAAGTTCCTGGGCGTTTGGAGCGCTGGCAAGAACGTCCGGCCCGGCGGAGCAGAGGAGGTCCGGCTGGATCGCCGAACCGGACTCGTCCTAAGCTCCCGCTAGGCTACTTGAGCCAGAGGTAGGTCGGGGACTCGCTTAGCGTGACCCTGACCTTCCCGGCTTGTACGGCGCTGGTACGTACGGGCACGGGTAGGGCAGAAGATGTCGGCATGGCTTCTGCCCTTGAGACCTGGCCCCTGATGGGCAATATCGCCTCGATGGATCGGCCAGACCCGGTAGCCGACCAGGCCACAACGATTCGGCCCTTCGCTCCCACGTACTGGAACGCGTAGGCTCCGCCGGGATCCTGCACGAGTGCCTTCTCGAAGCGATAGTCCCCGAGCGACTTGAGCAGGTGAGACACGGCATGGAAGGACGGCTTGGGTTGGTAGTTTCGGGTGAGTCCGGAGGCCGCGTGGAGTTGGGGCTTGTCCTCGTCGTTGAACCAGTACAGATAGGCCCGGTCCACATCCATTGCGGAGAACGTGAGATAGGATCGGACGATGTAGCGCGCTTGCTCCAGGTCCGTGCTGCCGACCCACTTGGAGAAGTCTCCGGTGGTGGGGGCCGGTTTGGTCGAGGAGTCGTAGCCGAACTCGGTTACCCAGACTTGCCGGCCCGGGGCGCGTCGGTTGCGCCAGTCGATGATCTCTTGAACCTGCTTCAGGTAGCGGATCGAGGGGTCCTCGGGAAAGCTCCTTCGCCAGGTCGGCCAGAGCTCGGCGAAGCTATAGGTGTGGACGTTGAGAACGTCGATCAGGGGTTCGAGTCCTTCCAGGATCGAGACGTCTTTGGAATACTTGTCTGCCTTGCCCACCGCCACCGCGCAGGTAGCGATCTTGAGCTTTGGGTCGCCCTTGCGGAAGCCTCTTGCCATGGCCTCGAACATGGTTCGGTACTGGGCGTCGGAGTACTCGGAAGGCTCGTTGCCGATCTCGGCGGCTTCCAGAAGCCGGTTCAGTCCGGAGGGCCCGAAGTATCGGGCAAATGCCTCGCCGTAGGCTTCGCCCTCCCTCGACACATCCTTCCACTGGCTGGGCTTGAGAGACTCGAACATCACCGAGGCGAGGTTCGTGTACCCGGCGTCCCTCCACTTTCCGTAGAGCTCCATCCAGTTCACGCCGTTCGTGGTCATGGGGTACTTCGGCTTGGTGGCAGGATCGGGGCCGGTGTCCCAGTCGAGCGGGTGGTAGTTGCGGATCAAGCGGGTTGCGGGTGCGTAAAGGTCCGCTTTGAACTGAACGGTGTGCGTGTTGAGCCCGATGAAATCCTTCATCAGGGGACGCGAAGGGGCGAGGAGCAGGGCGCAGAGAAGCGAGGTCATGGAGGTCGTCGGGCCGCAGTCTTACAAACAAGACTATAGATCAGCGGTGGGCTACGACTGCCTGCGCGAGCTTGGATCTCACTCGGTGCGCAGGATGCTTAGGGTGGGGAAGAGTACAGCAAAACTGCTAGTAGGATCGCAAGACTCGCCTAATTGCTGGCATCTGGTCCCCGCCTGTGGCATCATGAAATCGACCTCGTGATGTAACGGGGCTTTGGTCCTAGCGATGGGATCATTTTCGGACCGGCTTTGGTCTGTTTGTACTATGTTGGACGGTGAGGAAGCAATGGAGCAACGAGAGCCCAAGTACTGTGTGTTGGTGTCGACTTTGAACGTACGAGACCGTTCGTACCACCAAGGCGAGGTACTGGAGGAGGGCTCGGTCCGGGACCTTCTGCCCCTCTTGCTGAATTGCGGCTATCTTGCCAAAGCCGAGGAGCTTCCGCTTACCTCGGCCTTCAACTCCAGCTCTTCCGCTAGCGCTTAGGCGCCCTAACTATTCGATGGCTTGCGTGTAGACCGCCTTGATGACTTCTTCAGGCGTGGTCCAGCCTGCCATCGCTTTCGCTCGTCCGTCTTCCAACATCGTGCGGTAACCCTGCGCTCGCGCAGCTTCCTGTAGTTCCAAGGTGGACGCGGATCGTGCGATCATCGCGCGGAACTCGGGCGTTCCAAGGATCAGCTCGAAGACGCCGATTCTTCCCTTGAAGCCGGTACCACGGCACTCGGGGCAACCCTTGCCCTTGGCGAACCGGGCGGCCTCCAACTCGGAGACGGTGATCTGCAACTGGTCCAGCTCGTTCTGGTTCGGGCGATACGGCTCCCGGCAGCGGGCACAGTTGAGTCGGACCAGCCGCTGGGCCAGGATGGCGACGATGACGCCGCTGATCAGGTAGGGCTCCGCGCCCATGTCGATCATTCGTCCGAGGGTCTCGAGCGCGTTGTTCGTGTGGATCGTGCTCATGACCAAGTGGCCGGTGAGCCCGGCTTGGATGCCGATCGCCAGCGACTCGGGGTCGCGCATTTCACCGACCATCATGACGTCCGGGTCTTGGCGGAGGAAGGTGCGCATGACCTTGGGGAAGCCCATCCGCTCCGTAACCTGGACCTGGGCGATGTTCTTGTCGAACTCGTACTCCACCGGGTCCTCAACGGTGACGATGTTTCGGGTGCGCGCGTCCAGCTGGTTGATGCTGGCGTAGAGCGTGGAGGTCTTTCCGGAACCGGTAGGTCCGGTGACGAGGATCAGGCCGTAGGGAACCTGGACGGCCCGTCGCCAGCGGGTCAGGACTTCGTCGGTCATTCCCAGCTTGCCGAGGTCGACCTTCATGGCCGTGGGGTCGAGGATACGCATGACGATCTTCTCGCCGTTGAGACAGGGGATACAGGAGGCGCGAGCCGAGAGCCGGCGTCCCTGGAACTCCATGTCGATGCGTCCGTCCTGGGGCTCGCGTGCCTCGTCGATCCGCATGCCGGCGGCGAGCTTCAAACGGGCGAGCACGTTCTGGGCCTGTTCGGGCGGCAGCTGTCCGGTGTCGTGCAGAACGCCGTCCTGGCGGTAGCGGATCCGTAGCTGCTCGCGCTCGGGCTGCAAGTGGATGTCGCTCGTCCCGGTATCCAGGGCGTTCATGAAGATGTTGTCCACGATGCCAACGGCGAGGGACATGTCCTCGCCGCCCATTTCGCGGATGCTGCCTTGCTCTCGCAAGACGAGTCGGAACCGCTTGGCGGCGCCCCAGTTGGTTTGAGATTGGTCGTTCAGCATAGGTCGAGGTCCGTGAAGCCTTTCTGGTTATACATCGTTCGGCGATGATCTCCCACAATCAGAGGATGGTTCCCGCGCGCGATTTCGCATGTCGGCCCCGGCAAGGTGGGCATTCCTGCCTATTGAGGCTGGTCGCGGCGGGTTTGGCGGCGGCTTGAAGGTCCCGCGTGTAGCCTGGAGCGCGCCCCTGCTGGTGACGGCGGTTTGCTGGGCGTTCAACTTTGTGGCCCTCAAGCGCTTGTACGCGGAGATGCCTCCTCCCGTGGTCGCCATCGCGAGGTTTGCGATTATGGAGAGCCTCCTGGTCGCGCTGTGTCTCGCAGGAAAGCAGTCTCTGCGGTATCCCAAGGGCGAGGCCTTGAAGATTCTGGGTCTGGGCTTCCTCTCGATGGGGCTCTACATGGTCGCCTTCCTTGGCGGCATGCAGGGCACGACGGCGGCGGAGGGAGCCATCGTCCTGGCCACCTCGCCGATCTTCACGATGTTGGTGGCGGCCGCGATCGGCAAGGAGCCGTTCTGCCGGGCCAGCATCTTTGGCACGTTCTTGGCGCTTGGCGGCGTGGCCCTGATCGTCTTCAGCGGCGGGGCGAGCACGCACGGAACGCTCTGGGGCAACGGACTAGTTCTGCTGGCCGCGGTGCTGTGGGCCGGGTCTGCGGTGACCACTCGGATCTTGGTCGCCGACATGGAGCCGTTGCGGCTCCTCACCCTCTGCATGCCAGGCGGGTTGCTGGCGCTGCTGCAGTACGGGGGCCGCGCCGCGCTGGAGTTCGACTACGGGACCGTAACGCCAACCGGGTGGTGGATGCTGGGCCACGTTGCGATCCTCTCGGGGGTTGTCGCCTTTCTGGGCTTCTACATCGGGGTCAAACAGATCGGGGCGGGCCGGGCGATGCTCTACCAGTACCTGGTTCCGGGCATGGCGGCGCTGTTCGGCTGGGCGGTGCTGGGGCAGGCCATGACCCTGGTTCAGCTTGTTGGACTCGCGGTCGTGATCACCGGCGTGTGGCTCGCCCAGGCGGCCCACCAGAGGGCTCTCCAGGGGGCTCTTCAGAAGGCCGCCGGGTACCATGAGGTTTAGGAGAATGAGTTTGCGGAGCGAAAAACCAGAGGCAGAGAATCCCGACGAAAACCAGACGAATCCCCCAAGCGGGGAGCAGGCCGTGCCATCCGACGAGACTCTGGCGGCCATGTTGCAGCAGATCTCGGACCTCTCGAAAGAGCGAGACGAGCTTCGCGAGCAGCTTGCCCGCGCCCTCGCGGACTTCCAGAACTTCCGGCGGCGGACCGAGACGGAGAAGGGAGCGATTCGTGCCTACGCCACGGAGCGGTTTGTGCAGGAGCTCCTCCCGGTAGTCGACAGCTTCGAGCGGGGCCTCCAAACGATCACCGCCGATACGACGGTCGATCAGCTCAAGGGCGGGCTAGAGAGCACCCTGCGGCAACTCCTCGCCGCTTTCGCGACTCAGCACGTCGTTCGAATCGCCGCGGTTGGCGCGGAGTTCAACCCGGACCTGCACGATGCCCTGGTGACCACCCCGAGCGACGAGTACGAAGACCATACGGTGCTTGAGGAGCTTGGAACGGGCTACAAGATGGGGGATCGCGTTATTCGTCCCGCCCGCGTGCGGGTCTCGGTCAAGCCGTGAGCCGCAAGCTCTTCGGCACCGACGGTATCCGTGGGGTTGCGAACGAGAAGCTGACTCCGGAACTCGCCTTCCAGCTTGGCCAATCGGCCGGGCGCTTGGTTGCCGAACGCGGCGAACGAAAAGTGGTGATCGGCCGCGACACGCGGCGCAGTGGTCCCATGTTGGGAGCGGCGCTGGCGGCTGGATTCTGCTCGGTGGGAGTCGATGCCGATTCGGTGGGGATCGCTCCTACTGCCGCGATCAGCTATCTCGTCAGGACCGGGGACTACGCGCTTGGCGCGGTGATCTCGGCCAGCCACAACCCAGCTCCCGACAACGGGATCAAGTTCTTTGCCACCGACGGACGGAAACTCGCGGACCACGACGAGGAGTCCATTGAGGCCCATTTGGGGCAAGCGATTTCGGACCGCCCCACTGGAAGCCAGATCGGACGGTTGTCGCAGCCATTGGGAGCTCTTGAAGCCTACGTGGAGTTCCTGCGTGCCGCCTCGCCGGACCTTAGCGGACGACGTTTTTGCGTGGACGGCAGCCACGGCGCGGCCTTTTCCATCTTTCCCGCCCTGCTTAAGGAACTGGGCGCAGATGTGCTGACCGTAGGCTGCCACCCGGACGGGGACAACATCAACGCCCGGTGCGGCGCAACCCACCCGGAGACGATCCAGGAGTTTGCCGCCGCCAACGAGGCGGACCTCGGGATCGCATTCGACGGCGACGCGGACCGCGCGGTCTTCAGCGACACCAGGGGGCGCCTGATCAATGGCGACCGAACGATCGCCATCTGGGCGAGGCACCAAAAAGACCGCGGCAAGCTCTCCCCGGCGGTCGTAGTGGGCACCGTAATGAGCAACGGCGGATTCGACCACTTTATGAGCGAGCAGGGGATCACCCTGGAGCGCGCGGATGTGGGTGACAAGTATGTGGCCCAGCGGATTGCCGATACGGGGGCGCACATCGGTGGAGAGCAGAGCGGACACCTGATCTTTCCCCAACACGGCCCAACCGGCGACGGCCTGATGACCGCTCTGGAGCTTCTGCGGGTGCTTTGCGAGTCTGGGAAATCCTCGGTCGAGCTGTTCGACCAGTACGAGGCTTGGCCGCAGCTTCTGCTGAACCTCAAAGTGGCTCGCAAAGAGGGTTGGGAATCCAACCCGACGATTCAGGAAGGGCTTACCGTGGCGGCTACCGAGCTTGGTGGCGACGGGCGAGTGAACGTACGGGCGAGCGGAACCCAGCCGATTCTGCGACTCATGGTAGAGGCTTCGGAGGCTACCGTACGAGATGCGGTTGCTGCGCGCCTCGAGGGCCTGCTCCTGCGGGAGTTGGGCGGCGAGATCTACTCGCGGGTGGACCTGACCCATGCTCTTGGCGATTAACCTCGGCAACACCAACGCCCAGATCGGGAAGTTTGACGGCGACCGCCTGGTCGCGATAGAGAAGGGGCCGGTGAGGACCCCCGACTTGCTTCTTCGCTCCGCTGGGTTTGACGAGATAGACGCCATCTGGATTGCTTCCGTGAACCGCTCCGCACTCACTGCTTGGTTGAGCTTTCTGGAAGGAAGACCGGCAAGCATTTTGAAGTGGAGCCCAGAGCTTGGGATCCCAACCAGCTACCAGAACCCGACCCAGATCGGCGCGGACCGTTTGGCCAATGCGCTGGCCCTCCAGGCCCAGGGTCCGTTGCCAGCGGTGAGCGTGGACATCGGAACCGCCGTGACGTTCGAGGTGGTGGACGAGTCGGGCTGCTTTCGGGGTGGCCCTATCTTGCCGGGCGGCGACCTCATGGCCAAGGCGTTGAACGACTACACGAGCCTGCTCCCCCTCGTCGATCCGTGGGACTCCCCGTCGGACGTGTTGACCTCCAGCACCGAGGAGGCGATTCGCGCGGGAATTCAGTACGGTCTTGCGGGCGCGGTAGAGGGTGTTCTGGACGAGATCGCGGCCCGGCTAGGCCAAGGACCGCGAGTGGTCCTAACCGGTGGCGGAGCGGGCATTCATCTCCGCCGGAAAACAGAACAGTCCCCGGAACTTACGCTCCAGGGACTGCAGGTTGCTTTTGCTCGCCTAGGTTAGAACCTGGCGTCTGAACCCATGTTCGTGAGAACAGGCAGGGTCGCAATCTGGCGGCTTGCGCCGCCGGTCGTTCCGGTGTCGCCTCGGCGCATTCGGTAGAACACTTCCCAGCCGAACTCCATGATGGGAACGGCGGTCGAGTTCAGATCGGCCAGCACGCTCACGAAGGCTCCGGTGAAGATTCCCGTCTGCTTGCCGTTTCGGAGAGTAGAGAAGACCTGCTCCCCTGGGCGCGTGCCCTGGATCTGCGCGATGCTTCCCACCAGCGGGAACTCCTGCCCGAAGTAGCGGCCGTCGCGAATGGTACGGCTAGCCTGGAAGAAGGCGAAGATGCGAGACCCTTTGGCCATGAAGAGCCGGAACAGCTCGCCCTTGGCGAGCATGGTGCTTGTGTCGTTGGGCAGTTCGGTGTCCACGCCAGCGAGGTAGTCCTTGCCGTCGAGGTTAGCGCCAACTCCGCTGAAGAAGATCGTGACCGTGGCGTTGTCGGGAATCCGACTAGCGAGGGCGTTCGCTCCAGCGATCATCTGTTGGGCCGTTCCGTTGATCACCAGCTCGCAGTTCTCGACCACGTAGCCTGCGCTTGTGACGAGGCCGTCTCGGATCGTTTGGGCGTCGTCGGCCGCGAAGGGAACAGCAGCGTCCGGAAGCTTCGTTTCGGAGTTGCCGATGATCAGGGCGTACTTCGTGGGGACCGGGGCCAAGGGCACGCTTCCCGCCTTGATGGGGCCGGTGCTCTGGCCGGAGGCCTTCTCAAGCGGATCGCCCGCCTTGACGGTGACTGCCCGGTTGCTCGAGGGAATGGCGGCGTTGAGGCCGGCAACGTCTTCGGGGAGCACGGCAGATACGTCTACCTTCCAGTCCAGCCCCTTGCCGCTCGCCAATTTGGATTGGAGAGCGGTCCGTGCGGCCGCGTTGCTCGTCGCCATGTAAATCTGGTTCAGGAAATAGAACGCTTCCTTGGAACCCTGACCCTTGGCAACGAGAGTCTCTAGTTCGGCGCTTGCCGTCTTCCAGAGTTCGTTCTTGGAATCGACGCTGGTCTGCAGAAGGCCATCCCGGTAGGCCGCGTAGGCGGCGAGGAAGTTCGGGGAATAGGGAGAGCCGTTCCTCCACTGGCGCTGCTCGCCGGCCGGTCCGGGCAAGTTGGTTGGACCCGAGACGTCCTCAGGCCGGTAGCCGATCGCCTTCCGGAAAGCTTCGCGCGCGGCGGTCCAGTTCTTGGTTCCGCTTGCTTTGAGGCCTTCGTCGTAGGCAGACGACCAAGGTTGCGCTTGCACAACCACGGTGGCGACCGCCATCAGGGCGACCAAGAAATGTCGAATCCTTTTCACATCCATGTTTTAGAACCGGTATCCAACCGTGAACGCCATATCGTAACCGCCCCCGCGCGGAATCCCGTAGTTCACGTCGATCGTGTAGTTACCCTGGATCGGGCGGAGCCCAACACCAAAGGTGAAGACGTTTCGACTGTCGAAAACGGAGTTGCCTTTCCCGGAAACGAGGTATCCAACTCGCAGCGGGACGCGGAACTGGCCAAAGCGGTAGTTGTACTCGGCGCCCACGCCTGCCACAAACTGGCCGCCTCGCTCGAAGCGACCGTCGCTTTGGCCGGCGAAGAAGTACTGAGCCTGCAGGCCGTAGACCAGAAAGTCTTTGCCACCCCGGAAGCCATCCTGGCGGATCGCAAGGCTCGCCGCAAGGCGGCCAGGAATCTGCTCGTACAGCTCGGCGTCTCCGCTTCCGTACTTGAGCTGGATCGGCGAGCGGTAGCTCAGGCCGATGGTGGTGCTGGGCATCTTCTTGGGAATCCACTCCCCACCAATGATCACACCAAGGCCACTACCGCGCTCCTCGAAGTCCTGATCAAGCAACACGACGCTGTTCTGGCCCAGCTTGCGAACGTTCTGAGTTCGTTGTTGGGCATAGACAAGCCCAATGCCATAGCTGGACATCGAGTCCTTCGTGGTGAATCCGTACGCGAGGGTGTAGAAGTCTGTTTGGGACTTCAGCTGGACGTCGTAGATCTCCAGCGGGTCGCCGTTCTGGGTCAGGGCACCGGTTTCCTTGTCGTTGAGATATCCCCCGATGGAGTAGCTCAGCCCAATCACGCCCCGCTTGAGGGGAACGGCCAAGCTCAGGTTGCTCAGGGCGTTGGAGCCCTTGTAACCCTTGGTGTCGTAGCTTGGGTCTTCGAGCCGTCCGCTGCTCTTGGTTTTCGTGATGGGAAGGTTCCGGTAGCTTGCGCTCACCGCCTTCTTGTCGATGTAGCCAAGCGCGGCGGGGTTGTAGTAGGTGCTTCCCGGGTCCGCACCGACCGCGTTCAGGATTCCAGCGGCGCCGCTCGAGCGGGAGCCGCTATCGAAGCTGGTCAGCAAGTCGGGAATCTGTGCGGCGGCAGGAGCCGCAAGCACAAGGGAACCGCCGACGATTACGCCCGCGCGGCGGACGAGGGTTTTCTTTGCGTTCCAGCCCATGGTTATTTCTTCACCGTGATGGTGGTGGTTTGCGTGGTGCCAACGTTTCCGGCCCGGTCCACGCTCTTAACGACGATCTTGAAGATGCTTGGCAGCTTGACGCTCTTGCGGACGCGCCCGGTCCACTTCAAAACCCCGTTGTTGAAGTTGGCGCTGATCCGGGGAACACGCATGATGTACTTGCCCGTCGACGTCGTCAAGAGAACGTCCACGCCGGTGGGATCGATGGTTCGATCCGACACGTCGATCTGTACCTGGAAGGTCGCGTTGGGCCGAACATCGCCTGAGCGAGGGAACTGGATCGCTGCGGTTGGCTTGATCCGGTCAATGTTGACCGTGATGTCCTGGGTGGCGACATTCTCGGACTTGTCCTTGACTCGGATCTGGACCGTCTGCTCGCCGTCGAATTCCACGAGGTTGGTGTCCCAAAGCACGCTCACCGCGTTGCTGCTACCAGTGTTGTTGGGGATGTCGTCTCCGCCAACCTGTACGCGCCACTCATCGACGTTGGCTTCGTCCAGCGTAGCGACAATCCGCACCTTGCCTCGAACGGCAACCGATCCGATGGGGTTGAAGTCCTTGAACTTTGGCTTGGTGCCGTCCACCGTGATCTTGCGAGTGATCTTTGGGTAGGTCTTGCTTGGTTCGGTAGCGGTCAGCACGCAGGTGTACAGCCCTTCGGCGGAGCTGGCGCTCAGAGAGAGAGTTTGGCTCCCCGTGATCTTGCCATCGGCGTTCGGGGTGTCCTTCTTGACCAGCGTCGTCTTGCTGCCGTCGGGAGCGGTGGCCACGATGGTCACCGTAACCTGCTGGCTCGCTCCGGTGATGTTGTACGTGAAGGTTGTGGACCTTCCTACGAAAGCCCCGTCCGTGGGGGCCGTGAGCTGAAAGGTTTGCGCATGCGCCAGTACGGCAGCTAGGGCGAAAACCGCGCCCACGACAGATTTTCCAATTCTCATCATTGGCGTTTTCTCCGAGCTACCGAAACGCAGCCCAACCTATTGTCTCCCATTCGCAAGGATCCAGTCAATGAACCTGGCAACACCTGCCTGATCGTTAGACGGTCCAACGAAGTCAGCTGATTCACGAACCTCGCGAGTTGCGTTGGCAACCGCACCTCCAAGGCCGGCCCATTGCACCATCTCCAAGTCGTTCATATAGTCGCCGATCGCCGCAGTCTCGTGCTGTTCGATGCCAAGCGCAGCGGCCAGAGAGGCCAATCCGGTGGCCTTGTTCGTGTTCGCGGGAAGGAATTCCAGATACTCCGGCTCAGACTCCGTGACGTGCACGCGGTCAGAATCGAATCCGGGCTCCAGGGCCTTTCGATGCCCTCGGATGCGGCCCGACTCGTCGACAATCATCATCTTGGTGATTTCGTGCCCGAGTGCGTCCTCCCGAGGAGCGACCGCGCCGAGGTCCATCCCGAGGCGCTCGTGGTACATGCGGCTCCACTCCGACTCTTTTCGGTAGAACAGCAGCTTCCTCGAATAGACGTTCAGGTGAAGGTCTAGGCGGTCGGCGTAGTCCCAAATCTGCTCGGCGACGTCTCGGCCTAGCGAACGGTGCTCGACTTCCTCACCCTGCGGCCCGATTACGTGGGCTCCGTTTCCGCAAATGATGGGCGCCAAGAGACCGAGGGGACCGGCGTACCGCTCCATGCTCGAGAAGATTCGCCCGCTGGCAAGAACCACGCGGATACCTGCATCCTGAGCCCTTGAGATTGCTTCCGCATTCTCGTGGTGGACTTCCCGGCCAGAAGTTAGGGTCGTGCCATCCAAGTCGAGCGCGAGCAATCGTGTTCGTGGTGGCACTGTGTAGGGTACCCGGGTGGAGCCGAAGCTCCACCCAAGTCGGCGCCTAGATACGGGTTAGGACTTCTTCTCTCAGGAAGAGCTTCACCGCGATCCAGCCCGCGATCAGCGCAATGACGAGGCTGACGCCCACCGTCATCAGGATCGGGACGATCTCCGGCTTGCCCAGCAAGACGGAGCGGATATTGGTCGCCGTATTGAGGATCGGCACCAAGTTGATCCACTGCTGCTTGCCAAGGTCGGTGAGGCCGATCACTTGGCTGAAGACGGCCGGAAGGACGACCACGAGGTTCAGCAGGCCAAGGTAGGTCTGGGCCTCGCGAGTGTTCTTCGCGTACGCGCTCACCGCGATCAAGATGCTTGCGAAGAAGAGAACTAGCGGGAGCATCAGAAGGATGATCACCCCGATGCCCACTGGGCTGACGCCCAGGCCGTCTTTGAAGATCATCTCCGTGCCCTTGATCTTGGCGAAGCTACAAATTACGAAGCCTAGGAGCCCGCTTAGGCTGCTGGCAAAGCAAACGAGCGCAAGCGCCCCCGTCTTGCCCAGCACGATTTGGCTCCGCTGAATCGGAGTGATGAGAAGGGTCTCAAGCGTGTTCTTCTCTTTCTCACCCGCAACAAGGTCGCTTGCGATCGCCAAGCCGCCGGTGAAGGCAAAGAGAACGAGCAAGTAGGGAAGGAGGCTGACGATCAGGTCGCTCGCGGACTTGGCATCCCCGACCACCACCGGCGCGGCCTTGAAGTCGATCGCCTGGCCGGCGTTGGCCGGAAGCTTTTGAGACTTCAGGAACGCCCGCAGCGCCTCCTCATTGATCTTGGAGAAGACGCCCTGCACCATCCGGAAGGCGACCTCTCCGGTCTGCTCTTTCGGATCGTAGTGCGCCAGAACGGTGTACTGTCCACCTTTCGATGCTTGGAACTCGAGTACGAGTCGCGCCTTACCGTCGCGAACCATCTTGACGCCCTCGGCAACCGTTCCCACATCCTTGATGTCGAACGCCTTCTTAAGCGGGGCCACCAAGGGGCTGTCGGTCTTCACCACGTGGACTCGCTGAGCCTTCACATCGGTGACGGCGGACAGCATGAACCCGAACAGGGCCACGAACATGAAGACGAGGACGAGGGGCATCACGAAAGCGCCCGAGCGCACCCGCTTGTCCCGCATCATCTCTTTCCATTCCTTAATGCCAACCTTAAGCGCTGGGGACATGGGCCACCTCCGTGCTCTGGAAACCAACGAGTCTTAGAAAAGCCTTCTCCAGACTGGTCTCGCCGGTCTGGGTCTTGAGCGAGTCCACGGAGCCTTCGCCCTGGATCCGTCCGTCGTGGATCACGGCGACCTTGTCGCAGAGCCGCTCGACCTCGCTCATGATGTGGGTGCAGTAGATCACGGTTTTGCCTTCAGCGCGCACGCCCTCGATGAATTCCATCACGACCTGGCTCGAGACCACATCGAGACCAGCTGTCGGCTCGTCGAAGAACAAGACAGGGGGATCGTGCAAGATCGTCCGCGCGATGCTGACCCGCTGCTTCTGCCCGGTCGAAAGCTTGTCGCAAAGCCGGTAGGCGAAGGGGCCGATGTTGAGCACCTCGATAACCTGGGAGGTCCGTGCCTTGAGCTGATCGCCGTCCAGCCCGTAGAGGCTCCCGAAGTAGGTGATGACCTCTTGCGCCGTGAGGCGGCCGTACAGCGCGGTGGAGTTGGACATGAAGCCGATGCTGGCGCGAACCTTCTCGGAATCCGTCACGGTATCGAACCCCGCCACCGAAGCTCGGCCGGAGGTCGGCTGAATGACGGTGCTCAGCATTCTTAGCAGCGTAGTCTTGCCTGCGCCGTTGACGCCGAGCAGACCGGTGATTTGCCCCGGATGGGCCTCCAGCGAGATCCCATCGACGGCCTTGACCAGGTTCTTCTTCTGGTCGCGAAAGTGTTTCGTTACGTTTTCCGTTTTGACCATGGGCCACGACGGTATACCTTTCGACCCTTCCTGGCGTTGCGCCGTGCGAGTGAACTCTAGCGAACCGGGTAGCGTGGTCCGGGAGTCAGACAGTTATGTTCCAGACACTTGCATTGGCGATCGTGCTTGCTTCGGCGGCTACTTCCACGGAGGTCACCGTCTACAACCAGGGATTTGGCCTGGTCAAGGAGGAGCGGACTCTCTCGCTCAGCTCCGGGCGGCAACTGGTGAAGGTCGAGGACGTGGCGTCTCGGATCGAGCCGACGAGCGTGTCGATCAAGAGCCTCGGCGACAAGGATGCGTTCACGGTGCTGGAGCAGAACTACCAGTACGACCTGATCAGTCCGATGGCGATCCTCGCCAAATCGGTGGGCAAGCGCGTCAGCTTCACCAGATCCGTGGGAAATACCCGCGAAACGTTGACCGGCGTCCTACTCAGCTCACCGGCAACGGTGGTCGCAGGAACCGGTTCCGACCAGGCGACTACCTACAACGGCCTCGTGATCAAGACGGACGACGGCCGCATCATCCTCAATCCCCAGGGTGAGATCGTGGTGCTTGAGATCCCCGAGGGCCTGATCAGCAAGCCGACCCTACTTTGGGACCTCGAAGCAGCCAAGGCGGGGCAGGCGAAGGTTGAACTGAGCTATCTGACCCAAGGCATCGACTGGGAAGCCGACTACGTGGTCAACCTTGCACCCGGCGGCGCAACGGCCAATCTGACGGGATGGGTGACCCTGGACAATCAATCGGGTGCCACCTATCAGGACGCCAAGCTGAAGCTCCTTGCCGGCGAGGTGAACCGCGCCACGAATCCGCGGGGGGCGCCCGGTGGGATGGTGGCGATGGAGGCAAGATCCGCCAACAAGGCGGACTTCCAGGAAGAGTCGCTCTTCGAATACCACCTTTACACTCTTCAGCGGCCCGCGACGATCCGCAACAACGAGATCAAGCAAATCAGTTTGCTGGAGGGCGCTGGAATCAAGGTCGTCAAGACCCTTATCGCAGACTTCTCCCGCATGATGCGCGTCCCGGAGGCGGGCGAGTATGGGACCAACCAGCTGAATCCCGAAGTGCAAATCAGCTTCCAGAACTCGACCGCAAACGGACTTGGAATGCCCATGCCGCAGGGAAAGGTGAAGGTCTACCAGTCGGACAAGTCCGGCTCGATGCAGATGTTGGGCGAGGATCGGATTCAGCACACTCCCCGTAACGAGAGCCTGCGCCTGACCCTGGGGCGAGCCTTCGACGTGATTGCGACGAAGAAGCGGACGAACTACACCAAGCTAGGCGATCGGGGCGCCCGCGAAAGCTATGAGCTAGAGATGCGGAACCGGAAGGAAGTCGAGGACACGGTCACCGTCTACGAGGCATTCTACGGCCAGTGGAAGATCGTGGAGAAGAGCCAGGAGTTCGTCAAGGTGAACTCCGAGCGAGCGGCCTTCGTGGTGAAAGTGGGGCCCGATCAGGTCAAGAAGGTCACCTACACGGTCGAGACTCGCTGGTAATAGGTCTAAAGTCCTAGTCGCGTATCAATCCGGCGGCGGCAGCGCTCTTTATTGCGTTAGTCGCCGCAATCCCTCTTCTGTATCTCGAAAACACCCAGTAAGATTGCTGGGTAGCGAAAGCTATCGAAGAGGAAGTCTTGACGCGAACATCCAGCACGCTACTGAGGCAAGAGTTTGTCCCTGAGGTTTTTCAGGGCATGCTCCCATGCGTTCCCGAGGCCAGCTACCGGGAGGCCCTCGACGGCTCGATGGACGCCTTCTTCCTCCTTCGAGCGGTTCGAAATGAGGTTGGCGAAGCCTACGAGTTCGAGTTCGTCGATGCGAATCGACGGGCTCTGAGCCTCGTCAACCTCTCGCTGGACAACCTGCTTGGCCAGCGCCTGTGCGAGCTCTTCCCGATCAACCGGCAGCCCCGATTCATTCAGCGCTACTTGAACGTGTTGGAAACGGGCGCTTGCTTTGAGGCCGACGTCCCGCTGGTCTGCGACGAGTTTGGGGACGTCTGGCACCGGCATCGAGTTTCGCGAGTTGGGGACGGGATCGCGATCTTCACCCGAGATATCACCTTGCAGCAGCAAGAGCGGGCCCAGACTCGGAAGAACGAGCTGACCTATCAAAGCATCGTCGAGAACGCCTCGGAAATCATCTACACCCTCGATGCGGGCGGCGTTCTCCAGTTCGTGTCGCCGGTGGTCCAGGAGCGCCTTGGGTACGCCCCGGCCGAGATGGTGGGAAGCCGCTTCGCGGACTACGTGCACGCCGACGACCGCCCGCTTCTTGAGGAGTTCGACCGGGCTTGGCTAGGCAAGCGGACGCTGATGCGACAGGAGTTTCGCATGTGCCACCGGGACGGCTCGGTCCGGCACCAATCCGTGGTGACCCGCGTGGTCCGGGACGACGACGGAGCCCCCCTTTGCTTTGTTGGGATCGCCCAGGACGTCACCGACTCGAAGCTAAGAGAAGAGGCGTTGGAGCAATACGCCGAGCGTCTTCAGGCGATCAACAACGAACTTGAGCGCCACCGGGATGCCGCCGTGGCCTCCTCCAAGTCCAAGAGCATGTTCCTGGCCAACATGAGCCACGAGATTCGTACGCCGCTAAACGGCGTGATCGGGCTCACAAGCCTGCTCCTCAAGAGGCCCCTCGCCGATGGCGTTCGGCAAAACATCCGCACGATCCAGAGTTGCGGGGAGACGCTCGTCCGGATCATCGACGACATTCTCGACCTCTCCAAGATCGAGGCAAATCGACTTCAACTGGTCTCCGAACCGGTGGATCTTCAGGAGGTTGGGGACGAGGTGCGAAGCCTCTTCCAAGGACGGGCAGAGGATCGAATGGTAAACCTGATCCTGCGCACGACCGGAGTAGCCCGCCCGTTCCTCTGCGACGGAGTCCGTCTGAAACAGATTTTGCTGAACCTGGTTGGGAACGCGGTGAAATTCACGGAAAAGGGCGAGGTCGTAATCGAGCTCGAGTTCCCGCCGGAGCAAACCCCGGTGGGCAGCGTCCGCGTCTTGGTCGAGGACTCCGGCATCGGGATCCCGCAAGATCGAATTCAAGCCATCTTCGAGAGCTTTACTCAGGGCGACGAAAGCACCCAGCGCCACTACGGCGGCACGGGGCTAGGGCTCACCATTGCGAAGCGATTGGTTGAGCTCCTGGGTGGCCGCATCAACATTGAGTCCGAGGTTGGGAAGGGATCCCGCTTCTGGTTCGATCTTCCATTTGAGGAAGTTTCCCCCTGCCTTGCCCCCGAATCCTCCTCGCCAAGACCGTCTGCCCGATCCATGGGTCGCCTCTTGCTTGCCGAGGACAACCCGGTCAACGTCTTGGTAGGCAAGACCCTCTTGGCCGAGTTGGGATTCGATGTGGAAGTGGCCAGCAACGGCGTCGAGGCAGTGGAGGCCTACCAAACCGGAGAGTTCGAGGCCATCTTCATGGACCTTCAGATGCCTTGCTGCGATGGCCTGCAGGCCACCAGGCAAATCCGCGAGCTTGAGCGCACAAGCCGCAAGCGGACCCCGATCATTGCGTTGACCGCTACCGCGATGCCCGAAGATCGGAGCCAGTGCATGCAAGCTGGGATGGACGACTTCCTAGCCAAGCCAATCACGCTTGATCGGCTCGAGGAAGTGGTGCGCCGGTGGTGCCTTGCTTTCGCTGATCTCACGGGAAATCGGGTCCAATAATGTTGTGCGCTCCTTTCGCCTCATTCCTTGCCTAGACATCCGCGAAGGCAGGGTGGTGAAGGGAGTCAATTTCGTCGGCATCCGCGACGCCGGAGACCCGGTCGAACTCGGCAAGGCCTATAGCGACCAAGGCGCCGACGAACTGGTCTTTCTCGACATCACGGCTTCGCACGAGGGAAGGCCCTCCGTCGTTGCATTGGCCGAGCGGGTGGCGGAACAGGTCTTCATTCCCTTCACGGTGGGCGGCGGTCTCCGAAGCCCAGAAGACATCCGCGATGCCCTCATGGCGGGGGCAGACAAGGTGAGCCTGAACACCGCCGCCATTCAGGACCCCGAACTCCTCTCGCGGTCGGCGGACCGCTTTGGTGCGCAATGCATCGTGATCGCGATCGACGCGAAGCGCCGGGCGAGCGGGGGATGGGAGGTCTTTACCCACGGCGGACGACGGGCGACCGGCCTCGACGCCGTGGAGTGGGCGCGTCGGGCCGTCAACCTCGGAGCGGGAGAGATACTCTTGACCAGCATGGATGGGGACGGCACGCGCCAAGGCTACGACCTTGAGCTGACCCGCGCAGTCGCGGAGGCAGTTGGCGTCCCCGTGATCGCGAGCGGGGGAGCGGGCAACGCCGCTCATCTGGCAGAAGCGATCACGGTAGGGAAGGCAGATGCGGTCCTACTCGCAGGGATCCTTCACGATGGCGTCTCGACCATCGCCGAACTGAAAGGCGAGCTTAGCGGTTTGGGTATCCCCGTCCGCCTCCTAAGCTAACTTCGCCCGTTCCGGCGCTACGCGGCGGCGTAGCGCTCGGCCGGGAAGTGGGCGTCTCGGTAGATTTCGCCCCCCATGAACGTGAGCAAGGTCTTGCCCTTTAACGAAAGACCGTGGAACGGGGTGTTCTTGCTCTTGCTGAACGTTTTGTTCTTGTCGAAAGTCCACTCGCAATCGGGGTCGATGACGGTGATCGCGGCAATGGGGGTCTCGCCGGGCTTGAGAGTTCCGGCTTCCAGCCTTAGAATTCTCGCGGGCGCGGTGCTGAGTTTGTCGATCGTCTCAAGCGGGGTAAGGACGCCTCGGTGGGTGAGGTACGTGAGGGTAAGCCCCACCGTGCTCTCAAGGCCAACCGACCCAAAAGGCGCTTCCTCGAACGGAACCTGGACCTCGTGCGAGGCATGGGGCGAGTGGTCGCTGCTGATGCAGTCGATCGTGCCATCGGCGAGAGCCTGAAGAACGATGTCCACATCGATCTGAGTTCGGAGCGGCGGAAGGGTCTTGAAGTTGGTGTCGAACTCGCCGACCGCATCGTCCGTGAACACGAAGTGGTTCGGGCAGACTTCGCACGTGACCGGAGCCCCCAGGTACTTGGCTTGCCGCACCATTTCGACCGCGCCCCAGGTGCTGACGCGCATGATATGAAGCTGGCATCCGGTGTTGAGCGAGAGGATGCAGTTCCGCATCACCGCGATTTCCTCGGCGGAGCGGGGGATTCCCTTGAGGCCCAGCATGGCGCTGACCGCGCCTTCGTTCATGCTTCCGTCCTGGCTCAGGGTCGTGTCCTCGCAGTGGGCCATGATCGGGAGGTCTAGCTGAACGCAGAACTCCATGGCCTGGTTCATCATCGCGCTGGACTGCAGCGGGAAACCCTCGTCGCTTGCCGCAACGATGCCGGCTTTCTTGAGGGCCGCTAGGTCGGCAAGCTGCGTGCCCGCCATCCCAACCGTAAGCGCGCCAACCGGCGCCACGAACACGCCTCCCGCTTCGGGAGAGGCCGCTCGGTCCAGGATGAAGTCCACCAGCGCCGGGTTGTCCAGGGGCGGGGTGGTGTTCGGCATCGTGCAGATCGTGGTGTAACCACCGGCGGCGGCTGCTTGGGTGCCGGAGATGATCGTCTCCTTGTGCTCGCCACCTGGCTCGCGCAAGTGGACGTGGGGGTCCACCAGGCCTGGAGCGATCCAGTAGCCGGTGCAGTCGTAAGTCTCGTCGACGTCGTCGACCTGGAGGTCGGGACCGAAGGCCACGACCTGGTCGTCCTCGATCAGCAGGTGCCCGATTTCGTCCAGGTTCTGCGAGGGGTCCAACAGTCTTCCGTTTTTCAGCAGGGTTCTCATCAGTTCTTCGCCCTCTCTTTCTTGGCCTTCTTGTCATTCTTCGGTTTTGCGTCGGCGGCCTTGGGCTCGCGGTCAGCCTTCTTCGGCTTTGCTTCTTCCTTTGGCTTTGTAGCCGCTGCCGGCGTGCCGGCCGACTCGGTCTCGGAGAAGACCCAGTAGAGGGAAGCCATTCGTACGAACACGCCGTTCTCTACCTGCGCGGTGATCGAGGACTGCTCGCCGTCGGCGGCGTAGTCGTCCACCTCGATACCGCGGTTGATCGGGCCAGGGTGCAGCACCAAGCAGTCCGGAGAAGCGAACTTCAGGGATTCGCGATTGACCTGGTAGAGGTTCGCGTACTCGCTGATCGAACTGAGCACGCCCTGGTGCATGCGCTCTTTTTGGAGCCGAAGGCTGATCACGACGTCCGCGCCGTCCAGACCGTCCGCCAGGTCGTGGTAGACCTCGCCGGGCAGGAGGGCAGTGTTGCCAGGGATCAGGGTTCTCGGCCCGACAAAGCGGACCATCGCGCCCATCTTGGCCAGGAGCCAAGCGTTGGACCGCGCCACCCGAGAATGCTCCACGTCGCCGACGATCGAGACCACAAGTCCTTGAAGGCTGCCCTTGCGTTCGAGGATCGTGAGGGCATCTCCCAGGGCCTGGGTCGGGTGCTCGTGCTGGCCATCGCCGGCGTTCAGGACCGGGCCGCCAAAGTAGCTTGCCGCCAGCGAGGGAGCGCCGGACAGCCGATGGCGCATGACGAGGCCGTTCAGCCGCTCGTAGCGCAGGGTGAGAATCGTGTCCTTTAGGGTCTCGCCCTTGTTCATGGAGGAGGACCCGGCCGCAAAGTTCGCGCTCTTCATGCCGAGGTAGTGGGCGGCTTGCTCGAAGCTGACGCGGGTGCGGGTGGAGTTCTCGAAGAACAGCATCCCAACAACCTTGTTCTTCAACTGCGGGACGGCACGGTCCTCCAGCACGCGCAACTTGAGGTCTGCCGAGAGGGCCAGAAGATCTTCGATCTCCGCGCGCTCAAGATGTCGGATGCCTAACAGGTTTCTTGACATGGTTCTACGCAAATGCCGGCGCGCCTTCAAGCACCACCGCATCCTCTCCGTCGTATTCGTTTACTTTGACCACGATGTGGTCTTCTCGATTGGTGGCGACCGTCCGTCCGCAATAGTCGGGCTGAATCGGCAGTTCTCGGTGGCCGCGGTCTACGAGTACCGCCAGCTGAATCTGCTTCGGGCGTCCGTGCCGCACCAAGGCGTCCATGGCGGCCCGTACCGTGCGCCCGGTGAAAATGACCTCGTCCACGAGGACGACCCTCTTGCCGGTGACCTCAAACGGGATCTCGCTCTCGTTTTCGCTGGCCGCCGGATGGTCGTCTCGGAAGGACCGCGTGTCGAGCTTGCCGCAGGGCACGGTGGTGCCTTCGACCTGGGTCATGATGAAGGCCAGCCGCTTGGCGATCGGCCATCCCCGGCGTAGCACGCCGACGACGACCAAATCCTGTGCGCCGCCATGCGCTTCGAGGATCTCGTGAGCCATACGGCCCAGCGTCCGCTTCATATCTCCTGCGTCGAGCAACACCGAACCCATTACCTGGATTATGCCCGACGGAAGGCTCCCACGCCCGGCACCGTCACGGGCTCCGTGTAGACGAACGGGCACCTGGGGGCGTAGAATTGCAGTGTCGAGGAGCGTTGCGATCCCTTGTGCGGGACTAGGCTCGACAAACCGCTTCTGCCAGAAGCAAAGCGGATTCAACGGCGCTCGTGAGCTATCGGCTTGCGGGCGCTTTTTCATGCGTCTCCGAGCTTAGGAACAGACCATGAATACCGTAACCACCCCTATCGAAACCGACTACCATGTCGCCGACCTCGGGCTTGCCGCCTGGGGCCACAAGGAAATGCGCATCGCGGAGACCGAGATGCCGGGCCTGATGGCGATCCGCGAGGAGTTTGCCGCCGCCGCGCCTTTGAAGGGCGCCCGCATCGCTGGCTCTCTTCATATGACCATCCAGACCGCCGTCCTCATCGAGACCCTCAAGGCGCTCGGAGCCGACGTGCGCTGGGCCAGCTGCAACATCTACAGCACCCAGGACCATGCGGCCGCGGCAATCGCTGATGGCGGCACCCCGGTGTTCGCTTACAAGGGCGAGGGCCTCGCCGAGTACTGGGAGTTCACCCACCGGATCTTCGAGTGGGCGGACGGCGGGACTCCTAACATGATCCTGGACGACGGCGGAGACGCCACTCTGCTCGTGCTGCTGGGTTCCAAGGCGGAGAAGGACCCGAGCGTCCTGGACAATCCTGGCAGCGAAGAAGAGGAGTTCCTCTTCGCCAGCATCAAGCGCCGCCTGGATTCTCAGCCGGGCTACTACTCCCGGATCAAGGCCAACATCCAAGGCGTATCCGAGGAAACCACGACGGGCGTGCACCGGCTGTACCAGCTTCAGAAGGACGGCGACCTGCCGTTCGCCGCGTTCAACGTGAACGATAGCGTCACCAAGAGCAAGTTCGACAACCTGTACGGTTGCCGGGAAAGCCTGGTCGATGGGATCAAGCGGGCCACCGACGTGATGATCGCCGGCAAGGTTGCCCTCGTGTGCGGCTACGGAGACGTCGGGAAGGGAAGCGCCCAGGCGCTCCGCGCTCTCAGCGCCCAGGTCTGGGTGACCGAGGTCGACCCGATCTGCGCCCTGCAGGCCGCGATGGAGGGCTACCGAGTCGTGACCATGGACTACGCCGCGGACAAGGCGGATATCTTTGTCACGGCCACCGGCAACTACCACGTGATAGAGCATCGCCACATGGCCGCCATGAAGGACCAAGCCATCGTCTGCAACATCGGCCACTTCGATAACGAGATCGACGTCGCCTCGCTTGCCGACTATCGGTGGGAGGAGATCAAGCCTCAGGTGGACCACGTGGTCTTCCCGGACGGCAAGCGAATCATCCTCCTGGCGCGGGGAAGGCTGGTCAATCTGGGTTGCGGCACTGGGCACCCTTCCTACGTGATGAGCTCCAGCTTCGCCAACCAGGTGATGGCTCAGATGGAGCTCTGGACCAAGCGAGGCTCCTACGCCCCGGGCGTATACGTGCTGCCCAAGCACCTCGACGAGAAGGTCGCCCGGCTTCAGCTTAAGAAGCTAAACGCTCAGCTCTCCGAGCTCACCCCCAAGCAGGCCGAGTACATCGGAGTTGCGGTGGAAGGCCCGTACAAGGCGGAGACTTACCGCTACTAGGAGACCTGCCAAGAACAAGAAAGGGCGGCCCATATCGGGCCGCCCTTCTTTCTGTTAGTCCAAGTCGAAAGACTTGATCATAAGGTCCATCTGAGACGACAGACTCTTCTCCCACGCTTCCAGGACTCCTGTCCTCGGCGTGGATGCCTTGCGTTCACGGGAAACGACGATAGGCTTGCTGACCTGCAACGTTGAAAGGATCTGCAGCAAGCGGCTCCAAGATCGTACTGCGATCATTGAGACCTCCTGTTGTGGATGCAGCCACCCAACCCGGGTAGAGAGGCGGACAATTCCGTGTCCGTACAGTGGGGTCAGCTTCGATCCAACTGTATTCTACCCGGGCCCAGGAGGAATCGTTAGCAGGCTCAGTCCTTCGGAAGGTGCTCGAGGACCTCACGCTCAAGGGCGTGGATCCGGCGCTGGGCCTCGGCTTCGGTCAGTACGCGAAGGTACTGGAAGCTTTCGATTCCGGTCCAGTAGATAGCGTCCTTGCGGTGCACGCCGTCGATCGCGTCGTAAACCAGCTCGACGCAGACCAAGTTGCCGGCCGCGCCCCGGACCTGGTAGACGCACTTCTCGCACTGACGCTTTGCCAGGGAGTGGGTGCTGGTCCAACGGATCTCAACCCAGGATCCAACCAGGTTAAGGGGGGAGTGGTCGCGAGCGGAGAGTTCGATGTCTAATGTCATGGTGCTTGCCTTAGATTATGTCTTCCTTACCGGGTTCGATGGGAGCCTTGGATGGCGGCGCGGCCTTGCACCCTCCAACCGTCCGGGATGGTGCCGACGGCCGGGCGGATGAGCCGAATGGTGGCGCGCTTGCCCAGGAACGCGGCGACCGCGGCGGCGATGATCATGGCCACGTCCTCTGGAACGCCTTCGGTCTTGGGCGCAGCGTGTTTCGCCGGCTTCGCCTCGACCTTGGCGCGAAGAAGCGCAACCTCCGCTTGGAGCTTCTCAATCTCGCTTTGGAGTGATTGCAGGCTCAGCTCTTCGCTCATGCTTGGCTCACCGTCACCTTGGACTTCTTGCCGTTGACCGTGACTTCGTAGTCGATCGGCCCGGCCAAGTATCCAGGATGAGAGGAATCGACCTTGGATGGAGCGGCAGCAGGATCCTTGCCGAGGTTCTTGGGACCCTCGCTTCGCGAAGAGAAGAATTTGGGCGCGACCTGCGGGAACATCGCGTAGGTAAGAACGTCTTCCTCGGTTCCGTTGTAGCCGGCGAGCGCGGAGGCTTCGGTCTCGAGCTTCTCCCACTCCGGCTTCAGCAGGTCGGCGGGCCGGCAGGTGATCGGCTCCTTCTTGGCCTGCTCCTGGGCTTTGGCCAGGACTTCGGGGTTCTTTTCCGCCACCGTCTCGCCGTAGTAGCCGAGGACGAGATCGGCAAACTCGCCGGTCATGACCTTGTACTCGCCCATCATCACGTTGAAGACCGCTTGGCTCCCCACGATCTGGCTGGTCGGGGTCACGAGCGGCGGATAGCCCGAGGCCTTCCGTACCCTGGGAACCTCAAGGAGAACTTCCTTCATCTTGTCGCCCGCGCCCTGCTGCTTGAGCTGGCTTTCCATGTTGGAGAGCATGCCGCCGGGGATCTGGCTCTTGAAGATCTCGGTCTCGACTCCGGTGACCTCGCTCAGGAACTCCTTGTAGCGCGGTCGAATCTTGGCGAAGTGGTCGCGAACGTTGTAGATTCGGTCGAGGTCCAGTCGGGTGGTGTATCCGGTGCCCTCCAGCATCTCCACGAGGCTCTCCGTGGGGTTGTGGCCCGGTCCAAGGCTGAGCGAGCTGACGGCGGTGTCCACGATGTCCGCGCCCGCTTCGATCGCCTTCATCAGGCTGACAAGGGTAACGCCGGTGGTGGAGTGGACGTGGACGTGGACCAGCATCTCCGGGCCGCACGCGTCCTTGATGCCCTTGACGATGTCATAGGCGGGCTGAGGTTTCAGGAGGGCCGCCATGTCTTTGAGACAGATAGAGTCCACTCCCATGTCCTGGAGCTTCTTCGCCATATCGACGAACATGTCCGTCGTGTGGATCGGGCTGAGGGTGTAGCAAATTGTTCCCTGGGCGTGCTTGCCGGTTCGTTTGACCGCGTCGAGCGCGCACTTCAGGTTACGGGGATCGTTGACCGCGTCGAAGGTGCGGAAGACGTCCATGCCGTTCTTGGCGGCCTTCTCCACGAACCGCTCGACCACGCCGTCTTCGTAGTGGCGGTAGCCAAGGAGGTTCTGACCGCGCAGGAGCATCTGGGTGCGGGTCTTGGGCAGGAGTTGCTTGAAGGTGCGGAGGCGCTCCCAAGGATCCTCGTTCAAGAAGCGGATGCAGGAGTCGAACGTGGCGCCGCCCCAGCATTCCAGCGACCAGTAGCCGGCGTTGTCTAGGTCTTCGCAGACCGGGACCATGTCCTCCATGGCCATGCGGGTTGCCATCAGGGATTGGTGCGCGTCTCTCAGGATTACATCGGTTACTTCAATTAGGCGTTCCATACGTCAGGCCTCCCGGCTTGGCAATAGGTTACTGGGTGCCTCGCCGTTGAGACTGTCCGTAGTTCTTTGGACGAAGCTTAGTTTCTGTTTTCGAGCCGGGTCGGGAGGTCTGGGGTGCGGGCTTCCTGCGAGAGGATCAAGGTGTTCATCTTGTCGTGCAAAGACGAGACCTGCGCTTCGAGACCGGCAAGTCTACGCTCGACTTCTGGGTTGGGGAGCGGAATCTGGGGATGCTGGCGCATGAGCTCGGCCATTCGCCGCTGATGGCCCAAGAGCATCGACACGGCGGGCAGGACTACGACGAGGCCGAATCCGATGATGAAGGGGAAGATGTCTTGCAGCAAATTGGTTCACCGAGGCAGAGTCTTGGGCAGGAGGATATCCGGTTTCCGGGGCTAGCCTCTAGTTTCTAGCGACCGCCGGAGATCATGGTCGTCCTCGGCTTTCAGGATCGCGGTGTTGAGCTTCTCGTTCACGATGGCCAACTGATTCTCCAGATCTCTGACTCGGAGTTCGAGATTGGCGTCGCGGGCGTTCCCGGCGCCATGGCCGTACTGGATCTCCTTCTCCCGGATCAGGTAGCGCGAGATCACAAACGCCAGCGGCATGAGGATGCAGACTCCGAACGCGGCGATGGCTTCGGGCAACATATCAGTAACGGTTCGAGAGCCTTCTCTCGACCTCCGAGCCTCCATCGGTGGCGATCACGATCGCGTTCAGCTTCTCGTTCATCAGGTCCATCTGCTTCTCCAGGTTCTCCATCCTCTTGCTGATCTCGTCCTGGCCACGGGACTGGTTCGCTTGGATTTCCGCCATCTTCTGGCGGTGCTCGAAGAAGATGGCTACGACCGGCACCACCACCAGCAAGCCGAAGACGATCGTCATGGGTCCCATGAAGTCCATTCTGCCCCGCATTACGGGCTACCGTGGGACTTGGTTGCGCCGCTTGGGTCTTTGAGTGAGAAGCGTTACACTATCTCGCATGAAACTCTTGGCGACCCTAACGCTCGGTCTCCTCAGCCTTGGGCTGCGAGCGGCTGATTTCTCTGGACAGTACGAAGCAACCGAGGACGGCGACGCCTACACGATGACCTTGGCGCAAACCGGGTCAACCGTCACCGGCAACGCAGAGGGCGGCGGAGCCAAGTTCGAGCTCTCCGGAAAGGCGAGCGGAGACGTTGCGGAAGGCGACATGAAGGTCGCGGGAATCGGGGTTACGCTGAAGTTCAAGGGAACCCTCAAAGGCGAAGCGCTCACCCTGGTGGTCTGGGTGACGGACCCGTCCGACGCGGACACCTACAACTTCAAGCGCAAGAGCAAGCCAGCGCCGGCCCCGATCGAGAAGACCGAGGGCAAGATCCTGGGCAAGTTCAGCAAGGGCCCCAGCGACACCCTTAAGAACGGCAAGGAGTACACCCACGCTTCCGGAGGGAAGCTTCGCTACCCCGCCGACTGGAAGCTTGAAGAAGCCGAGGGCGGGCTGCGCCTCACCCCGCCCAACGCCGGGCCGCGCGAGGTCTACCTTGTGCTCGCGGATTCGGCGAACGGAGCGACCGATCCCGGATCGCCAGAGGTTCTTGGCTACCTAGACACCCAGGTGATGGGCGCCATCCCGGGCGTTACTCGCACCGGCAAGCCGGAGGCGGCCGCTTCCGGCGGTGGAAAGGGCGTGATCCTCTCCTGGGCCGGAAACGTGAACGGGGACGTGCTCGTGCGGGGCTACGTCACCATCCTCAAGGGCTTCGGAATCGCGTTGGTGGCAGCAGGGCCTAAGGACGCCATCGCAAAGCGAGACGCCCAACTTCGGGAGATCTTCCAGACCTTTGGCTGGGGCCAGGGCAAGGTCGATACTTCGCTAGTGGGGCAGTGGTCGCACTGGAGCTACTCCGGGTCCTCCTCCTACGGGAGCGAGAGGAAATCGCGGGCCAATCTCGCGGCGGACGGCACATTCAGCTACGAGAGCAGCAGTGAGTCTTCTGGCAACTTCCAGGGCAAGAACAGCGGAGGGGACATCACGTGGACCGGTGGGCTCGCCAGCCGCAGCGGCAACGGGTGGAAGGGAAGGTGGACCGCGTCCGCTGGAACCCTGATCCTCAACTTCGAAGACGGCTCGAGTGAGACGTTCACCTATCGCTTCAAGCAGGAAGGGGCCAACACGTTTTTGATGGTCCGGCCCGCGGGCGGCGGCAAGGAAACCGAGTGGAGCCGGGTCAAGTAGCCCGGCCCTAGCCAAAAACAAGAAAGGCCCGTTCCTCCGAAGAGGAACGGGCCTTGTCCGTGGTGAGCCGCCTTAGCGGGCGTAGAACTCGACGACCTGCTGCTCCTGGAAGAACTTGGGGAAGTCCTCGCGCTCCGGCAGGGCGATCAGCTTTCCGCTGTAGTTGGCAACGTCGGCCTCGATGTAGGCTGGGATCGCGGCGCCTTCGTAGTGGTTGTTGCGAGCCAGCGAGCGGCTGCTGTCCCGGTCTCGAACGCTAACCACATCGCCAACCTTCAGCTGGAAGCTGGGAATGTTGACAAGCTTGCCGTTGACGTTCACGTGGCCGTGGGACACCATCTGGCGAGCCTGGAAGATCGAGCGGGCGTATCCCAGTCGCCATACGGCGGTGGAAAGTCGCATCTCGAGCAGTCGGAGGAAGTTAAGGCTGGTGTTGCCGCTCATGCGCTGCGCCTTGGCGAACGTGTTGCTGAACTGCTTCTCCAGCATGTTGTAGTAGCGGCGGATGACCTGCTTGGCCAGAAGCTGCTCGCCGTACTCGGATTGTCGGCGGTCCTTCAGGTTGGGACCGTGCTGTCCGGCAGGGTAAGGGCGCTTCGTGCTCGGGCACTTGGGCTTGCCCCAGATGTTAAAGCCGACGGTGCGGCAGATATCGGTTTTTCTTCCTCGGTAGGTTGCCATAATCGGATCACGACCGGAACGCCTCTATCTAGGGCGCCCCCAACAGTCGCAAGAAGGAATTATACCCACGGACCCGACCATGCTCTCCGTAACCCTCCTCCTCATGAGCGTGTCCAAGCCGTTGTTCACCGACCTGGCGAGCCTTCCGCCACCCGAGTTTCCTACCGCCGGGCAAACCCGCACCGTCGAAATCGAGGTTCCCCCTCCCGCATTCCCTTGGGATGAGGCCATCGTCTCCTGGAACGTGAAGCGTGCCGAGGGCGCATCGCTCTCGCTGGAAGCCAAGGTAGTCCAGCCCGCCGCGGAGTCCTCGTGGCTCGGGCTAGGGCGTTGGGCGATCAGGAACGACCTGGCGCCGCGCGAGAGCCAGAAAGGCCAAGGGGACGACGTGGCCTCGGTGGACACGGATACGCTGCTCCTCAAGCGCTCGGGGGGCCGGCTGCGCCTTCGCCTGACCCTCTCGACCTTGGCCGAGCAACCCTCCCCAGACTTCTCCGGGCTCTGGGTGAGCTTCAGCACGAAGGGGCCCGTCCCCGAGTCACAACGTCTGCCCGCCACGCCGATCCTGGATGTGCCCCAACGCTGCCAAGGCGACTATCCCAACGGAGGCGTTCTCTGCAGCCCAACCAGCCTCTCCATGCTGATGGCGTACTGGGCGGATAAGACGAATCAGCCGAACTTGGATCGAGGCGTACCCGAGGTGGTCCGCGAAGTGTTCGATCCGGTTTGGGGTGGAACCGGAAACTGGCCGTTCAACTTGGCCCACCCCGGGTCGTTCCCCGGAATGGCCGGATTGGTCGCGCGGCTGTCTGGGGTGGAGGAGATCCATGGCCTCGTGAAGCAAGGGATTCCGGTGGCAACCTCGGTCAGCTACGGGTTGCTCAAGGGCAAGCCAAGTCCCGACCCTGACGACGGGCACCTCGTGGTCGTGGTGGGCTTCGACGCGAATGGAGATCCGGTATTCAACGACCCGGGAAGAGCCAGGGTGAGGAACACGTATCGCTTGGCCGATTTCGCAAGAGCGTGGAACCGCTCCCGAAACACCGTCTATCTCGTCTTTCCATCGACGATGCGTTTTCCACTCCCCTGTCGCCAAATCCGAGGCTAGGAAATTCCGCAACGCCGTTTGGCGGTACACCGTGTTACGTAACGCAATGCCGGGGAGGCGTTGCCGCGCTGGATTTGGGGAAAAGGTAAGTGGGGATGCGAAACAAAGTTCCGTTGATCGTGGGGGCAGTCCTGGTTGGGGTCTGCGGGTTTGGTGGCTACACCATGATGCAGATGCGGGGGGCAAAGCCGCCCGAGGTTGTTCCTACCGCGAAGGTAACCAGGGGCAAGTTCCAGCTTAAGGTGGTGGAAACAGGCTCGGTGGATGCCATCCGCTCAGTCGATGTCAAGAGTCGCGCCTCCGGCCGTCTCGCCAAACTCCTGGTCGACGAGGGCACGTTCGTCCGAAAGGGTCAGCTGATCGCCATCATCGATCCGCAAGAGACGGAGCTCCAGCTTGCCCAGAACCGCGCGCAGTTGCGGGGGGCGATGAGCGGAGTCCAGCGCACCGGCATCGAAATCGAGCAGCGCCGAATCACCGCCAAGGCCTCCTATGATGCCGCAAGAGCCCGGCTCGACCAAGTGGCGCGTGAGCTTCGGCTTCAGCCCACCCTCACCAAGGCCGCGATCACCCAGGCCGCAACCGACCTGAACGGCCTCCGAGAAGAGCGTCGCCGCCTCGTCGAGAACTCGCAGCCTAACGCTCGCACCACCGCCGAAAGCGCGGTCCGCGAGGCAGAAGCTAACCTCGGAAACGCCACGCGAGACTACGATCGCCTGAACGCGCTCCTCGAGAAAGGCTACGTAGCCGGCCGGGAAGTAGACGACGCGAAGCTCCAACTCGACCTGGCAAAGGTGCGCCTGCAGTCCGCGCGGGACCAGTACAACCGCCTCGAGTCGCAGCTCCGGGCCGAACTCGCCAAAACCGATGAGCAGATCCGCCAAGCCGAATCCGCGTTGAACCGTGCCAAGGTCAACTCGGTCCAGGACATGATCAAGTCAGACGAGTACCGCTCGGCCGTAACCGAAGTGGACAAGGCGCGTGCGGCCCTGCGTGACGTGGACGTTCTGACCAAGCAGAAAGATGAAAGCCAGGCCGCCGTGGACCGCCTGAGCTCGGTGCTAGGAGACTCGGAGCGCCAGCTTCGTGAGACTCGCATCGTCGCCCCGATCGACGGCATCGTGGCCAAGAAGCTTATTGAGGAAGGAGAACTCGTCTCCGGCCTTAGCTCGTTCTCTCAGGGAACCTCGGTGGTGCGAATCGAGGACCGCTCCTCCATGCGGGTGATGCTCGACGTCAACGAGATCGACGTCGCAAGGCTACGCCTCGGCATGCCTTCCACCGTGGAAGTGGATGCCATCCCCGGCAAGACCTTCGCCGGCAATGTGATCAAAGTCGCACCGGCCAGCGTGAACACCGGAAATGCCGCGGCGACCTCGACAAGCTCGGATGTCGTGGTGCGCTACGAGGTTGAAATCAGGATCAACGGCTCCGACCCTCAATTGCGTTCGGGGATGTCGGCCAAGTGCGCAATGAACGTCGTGGATCGCAACGGCGTGCTGCAACTCCCCGCAGAGTTTGTGGGCCAGGACGGCGACCAGCGCTACGTGGAAATCCCGCTTGACAAGGACGCCAAGCCCGGTGCCGTGCCGGAGCGAAAGAACATCGTGGTTGGTGCGACTACCGGCTCGATTATCGAAGTGCTAAGTGGGGTTAGTGAAGGAACCGTGGTTCAGCGACCTCAGTTCACCGGCCCTCCGCGCAAGGGCGTCATGGGCGGGGGCAATCCGAACCAGCAAGAAGAAGAGAAAAAGAAATGAACGTAGGCCAAAGCATTCTCATCGCGCTAGACATGCTGCGGCTGCACAAGCTGCGCGCGTTCCTCACGATGCTCGGGGTGATCATTGGGGTCATGTCGGTGACGATCATCGTCATGATCTCCAATGGCTTCCAGGCCTACCTGAACAACGAGTTCAAGAAGCTGGGATCGGACACGATGTTCGTGTTCTTCGATCCCAGCCGAAGAATGAGAGGCCAAACGACGGGTGGCAAGGATCGGCTGACCAACGCCGACCTCAACTACATTTTGCAGCGCGTGCAGAGCATCGATATGGCCAGCGCAATCATGCAGATTCAGTCTCAGCGGGTGCGCTATGGCGAGAAGGAGATGGGAAACCCGGTGATCTACGCGGGGGACCAGTACTATCAAACGCTAAACCGCTTTAAGGTGCTGAAAGGCCGAGCCCTAACGGCGGAGGACATTAGGCTTCGGTCAAACGTTACCGTCATCGGCGAGGACATTCGAGACCGCTTGTTCCCGGATGGAAACTGCATCGGCAAGCTCGTCCTCATGAATGGGATTGCGCTGGAAGTCATCGGGGTGATCGAGAAAGCGGACTTCCTCGGTAACAGCACGGCCCGACAGATGCTGGTGCCGATCACTACCGCCCAAGACAAATGGGTCGGCGGCGACCGCATCGACTTCATGGTGTTGCGTGCCCGAAAGGGCACAAAAGTAGACGTAGCGATGCAACAGGTTTGGGAAGCCCTGATGCTTCGCTCGGACAACAAGCCGATCTACCGGCTGGACTCGAACGAGTCGATTTTGGGGGTGTTCAACAACATCCTTAGCTCGGCAGGAATCCTCCTGGCTGCGATCGCTGCCTTGTCCCTACTCGTAGGAGGCATCGGCATCATGAACATCATGCTGGTCTCGGTCACTGAGCGCACCAAGGAGATCGGGCTCCGTAAGTCCGTCGGGGCCAAACAGAACTCGATCCTTACCCAGTTCCTGGTGGAGGCGGCAACCCTTTCGCTGGTGGGCGGCCTGATCGGGATGGGGGTCGCGTTCACCCTTGGTCTTGGAGTGACCGCCGTTACGGTAGCTCAGAAGTGGCCGAACGAGGCGGGACTGGCATTACCCTTCCCGCTTCCAGCGGCGATCGGCGCGGCAATCTTCTCGGCCCTCATCGGCATGGTCTTCGGACTCTATCCGGCGGTCAGTGCGGCGAAGCTGGACCCAATCGTTGCCCTACGACGCGAGTAGGGCAACGTAGCGGTTCAGAACCGAAGTTAGGGTTTGACCGTCGCGTTGACGGCTTTGATCAGGTCCTCGCTCTCCGGCGTGACCTGGGGCTTGAACCGCTTGACGATCTTGCCGTCCGGCCCAATCAAGAACTTGGCGAAGTTCCACTCGATGTCGCCCTTGGGCTCGATGGCGCTGGTCAGCCAGGCGTAGAGGGGATCGATCCCTTCGCCCTTTACCGCTATCTTCTGGAACATCGGGAAGGTCACCCCGTAGGTGGCGGTGCAGAACTGCTTGATCTCCTCGCTGGTGCCCGGCTCCTGGCCGTTGAACTCGTTGGCGGGGAATCCTAGGATCACGAGGCCCTTGTCCTTGTACTGGGTGTAGAGCTGCTGGAGGCCCTTGTACTGGGGGGTGAGCCCGCACTTGCTGGCCACGTTGACCACGAGGACGGTCTTGCCCTTGAACTTGGACAGCGGGACCCTCTTGCCGTCGATGTCCTTCATCGTGAAGTCGAACAGCGTCTTATCGGCGGCGGGGTTGGCAGGGTGCATGGCAGGGGTAAGGGTCAGGGCAAGAATGGCAAGGGGAGCAAGCATAGTGGTCATTACGAGGACTCCTTGGCGAGCATCGCCAAGCGATAGAAGATATGCACGTAGATCTGGCTCATCTTTGCAAGATGGGCTACCTTCAGGCGCTCGTCGGTCTCGTGGGCTCCGCCGTCGCCTTCCCATCCGGTGCCGATGCTGACCGTGTTGGGGACGGCCCGGGCGTAGGTTCCGCCTCCCATCGTTCCGGGCTCGCGGCGCTCACCGCTTTCGGCCTCGTAGACCTCGCAGATCGTGCGGACCATCGGGTGTTCGAGGGGGAAGTACAGCGGAGGGCTGTCCCGGACCACGTCCAGCTCCATCGGCGTTTCCAGCTTCGCCAGGAAGGCCCGGCAGCGAGCCGTAAGCTCCTCTCCCGTCCAAGTCACGGGGTACCGGATGTTGTAGAGGAGGCGCAGGCGATCACCTTCGGTGGTTACGATTCCTAGATTCGAGGTCAGGTTCTTGGAAGGAACGTCCGATCCGTGGATCCCGATCCCCGCTCCGCCCAGCTCGGTGGTGTCAAAAAGCTCCTCAAAGTATCGGTTGGCCGACAGCGGGACGATCTCGCGAAGGAACCGGAGCACGCGAATCGCGGCGGAGTCCCCGGCGAACGGGGTGCTGCCGTGCGCCGCCTTGCCGATGCCCATGATGTGAAGGACCTTGCCCTCCCACGTAGCGGTGATGTTCCGGTCCCACTGGTCCTCGAGGGCCGTCTCGATGTGCCCGCGTGCGGAAGCCCCGACCCTGAGCTTGGCCACGCACTGGTCGATCACGATGTTGGGCCGCTGGCCGCCCACGACCTCGAGCAACTCGACCTCGCCGACGTATCGCGGCAGGGTGATCTCAAAGTTGGCGATTCCTTTTTCGGCATGGTAGAGGGGCCAGCCGGAGTCGGGGGCAACCCCGAACGTGGGCGCTTCCTCGGTCTCCATGTACCGCTCCACGCACTTGAAACCCGATTCCTCGTTGCACCCAAAGACTTGGCGAAACCGCACGCCAAGGTCTGGGCAGACCGCTTTCAGCGCCCGCATGGCGTAGAAGCTCGCCATCGTCGGGCCCTTATCGTCGACCGAGCCGCGCGCATAGACGTACTCGCCGTCGATCTCCGCTCCAAACGGAGCGTGCTTCCATCCCGGGCCGACGGGGACGACGTCCAGGTGCCCCAGCGACATGATCATCTTGTCGCCTTCGCCAAACTCGGCGTATCCCGCGTAGCCTTCGAGGTCGGTGGTTCGCATGCCATCGTCGCTGGCCAAGGAAAGCGCCAGGTCCAATGCTTGGCGATTGGCTACGCCGAACGGGGCGTTCGGCTCTGGCTCGTCCTCGATCGAAGGGATCCGAAGCATCGCAATCGTGTCGCGAAGGAGGTCGGATTCGTGGGCAGCTAGCCAGGCGCGGAGGTCGTTCAGCACGGCATCGGACATGTGGTCAATCTACCCAAGCGGCCGGCAAGGACCGGAAAGCCGTGGCTACCCAGGCTAAGCCGCGTAAGGTAACACTCGGCTATGGATACCGGAACCTTGCGGGCCGAATTCGCGAGTCACTGGGGCGGGGCCCCGGAGGTACTTGCGACCGCGCCGGGCAGAGTGAATTTGATCGGCGAGCACACGGACTACCACGATGGCTACGTGTTTCCGGCCGCAATCGATCTGGGAATCCAGATTGCGGCGAGGCGTACCGATGGGCCCACCCGCTTCTACTCGAAGCAACTAGGGGAGTCCCATGCGTTCGATGCGACAATCGTCGAGCCCGCCGCAGCCCCCACCCTGGGCTGGGCCAACTTCCCGGCGGGAATGGCTTGGGCGCTTCGGCAGCACGGCTTCCAGGCGCCGAACCTCGAGGTTTATGTCGATAGCACCGTGCCCATCGGTGGAGGCATCAGTAGCAGCGCCGCCCTGGAGATGGCCTTAGGCGTGGTGTGGAGGCAGCTCACCGGCGCAGACTTCGACGGCAAGACGATGGCCAGGATGGGCCGGGTGGCCGAGAACGGGTTCGTGGGCAAGAACTCCGGGATCATGGACCAAGCCGCGAGCGCTCTCGGAAAGAAGGGATTCGCGATGTTCATCGATACTCGCTCACTAGACGTGCTGTACGCGCCGCTTCCTCCCGGTGTGGAACTGGTGATCTGCGATACCTGCGTATCCCACGCCGGCGACGACGGCAGCTACAACACCGCTCGCGATCAGTCGTTCCGGGCTGCGGAGCTCCTCGGGATCAAGGTTCTGAGGGATGCATCGATGGCCGATCTAGAACGGATCCGTCCTGACTTGTCGGATGAGGAATACCGTAGCGCACATCATGTCATCGCTGAGAACGGCAGGTGCATGCGGTTTAGGGAGGCCCTCGACCTCGGAGATCTCGCAAGCCTCCGGCGGCTGATGCAAGAGAGCCACCACAGCCTGCAGCACGATTACCGGGTCAGCTGCACGGAGCTGGATGCGATGGCGATGGCGTGCTGGGATGCCCCCGGATGCCTGGGCGCCCGGATGACGGGTGGAGGGTTTGGTGGGGCCTGCGTCGCCCTCGTAAGGTCCAGCGATGTGCCTCGATTTATCGAGTTCGTGTCGGAGCAGTACGAGCAGTCGACCGGCATTGCACCTCGCCTTCAAAAGACAAGTGCCGCGAAAGGGGCACACCTCCTTGAGCCATGACCGGTAGCAATACGGGGACTTTTTCCAGGCAGTTTGGATTAATGTTTATGCATTGCACGTTATCACCAAGTAAGGGTGCTAGGAATCCAGTTCGCTGAATCCTGGTCCTGATGCGATAGGGTGGTTCGGAGCAAAGGGGGATTTTCGATAAGGTTTGGGCTCGGGTGAGCCTGATCTGAGGAGAGTCCCGCGTAAGGGGGACTGCGTAAAGCGCGGCGACCTAGTTTAATTATCAGGGCAAGGACAGGTAATGATGGCCACGGCAGCGAAACCAGATATCCAAAGGAAGGTACGACTCACTAAGCGTGAGATCGAGGTTCTCAGCCTCATCTCGCAAGGGCACAGCAGTAAGGAAGCTGCTGAAGCGCTCTTCGTCTCAAAGCGGACGGTCGATTTCCACTTGGCGAACATCTACGACAAGCTCCAGGTCAACAACCGAGTCCAGGCTTTCCGTGCGGCTACTCGGCTGGGTCTGATCCCGTTCGAGCCGGTCTTCATGGGAACGCAGGGCGACGCCTAGAGGGTTCCTCGACCGCATCGCCGGGGTGGTCTACCCCCCGAAGTGCGCACTTTGCGGGCAGATTGGAGTTCCTCCAATCTGCCCGTCCTGCTTCTCGGAGATGCGACCGTGCGAGATCTCCATTCCCGCGCCGTGGCCCCTGGTGTCCATCGACGCGGCCTTCGAGTACCACGGCCGCGCAGCCCAAGCCGTGAGGCGGCTCAAGTACGAAGGTGCGACCTCCCTGATCGAGCCCATGGCGGACCTCCTTCGCGAGCGCTTCGACTCTCTGGCCGGCAATCGCTACGACCTGATTGTGCCGATGCCGATCCACGAGGCAAGGGAAGCCGAGCGGGGGTTCAACCAGGCCGCGTCCCTCTCGGAAGCCTTGCCCGCCGAGAGAGTGCGACGAGATCTAGTCCGCCGCGTCCGGCCCCGGGAGCCCCAGGCACGCCTTACCCGCGAACAGCGGCTTGGCAACTGGGAGGGAGTTTTCAGCGTAAGCCGGGGTCTGGAGGGCCAGATGATTCTGCTTGTCGATGACGTCGCGACGACGGGAAGCTCGTTGCGAGCGGCGGCGGAGGCTCTGATCCTTGCCGGCGCATCGGAAGTCGCGGCCCTCGTCTTCGCCTACGAGCCCTAGCGCTTCAGGGTGGCCACCGCAAACGCGGCAAGACCTTCGCCCCGCCCGATCGAGCCGAGTTGCTCGTTCGTCGTGGCCTTAAGGTTGACTCGGCCAGGTTCGATCCCCATGGAAGCGGCCAAAGCGGCCCGGACCTGGGGGGCCTTGGGCATCACCCGAGGGAGTTCGGAGACGACGGTGACGTCGACGTTCACGATCTCCCATCCCTCGGCGCCCACCAGTTCGCGGGCCGCGGCCAGGAAGTGCTGAGAGTCGCAATTCTTCCACCGCGGGTCCTGGTTGGAGAAGTGAAGCCCAATGTCACCCATCGCCGCCGCACCGAGCACGGCGTCTACCACGGCGTGGGTGAGGGCGTCGGCGTCGCTGTGCCCATCCAGCCCAGGCCCCTCGAAGCGCACGCCGCCGATCACCAGTGGGCGCTCGGGGTCCTGGCTAAAGGGGTGGATGTCGTAGCCTAGACCGGTTCGAGTCTCGCTGCCCGCAACCTGTCGGGCCCGCTCCCAATCGGCGGGATAGGTCACTTTGAAGTTGTGGGGCTCACCTGCCACGAACGCAACCGGCACGTTGGCGGCTTCCAGAGCACCGGCCTCGTCCGTAGCATCCTCACACTGGCTCCATACGGCACGGAGCACCGCGGGAGAGGCGGCCTGCGGGGTTTGCATGGCCATCAGCCGATTTCGGTCCAGAACCGTCGCACCCGAGGAGTCGAGCTGACGGATGGTGTCGGGAACGCCCACGAAGGGTGCGGAGGCGCCGTGCTCGATCGCGGAGTCCAAGATCCGGTCGATCAACTCGGTGGTGAGAAAGGGCCTGGCCGCGTCATGGACAAGCAGAAACTCTGAGGATAGGGTCGCTTCGGCCGCGATCCGTGACGAGTCGGGCCGGGAAGACCCGCCGGCGACTACTCGGTGGGGCGGCTGGACTCGAGCTTGGAATTCTGCCAGATTGGACTCAGAGGCCACGACCACGATATCGGTGATCCTGGGATGGCCAGCAAAGACGTCGTATGACCATTGCCAGAGGGGTTTTCCACGTAGGAGCTTGAGGACTTTGTCTTGTCCAAACCGCGTTCCGCTTCCGGCCGCCAAGATTGCCGCCGCAACTCTCATGCTTGCTGTCGTCGGGTGCGTCGGGCGGTCTGGCCCGCGAGAGTCTCGTCGACTTCTGCGAAGATCATCTTGCCCCGCTCCGTTTGGATGACCTGGGTTACCACAACCTCAAGGGTTTCGCCAAGGTGCGGCTTGCCGCCCTCGACCACGACCATCGTTCCGTCGTCTAGGTAGCCGACGCCTTGGTTGAACTGGTTGCCCTCGCGAATGATGTTGAGGACGAGCGTTTCCTGGGGAAGCACGTTTGGCCGGAGCGAAAGGGCCAGGTCGTTCAGGTTCAACACCTTGACTTCCTGCAGGGCGGCCACCCGGTTCAAATTGAAGTCGTTGGTGAGAATGTCCGCGCCGAGGGCACGGGCCAATCGGACCAGCCGCGAATCCACCCCATCCCCAAGCTCCGGGGCGAGCTTGTCGTGAATGCGGACCTCGAGCGAGAAGTCCGCCTGCATGTGGCGAAGAACTTCCAGTCCGCGCCGCCCACGCTGGCGACGCAAAGCGTCGTGGCTGTCCGCGATGTGCTGGAGCTCCTCCAGCACGAATCCGGGAACGTAGAGTTGCCCCTCGAGGAACCCGGTCTTGACCACGTCGTACACACGCCCGTCGATGATTACGTTCGTATCCATCAACTTCAGGCCGGAGCGCTTGCCCGTTCCGTAGCCTCGCATCCACGGGAGGATGTCGGCCATGGACTGCAAGGCGTATACCGAGACGGCGGCGAATCCCAGGGTGAGGCCCAGGATGATGACGGGCACGGATACGTTAGGGACCTGCAAAGCTTGGAGGAGCAACAGAAAGGGAAGCGACACCACGATGCCCGCGAACGAACCCAGGAATAGGTTCACCTTGTCCCCGGTGTGCATCCGATCCCACTTTGTGGCGATGTGGTCCCGCATCGCCAGGAGGCGGTTCGCAAGCCAGGCGCCGATCAGCGCGCCAAGGATGGCAAACGGCACAACGCTCGCGGGGGCCCGGGCGGCGGGGTAGGACACCGTGTCCTGGATCGAGGTGACCCGACGCTCGGACTCATCGTCCTTGTTTCGAACCTGTGGCTTGGCTGGTTCTCCCGAACCGTCGGTTACGCCAGCCTGGTTTGCTTTCGGCAAGGGCAGAGATGAGCCATCCTGGTTTCCGGCCGGAGACATGAAGCGGGTGAAGACCCGGTAGGTTTCCTGCAGGATCGAAGGCGCCAAAGATCCGAGAAGCGCCGCGCCGAGCGCCGCCCAGACAAGCACAAAAACGAGCCGGCCTCGTGAGAGACCGGGGTTTTTCGTGATTGACTTCCTCTCGCGCTTCGCCATAACCCTACCGGGCTTCGAGGACTTCGATCTTCGCCTTCTCCAAGAACTGGAAGGTGAATGCGTCTTCGACGTTTCCTGATGCTAACTTTACATGAGTTGCGGACAACTGGGGGCTTGAAGTGGTGCTATCGACCCCGATCCACTGCTTGCCGCTCCACACCTCCACCCATGCGTGGTAGAAAAAGTCGCCATCCCAGTTCACGAGCCCGCTGCAAAGGCGCGTCGGAACTCCGCCGGCACGAAGGATCGCCGCGGTGAGGATGGCATAGTCTCGGCAGACCCCTTCCTTGGTCTTCAGGACGTCCGTGGCGTCCCTAAGCACGCCGATCCCCGCGTTCGGGCGCATCAGACCATAGACGTAGTCCTGCACGGCGGTGGCTGCCTCCATGACCCGCTTGCGCGTGCCGATCACCTTTCGCGCCAGGTCTCGGAAACTCCTGGCGTCGCTGGGAATGTTCAGGGAGGGCTTCACCCAGCGCGCCTGCTGACGGCCCGCCTCGGCGATCGAAGCGCCCCTCGTCGAGGCACGAACCGGTGGGTGCACCTTGATCCGCCAAGCCGTGCCTTCCGCCGCCACCGACTGGTGATCGTCGCTCTTGACCCGAGAGAGGTCGGGCCCGCTGATTCGCAGGTCAAGGTACGAAGCGCTTCCGGGGTTGGAAATCGGCTTGTCGGTCTTCAGGCTGGTGGCAAAGGCAAGGTCTGGCGTTGGCTTGTAGGCGTCCGGCTTGGCCAGGGCGATCTCCTTTGCCTCCGGGATCATCTCGATTCCCATTGGCCCGTCTACTTTGAGGAGATCGCCCTTTGAGGAGAGGAACACCTTCATCGTTGCCCGAGGGTCGCGGATCTCGACCAGGCTCGCGCTGGTCTCGATCCCCTTGATCATCGTAGAGGACTTGCCCTTGGAGACGACCTCGTTGACCACGAGACTAACCGTCGTCGGATCCAGCACGTAAACTCGGCGGACTGCGCCCGCATTCGCGCCCATCATCAGCTTGAGGGGGTCGTCCGTTACCGAAGCTCCAACCGGTACGGTGAGCGTCCGAGTCGACTTCTGACCAGCGTTGTTAACGGAGCAGAAAATCTTGCGGCCTTCAAAGCGGGCGTCGACGACCTGGGTTCGTCCCCCGCTCGACTGCGTATAGAGAATGCGGCTCGGCGCGCCGTTGGGCCGGCTCCAGGTCACGGTGTCGATCACGATGCCCATTGCCGCACCAAGCATCTCCGTGTTCATCACAGTTTTGGAGTCGGAGCGGGCAACCGCCTTGCCGCGAACCGTCTCCAACGACTCGCTATAGCTGGAGTAGCCGATCTTAGTCCCCTGCAAGTACAGGCCCAAGTAGGTGTCCTGGGCAGAGGCCGAAGCTCCAAAGAGGCCTAGGCATGCGACGCCGAGGGCGAACCGAACGCGGAGAGATGTCGTCACGACACTTGGTCCAACGCCTCGCAAGAGGGACACGTTTCCACACTTCACGGGGATGAAGACGGCTTCCTTAGCAAAGTTGACGCATCGCAAGTCATTTCCCGTCTAGAATCTCGGACGCACCCGCCGCGTAGTACGCAGATCAGCAACCACCCATGGCAACCAAACTCGTCATCGTAGAATCGCCTGCCAAGGCAAAGACCATTCGGAGCTACCTCGGAAGCGATTACGAGGTGGAAGCCAGCATCGGGCACATTCGCGATCTCCTCCCCAACGCTAAGGGCCTGCCCGAGGAGCACAAGAAGAAGTGGTGGGCGGACTATTCGGTGGACGTCGACAACGACTTTGAACCGATTTACGAGGTTGTAGACCGAAGCACCAGCCAGGTGGCCAAGCTCCGCGCCGCGATGAAGGGCAAAGACGAGCTCGTACTCGCGACGGACGAAGACCGCGAGGGCGAATCCATCTCTTGGCACTTGCTTGAAGTCCTCAAGCCCTCCAAGAAGGTAACCGTCAAGCGGATCGCGTTCCACGAAATCACCCGCGACGCCATTCTGGACGCTCTGAAGCACCCCCGCGAGGTGGACATGAAGCTTGTGGAGGCTCAGGAGACTCGCCGCATTCTTGACCGGTTGTACGGCTACACGCTTTCGCCCGTCCTATGGTCCCGGGTCACTAAGAACTTGAGCGCCGGCCGCGTCCAGAGCCCCGCCGTCAAACTGGTCGTTGAGCGCGAGATCGAGCGGCGCAACTTCCGAAAGGGCTCCTACTGGGGCCTCTCGGCAACCCTGCTTAAGGGGCCGCAAAAGTTTCAGGCGGAACTCAGGTCGGTCGACGGCCAGCGGGTCGCGACCGGCAACGACTTCGACGACGCCAACGGCCAGGTCAAGCCAGACCGCAAGGTTCTGCTTCTAGACGAGGTGCGCGCCCGCTCGCTCGCCGAGCAGTCTGCCGTTTCCGAGCCGTGGAAGATCTCTGAACTCAAGACCGAAGAAGGTCAGGAGCGCCCGGCGCCGCCCTTCATGACCACAACCCTCCAGCAGGAAGCGAACCGGAAACTCAACTATCCGGCGGACCGCACCATGCGAATCGCCCAAAGCCTTTACGAGGGCGTGAGCCTGGGCGGCGAGCAGACCGGCCTCATCACCTACATGCGTACGGACAGCCTGTCGCTATCCCAATCCGCTCTGGACAACATTCGCGGCCTGATCGCAAGCGACTATACGGACTGCCTGCCAGACAAGCCGGTTCGCTACAACTCCAAGGTTAGGAACGCCCAGGAGGCTCACGAAGCCATCCGGCCGACCGACGTTCGTCGCCGGCCTCAGGACGTGGCCCGCTACCTGAACGACGAGCAGCTCAAGATCTACGAACTGATCTGGAAGCGTGCGGTGGCCTGCCAAATGAAGCCGGCCCAGGTCTTGAAGACCGAGGCCTTGATCGAGGTTGCTGCTCCGTCTGCTGCCCTCTTGTTCCGCGCCGCCGGCAAACAGATCCTTTTCGACGGTTTCCGCCGCCTCTACACCGAGAGCACGGACGAGGAAACTGACGCCAAGGAAGATGAGCGCCGACTCCCGAACTTGGCCAAGGGCGATGTGGTTCAGTGCAAGGAAGTTGAGCCCGAGGGCCACGAAACTAAGCCTCCTGCCCGCTATACCGATGCCACCCTGATCAAGGAACTCGAGCGAAGGGGAATCGGGCGTCCCAGCACCTACGCTTCGATCCTCAAAGTCATCGAGGACCGTGGCTACATTCGCAAGGTCGGCAAGACGCTAGTTCCGACCTTCAAGGCGTTCCTCACCATCGAAGTCTTGGACAACAATTTCCGCGAGGTCATGGACTACGGATTCACCGCCAAGATGGACGAGTCTCTTGACGAGATTTCCGAGGGAAGGGAAGACTCGCGCGCCTACCTGCGCTCCTTCTTCCTTGGAACGGAGGAGAATCCCGGCCTCAAGGGAATGGTGGAAAGCCGCAAGAAGGAGATCCCCTATCCTGCGTTCAAGGTTGGCATCCATCCCGATACGGGCGAGGAGATTCTGGTTCGCACCAACTCGGAGGGTGATCCGTTCCTCCAGCTCGGCCCGCGAGAGAACAAGCTGTTTGCGGATGTCCCGGGCGATCTGCCTCCGGGCGACCTGACCCTGGAGAAGGGCTTGGAGCTTCTGGAGTCGCGAAGCGCTCCCGCCGAGAGCATTGGCACCGACCCCCTCACCGGTCGGCGTCTACTCCTCAAACAGCGGGGAGGCTTCTACCTTGAGGTTGAGCGCACCCCCGAAGAGATCGAGCGCAAGGACAAGCCCCGCTGGGTATCCCTCCCTCCCGGCGCGAACCCCAAGGACCTCTCCCAAGAGGACTTGGACTTCCTCTGCCTACTTCCCAAGGTGATCGGTACCGTGGACGGCGAGGACGTAACCTTCCGAATTGGCAAGTACGGCCCCTACGTTCAGAAGGGCGTAGAAATCCGCAACGTGGACGACTGGCGTGCCGCCCAAACGATGTCCACGGAAGCTGCGCTGGAGATCCTTGCCCAGCCCAAGTACGCCTCCAAGCGCGCCCCGGCCGCTGCTCTCCAGGACTTTGGCGCCCAGGAAGGCGCGGCAGGCCCCGTGAAGGTGCTGAGCGGGCGCTTTGGACCTTACGTCACCGACGGGGAAACGAACGCCACCTTGCCCAAGTCGGTCGACCCGGCAACGATCTCTCTCGAGGAAGCTCTTCGGTTGCTGGACGTGAAGCGGGCCGCCGGCCCATCTGCCAAGCGCACGGTGAGAAAGCGCGCGGGCTCCGGCACCGCCGCAAAGAAGGCTCCCGCGGCCGCCAAAAAAGCTCCGGCAAAGAAAGCTCCCGCCAAGAAGGCGACTCGACCCAAGAAGGCATGACCCCGTTCCTGATCCAGCACGGCACTCCAACCTACTGGGATGCCGTGCAGCTCCGCCTAGAAGTCCTGCGCTGGCCCTTGGGCCTGGAATTCACGGACGAAGAGCTTGACGCCGAGCGGGAGGACCTGCTGGTCGGAGTTCAGGATGGTGAGAAGTTGGTGGGCACGCTCGTGCTCACCTCTCAGCCGAGCCCGCTAGGCCCAGCCCTCAAGATGCGCCAAGTGGCAGTGGCCACCGAGCGGCAGGGAAGCGGGCTTGGTACTGCGATGGTGGAGTTTTCGGAGCAAATCGCCCGCGATCGCGGATACGCCTATATGGTCCTCCATGCTCGAGAGACGGCCGTGCCCTTCTACATCCGGCTAGGCTACGACGTGATCGGCGAGGCGTTCGAAGAGGTCGGGATTCCGCACCTCGCCATGGCGAAGCAGCTTTAGGCTTGCCGTACCCCTCCTTGCAAGCTGCATCGCGGTTGGGTATTCTCTTCTTTCGGATCGGTAGCTCAGTTGGTAGAGCAGGTGACTCTTAATCACCGGGTCCAGGGTTCGAGTCCCTGCCGGTCCACCAGTTTCCAGGTTCAAAATCCCCGCCTCGTGCGGGGATTTTGCTTTATAGGCCCAAGATGGGAGTGATTGTGGGAGAGATTGGCATCCAGGCCGCTAGCTCATGGTTCAGCTTGGGTCCTGCCTGAAGGTTGGATAGCGAGGCTCACGGCATGGCAGAAGATCAAACCAAAACCGAAGTCGAAAGTGAAGCGATCCCGCCCGAAACCACGGCTCCTGGAAAGGCTTGGCTCGGGATTGCGCGGGATCGCGCGCGCAATCCCGAGCTCAGACTGGCCCATTGATCAAGATGAGAGTTCACCGACTAGCGGGTATGGTTCAAAAACGTTATTACTCCCGAAGTGTACGGGCTTAGGACTTTCCTGAACACCTACGTCACAGATACCACTCAATGGCACACTGTTCCTTAAGCTCCCTTGTCCTCGTCCCAATAGAGCAGTGGTAGCGCCTCGGACCATCCTTTCGGGCATAAGTTCGCTCGTCGAACCGGAATCCCTAAAGATTTCAGCTCAGGCTCAAACTCTTGACTCAGGACTAAGCGACTGCTGATGGTCGAGTCCTCATCCGGATTCAAGTTTTTGCCCGCCTGTTCGCACCGAGCAGCCATGTTTACTGCTGGTCCATACAAGGTCATTTGACGCCGGTCGTCGGTTCCGATCAATGCCAGATTAGACGTGCCAGAGCTCATGCCGATACGTACATCAAACCTCCTCAGACCAAGCAAACCTTTCTCATTGAGGTCTTGAACTCGTTGGAAAACTGCCATGCAACACTGCAAAGCGGCTCTGCGAATTTGCTCCGCATCGCTATCCGCCTTAATTTCATACAAGGCGGCGAGTCCGTCGCCCATGAAGTTCAAAACGATTCCGTGTCTGCTTTGGATTTCTTCAATAGCAGCTACCATGATTGAATTTATGGGAGCGATAACGGCCTGACTCCCTAGTGCATTTGTATGCTCAGAGAATTTGGCGATATCGAGAAATAGTATGCAGCCTTGCACTTCCTCCCATGCACCGAGGCCGCGCTTCTGGTTTGCTTCGACCCGAAGGATAAACTCTTCTGGCATAAAGACGCTCCACTGCTTTCGGGTCCTTTCGGCTCGGGCGCGCTCTGCAAGTGCTCGAATCGAGTAAGACACCATCGGGACGAGGACGAGCGCAATTGCAAGTGGTAAGAATAGTGGCCAGACCTGGTTGGAGCGAGTGAAAACGATCAGGGTAACCACCGTCCAAGTGATTCCAAACGCAATCGCCCCGGCCGAATAGATCACGGGCATGACCCGAATTGCTAGAACGCCAAAAACGAGTGTGACGGCAATCGCCAAAGCGCAAGAACCCAAATCAGGGCACAACCGCAATTCGCGTCCGGCGAGTACGGAATCAGCCGCTTCGGCATTGATCACGACCCCTGCAGCTTGGTTCTGGAAGGGAGTGGCATGTCTCGTATCCAAACTCGCATCAAAGGTTGACCCAACGAAAACATAGGCGCCTCGGAACGAGTCGGGATCAACGCGGCCCTCGATGACATCTTGAGCTGAGAATGTGGGGATGGCTCTTCCACCGTAGTTTATGTTGATAGGATCCGTTCGCGTTGTCCCTGGATCTACAGAGAGGGAAGCAAGGCCCTGTACGGGAGGAATCATGGTCGAGTCGTAGCGGGGAACAGAGCGGACAATTCTTCCCGAACTAGACCCGGTGGATACCGATCCCAGTTTCGCAACTGCCCTCAGTTGGGGGATCACGTCGCTCCCCGTCTCAGTTCCAAGAATCACTCTCTGCCCAAGACGATCCACCAAACGAGTTAAGTCAAAAACGGGAGTTCGGTCCACTCCGAGGTCGGAGAGGTAATTATCAATGTCCGTCTCGATGACATAGTCAAACGCAACCCGCTTTGCACCCATGGTGTCGAGCTTCTGGAGGAGGAGCGAGAACTTTCCTGGCCACGCCGCCTTGGGAATATCCCAAGCCGATGCCGTATCGTTATCGATCGCGACCACCACAACACCAGGGGGAGATGTGACTGGCCCTCTCAATCGGAATCGCAGGTCTAGCGTGAGATTCTCAAGATCTCGAGTGAGAGGCAGCCAAGAGAGAATCGCGCTCACCAACATCAGCGCAACCAAGACTCCTGCGTGCGCCCTCCCCACTACCGTTGTCCCATGAGCACGAATGCGGACCAGTTTCGGGGGTGGCGGGTTTTGGGGTCTTTGAGCATGGCGAGCTGCGCGCCGCGCAGGGCTGTGAGCTTTGTCCCCCGGGCACCTCCGGGCTTCCAGGCTCCGTAGAATTTGGACATAAGCTCAAGGGTGGAGGTGTCGGGAACCTTGAAGAGGCTCATGACCAAAGTCTGGGCACCGGCAAACCGGAACGCCCGCTGGAGACCGAACACGCCATCCGCACCACGAACATCGCCCTTTGCGGTGTTGCAGGCGGATAGGACCACAAGCTCGGTCCCTCGAAGGTCCATCTGCGAGAGCTCAAGCGCGGTGGCCCAGCCGTCTTGGAGTCCTTCTTTGCGAAGCGCCGCCTCGTTGTTCGCGCCCGCCAAAATGAGCGCCGACCGGATCATCGGGTTGTCTGCCACGCGCAGGTTCGATCCAATCATGCCGCTCTTTCGCAGGTCCTCGCGGTCGGTTGCCGCCACGGTGGGTGGGTCAAAATTGCCGTGGGTGGCAATGTGGAGAACCCCGGGCCGCACCAGGCTCATCAGCCGCTCTTCGGTCGCCTTGGCCCCTTCGATGGGCGAAACACCGAGTTTGCCGGCGATCACCCGGCCTTCTTTCAGCGCACCGTCAAGCGACGGCCAGGTGCCGTTCGAATTGAAGCTCCGCATCACCGAAGTCCCGGACTTGATCCCCGCGTTGGAGGCGATTACATCCGCGAGGCCGAGGCTGAAATCCGGCGCGGCGATCACGGCGGCAGGGCCAGGAGTGCCGGCAATGGGCTTCTCGACGAGGTCCCGGCCCGAGCCGACCAAACTCATGACTTTGGATTCCACCAAGTACTTGCCTGTGGCGTCCACGAGCGCGCCAAAGCTCAGGCCGTTGAGGGTGGAGTCGGGAGCAATGAGGAGGCTCGCCGGCAGCTTGCCCAGCGGTTTGATGAGCGCATCGTACAGTTTGCGGCCGACGCTCTTGAGCTCTTTCTCGGTGGATTTGAGGGTGGCTTCGCCCGCTTCCGGGTCGGTCGCGAGGGACATTTGCTCTTGCCAGACTTCCACCAGTTTATCAATCTGTTCGGCCGCATCTAGCCGCACGAAACGAACCGGGCCATCTTTGCCGACCAGGAATGCGCCGTATCCATCCGCTCCAAAAGTGTTCGTCTTATCGTCCCAGGTGGCGATGCGCAAGAATTCCACGAGCATGTGACCTGCGGGTAGCCCTTCTTGGACCTGATTCAGTTCCACCTTGAGGGTGTCCTGACCCAGGCGAGGATCTCTTTCTTTGAGAAGCCTCGAAAGGGCTAGCTCGGCGCTCTGGTGTTTGGCTCTTAGCTCTTGAAGCTGGTCATTCCAACCTCTTTCGTCCATATCCTTCGGGCGGGGGTTCGTCACCCAGTCCGTCTCCCGTTTGGATGCGACCTGAACCGCGCTGACCGCGCTTTGTACCGCAGGGTCTGCTTCTGCCAGCCTTTGACTCGCACGGTACCGGGACTGCAATGTGAGACCTGCGCCGCGAAGCGCTGGGAGGTAGCCGTAAAGAGCGGATGGGTCAGCGCTGAGTTCAAGCCTCATTAGAGCTTCAGTGGCAGCTGTCCACAAGGATCCAGGCTTCCCTCCTTGGCTCTCAAGGAGCCTAGTGACGATCTGCAATCGTCTTCGCTGTAGGTCCATCAGCTTGGCCTCGTCTTTCTGCGCTCGGGCCAAGCTTCCTAGGTTTTGCAGGCTGTCCGCCACGGCAAGCGATACCGGGGCGAGCTTCTCCCGGATCGCGAGGGCCGCCTCATACCGCTTCTGTGCCAGGTTGAGATCTCCCCGGTTTTGGGCCACGATTCCGAGATTGTTCAGGCTGGCTGCTAGATCTAAGGATCCTGGGGCGAGCTTCTCCCGGATCGCGAGGGCCGCCTCATACCGCTTTTGTGCCAGGTCGAGGTCCCTCCGGTCACTGGCAACGGTTCCGAGGTTATTCAGGCTGTTTGCGACGTCTAAGGAGCCCGGGGCGAGCTTCTCGCGGATCGCGAGGGCCGCCTCATACTGCGCTTGTGCCAGGTCGAGGTCCCTCCGGTCACTGGCAACGGTTCCCAGGTTATTCAGGCTGTGTGCAACGTCTAAGGAGCCCGGAGCGAGCTTCTCGTAGACGGCGAGGGCCGCCTCGTATCGCTTTTGGGCCAGGCCCAGATCCGCCCGGTCACTGGCTACGTTTCCCAGATTGTTCAGGATCATTGCGACGTCTAAGGAGCCCGGGGCGAGCTTCTCGCGGATCGCGAGGGCCGCCTCGTATCGCGTTTGTGCCAGGTCGAGATCCCCCCGGTCACTGGCTACGTTTCCCAGATTGTTCAGGCTGTGTGCAACGTCTAAGGAGCCCGGAGCAAGCTTTTCCCGGATCGCGAGGGCCGCCTCGTATTGCGTTTGTGCCAGGTCGAGATCCCCCCGGTCACTGGCTACGTTTCCCAGATTGTTCAGGCTGTGTGCAACGACTAAGGAGCCCGGGGCAAGCTTCTCCCGGATCGCGAGGGCCGCCTCATATTGCGTTTGTGCCAGGTCGAGATCCCCCCGGTCACTGGCTACGTTTCCCAGATTGTTCAGGATCATTGCCACGTCTAGGGAGTCCGGGTTGACCTTCTCCCGGATCGCGAGGGCCGCCTCAAACTGCGTTTGTGCCAGGTCGAGATCTCCCCGGTCACTGGCAACGGTTCCCAGGTTGTTCAGGCTGTCTGCCACGTCAAGTGAGCCCGGTGCGAGCTTCTTCCGGATGGCGAGGGCCGCCTCAAACTGCGTTTGTGCCAGGTCGAGATCTCCCCGGTTAAGGGCCACGACTCCCAGGTTGTTCAGGCTCATTGCCACGTCTAGGGAGCCAGGGGCGACCTTCTCCCGGATGGCGAGGGCCGCCTCAAACCGTTCTAGCGCGAGGTCCAGGTCCCCCCGGTTAAGGGCCAAGGCTCCCAGGTTATTCAGGATTTTCGCCGAGTCTAGGGAGCCTGGGGTGAGCTTTTCGAAGATTACGAGGACCGCCTCAAATCGCTTTTGAGCCAGGTCCATAGCCCCCCTGCTATAGGCCAAGGCTCCCAGGTTATTCAGGACTTTCGCTACGTCTAGGGAGCCTGGAGCGAGATTCTGCTGTATGGCTAGGGCCGCCTCAAATCGCGTTTGTGCCAGGTTGAGGTCCCCCCTGCTATGGGCCACGATTCCGAGGTTGAGCAGGCTCTTTGCCACCTCAAGGGAGCCCGGTCCGGCGATCCGTTCGAGAACGGCAAGGGCCTCGCCGAGAACTAGGTCAGCTTCGTCCAGGTGGCCTAGTCTCTCGTGGATTTCGCCTGCGGAAGTTAGGGCTTGACCCAATTGCAGGCTGCCCGGTTTCGCTTTGCGCAGCAGTCCCACCACCTCCTGCCCCAACGGCAGAGCTTCTTTGAGTTTGCCCGCCGCCATTAACAGGTCGCGCTCTCCCGCGGCCGCTTCCCACTGTGGTACGTCCGCTTTGCCCCCAAGTCGCTCGATGGATTCCTTCAGAAGACCATCGCGCTCGCCCGCCTTCCAGGCGGCTTCGTAAGCAGTCCGGGCGAGACTCGGGAAGCCCGCTTGTTCGAGCCATTCGCCCGTTCGCCATTGGGCGTCACTGGACTCCAGATCGTCGAACGCCATCTTGAGGGCGAGCGGAAGCTTGCTGGCAAGCCGGAACTCCGCCCAGAGGTTGCCAAGCGCGAGTCCAAGTGCCTGGGGGTCTTCTTTGAGCGTTGTGCGAAGATCACGTTCGGCGGCGCTGACCTCCGTTTGTTCTTGCTTGGTCAGAACGTACACCCAAGTGGAAGTTGCTTCCGGTTGGGAAACGCGGATTCGGGCCCATGTGCCTGGCTTCGGCGCACCGGCGGGGAGCGTGACCTGGGTGGCGCCATTTGGCGCAGCGAATTTCCAAAGTGACTTGTCTTTGGAGTCCAGTATCTCGACGGTGGTCTTGCCCGCTCCGGGGACCTTGGTCCATCTTACGATGACTGGCCCCTGCTCGATCCCGCCAAAAGGTTCGATGCTCACTTGCCCAGCGCGAATCTTATCCGTGACGACGGTGCTTGGGACCAGGGGTCTTCGCGCTACTGTCCTACCCTGCTGAACCAGTACCGCCTTTGCGCCATTGAGCCCCTGGAGCGCGCCTTCCGTCGCTTCGAATTGCCCCTTGTCAGGAAGTCGCCACGTGGCCCCGGATTTATCGAGGATGACGGTCATGCGACCTTTTTCGACAATAATGACCTTATCCCCGTTTCGAAGCCTGATCTGCTTCTGGCTAGCGATAGGCGGGGCTCCGACTTTCCGCTCAATCTTGACATTCCCGGTTGTGACCGTAAGGGTTGCGACCGGCCGGGGGAGTGGGCTTTGCGCCATAAAGACGAGGGCCACAGTAACTGAGAAGTTCATTTTCGAGCTACCTCAAGCGGAACATCCGATGTGCCGCTCATGAATAGGAAAAACTACCTCAATTCTAAATAACTTGCACCTATTGACCCGATTGGATCTGGTTAAACACCGCAAAGACTCGTAAAGAACAGGAAATGACCACGATTAGGCTTGGACTCCGCAGTGTACGCGCTTAGAACTGCGATGAGTCAAATCTAGTTGTTTGTTCAAGACAGCCTGGGAAGGGGCGCCCACCTCATTCCTCGGGCCTACGTAGCAGGTTCCCAAGAGCTTCTCCATCACATTGACGACCGAACGCAGAGTCTCAGCAGTGGCGTGCCCGTAAAGCTTGGCAGTCAGCGCGACAAGGGAGTGGCCAAGGACCTTCTGGACTGCATGCAGGTCCCCCGTCTCCGCAAGCAGGAACGTCGCACAGGTGTGACGGAGCTGATGAGGACTGATCGGAGGGACCTTCGCTGCCTGACAAAGCTCGAGCAGGCGGTCCCTGGCGTACTTCGGATCGATCCGACGTCCAAAGGAGTTCAGGAAGACGATCCCGTCTGGATCCTGGACGGACTCCACCAACTCCCTTGACCTCAGGCCGGCCAGTGTGTCGACAACCGATTCGCCTGGCCAAGCGCTCCCACAAATCTCGCCAGCGGGCCAATCTGCTGGGTCGATCCCCAGAAACGAAAGATCGCTTCCGTGGCCCCTAGCTCTAGGCCGATCTCATGCAGCATGCCCGCGTACCACTGGTCCGGGGTGACATTCGAGCCAATCCGCTGAAGGTCCAGCTTGACCGTGCGGACACTTTTTGCGCGAAGCTTCACTAGGGACCGCGCGATCAGCGAAGACTTACCTTTCTGCCTGGAGTCGAGCAGAAAGACGTACTCGCGGTCGAGCAGCGCCTGCAGTAGCTCACGATCGGCCCTGCGCTCCACGTAGCTGGGAGCGTTCGGGTCCATCGTGCCCCCCGGGCGGAAGAACGGCGGTGAGTCCACGACCTCATCGTAGCCGGGCATGTGTGACGATTATGGTCACGGTTTCGTCACACGTGGCCCACGAGGCAGGGAACATGCAATCTCCGGGTTGGGGAGTTTTGGTCCGAGAGCGCTATTCCGGTTCTTTCCCTTGCCTAGCGCCTCTCGACCGGCCTAGCTGCAGATGCGTGCATCCCAGCACTGACCAGCGCAGTTGATCCACCCACGATCGGAAGGGAGATCCTTGTTGCGTCGAGATCGATCGTCAGTTGTGCGCCGGGCTTGGGCCAGATCGTGAAGTCTCGGTCGCTGGAGAGGATCATCAGGGCAATGCGCTTTCCTGCGGGGATGATCTGGTCGTCTGGTTGCAGGTCGAACGTCAGCGTCACAAAGCGATCGGGCCGAAGTGGCTCCTCCGGGCGCATCGAGTTGTAGTTGCCACCACGGCGCAGGGAAGCCGAGTTCCGAGGGTCCGCCCATCCTCGGGTGATCAGGTTGTCGGTGCCGATTGCGCCGTCCGCAAAAGGCAGTTGCACTAAGTACACCGAGAGGTTCGCCGCCGCCGCACTGGCCTTCATGCGGAGGGTAACTCGAGCCGTGCCCGATAGGTGAAGCGGGGAAGTCAATTCTGGGGTCGCGAAGAGAAGCCGGTTGGGCGATTCCGGCGACCGGGCGAGCGCTCCCGCACCAAAGCTCACGTCGTCGGTCAACACCTCCAGACCTTGCTTCGGCGAGCGAGTCGTCGTCAGCGGACCCACGCCAGTTCCGCCGGCCCCGGGATAGAAGGTCACGTTGGACGCGTCCGGGTTGGGGAAGTCTGCGTAGGCGGTCGGCTCCGGGTTTCGGCCGCGCGGCGCTCCCGCCGCCCGCTCACGGACGATGTAGGCCTTAGGCCCGTCCTCGATTCCGTTCTGAACGCCGTAAAGGAAGCGCGAGAACCACTTGTTCATCAGCTCCAGCGGGGGATCGCCGCCGTGCCCGCCCTGGTGGAAGTACTGCACAAGGGGCACCCGGCCCTTCACCGCCTGACTGATCCGTACACTGTGCTCGGGAACCACGTTCCAGTCGTTGAAGGCGTGGGCCATCAATACTGCGCAACGGATGCCTCCTGCAAACTTCAGCAGGTCCCGGCTCGCCCAGAACTCGTTGTAGTCGCCGGTGCGCCGGTCCCGCCCGCGGGCAAACTCGCCCTCACGATACAAGGAATTGCTCCTTTCGCGGCCCGCCGGGTCGCCGCTGTTGATGAAGTCGTACAGCGAGTCGATGTCTTCGCCCAGCCAACCGCCCGGTGAACGCACCAACCCATTGGACCGATAGTAGTGGTAGTACGAGGTGTTCGGCGCAACCGGGATGATCGCCTCGAGGCCCTTCACGCCGGTGGTCGCGGCGGCGACCGGAATCGTTCCGTTGTAAGAAGTGCCGGTCATACCCACCTTGCCCGTGCACCAATCGGCTCGAACCTCAACCAGTCCGTCGATCGTCGTGTAGCCCTTCGCCCGACCGTTCAGCCAGTCGATAACCGCCTTTGGCGCCAACCTCTCCGGCGCGCCGCCCACCGTCGGACTGCCCTGGGAAAGCCCCGTTCCTGGCGCCTCCGAGTGCACGACCGCGAACCCCCGGGGAACCCACGTGGACACCAGCGAGTTCGAAATGACCGTACGATTCGGATTGAACCCGATGGCGGGATGAGCCGTGCGAGCCGGAGGCTCGATGCCAAGCTCGTGCTTCACATCCCACAAGATCGAGCCCCCGCCGCCTGTTCCCGCAAAGTAGGGAGAAGATTCGTAGACCACCGGAACCCGCAGGCCCGCGGAGGCGGTCTGCTTCTGACGGGTGACATCCACATGGACTCGGTCCCGCTTGCCGTTTTGGTCCGAGTCGAACTCGGTCTCCACCCATAGATGCTCGCGAATCCATTCGCTCGATGTCGCGAAGGCGGGGACGATCTGGGCTTGCCCGTCGACGAAGACCGGTTTGGCAGACGGGTCTTGGGCTGATGCATAGCCCCAAGCCAAAGCAAGGGCGGCGCACCCAGCCACGTGGGCAATGAGGCGGGAAAAAGGCAGCGGGAAGGACGGCATCAGACTCCGATTATAGAGGAACGGTCGAAAGGTGGTTGGCCCCAAAGTCAGTTCACCCTCGGCGGCTGAACTCCGTGCAGGTGCCGAACTAGAAAGTCGCGTCGCTTGCGTTCTCCGTAGGGGCCGCCGGCGGTGTGATCTGAGTTCGGAATGACCACCAGCTCGTACTCCTTTTGCGCAGACTGCAGGGCGGCCGCGAAGCGGAACGTCGACTCCACCGGCACATTCGAGTCCAGCTCGCCCACGATGAGCATCAGATCTCCCTTGAGCTTGGCGGCGTTGTCGATGTTCGAACTCGCGGCGTAGTGCGGCCCCATCAGACCCATCCACTGTTCGTTCCACCAGATCTTGTCCAGCCGATTGTCGTGGCACCCGCACGAGGCCACTGCCACTTTGTAGAACTTGGGGTGGAAGAGCACGGCCCCAGCGGCGTTCTGTCCGCCCGCCGAAGTTCCAAAGATCCCCACTCGGGAGAGGTCGACGCTGGGATCGGTCTTCGCCAGCGCCTGCATCCAAAGGATGCGGTCGGGGAAGCCTGCATCGGCGAGGTTCTTGTAGCAAACGTCGTGGAACGCCTTCGAGCGGTTCCGAGTCCCCATGCCATCGATCTTCACCACGATGAATCCAAGCTCGGCCAAACGCTGCTGATAGTAGGAAGGGGAGAAGCCTTTGGGAACGAACGAGTCCTGCGGCCCCGCGTAGATGTCCTCGACCACCGGGTAGCGGCGCTTCGGATTGAAGTTGGTGGGGCGGAACACAAGCCCCCAGATGTCGGTCTTGCCGTCTCGGCCCTTGGCCACGAACGGCTGCGGGGCGCGCCACCCGCCCTTCAACAGACGCCGAACGTCGGCCTGGTCCACCTTGGAAACCAGTTCGCCTGTGTCTGCTTTCCTCAACTCATGGATCGGGGCGTTCGCGGCCGTCGAGTAGGTGTCGATGAGCACCGCCCCGTCGGGGGAAAGGACCGCCGAGTGGTTCCCCTTGGCCGGAGTGAGGGCGACCAGCCCGGAGCCGTCCAGGTTGATCCTGTTGTAGTGGATGAAGTAGGGGTCTTCGGTGGGGTCCATGCCGCTGGCCGTGAAGAGAATCGTTCGCTTATCCTCGTCGATCTTCACGACCTCGCGAACCACCCAGGCACCCCTTGTGATCTGCTTGAACCCGCCCTTGCCGTCCGCGAGATAGAGGTGGTGCCAACCATCTCGCTCGGAGGAAACCACGATCTCGTCGGTCTTCTCCAGGTACCGCTGGACTAGGGCGGTGGTATCCACGAAGGTCTCGGGATCGTCGTCGAAGATCGTGGCCGTCTTTCCGGTGGTCGGGTCGAGCCGGAAGATGCGGTAGCGACCGTAGCCACGGTCCACTTTGTCGTAGGTGAAAGCCCCGTCTTTGGTCGGGCGGAAGCCGGGCAGATCGCCGTACTCGATAGGCTCCCCCGCCACGGGCGGAGTCGCACCCGCGGGGTCGAGCACGAGAACCTCGAAAGTATCGACCACATCCCCCGGACGATCGTAGATGCGCTCGGTCAGCTTCACCGGTCCCCACTGCGCGGGAGCATTCTGAATGAGATAGACCTTCTTCCGATCGCCGGGCTTGACCTTTACGGCAACCAGTCGCTTGGAATCGGGCGACCAAGTCAGCCGAGCGTAGTAGGAGGTTTCGGCGCCATCGGTGGTCACGGGCCTCTCCGGCCCGTCCTTGCGAGCGGCCACCACGTTGAGGCCTTCAATCCGGGCGATCCAGTTGCCGTCGGGGGAAACGACGGGCTTTCGCGAAGGGGGCCAGGTGTCCTGAATCCAGGGGGCGTTCGGTCTGGCTGGTCGCCGCTGGCTCTGCACTTTGGCAAGCTCATAGGTGTCGAGGTTGAGGCTCCAGCCTTGGGCACCCACGTCGAACCGCATGTCCTTAGGGCCAAACTCGACGGTCCGGAACGGAAGCTTTGAAGGTTCGGCCTTCTGGCCGGCGGCCGAGAGGGCTTCGGCGAGGCGCTTGGCATCGAACAGCGGTGCCTTGGCGCCGGTTGCCGAATCCACGCGCACGAACTCGGCGGCATCGTTCTCGCCATCCTTGCGGTACCAGAACGCCTTTCCTCCGTCAAGCCAGTTCGGCTCCAACCGGAGCATGGAAGTCTGGCTCGTCCACTCGCGGCCAATCGTGTCTGCGCGGGCATAGGCGGCGGCCAGTTCCGCCGTTGTCGGACGGTACGGAGCGAGCAATGGACCGCCGGCAAGGGCAACAAACGCGAGGGCAGTAGTCAGCACGGTGCGCACATTCTAGCCCCGACCACGCCCAACCATCTCATCGGGGATGGACCCCGACGCATTGGCTGCCGCCCTCCAACAGCAGGCGCAGCTCTTAACCGGAAGGCTGAGGGCTTATGTATTCTTAAGTCGCGTCCCGTTGCTTGCACGACACCCAAGCCCATGACCACCCTGATCGCCGCCCTCATGCTAACCCCCACCACGCGCCCACCCAAGCCTGTCGCAGTCCCCTTTCCGTTGTCCGCTGTTCGCCTCCTGCCGGGTCCGCTGGAAAGCGCGCACCAAGCGGCCGCGAAATACCTCCTCAAGCTTGATCCCCAACGCCTCTTGGCCGGATTTCGCGCGAACAGCGGCTTGCCGCCCGGAGCGGAGATCTATGGCGGCTGGGAGACGATGGGGCTTGCGGGCCACTCGCTGGGCCACTACCTGACCGCGTGCGCGCAGGAGTTTGCTCGGACCCAGGACCCGGCATTCAAGGACCGGGTAGACGAGTGTGTCGCCGGGCTGGTGGAGTGTCAGAAGGCGCGGCCGGACGGATTCCTCGCGGCGTTTCGCTTTGAGGAAGGCTTTGACCGGGCACGGCTCGACAAGATCTGGGCCGACGTTGCGGCGGGCAACATCAAGACCGGGGGCTTTGATCTAAACGGCATGTGGTCGCCCTGGTACGTGCACCACAAGGTGTTCGCGGGTCTTCTCGACGCAGATGCGCTCTGCGGGAACAAGAAGGCGATCCAAGTCGCTTCGAAGTTCGCGAATTGGGCCCAAGCTATCACTAAGAACCTCACGCCTGAGCAGTGGCAGAAGATGGTCGCCTGCGAGTACGGAGGGATGAACGAATCGCTGGCGGAGCTTGCGGTACGGACGAAGAACCCGAGCCATCTCCAACTCGCGAGGAAGTTCTACGACCGCCCCGCACTCGATCCTCTGACTCGCGGCACCGACGAACTTGCGGGAAAGCACTCCAATACCCAGATCCCCAAGCTCATCGGCTTGGCCCGCCTCTACGAGCTAACCGGCGACCCGCAGGACGCGTTCATGGCTGCCTACTTCTGGGAGCGGATCGTCGACCACCACTCCTACGCCATCGGCGGGAACAGCAACGGCGAGCACCTCGGCCCGCCGGATCAGCTTCGGGACCGCCTCTCCAGCAACACCGCGGAAACCTGCAACACCTACAACATGCTCAAGCTCACGCGCCACCTCTTCTCCTGGGGGCCCGAGGCGCGCGAGATGGACTACTACGAGCGGGCGTATTTCAACCACATCCTCGCCTCGCAGGACCCGGAGACGGCGGGCGTCACCTACTTCTTGCCGCTGGCCACCGGCCGCAATCGAACCTACAGCAGCCCCTACAACGACTTCACCTGCTGCCACGGCACGGGTATGGAGAACCACACCAAGCACGGAGACTCCGCCTACTTCCACTCGGGAGGCAAGACCCTCTGGGTGAACCTGTTCCTTCCCTCGGAGCTCACCTGGCGAGAGGCCCAGACCACCTTAAGACAGGAGACTTCCTTCCCCGAGAGCGGAAAGGTCAAGATCTCGGTCCTGGACGGCGGCGGAACCTTCGAGGTCAAGCTCCGGCACCCGGCGTGGGCAAAGGGCCCGGTGGAATTCCGGGTCAACGGCGAGAAGGTCGCCGTCTCCGTCAAGCCGAGTTCCTATGCGTCGATCAAGCGTGCCTGGAAGAAGGGCGACCAGCTCGAATTCGAGATGCCGATGAAGCTTTGGGAAGAGCGCATGCCGGACGATCCCAAGCGGGTCGCCCTAATGTACGGACCGATCGTGTTGGCGGCCGACCTGGGCCCGTCCACCGGCCCGGAGCCTCGCACACCGGTCCTCGTTACGAACGGAAGGCCGGTTGAGGAGTGGATCAAGCCGGTTCCAAACCAGCCCCTTACCTTCTCCGTGGACGATGCCGCGCGGCCCGTGGCGCTCCGCTTCCTGCCGCTCTATCGCCTCCACCACAACCGCTACGGGGTCTACTTCGACAAGTTCAGCCAAGAGGAGTGGGAGCGGAACGAGGCCGAATACCGGGCCGAGGAATCCCGCCAACAGGACCTCGCGTCCCGAACCGTGGACCAGGTGACCATCGGAGAGATGCAACCCGAGCGAGACCACAACCTCAAGTCCGAGCGAAACGATGTTCGAGACGCCAACGGTCGGAGCTTCCGCACCGTGTTGCCTGGCGGGTGGTTCGAGGTGGGGCTTAAGGTGGACCAAACGAAGCCTGCCACCCTCGTGGTGACCTACTGGGGCAATGACCGGCTCTGGCCGGACTTCAAGATTCTCGTGGATGGCATCGAGCTTGCGTCGGAGGACCTGGCGGGGCGCCCCGCCAACCGCTTCTTCGACGTTGAATACCCCCTGCCGTCTTCTGCACTCAAAGGCAAGGCCGCGGTCACGGTGCGAGTCCAGCCTCGAGAGGGGAAGTCCGGACCTTCGGTAGCGGCGATTCGCTCGGTAAGGGGCAAGGCCTAGCCAGGGATTCCCGCTCCAGGCGGGTGCCCCGGTTAGGAGGAACGGCTTCGCAGAAATCTATACTCAGGTAGCCAGCAAGGGTCTTGCGCGGAAATGGAGCGTGATCCGTCATGCTGGAAGTGTTTTCCGGAACGAGGACAGGATGAAGATCAGCACTCTCACTCTTTCGATCTGCGCCATTGCCGGCGCGCTCTCCCTGATCGGTTGCGGCGGTCCCGCCGCCGAGGCTCCGAAGACCGAGCAAACCGCCACGGCGGGCGGAGGATCGGGCGATTCCGATGCTAAGGGCCTCAAGCTTGGCTTCGCCCAGGTCGGCGCGGAGAGTGGATGGCGCACCGCCAACACCCAGTCGATCAAGGGTGAGGCCGAGGCCCGCGGAGTCGACCTCAAGTTCGCCGACGCCCAGCAGAAGCAGGAGAACCAGATCAAGGCGATCCGATCCTTCATCGCCCAGGGGGTTGAAGTCATCGCGTTCTCGCCCGTAGTCGAGACCGGCTGGGAGCCCGTGCTGCAGGAGGCCAAGAAGGCCAACATCCCCGTGATCGTTTCCGACCGACGTGCCGACGTCCCCGAGGACCTGTACGCGACCTTCATCGGTTCCGACTTCATCAAGGAAGGCGAGATGGCGGGCGAGTGGCTGGTCAAGAAGACCAGCGGCAAGGCCACCATCGCCGAGCTGAGCGGCACTCCTGGAAGCGCCCCGGCCAATGATCGCGCCAAGGGATTCCGCAACGCCATCGCCAAGAATCCGGACATGAAGATCGTTTTCACCCAGACCGGCGACTTCACTCGCACCAAGGGTAAGGAAGTCATGGAAGCTCTCCTGAAGAGCTCGGTTGGCGCTTCGATCACGACGGTCTTCGCCCACAACGACGACATGGCCCTCGGCGCAATCCAGGCCATCGAAGAAGCCGGCAAGAAGCCCGGAACCGACATCATCATCGTCTCGATCGACGGCATCAAGGACGCATTCCAGGCCATGGTCGACGGCAAGCTGAACTGCTCGGTGGAGTGCAACCCGCTCCTCGGCAAGGACATCATCGATGCCGCCGTCAAGCTCAAGAAGGGCGAGACTCTGCCGAAGCGCACCGTGGTCCAGGACGGCATCTTCGATCAGGCCGTCGCCGCTAAGGAACTGCCGAACCGCAAGTATTGATGGGCTCAGTCCTCGAACTGAAGGGGATCCGCAAGGCCTTCCTCGGCACCGTCGTGCTCGACGGCATCGACTTCGACCTGAACGCAGGCGAAGTCCATGCCCTCATGGGCGAGAACGGCGCCGGGAAGAGCACCCTCATCAAGACCATGACCGGCGTCTACGAGCCAGACGCCGGTTCCATCCACCTCTCCGGGACCGAGATCCGGCCCCACATGCCCTCCCACGCGGTCAAGCTGGGCATCAGCACCGTCTACCAGGAGGTCAACCTCGTCCCCAACCTCACGGTGATGGAGAACCTGCTGCTGGGCCGGGAGCCGCGCGGCTTCGGCGGGATCAAATGGGCCGAAATGCGACGCCGCGCCGAGGTCGCCATCGGTCGGCTAGGGATGTCCATCGACCTCCGAGCCCCCCTAGGTTCTCTCTCGATCGCTCAGCAACAGCTTGTGGCCATCGCCCGAGCCCTGGACACCGAGGCCAAGGTCCTGATTCTCGACGAGCCCACCTCCAGCCTTGACGCCAGCGAGGTCGAGTCCCTCTTCTCCCTCATCCGCCAGCTCAAAGCGGATGGGCTAGGGATCATCTTTGTAACCCATTTTTTGGAGCAGGTGTATGCGATCTCCGACCGCATCACGGTGCTCCGCAACGGCTCCAAGGTAGGCACCTGGGACATCGCCAGCCTCTCGCGACTAGACCTGGTCACCCAGATGATCGGCCGCGACGCGGCCACCCTTGACCGCCCCGAAATGGTCGCAGCAAGCTCCGGCTCCGGCATTCCCGTGCTTGCGGCCAAGGGCCTCGGCCGACGCGGAAGCGTCTCCGGAGTAGACCTCGAGCTTCAGCCAGGCGAGACCTTGGGCTTGGCGGGACTGCTCGGCTCCGGGCGAACCGAAACCGTCCAGCTGCTCTTCGGAATCCACCCCTTCGACGCCGGCTCCTTGTCCGTCGATGGAAAGACCGTCTCGCGGATGAAGCCGCGCCTCGCCATCCGCAAGGGCATCGGCTACTGCAGCGAAGACCGCAAGCGCGAGGGGCTCTTCCCCGAGCTCTCCGTCCGCGAAAACATGCTCGTGCTCATGCAGGTCCAGCGCGGCTGGCATCGCCGCATACCCCTCGCCAAGCAGCGCACCCTCGCGAAGGAGCTTGTGGATCGCTTGAAGGTAGAGCCCCGAGATCCCGAGAAGCCGATCCAGTTTCTGAGCGGAGGCAACCAGCAGAAGGCTCTCCTCGCCCGCTGGCTTGCGGTGGATCCCCGTGTGCTTCTCCTCGACGAGCCGACGCGCGGCATCGACGTCGGCGCGAAGTTCGAGATCATGAGCCTCGTGGAAACCCTGCGGCAGGCCGGGCGCTCCTTCGTCTTCGTCTCCTCCGAACTTCCGGAGGTCGTCCGCTCCTGCACGAGAGTCCTGGTCATGCGGGACCGCCACGCGGTGAGGACCCTGGAGTCTGGCGAGATCGCCGAGTCCACCATCGTCAAGGAGATCGCCAGCTCATGAAGCGCCTCCCCGCATGGTCTTGGGCGCTTGCCGTGCTCGTCGCGGTGCTCCTGTTCAACGCCTTCCTCACCCCCGGTTTCTTCAACTTCGTCGTGCGCGATGGACGCGTGTTTGGCAGCTTGATCGACGTCCTGAACCGAGCCGCCCCCGTGGCCCTGCTCAGTCTAGGCATGACCCTCGTCATCGCCACGGGCGGAGTCGACCTAAGCGTAGGAGCGATCATGGCGATCTCCGGGGCGGTTGCCGCGGGCCTGATCTCGCGCCCGGCCGGGACGCCGTTCGAGGGCGGAAAGTCTGCCCCCGCCCTCGCAATTCCGGCGGCCCTTGCCGCCGCCATGGGATGCGGACTTTTCAACGGCTTCCTCGTTGCCGTCCTGGAACTGCAACCCATCGTTGCGACCCTCCTCCTTATGGTTGCCGGACGAGGCATCGCCCAGCTCCTTGCCAACGGCCAGATCGTCACCTTCACAGAGCCCGCTTTCGCGGTGGTCGCGCGCGGAGCCACCCTAGGTCTCCCGAACCCGATCTGGATCCTGGCCGGAGTTGGAATCCTCATCGGAATTGTCACCCGCCTCACCGCGCTCGGACTCTTTGTCGAGGCCACCGGGAGCAATCCGGTGGCCGCCCGCTTCGTGGGCATCGACGCTCGCATCGTCAAGCTCGCGGTCTACGCCCTTTCTGGAACCTGCGCGGGAATCGCGGGGCTGATCGCAACGGCCGACATCCAGGCGGCCGACGCCAACAACGCCGGGCTCTACCTAGAGCTGGACGCAATCCTCGCAGTAAGCGTGGGCGGCACCGCCCTCGCGGGCGGGCGCTTCTCCCTGGTTGGCTCGCTGATCGGCGCGCTGCTCATGCAGACGTTGACCACCACGATTCTCACCCGAGGCGTTTCGCCCGAGTTCACGTTAGTGCTGAAGGCCGCTGTGGTGGTCATCGTGTGCTTCCTGCAGTCGCCCAGCTTCCGCGAATCCATCCAGGGACGGATGAAGTGGAGGGCTGCATGAACCGAGCCGCCCTGCGCGAAAAGCTCCCCATCGCGATCACCGCCTCCGTGCTCCTCCTGCTGTGCCTTGGCGCGGGGCTGAAGTTCGAGAACTTCCTGTCCATGCGCGTGTTCGCCAACCTCCTGGCCGACAACGCGTTTCTAGGCGTGGTCGCGGTTGGACTCACCTTCGTGATCCTCACCGGAGGCATCGACCTATCCGTCGGCTCGATGGTGGGACTCTCCAGCATAATGGCCGCCAAGCTGGTTGGGACCGCGCACCTGCATCCCATCCTTGCGCTCTCGATCCCGCTGGTGGTGGGAGCCGTGATCGGGCTCTCGCACGGAGTCCTGATCGCTAGGTTTGGACTGCCTCCGTTCCTGGTGACCCTGGCCGGACTCTTCTTCTGCCGCGGAATCTCCCTCTGGATCAGCCGCGAGTCGATCCAGATCGATCACCCTTGGTTCCACGACCTCACCAGTTGGTCGCTTTCCCTACCCGGCAAGGGCGCGCTCACCGCGCCCGCCATCGGATTTCTGATCGTGCTTGCGGTCGGAATCTGGCTGGCTCGTCAGTCGCGATTTGGGCGCACGGTGTACGCCATCGGCGGCAACTCGGCCTCCGCCCGCCTCATGGGCCTCCCGGTACAAACCACCCTGATCTCGGCCTATGCGCTGAGTGGCTTCTGCGCCGCCCTCGGAGGCGCCCTCTTCACGCTCTACACGTCCTCAGGCAACGCGATCTCCGGAACCGGTCTCGAGCTTGACGCCATTGCCGCCGTCGTGATCGGAGGAACCCTGCTCACCGGAGGCTACGGCTCGGTCTTCGGCACCTTCCTCGGAATCCTGATCCTTGGCGTCGTCCAGACTGCGATCACCTTCCAGGGGACGCTGAGTTCTTGGTGGACGCGCATCCTTATCGGCGTTCTGCTCCTCTGCTTCATGCTCGTCCAGAAAGCCATCGAATCGGCGGCCCGCCGCTACCAGTCCCACTAACCAGAACCATGACTATGAAAACCACTTGGAAGGGCGTGTTTCCCGCCGTCACCACCCAGTTCCGCGAGGATCTCTCGCTTGACCTCGATGCAACCGCGAAGCACCTCGAGATCCTGATCCAGTCGGGAATCTCCGGGCTGGTCATGCTCGGCTCGCTGGGTGAGAACGTCTCCCTCACCCTTGAAGAGAAGCGTGAGGTCATGCGTGTCGCCCTCCAGGTAGCCGACGGACGCATTCCCGTTCTCAGCGGAGTCGCCGAGCTAAGCACCGACGCCGGAGTCCGCTATACCCAAGAGCTAGAGAAGCTGGGCGCCCAAGGCGCCATGGTCATGCCGGCGATGGCTTTCCGCCCGGATAGGGAAGAGGCCCTGGCTCACTACAAGACCATCGCCAACAGCACCGATCTGCCCCTTATCGTCTACAACAACCCGATCTCGTACCACGCCGATGTTACGCCCGAGATGTTCGCCGAGCTCGCTCCCTACGAGAACCTGGTTGCGATCAAGGAGTCGTCCGGCGACGTGCGCCGGATCACCGACATCATCAACACCGTGGGAGACCGCTACGTGATCTTCGCCGGTGTTGACGACTTGGCCCTGGAAGCAACCCTCCTGGGCGCCACCGGCTGGATCGCCGGCATCGGTCTTGCGTACCCCGCCGAGAACCAAAGGCTCTGGGAGCTCATGATGGCGGGCAAGTGGGAAGAAGCCCGCACCATCTACCGCTGGTACACGCCGCTCCTGCACCTCGACGTCGGCCTCAAGTTCGTGCAGAACATCAAGCTCGCGATCGCGGAGAACGGCATGGGAACTGAGTACGTGCGGCTCCCCCGCCTAGCCCTGACCGGCGCGGAGCGGGAGCGCGTGCTCTCGATTATCCGGGAAGGCAACGCCAAGCGTCCGAGCTTAGCCTAGCGCAACCCTATGCCTCAGGACGCTTCAAGGAAAGCTGACGGTCACTTCAGTTCTAGGTCCTGAGGCTCGAACAGGCGTCGCCTGGAAGCCTCAGGACTCCAACCTCCGCTGCACCGAACTCGCTCTGAAAGCGTCCTGGGGCATAGAGAGCGGAACCAATGCCTACCCCTAGCTGAGGGTCGTATCAGCCCGAAGTCCTGAGGCTTGATAGGCGTCGCCAAGCCCTCAGGACTCCTCCGTCGTCAATCTCAGCCTAGTACGGGCAGCGCCGAGCCCGGGCGTCCGCCTCGTCAAGCCCTCGCAGCTCCTCCAAGAAAGCTCCGAAATGCCGCGTAGGGGCATAGCCAACCTCTTCCCAGCCGAGGCTCGAGGTGGTAACCGAAGGCTTCCGCTGAATCCGAATCCCGTACCTCTCAACCAGCTCTGTGCTGCCCGGGAAGATCCGCTCGCACGCGGCCAATGGGTCTGCTTCCCAGCCCTCCAAGTCGGCTTCGGTATAGGCGTTGGGCCGCAGGGCTTCCACCACGATCCCCTCGGGATCGCCAACAGGCTCTCCCGCCAGCCGATTGACCGCAAGGCCAACGCAGTCCAGCACGTCCGCCCGATCCACCCCGCCGTAGAGCAACCGGGCTCCGTACCCGTTGATCCAGTCTGCTCCCCACGGAGTCAGGTCGTTGGGCCGGACCGACACATACCGGATCCCATGGCTGACCCGGTTGTACTCGCAGAGCTCCTCGCCGATGCGCTTGGTGAAACCGTACTTGTCGTAGTGCCCATACCAAGCCGTCGAGCTTAAGAATACGAACCGCTTGATCCCGTTGGCCTTGGCCGCCTGGAACGCCCAGAACGTCCCATCCACGTTCAGCCGCCAATAGTCGGCCTCGGTCTTCTGGTTCCAGTGAATGCCGTGCCACGCCGGGGTGTGGAGCACCAGGTCGCACCCCTCGGCGGCCTTCTCAAGGCCAAAGCCGTGTTGCACGTCAAGCTGATGAAACGGCCACGGACCCAGGTCCACCGCCGTAACGTCGGAAAGCACAAGCTGATGTCCTTGAGCTGCGAGAAGGGGTACTAGGCCCTTGCCAATGTTGCCGCCGGCACCGGTGAGTAGGATCTTCACTCAACTAGTCTGGCAGGGCCCGCAGGCAGCGATTACTTCGTCTGCATGACGTGCGCTCCATCCCAGTCCGGTCCGGGAGGATTGATCTCGAAGTCGTTGATCCGCTCCGCCAGCACGGCAACCGCTTGGTCGTCCGGGCGCAGCCGGCAACAGTCCTCGACCAGCCGCAGAGCCTCCGGCCAGTCCGCCCGCCGATAGGCGGCAAGCAGCAACGCATAGGCTTGCATGTACCGCTGCTGTTCTTCCGTAACGGACGCGGCCATTCCAAGCATCTCGTAGATCCGATTCGGCAGAGTCTGGCCCTTCACTACCACGAGGTCCAACTCACGGAACGCAAACCCAGGGCCGGCGCCCTGCACGGTGGCCTCATCCACGATGATCTGCGTCCCGTAAACCCGATTCAGCTGTTGGAGTCTTGAGGCCAAGTTCACCTTGTCGCCGATGACGGTAAAGCTCCGCGACGTCTCCGAGCCAATGCTTCCGGTGATCACATCGCCGGTAGCAATGCCGATCCCGATTCCGGTTCCGCCCGTCCCCAAGCCTTCTAGCTCGAGAGAGAAGCGACGGAAGGCATCGAGTTGGGCCAGCGCGGACTGGCAAGCGAGCCTCGCCTCTTCGCCCACATGGCAGAACGGCGTTCCCCAAAACGCAAGGACCTCGTCCCCCAGGAACTTGTCGACGACCCCTCCGGACGCCTGGATCGCCTCGGTCTGAAGAGAGAAGTGATGGTTGAGCGACGAGACCAGCTGGGAAGGGTTGAGGCGTTCGCTGAGGCCGGTGAACCCGGCTAGGTCGCAGAAAGAAACGCTCTTCTGGCCCAGCGTGGTCTCCAGCTTCGACATGTCAGAACTCGCCAGCAGCCGCTCAATCACCCGCGGGTCCACGTATCGGCCGAACACGCCCCGAATCCGCTCCTTCTCCCGCAGACCCTCGACGAAGAAGTTGAACGAACGCGTAAGGTCGCCTACCTCATCGTCCGACAGGATCGGAAGGGTCCGCTCGATATCGCCGCCCTCGACTGCCGCCAGCCCCTCCTTGAGCGCCGCGACGGGCACGGTGATCTGCTTGGCCTGCTGCCCGGAGAGGGCAATTCCCAGCAAGATGGAAGCGATGAGGGCCAGAACGCCCACCACGACGAGCGTCGACTCCTGGGATCGCGTGGACTTGGCGTACCGCTCCAAGATTGACCAGATTGCGTCTCGTGCTTCGGAGCGCCGCTCCTGCAACCTGGCTTGCAGAGAAGCCAAGTCCCGCAGAGCAACGCCCGCCGCAGGGTGCTTACGTTCCCGGCGCAACCGCAGAACTTCATCGTTCCGCATTTGGACCGTCTCGTACTCGGCTCGGACCAAGCGCAGCAAGCGCTCAATGTCGGCCACTTCCGCCTCGAGGTCCCGGTTTCCCTTGGTTGCGCGGAGGAGGCTGGCGCTTCTCTCGAATCCCTCCTCGATCTTGGCCGTGAAGATCTGATAGTTCGCCGAGGCTTCCTGGAGCACGAGGGGGTCTGGCTTGGGAGCCAACAAGGCTCCCTGCCATCGCTCGAACGCCAGGCGCCGGCGAAGTCCCGACTCGTTGAGATCGTCAAGGGCTCGACTCACGGGGACCAGCACCTCGCTGGTTAGCGCGATCCGACCGCCAAACTCCACCAGCTTAAGCAAAAGGGTCGAGACGAGAACGATGGTGATGGCGAGCAGGACCGCGACGATCCCCGTAATCCGCCGCCCAATCGTCATTGTCTTCATCGCGCGCACGGGCACCGAACCCTACAGGATGATTCCCGATCCGGGGCTGGCACGGCTGCACCGATGCGCCTCTCGTGCCAACGCCCGGCACAACGCTGCCTTGTAGGGTTGCGATTGCTCTTGCTAGCTGACCGGAGGCTCCTCCGGTGGGTCGATCACCGGCCATTCGTACTCCCGACCCAGGAACGTCCGGTGAAGCCAGGCAACGAAGTCGTCGACCATCGTGTGCATGATCGGGATGTCGAAGAGGGACAGGATTGTGCCCGAGATGAGGCCGCCAACCACCGCCATCGCAAGCGGCTGGTAGGCGTCGAGGCCCGTCTTCGGCGCAATCGCGATCGGCAACATGACCACCAAGGTGATGCCGGCCGTCATGAGAATGGGACGCAAGCGGTCCGGGCAAGCCTGGATGATTGCCTGGTTTCTCGGCATCCCCTTATCCCGGTACTTCATGATCAGGTCGATCATGAGGACCGCCGTGGTGATGTCCATGCCGGTCAGCACGATGATCCCCAGGATCGACACGGTAGAGAACGCCTGGTGCGCAAGCCACAGCGCCACGAAGACGCCGGCCAACTCCAGGGGCAGGGAGGCGATCATCTGCAGAGGCTGCAAGAAGCCTCGGAACTGGATGACCAGCACGAGGTACATAAGCGCCAGGGAAAGGCCAAGGCCCTGCATCAGACGGCGGAACGAGTCCATCATCTGCGTCATGTCGCCCCGCATCTCCATCCCATAGCCGGGAGGGAAGTTGACCGGTTCGATGCCAAGCTTCTTGTTCCCGCCGTACGCGTTGGCCACCAGGTTCATGACCACGTCCATGGAGGGAAGGTCGCCAATCCGGTAGTAGCCGGTGACGCCCACCACCCGCCGCAACCCGTCGTGCTCGATCGCCGTCGGCGCCTGCACCGGCACGACGTCTGCGACCGACTTAAGGGGCACCTGAACGCCGCCGGTTCCCATCACGGAGACCTGGTTCAGATCGTTGATGGTTTGCCTCTGGTCCTGCTCGTACCGCACTTGGATCGTGTTCTGACGCAGGTTCGGCAACCGGTACCACTCGTTGGTCAGGCCGCCGCGAGTGGCGTAGTACGCCTGCTGGGCGATGGTGTCCGGGGAGAGGCCAAGCTCCTGGGCCCGCTGCAGATTGACCTGCACCCGGTAGTCCGGCACGCCCATCGTCCAGGTCTTGCCCGGCTGGTACAACTCTGGCATCTTCTGGGCAACCCCCAGGACTTCGTTCCCGAGTCGGTCCAGTTCCTTCAGGTCCGGACCATAGATGTTCACGTGGATCGGCGCCGCGGCCGTCGCCATCACGTCCGATCCCATCTCCTTGATCTGGAGCTTTCGAATCCCGGGGATGGTCTGGAGGGCTTCCTTCTGGATCTCGTCCATTACCGTGAAGATGGTCCGGCCCCGTTTGTCCTTGTCCGAGAACGTCAGCATCATCGCCGCCCCGTTCACCGACGGCATCTGGTAGCCGGTGAAGAACGGCGACCAACTCTCGAACATCGTTTCCGCCCCCACCTCGATGCTGGCCTTCTCCAGTTCCGGATGCTTCTTGAAGATCTCCTCCAGCTTGGATACCGCCTTCTTGGTGCCCTCGAACGATGTCCCCGGCTGCATCTCCAGGAACCCCGAAGCTTGGCCCGTATCCGCAAGCGGCATCATCTCCGATCCGATGAAGTAGTAGAAGGCCGAGCCCAGCACCAGGGTGGCTAGCACCCGAGTGAAGTTGGCAAACCGGTGCTTCAGCAGCCACTGGATGGAGCGGCCATAGCCGCCCTCCATCCGGTCGAGGCCCTGCTGAAAGGGATCGAGAACGCGGTAGAGCAGCCCAAGGACCGGGTGCTTGCGCTCCTTGTCCCGAACATCCTCGGCTCGAAGCAGATTCGCGCAGAGGAGTGCGGTCAGGGTGAAGCTCACGAGCATGGAAGCGAGGAGCCCAAAGATCAGCGGCCAAACCAGCTCCACGAACATCAAGCCCACAATGCCCCCCGCGAAGATGAGGGGCAGGAGCGCGAATACGATCATGAGGGTGGACGCGATGACCGCCAGGCGGACCTCGGCGATGCCATCGATCGTGGCCTGCTTCGGGGTCTTTCCCATCCGCAGATGTCGTTCCACTGCGTGGATGTCGATGATCGAGTCGTCGACCAAGCGGCCAATCGAGAGTAAGAGGCCGATCAGCGTGCCGCTGTTGAAGCTCATGCCAAACGGCACCATCATCAGCACCGCCATCGCCAGCGAGGTTGGCAACGTGACCATCGCGATCAGCGTGCCGCGCCATTCCCCAAGAAAGAGGAGCAGGGCAATGGCGGTGAGCAGGATCGCCAGGGCAAGCTCGTGCCAAACGTTCTCGAAGAGGATCTCCACGAAGTGGGCGTTGTCGTAGGCAACTTCGGAGGTGAGTCCTGGGTTCTCCCGTTGGAGGTCCTCGACCACCTTCATGATCATCGGCACCACGCTTGCCGAGCTCGCGCCCGGATTCTGGATCACCGAAACCGAAATCGCATCCTCAGACGCCCCGGCCTTTCCATCGTAGTACCGGTATCCGCTCCGGGGCTCCCAGGTCCCATCCACCACCCGGGCCACGTCGCGCACGTAGACCACTCGTGGCGCCCCGCTGGCCGTCGGAGACGCCCGAGTCGCTTCCGGCTGGCTAGCCGCTCCTCCCATTCCGCCCATCCCGCCGGGCGCAGAGGGTGCCGCCGTGTTGGCAGATTCGTTTGAGGAACGGATCGGATAGTTCAGAACGTCCTGCGCGTTCGAGATCTTGGTCTCGATCCGAACCGTGGCTTCCTGATCTCCGCTTGTGATGGTCCCGCCTGTGGAAGACACATTGGAGCGGTCGATCGCATTGCGCACGTCGAGGATCGAAAGCACGTACCCTGCCAGCTTGTCGCGGTTCACGATGACCTGCAACTGCCTGCGGTGCCCGCCAAAAGGGACCACCGCATACACGTCCGGAACGGACTTGAGCCTTCGCACCACGGCGTTGTCCGCGAACTCGCGCACCTTCGCCATATCCCAGCCCTGCTTCGGGTCGCCCCGAAAGGCCAACGTCAGGACCGGTAGGTTGAGCGGGTCGATGGGCACGACCCAGGAAGGCTTCAGGTTGGCCCCGGTGGCCGGCAAGCTCGCCTGCGTCACGTTCATCAACGCTTGAACGTCCGTGATCGCGCGCTGCATGTTCGTGCCGTACGGAAACTCCAGGGCCACGATCGAGAACCCGTCTTGGCTAGTGCTTCGGATGTACCGCAGCCCCTTGACGTTGATCAGCTGCTCCTCGATGGGTTTGGAAACGTAGGTCTCCATCTCCTGCGAGGACAGGCCGGGCATCATCGTGACCACGCCGACCATCGGACTCTCCACGTACGGGGCAAACCGCCGGGGAATGTTGGAGATCGCCAGATAGGCAAGCGCCATCATCGCCGTGAAGAATGCGATCACCGCGTACGGGTGCTCGATGCTCCACTTGTGGATCATGTGGAGGGCGTTCAGCCGATGGCCAGAGCCCTCTTTAGGCGAGGAGCTCATCGAACGACCACCGTGCCCTTGTACATGTCCATGCTGCAGGCGAAGCGCACGGTTCCCGCCTTCTGAGCGGGAATCTCGACCCGCACCGGCACATTGAGCGGGAGCTTCCGCTCAATCCCCAGCGAGGGAAAGGAGAGGCTGTCCCCGCAGGACGGGTCTGCTTTCCGGATGAACACCAGGACCAAGGGCTTGCCTGCGGGCATGGCCACGCTCGATGGCTCGTAGCCCGATTCGGTGACCAAGATTGTCTGCTCCTGGACGACCGTCGCCGACGCGCTCGGAACGATCGCCACCCGCATTGCCTCGCGCAGATCGGGCGAAGGATTGAGAACCACGTTCTCCCCGGCGCTCAGTCCGCTGATGACCGCCGCCTTATCCGCAGCGGACTCTCCGAGTTCAACCTGGCGCTGGTGGACGACCGTTAGGCCGCCCGCCTCTGCCTTGGTCACGAACACCGAGGAACCTCCGGAATCGGTGCGAATCGCACTCCGAGGAACCGTAAGCCGAGAGCGGGAGGCTCCCACGGAGATCTCCATCGAGACGAACTGGCCCGGGCGAACGAGGAGGTCGCGGTTGCCGAGAACAGCTTCGACGACCCCGGTGCGTGAACTCGGGTCCACGCCCGGCGAGACCGAGCCCACCTGGCCAACGACGACGCGAGAGCCAACCTGGATCTTTACCGGCGAGCCCACCTGGATCCGCGATAGATCGGCTTCGGCAACGTTCGCCTGGACCCGGATCGGGGAGACTTGCGCAACCCTAAGGATCGGCTGGCCCGCCGATACCAACTGCCCAGGACTTACGATTCGCTTCAGGATCACGCCTTCGGTGGGCGCCTTTAGGGTGGCGAAGCCCAACTGCGCCGATGCTCCCTGCAGGCCAGCCGCCGACTCTGCCGCCATCGCCTGCTCTTGCTGAATCCTTGCCTGCGCCGCCCGAGCTTCGCTCGTGGCCGTCCCAACCATGGAGTCTTTGGCCGAAACCATGGCCTCCGCCTTCTGGACGCGGCGCGCCGCCGCCACGAGCTCGGCGTCGGCCTGTTTGCTCATCGACCTCGCCGCCGCCACCATGGAGTTCGATCGCACTACCTTCTGGGCAGCCTGATCCACCATCGCCTTGGCCTTGTCGCGCGCGGCCTGCGCCTGCTGCAACTCGTCGCGAGAGACCGCTCCCTTGGCAAAGAGGGAAGTGGACCTCGCCAACTCGGCATCGGCATAGACCAGCTCGGCTTGAGCCCCTCTTTGTTCGGCCCGCATCGCGCTCGCATCCGCAAGTGCCGATTGGATTTCGGAACGCGCCGCGATCTGGGCCTGCTTGGCCGCGTCGATCATGGCTTTGGCCTCGCCAACCTCGCGCCTCGCCACTTCGGCTTCGGCTCGCGCTTGAGCGGTCTCCGATCGAGCCGCCTCGTGCTCCAGCGCGCTGACCCTCACTCCTTGGCGTGCCCTCGCCAGGGCGGCCGATTTCATGGCGACTTCGGGTGCAAGGGCGGTCGTATCCAACTGAGCCAGCACCTGACCCTTGGCCACTGGGTCGCCCACGTAGCCGGGCATCCAAACCACGGTTCCCGTCACCCTGGCAACGATGTCCTGCTCGGCGTAGCCCACCGCTTGGCCCGCATAGCGAACCGTCGATGCAAAGGACTCGGACCGAACCAAGGCGACTTCGACGGGCACGGTTCCCTCGGGCGGTGGCATGTTCATCTCCATCACCTGGGCCTCGATCGGGGTCATCGCTCCCTCGCGCCGCTGGGTCCTTACTGCCCAGACCGCTACCGCCGCCGCGCCGCCCAGGAGGATTACTGCCCCAAGAACGCTGCGGTTCATCAGGCCGGATAGGTTCACCCTCTGGCCGGTCTTCCGCATTCGGCTCGCCACAAACGCTCCGCCCGCCAACAGGGCAAGCCACGGAAGCGCCACCTGCCACAGCGGAGCCGCTCCGGCGGATGCGGTGTTTTGCCCGGTCGAGAGCCCGATCACCCCCGTCTTTCCGTTGATGGTCAGGGTGACCTCGTAGCGACCCGCCATCGAGAACACCGCCGGGATCTCGTAGGACCCCGCAACGCCCGCCGCTCGCCCGGTCTCCTCGCGCTCGCCCATGTTCATGCCCGGCATGCGGGCGATCGCTCGAACCGTCGCGTCCGTGACCGGCTTCCCTTCGGAGTCCACCACAATGACGAGGAGCTTGGCCCGCCCCGTTGCGATTACGGGCGGGTCGGTTCGCAGATCGACCTTCAGGTCGGCGACCCTTCCCTCAACCGCCCAACTAGCGGAAAAGCCAAGAACCAGGATTAGGGAGCAAAGAGTGCGTTTCATTTGGTTTCACCCGCCGCTGCGATCTTGTCGAGCTCGGGAAGGGAAAGGCCGACTGCCTTGGCAAGCCGGGCGCGTGCCATCTCGGCGTCGAATGCCGCCCGGGCCACCTCGGCCTCCGCCGAGGACTTCGCCTGGATCGCGTCGATCTGTTCAAGGAGAATCGCCTTGCCCGCTTCGTAGCGAATCTTCACGATCTCAAGCGACGCGCTTGCCGACGCGAGCGCGGCCCGGGCGGACTCGGCGTTGGACTTGGCGAGATCGAGGTCCAGCAAAGCCTGGCGGATCTCCCGTTCCACGTTTAGCTCTGCCTGGCGGAGGTTCTGCTCCGCCGCCGTTTGCATCGACTTCATCTTGCGGACCTCGGCCTTCCGCTCGCCGCCGTCGAATATCGGAATCCCAATCGAGATGCCCGCCGACGCGCCTCGCATCATCGGATCGTTGGCCGCGTCGGCCATCAGCACGCCAAAGACCTGAGGTCTTTGCATGCCCTGGGCCGCTCTGACCTGTGAAGCCGCAGCCTTCAACTTCGCTTGCGCGCCCGCGATGAGACCACGATGCTCCTTGGCAAGGGCGAGAAGCCGCTGGAGGCTTGGCACGGCGCTCGCGGAGAAGCCGTCGGCCGGATCGGTCTTCGAATCAAGGCTCACGCCGAGGGTGGCCAGGAGGTCGAGGAGCATTTTGGCCTCATCGTTCCGAGCCATCGCAAGCTCGCGAACCGCCATGCTATGCTCTGCCTCCGCTCTTCGCACCGAGGCCGCGATGTCCTTGCCCGCATCGGCTCGCGCCTGGGTTACTCGGACCATCTCGGCGGTTGCCGCGACCCGCGCCAGTTCCCGAGAGACCTTCGCTCTGGCCAGCAGCACGTTCAAGTAGGCGTCCGTTGCCATCAGGGTGGTCTCGCCCCGCATCTCCGCTTCTTCGGCCGCCATCGCCTGAGCCTCGTGTCGTGCCGCTTCGGCCGCCGCTCCCAGTTGGCCGCCGGTGTAGAGAGGCATCATGAGCATCAGGTTCCCAACCCAACTGGACCCGGAGGCGAACGACATCGTCGGAGCAGGCATGGCCGGACCGCTCAACATGGTGCCGGGCTTGCTGGAGACGCCGAACCCGGACGCGGAAAGCTGCGGTCCAAGGCGGGCCAAAGCTCCCCGCCGCGCTTCGTTGCTCGCGTTGCGCTCCGCGACCGCCGCGAGAATCCTTGGTGACCGTTCGCCGGCGACCTCAATGGCTCTCGCTAAGGGGAGGGGGCCGTCGATTCGCTCGGTGGTTTGTGCGGAGGCCAGTTGGCCGAGGAGGCACGTCAGTGCCCAAAAGGAAGGTCGGATCATCGGTTGCCTCCGGTGGTTGCCTGTCGACGCTGATCGGCGGTCAGGACCTGCAGCGCAAGTTGCCAAGCGGCGTTTCGAGACGCATCGTACTGGCGGGAGAGGTGCGAGTAGTCGGAAAGCGAGGACGACAGCTTGGCCTCGGAGCGCGAGGTCGGTCCCTCCGGCGTGGCCGCTTCGATCGCTCGAATCAGGGCCGCCTTGTCTGTCTCCCAAACTTCCGCCACCTTCGCAATCGCTGCGCGCTGTGCATCCGTTAAGCGAAGGTCGGCCTCAGGGCTAAGCAACTCTCCTGGCTCTGGCTTCTCCAGGGGCGGGGCGGGAGGGCGCTGGGCAACCTCTCGCCGAAGCGACTCGAGATCGAGCGGCGGACGCTCTTTGGACGGTGCGGCAGGCGATCGGCCTTGGCCCAGGGCCACTGCCACCACGGCAACCACGAGGGCAAGAAGGGTTGCGGGACCAAATGGGTGCCGACGGATTCTACGTTCGGACATTGCGACTCCGAAGAGATCGCAAGCGACTGGATGTGAGTCTGAAAAACATGGGGTTCGCTCGCTAGATCAGAGGCAGGGCCATCCCGCAACGCGAAGACGGCTGATGCGAAAGATCAGCGAGAGGGAGGCGCCCGGCCGGCGTCTGGCGCAAGGGGAACCCGTCCCGGTGGACCCGTGTCGAGTCCGAAGGTCCGCGCCGGTTGGCCGCAATCCGGCGCGACGTGAGTCAAAAGCAGGGGAGGATCGAGCGGAGCCTCGACCTGAGGGCCACCGCTTGCCAAGCTCGCCACGGGAAGATCGCCGGCTGAACTTGCGGGGGCCACGGTGCAACCGCAATCGGTCGGCGGCGCCGACACCTCATGGTCTGCGGGACTCGGGGGCGCTTCGCAGCACGAGGACACGGCTTTGGGCGCGGTCTGGCAGCAAGGCATTTCACACGCCTGCTTGATCGGTGCAGCGGCAACCGTCCGCACGGCATGTTGGGAAACGTCGGCACGGAGCGGCAACGCCGCGATGACCAGCGCAAAGATTCCCAACAACCCGATCAGCCTCGCGGCGATCCCGTGCATCTGTTCAAAGCATACAAGATCGCCGCAATCTTGGTTCCGATCTACTTGAAGCCGGGAAGGAAAGCGGCTTCCGCTTCGATCAGCTCTAGCGTCATCGCCTTGATCTCCGCCGGGCAGCAGACTGCGGCCGACAGCGGGTCTAGGTAGAGGGCGTGGATCGCGGTCTCGATCGACTTGTGGATGCAAGCATCCGCGCCGAGGTCGAACATGCGCATGTCCCAGTCGCAAATCGCGGCCATCTGCTTGGGGAGGCGTCCGTACCGGATCGGCTGGACACGGTTGTGGTTGATGAGGCAGGCCACCTCGACGCATCCGTCCTGGGGCAGGTTTTCGATGCAGCCGTCGTTCATGACGTTGCCATGGATGACCACCGGCTGGTTCTTTTCGACGGACTCGATGATCCAAGCGCCGTACTCGTGGCTGCGGCTCCGGTCGATGTCCTTCTCTCCGCTGATGATCTTCTCGCGGTTCTCGTCCTGGCCCTTCCGCCAGTTGGGCCAGTTGTCGGCATAGAAGCTCTCTTGGCCGCGGTAGCCGGTGTCCGTGTACTTTTCAAGGAGGTCCTTTCTCTTCCGGTAGTAGGGCAAGTACTCGCTGAGGTGTCCGCTGGACTCGGTGATGAAGGCCCCGAAGTGGCGCATCATGTCGGAGCGGACCGGCTCCGCCTTGGAGAACTCGCTCTCCCGGTCGTTCGCCATCGGCATCAGGATGTCGTAGAGGTCGGCACCGTCGGGGCCGTTGAGCTCGGTGAACCAGGCCAGGTGGTTGATTCCGGCGCACTTCCACTGCATCTGCTCGTACGGAATGCCGGCGTAGCCCGCCAGCATCTGTGACGTCCCTTGGACGCTGTGGCAGAGGCCGACCACTTCCATGGTGCTTGCCCGTCCGGCGGCGAGGCACATCATGTTCATGGGGTTGGTGTAGTTGAGGACGAGGGCTTTGGGGCAGTACTTCTCAGCGTCCTTCAGGATCTGGAGCCAGACGGGAATGGTACGGAGGCTCTTGAAGAGCCCGCCTGGGCCGATGGTGTCGCCGATGTTCTGGCTGATCCCGTACTTGAGGGGGATGTCGTTATCGAAGCGGACGCAGTCGACGCCGCTGACCTCGATGGAGTTGACGATGTAGTCGGTTCCCGGGAGGAGTTCGGTGCGGTCGGTGCTGGACTTGATCACCCACTTATCGCCCTCTCCGAGCTCGTCCACGATCTTCTGCATCAGGCGGTGGCTAAGGGCCAGCCGGTGCTCGTCGATGTCGATCAGCCGCAACTCGCCGCCCTTGGACCCAGGGATGAGGGCCACGTCCTTTAGGATGGCGCTGGTGAAGAAGCTGCCCGCTCCGATCATGGTGACGTTGATCTTGCGGGGCATCTCGCCGGGGAGCCCGATTCGGTCGTCCTTAAGTACGTGGTCGGCGTGGGAAGTAGCGACTGCCATGCCTCAAAAGTTAGCACACGCGTTACCGTGATTACTTGTGGTGATTATTGACCGCGCCAGGCTTTGGAACGTGCCCATGGGCTCGCATCCTGGGCTGAAGACTTGAGTCCGCCCCTAAGGCTGGAAGCGATCTGGATTGGCGTTTGACCGGGCGGCTTTCCAAGAAGGGAAAGGGTAGGGGACTTCACGCCAAACCCGAAAACCGTGGTCAAATGACCAGGTTCAAACAAATGTCCCGTCCCGACGAAAACCATGCACGGAGCCCGTGATGATGAGATTTGACAAGCCAAAGCTCCTGCCCCTTGAGGGAAGGTGGACCCGACTCTCGTCGGCGACGGAAGGGGTGACACGCAACGCTCAAAACACCACGATGCCATCAACACCCTAAGGCTCGAACACCTCGAACTCCGTCTCCCCGGTCTCCAGCATCCGCTCGATGTAAGGGACACAGGTCCGACAGCTCCGACCGCAACCGAACCGCTCCGATGCCTCCTGAACGTTCGCCACCCCCGCCTCCTTCAGCGTCCGAAAGGAGACCATCGCACAAGCGCACATCCGCACGGGCTTCTCCATCAGGTCGACTCCACGGTGGGCAGCGGAGCGGAGGGGAAAACGTCCAGCGAGAGGCCGTCATGCTCGCCTCTCGCCAGCCGTACGCTCGCCGCGAGGCCGATCATCGCGGCATTGTCGGTGCACAGGTCGAAAGGAGGCACCACGAATCGTACGCCGTGCTGCGCGCTGAGGTCGGCAAGGCGCCGCCTCAAGGCGTGGTTGGCCGCCACCCCGCCGACGAGGGTGAGCGCCTGAGGCGCATGCGCTTCCAACACGGAACGCACGCGCTTCGCAAGCGCGTCGACGATCGCCTCCTGGAGGCTGGCCGCCGCATCCGGAATGTCGAGATGTGGACCTTCTGCCTCAACAAGGCGCAACATGGCGGTCTTGAGGCCGCTGAAGCTGAAGGATGTGTCGTCCTTGGCCATCGCACGCGGAAGCCGGTAGCGCTTGGGGTCTCCCGAGAGGGCTCGCTCCTGAATCTGGCGGCCGCCCGGGTATCCAAGCCCCATGAGCCGGGCGCCCTTGTCGAAGGCCTCGCCAGCCGCGTCGTCGCGGGTCTCGGCCAGGATGCGGTAGCCACCTGGCTCCAAGACCTCGACCAATTCGGTATGCCCTCCCGAAACCACCAAGCTAAGGTGGGGAAACGGCAGGTCCGGCGCAACTGATAGCGGGGAAGAAAGGTGACCGTCCAAGTGATGGATCCCGATCAGGGGGCGATCCAGCGCTAAGGTCAGCGCCTTAGCCGCCGTGACTCCAACGCTCAGCGCGCCGACGAGTCCGGGCCGATTGGAGACGGCAATCGCGTCCACGTCGCCAAGCGCGAGGCCGGCCCCATCTAGGGCTTCCTGCATGGTTGGGAGGAACGCCTGAACATGCGCACGGCTCGCAGCCTCGGGAACCACTCCGCCCCATTTCTGATGGAGCTCGATCTGGGAGGCAACTACGTTGGTCAGCACCTCGTGGCCGCGAATTAGGGCAACGCTCGTCTCGTCGCAGCTGCTCTCCATCGCGAGGATCAGCCCCTCGAAGAACCGAGCCGTCATGCCTTCCAGGCTTGAAGGTCGTCAAGCCACAGCACCAGGGCGTCTTCCTTGTTGTCCGGATAGTACGCCTTGCGTCGCGTGGTCAGGTGGTATCCAAGGCCCTCGTAGAGCTTCACGGCGGCTTCGTTGCTTGCCCGAACCTCGAGGGTGGAGCATAGCATCCCGGCTTCCTTGGCTTCTTCAAGCAGCTGAACCATAAGCTTCCGGCCGATTCCCAAGCGGCGGTAGTCCTCGTGGACGGCCACCGTGGTGATGTGGGCTTCGTCGATCACCAGCCAAACTCCGCCATACCCCGCGACCACCCCGTTGGCGATCGCCACAAACATGATCCCGTGCGCGTGGCCCAACTCGTTGAGGAACGACCGCTCAGACCATGGCGCTGAGTTCGCCTTCTGCTCGATCTCCAGAATTGCGGGAATGTGGTTCTCGTTGAGTCGCTCGAATCGGAGGGTCTTGAGGGTAACCGCGCTATCCGCCAAGGTAGGCCTCCTTCACCTTGGGGTTCGCCAGCAGGGCCTTGCCGGTGTCGCTGAGCACGATGGTGCCCGTCTCCAGAACGTAGGCGCGATGCGCGACCTCCAGGGCCCGGTTGGCGTTCTGCTCCACCAGCAAAACCGTGCAGCCTTCCTTGTTGAGATCCAGCACGATGTTGAATATCTCCGCCACCAAGTTCGGCGCAAGGCCAAGGCTAGGCTCGTCGAGCAAGAGCAGGGAAGGGCGAGACATCAAGGCGCGGCCGATCGCCAGCATCTGCTGCTCACCGCCGCTGAGCGTCCCAGCGTTCTGCTTGAACCGCTCCCGCAATCGGGGGAAGCGAGTCAGCGCCTTCTCCATATCCGCCTCGATCTCCGGATCGCCCTTCGCCCGGGTGAAGGCTCCGAGCTGAAGGTTCTCCTGGACGCTCATGTTGGTGAAGATGCGTCGTCCCTCCGGCGAGTGGCTGATCCCCAAGTTGACGATCTCGTGGGCAGGGACCGTATGGATGGGGCTACCTTTGAAGTCGATCTCCCCGGTCCGAGGGCGTAGCAGCCCGCTGATCGTTCGTAGAAGCGTGCTCTTGCCGGCTCCGTTGGAGCCAATGATCGCGACGATCTCTCCCTGCTCGACCTCCACGCTGACGTCCTTGAGCGCGTGGATGGCGCCATAGAACACGTTGATCGAGCGGATCGAAAGCATGGGTACGAGGGATACCCGATTTATGGAGCGGGAGGGTTCAGCCCTTCTGCCGACTTCCGCCCTGAGCGACCATCCGAACCTGAACGGATTCAGGCAGGTAACCTGCCGTTCGAGCGACAAGGGGGTCGTCTTGTAGACTGTGTCTCGATAACCACCCCATGAGAAACCCCAAGGTCGCGCATTCATTCGAGGTCGCCTTCGAGCTCCCCGCCCCCCTGGAGCCGCTGAGAAAGCTGGCCACCAACTACCGTTGGACCTGGGACCACGACACCCGAGACCTGTTTCGGACGATCGACAAGGGCCTCTGGGAAGCCAGCGAGCACAACCCCATCGGGTTCCTCTACTCGATCCCAGCCGGTCGCCTCGAAAAGCTCGCCAAGGACAACCTCTTCCTGGCGCGACTCGAGAACTGCTCCCGGTCCCTGGACCAGTACTTGGCGAGCGAAACCTGGTTCTCCAAGACCTACCCTGACCACAACCAGAGCACCCGCATCGCCTACTTTTGCGCGGAGTTTGGTGTGTCGGAGGGTCTGCCGATCTACTCAGGCGGCCTGGGCATCCTTGCCGGCGACCACCTCAAAGCGGCCAGCGATCTCGGCGTTCCCCTCGTCGGCGTCGGTCTCCTCTATGCTCGCGGCTACTTCCGCCAGAAGCTGACCCACGATGGTTGGCAGCAGGAGGTCTACCCGCAGTACGACTACTACCAGATGCCTCTCCAGCTGGTTCGCGGCTCGGACGACCAGCCCATCCGGGTCGAGGTCGAACTGCCGGACCGCACGATCGTGTGCCAGATCTGGCGCGCCGACGTGGGCCGCATCCCCCTCTTCCTCCTGGATAGCAACCTGCTGGAGAACATGCCTGCCGACCAGGGCATCACCGACACGCTGTACGGCGGAGACGAGGAGATGCGGATTCGCCAGGAGATGATCCTGGGTATTGGCGGAATGCGCGCCCTCCGCGCAATGGGCTTGCCTCCGACGGTTTGCCACATGAACGAGGGCCACGCGGCCTTCCTCTCGCTAGAGCGCATCCGGCAGTTCATGCAGGATCACCAGACCGATCTCAAGACCGCGCGTCAAGTTGTGGTCGCTGGCAACGTTTTCACCACCCACACTCCGGTTCCGGCTGGTTTCGACGTCTTTCCGCCCGACCTTCTCCGGCGTTACCTGGGCAAGACGATCGAGCAGATCGGGCTCACCTTCGAGTCTTTCCTCGAACTGGGGCGTATCGATCCGCTGAACCACGGCGAGGCCTTCAACATGGCGATCCTTGCCATGGAGAACGCCAACCGAGTGAACGGGGTCGCCAAGCTCCACGCCAAGGTTTCTCGCGAGATGTTCCAGGCCCGCTGGCCGAACTACAGCGCCGACGAAGTTCCAGTAGACGCCATCACGAACGGCATCCACACTTCCACTTGGATCAGCCACCGGATGCAGAACCTGTTCGACGAATACTTGAGCCCGGAGTGGCGTCGGGACCCCGCGAACCCTGAGATCTGGAAGTCCGTCTTCGACATCCCGGACGCCGACCTTTGGGCCGCGATCGAGAGCCAGCGTGCCGATCTGATTCGCTTCGCGCGCAAGCGTCTCCAGCGAGGCGGCGGCCTAACTCGAACGGAGGAGGGAACCGTTGACGGAGTCTTGGATCCTCGGGTTCTAACGATCGGGTTTGCACGGCGATTCGCGACCTACAAGCGCGGGTCGCTAATGCTTACCGACCGCGGAAGGCTGAAGGCTCTGCTGTTCCACGCGCAGACGCCCATCCAGATTCTTATCGCTGGCAAGTCCCACCCGCGGGACGATGCCGGCAAGAAGGTGATTCAGGACCTGGTCAACTTCATCCGCAACGAGGGTGCCCGCGCTCGCATGGTCTTCCTCGAGGACTACGACATGCGGGTTGGACGCATGCTGGTGCAAGGCGTGGACCTCTGGCTGAACAACCCTCGTCGCCCCAACGAGGCCAGCGGCACAAGCGGCATGAAAGTGGTGCCGAACGGCGGCCTCAACTGCTCCGTGCTCGATGGATGGTGGGACGAAGCCTACAATCCTCGAGTGGGGTTCGCCATTGGCGACGCATCTAGCGCTACCGAGGACGGCCACCAAGACTGGCTGGACAGCCGCGCCCTTTATAGTCTCCTGGAGAACGAGATCGCGCCGAGGTTCTACCAGCGCAACGAGAGCGGCATTCCCGTTGCCTGGCTCGAAATGGTCAAGAACTCGATGGCGGAGTTGGGCCCTTACTTCTCGACCGCACGGATGGTCCACGACTACACTTCGAAGTTCTACGTTCCGGCGGCCGAGGTCTACGGTCGGTTGTCCGCGAACGGTCTGGAGCGGGCAATCTCAGCCCGAGAGTGGCGCAAGCGGGTGGAAAATTCCTGGGAGCGTGTTCGCGTGGAGTCGGTTGCCAGCACCGCCGCCCGCCTCAATGCTCCAGGTTCGATGATCGAGGTGACGGGGAAGGTAGCCCTTGGCGACCTCACTCCCCAGGACGTGGAGGTACTAGCGATGGTCGGCACCATCGGTCCGGCTCGCGAGCTCGTGTCGCCGCACCCGATCAAGATGGACCTGGTGGAAGGCGGCCCCGGACACGGAACCTACCGCTGCCAGATTCCATGCGAGCGGCCCGGACACCTTGGCTACGCCATCCGAGTGGTCCCATTCCATCCCGATGTCGACGTCCCCAGCGAACTCGGCCTAGTCCGTTGGGAAGGCTAGGCAGACCCGCACTAGCTACAAACAATAAGAGCCCCGATCCAAAAGGACCGGGGCTCTTATTGTTGTGTTGAAGGACTAGAAGCGACCGCCGCGGCCGCCGGCTCGTCCGCCGCCCTTGCCGCCACCGGAGCC